>NZ_CP155071.1:2400000-3000000 GCF_039621855.1 Erwinia sp. HDF1-3R | reverse complement strand
CGTCGTTGCCCGATATCCTTTCAGAAGCCCGGCGGCGGCAAGTATCAACGAGCCCGTGCATACGGAAGTCACGAGTCGGGCCTGGTGACTCTGGGCGCGTATAAACGAAAGCACATTCTCATCCGCCATCAGGTCTATCTGTCCGGGTCCTCCGGGAATGCAGATGACATCAAGTTTCGGGCATGTGCTGAAAGTGGTAGTCGGCAGAATTGCCATTCCCCGGTCCGATACGACAGGATCCCGCGTTTTCCAAATGAGATGGACGTTGGTGTCAGGGGCTCTGACAAAAACTTCATACGGACCGGTGAGATCAAGCTGTGTCAGTGCCGGAAACAGTAGCAGCCCGATTGATATGCAAGCGGAATCACTCATGACAGACCCTTTTTGATTTATAGGTGTAAAATGACTTTTTCTCACCCAGAGCAAATTTGCGCGCTGCGGCAGGGTGATCCTCAGGCATCTAAAGGGATAGGTTATCTGGCTGCCCCTCGCATAGCAGAGATTTATCATCCAGACTTAAACCAAAACGTAGTCTACACAGCCGTTGTGCTTTACACTGCGCGCTGTAAAAACTGAGTAGATTAACGATAAAGTAGGCGGTAAAGGCGATGAACGGAACGATCACAACCTGGTTTAAAGAAAAAGGTTTTGGATTTATCAAAGATGAGAACGGTGATAACCGTTATTTTCATGTGATCAAGGTCGCCAACCCCGAGCTGATTGACAAAAATGCGTCGGTGACTTTCGAACCTGGCACCAATAGCAAAGGTTTGTCAGCCTACGCAGTCAAGGTGCTACCGGAAAGCAACTATATTTATATCGCAGGCGAGCGTCTCAAGCTCACGGCGATCAAGTCCTGGCTGGTTTACAGTGAAGAAGTCCCTGTCGATGCCCGCATTGACAAAGAAAATGCAGTGCTCTCTGTGGGCCTGTTGATGAACAGCATCAGGCCGAAATCCTCCACTGAGCCGGGTGAAATGCGCTCGCTGAAAAAACTGGCGATCACCACCTTCCAGGGTACGACATTAATCTTCTCAGAAGATGAGATTGACGTGGATGCCACGGTGAAGATGCTTAAAGTCTGAGTGCGGGCAGCCCATAAGGCTGCCTGATTATTGCTGCGAATGCAGGCAACCACAGCGTTGCCTGGAGTTTTCCGGTTAGCGCAGGCGTCTACAGTACTGCCTCGTTTCTTCCTGCGCTCGCAGTCGCACGGCAATCTATTATGCTTACTGATAATCACCCGCCAGTGGAGAATGTCATGTATACGCTTTATGGCTCGGACCATTCCGGATCGGCCGCAATAGAAATGGCGCTTATCCGCTGTGGCGTGGAATATTGCGTGGTCAAAGCCAGCTCCTGGGAAAAAAACACCGCCGAAGAAGCGTTAAGCCGTCTCAATCCGTTGGTCCAGATACCCACATTAATCCTTCCCGATGGTTCTGTCCTGACCGAAAGCGCAGCAATTATGATCTTCCTCGGGCTTGAATACCCGGACGCGGGAATTTTATCGACGAATGCCTCAGTACGCTCGCAACAACTGCGCGGTCTGATTTATATAGTGACTAACTGTTATGCGTCCATCGGAATGATTGATTATCCAGAGCGATGGCTGGGCTCCAACCAGAAAGCGTCCCTTAAGGCACTGGCTGAAGGCGCAACCCACAAGCTTTATCAGCAGTGGGAGACGTTCAGCGACATTTTCCATGCATCAGCGGCCTGGTGCCCGCAAGCACCGGGTGGTCTCGAAATGCTGGCCTGTGTTGTTACCCGATGGAGTGCGGCGCGTGATTATTTGCGTACCGCCAGAGCAGATTTTTACGCATCGCTGTTAGAGATAGACCATTACCCCCTCATCAATCATGTTGTGCAGAATCACTGGCCGTCAACCTGCTCCGGGCAGCAATAAAGACCGGACAGCCGTGGCTGCAAAAGCGGAGTATGGTTTCGGGAATTGGGGAGAAGAAGGCACAAAAGCAGTGGGCAGAAAGACTACAAAAAATATATACGAAAATGGCTCGTGACAGAATTTTACCAGATGATTTCATTGACTGGTAATGAGCAGTCATAATAATCTATCTTCATCAAGAAACGGAGATAGCTATGGGCTTTGAACTTCACATAATAAGAACAGAAAATTAGTTTGATAGCGCAAGTAACCCAATAAGTAGTGGTGAATGGCTTCAGGTTATTAATGATGATGTAGAACTTTCAGTAGATAAAATGAATGGTGATTTTTTTGCTGTATGGAGCGGTAAGAGTGAACATGATGGACCCTGGCTTGAGTGGAGTGATGGAAGGATCTCAACCAAGCATCCAGACCAGGCGCTTTATTGTAAGATGTTGCAGATAGCTAAAAAGCTAAATGCCGTAGTCGTTGATGATGATGATCATAAATATATATTATCAACCGATCTTTTGAATCCATCATGGGCGAATCAGTCAACTGTTGTTGAAAAATATTCTTTTTGGGGAAAGTTAATATCAAAAGTAAGGGGTTAAAATAAATTATAAAATGGTTATTGGAAATTGCTATAAATAATTTTCATTTCAGTAAAATCTCCTTGAGAAAGCCATTTTTTGATGAGTGACTGAAGAACGCAATCACACTATAATGTCTTTACTTGGTTGAGGATTATTCTATTATTCTAATGTGAAATGATCACAGCTCAATTTCAAATCTATATATTATGCTAAATTAAAAATATAACCTCATGATGTTTTAAACCAGAACCAGATGGCAAAACCAATCATGAACAACCCGAGTAGAATGTTTTCTAGTATTTTGGGGGTGAATGATTTGTCTTTTTTGTAATGGTAAATAAATGGAGCCATCTTGCGATATTCTTTAAATACACCTTTCTTATACGAAGAATAACTATCATAAAGAGTATACAAGCCCAATGCTACAGTAATTACTATTATGCTCATAACACCCATTTTACATCCCTGTAATAAATCTTGTTATGAAAATCATTTTATCAAGTTTTTATTTTATAACCAGAAAAAAATAGAAAATGCTTAAAACAAGGGCGGGTAAATATTTTGGGCAAACTCAAACGGCCTGATCCTACCCAGCAATAGTGGACACGCGACTAAGTGAGTAAACTCTCAACCAGAGGTGACTCATGACAAAACCAACATCGACCAGCAAAAAGCCCCGTAAGCAGCACACGTATGAATTTCGCAACGAAGCGCTGAAGCTTGCTGAGCAAATTGGTGTTGCTGCCGCGGCCCGCGAACTCAGCCTGTATGAATCACAGCTTTATACCTGGCGCAGCAAACAACAGCAGATAGTGACCGCGTCAGAGCGTGAAAGTGAACTGGCCGCTGAAAATGCCCGCCTTAAGCGGCAACTGGCTGAGCAGGCGGAAGAGATTGCCATTCTCCAAAAGGCCGCGACATACTTCGCGAAGCGCCTGAAATGAAGTATGTCTTTGTCGAAAAGTATCAGGCTGAGTTCAGCATTAAAGCCATGTGCCGGGTGCTGCGGGTTGCCCGCAGCGGCTGGTATGCCTGGCGTAACCGGCGCACCGTGATGAATGCCCGGCAGGAGTTCCGGCAGCGCTGCGACCCGGCGGTTATATGAAGCATGAGAATTACCCTGTGTTTTTTATAAGGGTTCGACACCTATATCAAAACCGGTAACTCTCAACCATTCATGGACATGTGTCAGATCAAGTCGCAACTAATACAAATTAGAATTGATATTTAACGCCACCATCGCGCGTGCGCCAGATCATCATAATAATTTTTTTATCAATACAGTTTTTTGGTGGTTTTATATCTGTGAAGCAAAGTCTGTCTTCTTTACCTTCTACTTGATAGCCATCACCAAAGGCATAGACAACAATAAGAAAGGGTGTTTTATCACCAGTTGGAATGTCGTATTTTTTAAGGATTTCATTTTGGTTTCTTTGCCACCAATTAATCTTGTTTGAGTCGGTTAAAGGTAATTTATCAACAATAATTTGTGCTGTACTACCATCATAATGTGCACCAATAACAGAAATATTAGGTTTTCCTGGAAACAGATAACCAATAATACATAAAACCACTGCCAGTGAGAAAATTACTAGTTTACGCATTATCGTTTTCCTTCTATGTCAATCACAGCTTCCATATTTGTCAGAAATGGACGAAAACCAAATTTATCCAACCGTTGAAGAACAAACCATATTCTGAAGAATTGAAACTGATTGAATTTACGCTTGCGTATATCACCGACATCCAGGCCGAAATGATCCTGGCCTGTAAATCTGACACTTGCTTTCCAGCCATGATCATTAACATCAAGACCAAGAATTTCTATTCTAGTTGCATAAAAATCGTGGAAAGTAATTCCCATTCCATTAATTTTATCAAGTATTAAAGAGTCAGATTTTGGAAGTATAGAGAGTTTGATGGCAGAAGTTAAACTTTCCAGTCGTTCATGAGGAAATCCTTTGCTGGTATAATCAATGAATAATCCAATCGTTTCTTGCATGATAGACGTTGTTTTCTTAGCAGCATAATCAGAATGCAGTTTATTCCGATAAGCTCTATCTAATTGAGGATTGTGAAAATCTAATCCCCGTGAAAACCGAAAATTCCTTAGCATCTGATTGATTAAATATCTATGCGGGCCAACGAAAGAAAAAGGTAGCGATGTAACCTGCATTTCCTCGAACAATAGCTGCGTACCTTGCTGGACACTCAGTTTATCGCCACGGTGAATGCTACCATAAGCTCCTGCGAATCTTGATTGCGGATTATCAAATGTTGTCAGTCGGGTTAGGGTATAGGGATCAACCACATTCGATATGTTGTTAAGTCCGAACTCTCTTCTCAGCCTGTCTTCCGGAATGTCGCCATAACGCATATCGTCCGTAGAAAAATCATTGAAACGGCGCTGGGTCGTGAAGATCGTTAAAGGAAATAATGCATTGCTCACTGGGTGGTACTCCGTTACCTGGGTTATCGCAATTGAATTTACAAACCGCCTTTCTAACAAAGCATATCGTAAAACTATGTCGTTGCTAGAGATATCGTCCCGTCATGGACAGAACACTTAGTTGATGCCTTTACCCTATCCGTAATGACAGCATGACTCAACATCATAGTAAGGTGCTTCGGACTCAATGTGTTCAAAGTGCGAGCTTTTTAGGAAAAAATCAGTCAATTAATCACACATTTCATTAACTTATTGATCTGCAAAATCGATCTATATATCTATTTTGATAGATATTAACGATTAAAGGGTCGCCAATCGATCGGTGATTAATTGTTTATATCGATGTATATTAATTATTTGATAGATTATAGCTA
Source organism: Erwinia sp. HDF1-3R (assembly GCF_039621855.1). Lineage (NCBI taxonomy): Bacteria > Pseudomonadati > Pseudomonadota > Gammaproteobacteria > Enterobacterales > Erwiniaceae > Erwinia > Erwinia sp. HDF1-3R. The sequence continues at coordinate 2,994,693 of NZ_CP155071.1, read as the reverse complement.
TTTTTTTGCATATCAATTTGGTCGATAAAAACGGTATGACAGCCTCATTCTTTAGGTCAATAATATCAATTACTTAGAGTGTTCGGGTTGATAAGAAGAATATGTTTGAATATCCGTTTTGCGGTACAGATGTCCAGGAGCATGTTTCGGTATGCAGGGGCTGTGGTGCTGAGAGAGTTAACGGCTACGTCAGTCAGCAGACCATGAAGGGGCTGGTAGCCGTTGGAACGATTATTGGCATTCCTGCGGGATTTTTTATGGCTTATTTGACCAAATCCACGCCGGTAATGGTGATTACTTTGCCCGCTTTAATGCTTGGCCTATTGCTAATTTTGAAATTTAAAACCAAAGATAAAATCAGTTGGGTTCGTCCGACCGCACGTTAATGGCTACGCCAACATCAGGGGAAAAACACCATCACTCACTGTTCTGAATGAAGATATCAGTTCAGTGAGTATTTTATGATCCTGTACAGGTTATTTAAAATGAAAAAAACGATTAAGGCTCTATACGTCTCTGCCACTTTCACCCTCGCAGGCTGTCAGCAACTGAACGACATAACAGGGAAGGTGGGGCAGTCGATTAATTCCTCATTATCTTCTCTGAGTGGGGTTCTAAGCCCATCCAACAGCAAAAGCACAACTCTGACCTCGGATAATCTTGACGTGAACACCGTTACTGGTATTGTCCATAACGATTTTTCAAAATCAATTTCTGACCATCTTGCAAAACGGAGTTCCCTGGAACGAATAAAGGTCAGCAGGGTAAGTTTCACTGCCAGCCGGGTAAGTAATCTTCCACGGCAATTGTCAATGCGTTCTGAAAACTCGTGGTATCCTTCAAATAACCGGAAAAAGATATATTTCCAGAGCGCCGAGGATTTTATTTTTGTACTCTTCTGACCATTTCTAATTGCCCGCATGCCATTGTCTGGCAACTGCTTCAAATAAAAAGGCCCCGCTGTTTTCGCACTTCTCGTCCTGCTTCCTAACCAAAGGGTCGGAACCTTTCGTTTCGCCAGCAGTTTTTTTCGCCACGTCACGGTGTTACATGGCATCAGATAGAGAGAGGGCAGGATGTACGCCTGACGCCAGGGTTTTTTGCTTACCGGCAAAAAGATATTGCATACGCCAGTATTTTGAGCCGTTGGGATGAACAAGCAGGTACATACCAGAACCATCCGTGCGCTTGATGGCTTTCCCGTAATGCTTTGCATTTCTTATTTTTTATATCAGTGAGCGCCACACAGGACCGTTCTCCGTATGAGTGTACAAAACGGAGAACCGGAAGTGCCAGCAAATGCGGGTGGATGGTGCCGCGCTTTGAAGGACGTTGTCGAACAAGGGAGAGAGAATAACTGCCTGACTAAAAAGCAAAAAACCAGACGTCAGTAGACATCTGGTTTCTTTAATATGGCTCCTCTGACTGGACTCGAACCAGTGACATACGGATTAACAGTCCGCCGTTCTACCGACTGAACTACAGAGGAATTGTTTCAACGGGGCGCATATTAACGATGGCCCAGGGGAATGTCAAAGCCCGATTTCACCTTTATGGTGCGTTTGCTGGCAAAATCAACGATCTGCTCTCTTTCTCATCCGTTAGCCCCTTCCTGCCTTCAGGATAACGCGCAATCTCTTGCGCCAGATCTCAATTTAAATCAATTACCGCGCCGATGTTAGAGGTATGTCAAAATTTTGTTGTTTGATTATTTTAAAACGCGCGTTCCAGTGTTTTGATGGTGAAAATTTCAAATAGTCAATTTATGAAATAAATAAACTTATCTTGCTATTAATACCGCGGGTTAACTCGTTAGGTGTCCGCAGATTTGGTTTAACCTTCTAATTCAACAGAAGATGAGGTATGAATGGTTTAAAGAAAACGTGCTGTTTTTCCAGATAGTTTTGGCTGTGAAATTAACTAATGCCGTTGGTGAAGTTGTGTGAATGTAAAAGATATTTTTCATTCGACGTCCGACCCGCCTGCGCATACTAACGATAAAAGGGCTGAGTTATGAAAGTGAAAAAAACGATTTTAGCGTCGCTGTTAGTGTGTATGTTACCGGTCGCGGGCTTTGCCAAAGACCTGCAGATTGGGGTCTCGATGGCGTTATTTGATGACAACTTCCTGACCATCGTGCGCACCGCGATGCAGAAAGAGTTGCAGAAGGATAACGTTAAGGCGCAAATCGAAGATGCCAAAGGCGATGTTTCCCAGCAGCTTCAGCAGGTGCAGAACTTTATCGGCCAGGGGGTAGACGCCATCATCGTTAATCCGGTCGACACCAATGCCGTTAAGCCGATTATGGACCAGGCCAGCAAAGCGGGCGTTCCGCTGATTTTCGTTAACCGCCGTCCCTCCGCAGAGCTAACCGGAAAAATGGCCTATGTCGGCTCTGACTCCGAGCTTGCAGGCCGTCTGCAAATGGAGGCGCTCGCTAAGGACCTGAATTTCAAAGGCAACGTCGCCATTCTGATGGGCGACCTGGCTAATGAATCCACCCGTGAACGCACCAAAGGCGTTAAAGCCGTGATAGCGAAGTATCCCGGCCTGAAGGTGGTGCAGGCGCAGACGGCGAAATTTATGCGCAACGATGCGGTGGACGTGGTCAGCAACTGGCTAACCGCCGGAGACGATATCCAGGCTATCGCCTCAAACAACGATGAAATGGCGATTGGCGCGCTCCAGGCGCTCGGTAAAAATGCCAACCATATCCTTATCGCCGGCGTCGACGGCACCCCCGATGCGCTACAGATGATCAAAAATGGAAAAATGGTGGCGACGGTCTTCCAGGATGCCAAAGGTCAGGGTGAGGGCGCAGTAAAAACGGCTATCAGCCTCGCAAACGGCGAGAAGGTGCAGAAGGTGGTCGACATTCCCTACCAGCTGATCACCAAAGACAATATGGCCAAATTTATCAGCCTCAATCAGAAATAACCCTGTTGTCCGGAGGTGAAAAATGTCCGCATATGCGCTTGAGGCCGAAGGCATCAGCAAGTTTTTCCCCGGCGTGAGGGCGTTAGATAATGTCTCTCTGCGCGTTAAACCGGGAAGCGTCCATGCACTGATGGGCGAAAATGGCGCGGGGAAATCCACCTTAATGAAATGCCTGATCGGGATATATCGTCCCGATAACGGGATTATCCGCGTCAAAGGGGAGCCGGTGCAGTTCAACGATACGCTCGACGCGCTGCGTTCGGGTATTTCGATGATCCATCAGGAGCTAAACCTGGTGCCGCATATGACGGTGGCAGAAAACATCTGGCTGGGCCGTGAACCGATGAAGTATGGCTTCGTCAATCATCGCCAGCTCAATAAGCTGACCCGCGATCTGTTGAGCAAGCTGAATATCCGCCTGACGCCGGAAAAGATGGTGGGTGATTTGAGTATTGCCTCACAGCAGATGGTGGAGATTGCCAGGGCCGTTTCATGGAATGCCGACGTGGTGATTATGGACGAACCCACTTCGGCCTTAACCGAAACGGAGGTGTCGCACCTGTTCACCATCATTCGCGACCTTCGGGCACAGGGTAAGGCCATCATCTATATCAGCCATAAAATGGATGAGATTTTTTCCATTACCGATGAGGTCAGCGTCTTTCGCGATGGCGCCTGGGTGGGCAGCGATACGACCGCCAGCTACAGCCGCCAGTCGCTGATTACGCAGATGGTAGGAAGAGAACTTACCCAGCTCTTTCCAAAATTCAATAACGACATCGGTCAGGATGTGCTGACGGTGCGCAATCTGCAACGTAAAGGCGTGTTTCAGGAGATCAGCTTTAGCGTCCGACGCGGTGAGATCCTCGGCGTTGCCGGGCTGGTAGGGGCAGGGCGCAGCGAGGTGATGGAGAGTCTGTTCGGCATGACGCACATTGACGGCGGCGAAATTCTGATTGATGGCGTACCCGTCACCATTGATTCCCCCTCAACCGCGATTGACAAAGGCCTGGCGTTTCTGACTGAGGATCGCAAAAAATCCGGGCTGTTTTTGGTGCTGTCGGTAATGGAGAACATGAGCATCGTCAATATGCCGGAGTACAGCAGTCGGGGAGGCTTTGTCAGCCATATGCAGATGGCGAAGGACTGTATGGAGCAGATTCGTCGTCTGAATATCAAAACGCCGACGATGGATCAGATTATCAATAACCTCAGCGGAGGCAACCAGCAGAAGGTGCTGATTGCGCGCTGGCTGCTGGCACAGCCAAAGGTGCTGATCCTTGACGAGCCTACGCGCGGCATTGACGTGGGGGCCAAGGCGGAAATTTACCGACTGATCAGTGAACTGGCTAACCGCGGCGTGGCGATTGTCATGGTGTCCTCGGAGCTGCCTGAAATTCTGGGTATGAGTGACCGGGTGATGGTGATGCACGCCGGTCGGATCACCGGCATCCTCAGTAAAGAAGACGCCGATCAGGAAACCATTCTGTCGCTGGCATCCGAATAAGGGTTCAAATTATGAGTGACGTAAAAATGACAACTCCCCGGCTTACTCTGCCCGCGCAGCTCTCCAGGTTCACCTCCCGGCTGCCGAAGGATACCGGCATCTTTATCGTGATGGTGGGGATTGCGCTGATCTTTGAGGGATTCGGCTGGTACGTGCGCGATCAGTCGTTCCTTCTGAATCCAAACCGCCTGGTGCTGATTATTTTACAGGTGGCGATTATTGGCATTATTGCGGTGGGGGTCACGCAGGTGATCATCACTACCGGGATTGATCTCTCTTCCGGCTCGGTGATTGCGCTGACGGCGGTGGTGGCGGCCAGTCTGGCACAAACCTCCGACAGCCTGTCGCCGGTGTATCCTTCGCTGGTGAATTTACCGGCCGTGGTGCCCATCGTTGCCGGGGTGGCGGTCGGGCTGCTTTGCGGGGCGGTAAACGGATTTTTGATCACCAAAACCGGTATTCCACCCTTTATTGCCACCCTGGGGATGATGGTGTCGGCGCGCGGTCTGGCGCAGTATTACACCCAGGGGAATCCAATCAGCTTTCTGTCCGATGGTTTTACTTCGATCGGGCAGGGCGGCATGCCGGTGATTATTTTTCTGGTGGTGGCGTTTGTTTTCCATATTGCGCTGAAGTACACGCGCTACGGAAAGTATGTGTATGCGATTGGCGGCAATATGATTTCGGCAAAGGTGTCGGGGATCAACGTTAATAAGTATCTGGTGATCGTTTATACCTTTGCGGGTGGGCTGTCCGGGCTGGCGGGGGTGGTGTTGGCGGCCCGCGTGAGTAGCGGTCAGTCGAGCATGGGGGTTTCCTACGAGCTGGATGCGATTGCCGCCGCGGTGATCGGTGGCAGCAGTCTGATGGGCGGGGTGGGGCGCATTACCGGGACGCTGATAGGTGCGGTGATATTGGGGCTGATTAAGAGCGGCTTTACCTTTGTTGGCGTCGATGCCTATGTGCAGGACATTATCAAAGGGATCATTATTGTGAGTGCCGTTTCGATTGATATGTACCGTAATCGTAAGAAGCGCTGAGGGGGATGCCTGGTGCGGTAAAGGCTGGTGATGTCGTCAGGGGTTGGTGCGCGGTGCGGCAGGGGCTAGTGATGTCACCAACGGACGGCACCCGGCTAGCTAAAAGGTCTGATGCCGTCGCCAACGGGTGGTGCCCGGTGCCTGGCGGTCCTCGCGCCGCGCGTGGCGCGGTTCCTTCGCTGCGCTCGTCGACTTTCCGGACCGGGCATGACGTGACATCCCTGTCCCGGCATGCCCTTGTGCCAGCCTCCCTGCTGGCCCATCCGGGTCTTCCTCCCTGCGCTCAGCGCTGCGGATTGCCTGTCACCGGGCCCCACCCGCCTGCTCCTTTTACATTGTGCGGGCTGCGGGCAAAGGCGGTTCAAAGAGTGACGGGGGTGTATTGCTATGCTTCAGAACGAACATAAGCATGTCAATACGAAGCCCGCTTTGTTTAGCAGCGGCTCATGTACCTGCGGCCAGATTTACGCGTTTACTAAAAACAACTCGAAAGCCAGAGAGGTGGATAATCCCTGCGGATGACGGGCAATCCGCAGCGCTGCGGCGAAGACGGAAGGCCAGGCGAGGGCAGCAGGGATGCTGCACTCAGGGAGCGGCGGGCAGGGATGCCCGCTCGCGACCGGGCCGTCTGGCCTGGAGTCGGAGCCAAAGGCACCAGGCAAAGCCTGGCGCGAGGACGCCCGGCACCCGCAGGGATTATCCACCGACACAGCAGATGTTGCAGCCCGGACAACTCACCGTCACCCGCAGGGATTATCCACCGACACAGCAGATGTTGCAGCCCGGACAACTCACCGTCACCCGCAGGGATTATCCACCGACACAGCAGATGTTGCAGCCCGGACAACTCACCGGCAACCGCAGGGATTATCCACCGGCTCGTCAGATATCGCAGCCCGGCACCCGCAGGGATTATCCACCCCCACAGCAGATATCGCAGCCCATACAACCCACCAGAAAATAAAGGGCAGCCAACCGATAACGGCCACAATGCCCCCACTCCGTGACGCAGGCTACATTGGAAACGGTTACATGCACACTGATACAGCATATTCCGCACCATTGCAGTGCGTCAGTAAGCAACGCTGCTGCTGGCACTCTATAAATAAAATTGATTAACCCTAAAGGGGTAATCAGATTCTCTTATTTAACCGCCTCTTAGCCAACGTCCATCACAGGGGACAAAGACTAAGACCATTCTGGCATGACGCTTGCAACACCCCCTCGCACCAGAGTGAAAACTTATATTTCTCGCCAGTGACTCTGGCATTCGGGGATCCGTGACGGAGGCAACATGAACTTAAGACGACTCAAATACTTCGTAAAAATCGTCGATATCGGCAGCCTGACCCAGGCGGCTGAAGTCCTGCACATTGCGCAGCCCGCGCTCAGTCAGCAGGTCGCCACGCTGGAGGGCGAACTGGACCAGCAGCTCCTCATCCGCACCAAGCGCGGCGTGACGCCCACGGAAGCCGGGAAAATCCTTTACTCCCACGCCTGCACCATCCTGCGCCAGTGCGAACAGGCTCAGGCGGCGGTGATCAATGCCGGGCAGATGCTCACCGGGCAGGTCTCGATTGGCCTGGCACCGGGAACGGCAGCCTCATCGCTGACCATGCCTCTGCTACAAAGCGTGCGCGAGCAATTCCCCGAGGTGCTGGTCTATCTGCATGAAAACAGCGGGGCTTCACTAAACGAAAAAGTGATGAATGGCCAGCTTGACATGGCGGTACTCTATGACCGTGCGCCAACGGCCGGGATAACCAGCATGCCGCTGATGAAAGAAGAACTCTATCTGGTGGGGGCGACAACCTGTCCGGGGCAAAACATCGATCTTGCCGATGTGGCCCTGATGAATCTGTTCCTGCCGCGAGACTACAGCGCTATTCGTATGCGCGTAGATGAAGCCTTCTCCCTGCGCCGCCTCAGCGCGCGGATAATCGGCGAAATCGAATCCATTGCCACGCTTAGCTCTGCCGTCTCCAGCGGAATGGGCGTCACCGTGCTGCCGGAATCCGCCGCGCGCGCGCTGGTCAGTTCAACCAATGCGTGGATGTCGCGCATCACCAGCCCAACCCTCAATCTGCCGCTGTCGCTGAACGTCTCTGCCCGCCGTCCCCTCTCGCCATCGGCCCAGGCGGTGAAAAATATCCTGCTGTCGCTACTCAATAAACCGATGATTGAAGACCGCGAACTGATGCTGGTGAGCTAATTTCCCGTTAAGGCGCGCGGCTGCGCGCCTGACGCCAGTGATACATCCGCCTGGAGATTACTTCTCAACCAGCGCAATGGAAAATCCGTCCCATCCCTTGGCGCCGACCGTCTGTAGCGCCGTAACCGTCAGGCGGTCGTCCTGCGCCTGCAGCTGCAAAAAGTGACGCAGCCCCTGCAAATGCTCATCATCTGCGGCCGGGTCGGCAATTCTTCCGCTACGCACCACGTTGTCACCGATAATCACCGTCCCCTTACGCGACAGCTTTAACGCCCACTCCAGATAGTGCGGATTATTCTTTTTATCGGCATCAATAAAAATCAGATCGAAAGGCGCGATCGCGGCAAGCGCAGGCAGACTTTCCAGCGCGGCACCGATGCGAATCTCCACCCGATCCTCCAGCCCGGCCCGGCGGATATTTTGTCTGGCGATCTCCGCATGGCGCGGCTCATACTCCAGCGTCACCACCAGGCCGTCGGCGGGCAGGGCGCGCGCCAGCCACAGGGTGCTGTAGCCACCCAGCGTACCAATTTCAAGGATGCGCCTGGCACCGATCATCCGGGCAAAAATATGCAGCATCTTCCCCAGGTTTGGCGTCACATCAATGGCGGGTAACCCCGCCGCTTTATTGTTTTCCAGCGCGGCCAGCAGCGCCTCATCCTGTTCAACCAGGGTATCCACAAAAAAATTATCCACATCGGTCCAGCTAATCTGGCTCATCGCTACGTCCTCTTTGCGGGCAGGTGAAAAAAAGTCTGCCGGAGCATACCAGTCGCCCATTAAGTGGACCGCGAGACGCTGCACAAAAGCATATTTTCCCGAAACGAAATCCTTTTTTGCCCTCCCGAGTAAAAAGGTCGGAGGGAAGTGCAAAAAAACCGCAAGGCCCAGGTTGATTACCCTATTTGATGTTTCGAGCTTGACGCTGTTCTATTGTCCGACTACGCAATTGCATAAAGCTTCCTTCTGACTTAATGGGAATTTAAGCGGGAATATAAAAACAGCCACCTCTGGACCTGAATAAAATAAATACGCCTGGCGAGCGCGCTCTGGGTAAATTCCTAAGGCCCAGGACAAAATATGACGTATCCAGTGGAATGAAAAGAATTTGTTGGCGGCGCTAAGTCAGATACGCAACGGGGAATGAGGATTTTAACTCCCCATATGCCTTGTTAACTCGCCAGGAAAGATCCCATTCAGGCCAGTAATAATAAGGTTTTTTTTAGAATTAAATTTTTATCCTGGCTCTCAAATGTAAAGGAATCGTCAGTTTTTCTTCATTTTTCTTCTTGAAGTTTTCCTGTCCCAGTGCATAATGTGCGCATAAAAGCACACAATACACATTTGTTTACATTTTTTCACAGCCGGGAAGTGTCATGCAGGGAAACAAAATCAGCCGCCTGTCTGCACGGGGTGTCGCCATCCTGATTGCAGCGATCTCCAGCGCCGTCAGCGCCGCGCCGGGCGACGAGCAGATCCAGCATCAGCAGGAACAGCAAAAAGCGCGTAATGAGACCCTGATGCCGCAGGCGCCAGACGTGCGCTTGTCTGAACCGGTGCCTGCTCCCTCGCATCTGGCCTTTCCCGACGAAAAGCCCTGCTTTGTTATTCATCAGGTTACCCTTGAAGGACGGGACGCGCTGCCGCACTGGGTTCCCTTACCGCGACTTGCAAACCAGGCGGTCGGCCACTGTCTGGGCGTTCAGGGCATCAACCTGCTGATGAGTACGCTGCAAAACCGGCTGATAAACCACGGCTGGGTCACCACGCGGGTGCTGGCCCCCCAGCAGGATCTGCGTCAGGGCGAACTGAAGCTGCTGATCGTGCCTGGCAGGGTGCGCAGGGTGATGCTCACGCCTGAATCCTCCTCCTGGGTCAGTCTCTACCCGACCATGCCTGCACATGCAGGCGCGCTGCTGGATACCCTGAAGGTACAGGATGCCGCCCAGGGCCAGACGCTGGCGATAAACAACCTCCAGGGCGTAATGATCAGCGGCAGGGAGGGGCAAATCAACGCCGCCTCGCTGAGCGGCGACGGGCAGGTGCTGTCGCAGGGTGACCTTGGCATCACGCTGGCGAAGGACTTCCACAATCTTGCGGAGGTCAAAGCTAACGGGTCGCTGCGGCTGACCACGCCGGGTACTGTCACCAACGACGGCATTATCACCGGGCAGCAGGCGCTCTGGCTGACCGCGCAGAACGTCAATAACCAGGCCACGGGCGAAATCAGCGGGCAGAGCACTCATATCACCGCGGGCGATACCCTCAACAATACCGGCCTGATTGACGGCGGGCTGACGCATCTGGTCGCCGGGGTACTTAACAACACCGGCACCGGACGCATCTACGGCGACCATATCGCCATTGCGGCGGCGGTGCTGAATAATCTGAGCGAGAATGGCAAAGCGGCGGTGATTGCCGCTCGCGACCGGCTCGACATCGCCGCCGACACGGTCAATAACCGCGATCACGCGCTGATCTACAGCGCCGGGGAGATGCGCTTTGGCGGCCAGCTGGACGAAAACGACCAGGCCACAGGGCAGGGCCGTCAGCTTAATAACCACGGGGCGACCATCGAGGCCGGAGGCAATGCGACCATCGCTATGGCGGAGGTGAACAACACCAACCGCCAGCTTACTACCGAGACGGTGATGACGGAAAACGCCCAGCACCATGAGGCGGTTCTGAAGGGTAAGACCACCCGCTACGACTGGGATAAGGTCGATACCAGCCATAAAAACAAATATGGCGTGCATAGCGCTACCATGCCGGACGGCACCAGCGGCAGCGAATTCTACGAATACAACTACAAGCGCGTGGTCAACGAAACCCAGATCAAAGAGAGCGATCCGGGCAAAATCCTCTCCGGCGGCAACATGACCTTTACCGCCAACCGGCTGGCTAACCAGGATAGCCAGATTGTGGCGGGCGCGACGCTGGGCGGTCAGATAGGCGAACTGGATAACCAGGCGACCAAAGGCGTGCGGGTCACCACCGATGACGGCAAGGTCGTACGCTGGTATTCAAAGAAAAAGAAAAAGAAACTCGGTGGCACCAAGACGTCGCAGGGCAAAAGCAGCAGCAACTATCGCCCGGCGGTGGTCACCGAAACTATCGATCTGAAAACCCTCGCCTGGCAGGCTAACGCGGCCCCGCAGGGGAGCGGCTATCAGACCGGCAGTCGACAACAGCAGACGGTTACCACCCAGGCCAGCGCGGTCGGCGCGGCGGGTGGGCAGCAGGCAACCCAGGCGGTGACGCTGGCGTCTCATGACGTCACGGACGCGGCGCTTCCCGGCGACGGGCTGCGCTACAGCGGCACCATCACCCTAGAAAATCTGGGCAGCATCAAGGATCATCCGCTGGTTCTGCCGCCCGGGCAGCAGTTCACACTGACGCTTCCCGCCACGGTGGTCAACGGGCAGAGCATCACGCCGGTGATCCGCGCGGTTTCGCCGGACACCCGACTGCCGGACAACAGCCTGTTTGCCCTGCAGCCCGCCAGCGACAGCCGTTATCTGGTGGAGACCGATCCGCGCTTCACCAACCAGAAGCAGTGGCTAAGCAGCGACTACATGCAGACGGCCCTGCCGTCGTCCAGCGGGCAGACGCTCAAACGGCTGGGCGATGGCTACTACGAACAGCGCGTGGTGCGCGACCAGATTATTCAGATGACCGGTAATCGCTATATCAGCGGCTACAACAATGATGAAGAGCAGTACCGTGCGCTGATGAATAACGGCGTGGCCTTTGGTCAGCAGTATCAGCTGGAACTGGGCGTGGCGCTGACACCTGCCCAGATGGCGCTGCTGACCAGCGACATTGTCTGGCTGGTTAATCAGACGGTGACGCTGCCGGACGGCACGCAGCAGACGGTGCTGGTGCCGCAGGTCTATGCGAAGGTTAAAGAGGGCGATCTGACCGGTGACGGCGCGCTGATGGGCGGCAATAACGTGGCGCTCAGCGCACAGAACGACATTACCAACAGCGGCACCATTCAGGGTCGCGAGGTGACGCAGCTGACGGCGCAAACGCTGACCAACAGTGGCTATATTAACGGCAACCAGGTCGCGCTGACCGCCCGTCAGGACATCAATAACCTCGGCGGCCAGATTACCGGTGGTGATAGCGTATCGCTGCTGGCCGGGCGCGATATCACCAGCCAGACGACGCTGCGCAGCGACGGTACTGACCGCTGGGTGGATCGTGCCGCCGGGATCTATGTGCAGAACCCGGACGGTGCGCTGACGCTCAGTGCGATGAACAATATCACTCTGAGCGGGAGCGACATCGGTAACGCCGGGAAAAACGGTATCACGCAGCTACAGGCAGGGAACGATCTGACCCTGGGCACCGTTGCCACCCGGCACAGTGAAAACGATAGCTGGGGACGCGACAACTATCGCCACCTCTCTGAGCAGACCGACGTCGGCACCCGTATCACGACCGCAGGCGACCTGCAGCTCAGCGCCGGGCAGGATATCCGCGCCAGCGCGGCGGACGTGGCCGCGGGTGGCGCGCTCACCGCCAGCGCCGGGCGCGATATTGCGCTTAGCACCGGCAGCAGCAGCAGCGATCTGACTGAACACAGTAAGCAGAGCAGCAAAGGGTTTATGTCGGGCAGCAGCGTGGAAACCCACGATGAGGCGCACGACCAGCAGGCGCTCAGCACCACGCTGAGCGGCGACAGCGTGCAGCTACAGGCCGGACGTGATGTCACCATTAGCGGCAGTAACGTCGCGGGTACGCAGGACGTTAACCTCTCGGCGGGTCGCGATCTGACCGTGACCACCGCCGCTGAGGCGCATGATGAAACGCATCTCGTTGACGAGAGAAAGACCGGCCTGATGGGCACCGGCGGCATCGGCCTTACTTACGGCCAGGCGCAGCAGAAGACGACCACCGATACCACCGGCTCGCTCAGTAAAGGCAGCACGGTGGGCAGCAGCGACGGCAGCGTGACCCTGACCGCCAATAACCAGGTGCAGCTGCACGGCAGCGATATTATCGCCGGGAAAGATCTGACGGTCACCGGCAGCGATGTCTCGATCACCGCGGCGGAAAACAGCCACACCGCGCTGACTAAAACCGAACAGAAGCAGAGCGGCTTTACGCTGGCGCTCTCCGGCGCGGCCGGTTCGGCAGTCAACACGGCGGTCCAAACCGCGCATCAGGCCCAGGATACCGACGACAGCCGCCTGCAGGCTCTGCAGGCGACCAAAGCGGCCCTGAGTGGCGTTCAGGCGGCACAGGCCGTGGCGCTGGATGCCGCAAAAGGCGCGGGCGACAATAAAAATAATGACACCGTGGGGATCAGTCTTACCTATGGCAGTCAGTCCTCGCGCAGCGAAACCCTGACGCAGAGCACCCAGGCACAGGGCAGCACCCTGAACGCCGGGAATAATCTGCAAATCACCGCGACCGGCCAGGCAGCGGGCAGCCAGGGGGATATCGCGGTCACCGGCAGCCAGCTGAAAGCCGGGCAGAATCTGGGCCTGGATGCGAAGCGCGATATCACCCTGCTGTCAGCCCAGAACACCGAACGTACCGACGGGAAAAATGAAAGCCACGGCAGCAGCGCGGGCGTCGGGCTGGGTATAGGCTCCGGCGGTGCCAGCGTCAGCGTCTCAGCCAGCATCAACCAGGGGCGGGGCAGTGAGAAGGGCAACGGCCTGACCCACACCAACACCACGCTGGATGCGGGGCAGGCCGTTACGCTCAACAGCGGCCGCGACACCACGCTGAAAGGGGCGCAGGTCAGCGGCGAGAAAGTGACGGCGGACGTCGGGCGCAACCTGACGCTGCAGAGCGAACAGGACAGCGACCGCTATGACAGCAAACAGCAGAGCGTCAGCGCCGGTGGGCAGGTGGGCATCGGGCTGGGCTCAACGGGCGCGGGCCTGAACGGCTCGGTCAACGTCAACCTGAGCCGTGACAAACTGCACAGCAACTACGACAGCGTGACGGACCAGACCGGTCTGTTTGCCGGTCAGGGCGGCTTCGACGTGACGGTGGGCAACCATACGCAGCTGGACGGGGCGGTTATCGGGTCGACGGCTGCGGCAGATAAAAATAAACTTGATACCGGCACGCTGGGCTGGAGCGATATCGACAACAGGGCGGACTTTAAAGCCGAACACCAGAGCGTGGGTATCAGCACCGGCGGTGGCGTTGCCGGGATGCTGGCGGGAAATATGGCGAGCGCGCTGCTGACCGGCGCAAACAACAGCGGCCACGATTCCAGCACCACAAAGGCCGCGATCTCGGACGGCACGGTAGCGATCCGCGATCGGCAGAACCAGCAGCAGGACGTGGCAAACCTCAGCCGTGATGCGGAGAATGCCAATCCGGGCCTGAAGCAAATCTTCGACAAAGAGAAAGAGCAGAAGCGGCTACAGCAGGCGCAGCTGATAGGTGAGATAGGGAGTCAGGTTGGGGATATCGCGCGGACGCAGGGTGAGATAGCCGGTGAGAAAGCGAAGAAAGACCCGTCTGCCCTCCAGTCTGCGAGAGAAAAGCTGGCGAGCGAGGGCAACCTGCGTCCCAGCGCCGATGAAATAGCCAAACAGGCCTATATAACGGCAACGGCTCAATTCGGCACGGGAAGCAGCCTGCAACAGGGTATTCAGGCCGCCACGGCGGCGGTGCAGGGCCTGGCGGGCGGTAACCTGAATGCGGCGATAGCGGGTGCAGCGGCACCGTATCTGGCAGAAGTTATCCATAAAGAAACGATGACAAAGGGCCCTGACGGCAAGGACGTGATAAACGTCGAGGCGAATCTGATAGCGCACGCGGTACTGGGCGCGGTGGTGGCGCAGGCGCAGGGTAACTCAGCGCTGGCGGGCGCCGCAGGTGCAGCGGCGGGAGAATATATTGCCCAGCAGCTTTACCCGGGCGTCCCACATGATAAACTAACCGAAGATGAGAAGCAGAAGATAAGCGCCCTGGGCACGCTGGCCGCAGCACTGGCCGGCGGTATAGCCGGAGACAGTACATCGGCCGCGGTGGCTGGCGGCCAGGCAGGGAAGAATGCGGTTGAGAATAATGCGCTGTCGTCAAAAGATGAGAAACAGCGGCAGGATGCGAAGTGGTCGCTGCCTTATCTTGAGGGTGAGAAAAAGCAGCAGGCTGAGAAACTTATTAGCGACCTGAACGCGAAGGATAAGGCGTTCGATGCGAAGCTGAATGCGGCCTGTCAGGGGCTGTCCTCAGCGGCCTGCCAGGGAATGCGGCAGGAACTGGCGGCGATGGCGAAGAGCTATGATGAGCAGCTTGACGGCCAGTATGTCGGCAATATGGGTAGCGTCTATAAAGAAGGAAAAGGGCAGGTTGACGCCCTGATGTGGCAGTATGCCAGTGCGGATGCAAAAGCGGAGCGTGAAGCGAACGTTAACCGCATTGCTGCAAACTGGGGCGTGAGTAAGGAAACGGCGGACAACCTTTATACCGCGATGGCTGGCGTTCATACCACGGCAGCGATAGGTGGTGCAGTTTATGGAATGAAGGGTGAGAATATCCCAGTAGCTAAGGGGAATGCATCAGAAACTTACTTCAGGGTTGAAGGTGGTGGTAGTGGCACAAAAACTAGCCAAAATAGAATTAGCGCTAATGCTGATGGTAGTGTAACTATCAACTCAGGGTGCAGTGGGCAATTATGCGTCAGTACAAATGGTCCCAATCATGCTTCATATTATCTTACTAATAAAAGAGCTGATGGATCAGTGGTCGTTTTTGAGGTCGATGCTGCATTACATAAACAAATAATGGATGCTGCTGTTCCACAGAAACCTATCCCTGGTATCCCTAAAGACCCAAATGCACCTAAGATAGTAGATCCAAATAAAGGTGAGCCTAGCGTATCGCTGGAGTTACCGAAAGTGTGGGACAGACTCATAGAGCAGAACTCATCAAAATCTCGTGTGCTAACAAAAGAGGAGTTCATGAATGAATTTGGAAAATAATTACCAGGATTTGCTCAGAGAACTTTTTGATGGTGAAAAAGCAATAGCTGTTTTTGTGGTTAAAGGGGTTCATTATTATGTTATTGATAATAAAGAAAACTATTGTATTGATGTGAGGCCGGAATATAAGGCTTACATTGAAAATGGGTTTATGGATAAATCTCTTTATGATGAAGCAATAAGATTGTTTAGGAATGGATTCCCTATTCTGACAGAAGATAATTTTCATGAATATACTATTAAAAATAATGTCGAAACTTATTCAGTTGAAGATATGAAAAGGTTTTTTACACTAGATCGCTCAGCATCTTATTTATATGATTTTTATGATTATGTTGAGAGGTTTTTATCAGTATTAACAGAACCTGTTTCTGATGAGTGGGATCAGTGGAAAATGCGATTGCCTAAGTTCTATATTAATTTTGATAAAAAAATATATCGCCATACTGATTGGGATCGAAGTCATGAAACATCTGTGCCACCAGATTGGAATGCTCAGGCTAATAGTGATTTTGGTTTATTCATTCCAGATAAGGAACAATATTGGTTGATTAATGGTATGAATTTTTGGAAATTACAAATGTAGTAGAATCCCGGCCATAGCGCCGGGATTTTTTGTCTGTCGTTCAGTCAGTTACCGTCCTATCGCTGCGGCTTACTGATCACCTCAATCAGCTCCGTCACCTGCCGCTGCTTGCGGGCTGACAGCTTACAGACCTTCCTCAGCGTCTGCATAATCTCCGGTTCCTGCGGTGTGGCCGGTGCGCGTGCGGTCAGTACCAGACAGCCCGGCATCACCCGGATATCAACCGGCGTGCCGGTCTCAAATCCTGCCTCAGCCAGCCAGCGGCCCTTCAGGGTGACCGACGGTGACGGCTCAAATGTCCGCGAATCCCGGACGTACCCCACAGTATAAGCTCTTGATGTTGAGGATATACCTGTTCCTGACTTATGATGTTGCTCAGCCATAATAACTACCTCTGTTAGTTGCTGTGGTTAGCGGTGATAAAGGGGTGCAACCCGATATCACCGCGTTAAATAATCGCTTCGTTACCCTTCCTTAACTGCCTTCCTTGCCGAATCCCAGCGCCGTGACTGGTACTTGATGATCAGGCTCTCCAGTACTTCACGCACAATCGCTTGTTCGTTCTCCGGCAACTGGCTGACCGCCTCAAACTGAAGTGCCAGCGCATCGCCCGGTCCACGTTCATGTTCATCAAACAGCAGAAAGTCGGTACTGACATGCAGCGTGGTGGCTATCTTCTTCAGCGCATCCAGCGAAGGCATGGCCTGGCCGCTCTCATACTTCTTCCAGCTGTTCACATGCAGGCCAATAGCATCAGCCATTGCCTGCTGTGACAGGCCAAGTTCTTTACGCAGTGAGTTAAGTCTTGCAGGTAATGACATGGTGAGCAGATACCAGTGTGATGATGTACGCATGATATTACTCCCTGTAAAAATCAACCCTTGCTAATAATACATCATGATGTACCATATTAAAACATTATAGTGGTCTTGACAGGTTTTTGACAGGAGTCTGTGATATGCCCCGCATCCCACAAAAGGAACTGGACGAGCTGAAGCGCAGCGTGCCGTTAGCGGCACTCGCTGAATCGCAGGGGCATACGCTGCGTAAACAGGGACGTGACCTTGTGCTGCTGTGCCCGTTCCACGATGAGAAAACCCCCTCACTGGTCATCAGCCCGGATAAAAATCTGTTCCACTGCTTCGGCTGCGGGGCTGCGGGGCTGCGGGGTCGGTGGTTGACTGGATGATGAAAACCGAAGGCTTCTCCCTGCCAAAGGCGGTGCTGCGGCTGCGTGCGTTCGCCGGTTCCTGCTCTTCTTCAGCCGCCGCCGTTCCTTCTTCGCCGCCGTTCCTTCTTCGCCGCCGGTCCGTCAGACGCTCACCGACCTGGACGACGACGGCCAGGCGCTGCTGCATCAGGTGGCGGACTGGTATCATCACAACCTGTTGAACAGCCCGGATGCGCTGGCCTGGCTGGAAAAACGCGGCCTGTCGCATCCTGAACTGGTGAGTCACTTTAAGCTGGGGTTCGCCGGGCCGCACGGCGTGGCGGGGGCGCTGCCGTCCACGTCGTCAAAGGAAGGTAAAGCACTGCGCGCCCGTCTGACCGCGCTGGGCGTGGTGCGGGAAAGCAACCGGCAGGACCACTTCCGGGGCTGTCTGGTGGTGCCGGTTACGGGCTGGTCAGAGAGCTACGATCCGGTACAGCGTGGCCGGGTGTTGCAGCTCTACGGACGGCGAACCATGCCGGATCATCAGATCAAAAAAGGATCGGCCAGACACCTTTACCTGCCGTCACCGCTGACGGGGATCTGGAATGAAGCCGCGCTGAAAGCCTCGTCTGTGGTGATCCTGTGCGAAGCGCTGATCGATGCCATGACCTTCTGGTGTGCCGGGTTCCGCAACGTGATCGCGGCTTACGGGGTGAACGGCTTTACCGGCGGGCATCTGGCGGCGTTGCAGTATCACGGGGTAAAGCGGGTGCTGATCGCCTTCGATCGGGACGACGCCGGGGACAGGGGGGCAGACGCTGTTGCCGTTCAGCTGGCCGGAGCGGAGATCGATGCCTGGCGGGTACGGTTCCCGCAGGGGCTGGATGCGAATGCCTATGCGCTGAAAAGCGGCAGCCCTGAATCCGCGTTCGCGCTGGCGCTGGAACAGGCGGTGCGGATGGGGTCCGGCAGCGACACCGTTGCTGCTGTTGAAACGGTAACGGCCGGCGGTGAAAACTTCCCTTCTTTAGCTGCCCTGCCGGACGTTCAGGCGGCACCGGTGCCAGCGGAAACGTCCCTTATCGCCAGCGACGTGACGCCGTCCGGTGACCTGCTGTTACGTTCCGGTCCGCGTATGTGGCGGGTGCGGGGCTGGCAGAAGAACGCACTGCCGGAGGTGATGAAGGTGAACGTGCAGGTGCTGGATGACAGTACCGGCGCGTTCCACGTGGACAGCTTCGATATGTATCACGCGAAACAGCGGCAGGCGTATATCAGCACGGCGGCAAACGAGCTGGCCTGTGACATCGCAGTGATAAAGCGCGAGTGTGGCCGGGTACTGCTGGCGCTGGAGCAGCAGCAGACGCAGCGGCTGAAAGCGGCGGAAGCAGAGCAGGCATCCGCCGCGGTGACGGTATCGGGTGAGGATGCACAGGCGGCGCTTGCGCTGCTGAAATCCCCGGACCTTGCGGAGCGTATCGTCAGTGACCTGGCGGCCTGTGGCTTGGTGGGTGAGGCGACCAACCTGCTGACCGGGTATCTGGCGGCGACGTCGAGAAAGCTGGATAAGCCGTTAGCGGTACTGATACAGAGCAGCAGCGCGGCGGGCAAGTCGTCGCTGATGGACGCGGTGCTGGGTCTGATACCGGAGGAAGAGCGGGTGCAGTACTCAGCGATGACGGGGCAGAGCCTGTACTACCTGGGCGAAACCTCGCTCTCGCATAAAATCCTGGCAATAGCAGAGGAAGAAGGGGTACGGCAGGCGGCGTATGCGCTGAAACTGTTGCAGTCGGACGGTGAACTGAAAATCGCCTCAACCGGTAAGGATGAATCCTCCGGCGAACTGGTGACGCGGGAGTACCGGGTGCAGGGGCCGGTGATGCTGATGCTGACCACCACGGCGTCGGACGTGGACGAAGAGCTGCTGAACCGCTGTCTGGTGCTGACGGTGAACGAGAGCCGGGAGCAGACGCAGGCGATACATGCGATGCAGCGTAAAGCGCAGACGCTGGAAGGGCTGCTGGCGCAGTCGGAAAAAGGGTATCTGACGCGGTTACATCAGAACGCACAAAGGCTGCTGCGGCCGCTGAAGGTGGTGAACCCGTATGCGGAACAGCTGACGTTCCTGAGCGACAAAACCCGGACGCGGCGCGACCATATGAAATACCTGACGCTGATACAGGCGGTGGCGCTGCTGCATCAGTATCAGCGGGAGGTGAAGCGGGCGGAACATCGTGGGGCGGTGATGGAGTATATCGAGGTACAGCCGCTGGATATCGCGCTGGCAAACCGTCTTGCTCATGAGGTGCTGGGCCGGACGCTGGACGAGATGCCGCCGCAGACGCGCAAGCTGTTACTGCTGATACAGGAGATGGTGAGGGAGAGGGTACAGCGTGAAAGCTGTAAGCCTTGTGAAGTACGCTTCACCCGGCGTGATATCCGTGCCCGGACGAACTGGAGTGACAGCCAGCTGAAGCATCACTGTATCCGCCTGAGTGAAATGGAATATCTGTTAACCCACGGTGGCAGTCGTGGCCACCTGCTGCGCTATGAGCTGCTGTGGGACGGCGGCAGTGGTGATGAAAACCACCTGTGCGGGCTGCTGAACGTGGATGAAAACGAGGGCAGTGAAGGTAAGTTCGGGTCTGAAGGAGGCAGGTCTGCCTCAGGTTCGGGTCAGGTTCGGGCTAATTTCGGGCAGGAAAAACCGGCTTCAGGCCAGATGGCAGAAGGCTCAGAGGGCGAAGTGGTTCGGGTTGATGAAACCGCAGTAATAAGGGCACAAAATAAAACGGTGCTGCTGCCTTCGCCCCCGTCAGTAAACCTCTCTTCTTAGCAGCCGGTTACAGGCAGCGCCAGTCATGACAACGGAGTGTCACCATGAGCAACCGCAGACCCCCGTCAAACCGTAAACCGGGTTCAAACCGTCTGTTAACTGTCGATGATATCTACCGGCAGCCGGTGGGACCGGCCTCCCATCCTAAGAGCCTGTATGCACTGCTGCTGCGGTTCGTACGGTGGCGGCAGGAGCGCAACTGGTCGGAAACGACGCTGAAGGTGCAGACGCATCACAGCTACCGCTTTATCTGCTGGGCGGCAGAGCGGGGTCTGTATCATGCCGGAGATATCACGCGCCCGGTGCTGGAAAGTTACCAGCGGCATCTGTACCACTACCGGAAAGCGAACGGTGAGCCACTGAGCAGCCGGACGCAGCGGAGCACGCTGGCCCCGCTTCAGGTGTGGTTCAGCTGGATGACAAAACAGGGGGCTGTCCTGGCGAATCCGGCGGCCGACCTGGAGCTGCCGAGGCTGGAGAAGCGCCTGCCACGCACCATCCTGAGTGTGGAACAGGTGGAAGAGATAGTGAACCTGTGCGACCTGAGCACGTTGCAGGGCATCCGTGACCGGGCACTGCTGGAATTGCTGTGGTCAACGGGTATCCGGCGCGGTGAGGTGGAAAAACTGGAGATATACAGCGCGGACTTCAGCAGAAAGATACTGACCATCGTACAGGGGAAGGGGAAGAATGACCGGGTTATCCCGGTGGGTGAGCGTGCGCTGTGGTGGTTAGAACGCTATATCGTTCATGTTCGCCCGGAAATCCTGGTCACGCCGGACTGCAAAGCGCTGTTCCTGGCAATGGACGGCGTGGCGGGACTGACGGCGAATGGTATCACGATGGCGGTGGTGCCGTACCTGCGTGCTGCCGGGGTAGAGAAAGGGAGCTGTCACCTGTTCCGACATGCGATGGCGACGCAGATGCTGGAGAACGGCGCGGACCTCAGATGGATACAGGCGATGCTGGGGCACCGGAGCGTGGAGAGCACGCAGATATACACGCAGGTGAGCATAAGGGCGTTACAGGCGGTGCATGCCTCCACACATCCGGCAGAGCAGCGGGAGCCGGAAACCTCAGAGCCGGACGCCGCAGGGGAGCCGCCGGTCAGTCCGCAGAGTTAGCCGGCTCCCTGTGAGTGCGGCCGTTCCGTGCGCGGCAGAGCGCCGCGTCCCTGCGGCGATCTGCCTTCATCACGTTCAGTGGGCGCGGGGGTTAATGGCCGCGCACCAGGCCTTACCGCCAGCGTTCTCTGTAAGCCGGCTCCCGGTGCCCGGCCATTAAACATAATGTGCGGGTATTATACGCAGTCGTCCCGCAGAGCCCCTCAGCCCGGCCCGCCCTCAACGAGCGGGCCGTCTTCGTATAATACACATTATGTCGTGCGCCCCCGCGTTGTACGGCGGGGTGGGGCCGCCATCCCTGGCGGCATCAGCAGCAGTGCAAACCCTCAGCAAACAGCAATAAGGCAGGTCGGCCCCAGGGCCTCCGCTAAAAAGAAGTTCATGCCCGCCCGGCTGCGTCTGGCTGCACGGGGTCGCACTGCGCTTCGCTCCGTTGCTCCTTCCCCGTTCGCCCGCTTCCGCTGCCCGCCCCGGTCCGGTGTGGTCATGCAAAACCGTGCGTTCCCTCCAGCATCGGCGCTTCAGAGCGCTGTCCAGCGCTGCGGGCCTCGCCAGCCCGCGCCCGGCAGACGGTTCACCGGGCCACAGGCAAGCTGTGACCCGGCTCCCGCCGCAATGTAAAAGCGGTAATGACAGACGGTCTGAAGTTGTTAAAATACGCGGGTGCAGGCGTGATGCCACGGCGTGGCGGTAGCGTGTCCGGGGCTGAAAAAGCGCGTCGGGGCAAAAATAGTTGGTTCGGTAAGTGTAGCAGGAAAAATGGGTTGTAACTCACGGAAAGCACAGGGAAAAATGGTGTACGCTGGCTAAGTGAACGTCGGAAAGAGTTGTTGTTGAGAATAACTTCCTGCTCTCGCTGCTGACGCCACCGCCGCCAGTGGCCGGACAGACGACGCCGCAGACGGAAGCCAATGCGGCCATCGCGCAGAAGCTGGATGCAGCGGTGAAAGAGTTCGGTGAGCAGCAGGTGAAGCAGTGTCTGTCCGGGGGAGAGTGCCCGCTGGCCGCGCAGGTTGCGATAACGGCCATCGCTGCGATGATGGGAACCGGAGAGAGTGGCCCTTCGCATACGGGGAACAATAGCGGAAAGGTTGACACCGGATCAAACCATACAGGAAATACTGATGCTGTTAATGTCGGGCCGAATCATACCGGAAATGAAAGCCAGATAAACACCGGTCCGAATCATACAGGCGGAGATCAGTCTGTAGAACAATTACCGAACAATACCGGTAATACTGAAGGTGCTCCTGATTTACCGAATTACATGGAAAGTCAGGGTTATGAGCCAAATAAAAATTCCGTTGGGAATATGGGTGAGTTCTTTAAAAAGCCTGGTTTTGGAAGTGAAATTAAAGATATATCTAAAAAAACCAGTAAGCAATATCAGGGGCAAAGCGTTTACCAGGCAAATAAACCTGTAGGTGATTATATTCAGAAAGGTGATCAATTCTATTTAGATGCTAAACATAAAGACCATATCGAAGTTTTTGATAGTACAGGGACAAAGGTAAGGGCGGTTCTTAATCTTGACGGTTCCTTTAATGACTCAAAAACCAAGGCCGCTAAAGCTGAAGGTAGAAGGTTGCCAAAATGATAGATATTAGTATGTTAGATAAATTTAAAGATGCTTACTTGGAGCTGTTAAAGCAGCGGTCGGGTAAAGAGCTTGATATGGATGACCTTTATTTGGAGAAAGATTATTCAATAGTAGATAGCATCCAAGAGAGCATGAGAAATCTTAATTTAACAATCGAGTTGTTTTTTGATGCGCAAGAAAATAACGATGAATTAGCAATGCAAGCAGCCTTGCTACGTATATCAGCTTTTTTATCTGGGATATACGGGGTTTTTTCTCAGACGACCGAGGATATTGACCGTTTTTTCAAGCTTCCTGATGATATATCTTTCCCGGAAGATTATAAAATCCCTGAGTATTACAACTATCCTATTAAATAGAACCAATCCCGCCCCTGTCGGCGGGATTTTACTATGTAGGCCAGTTACTTATCACTCTTCAGCCAGCCGGATGATCAGCTGTCCCGGTTCCGGGAACACCTCGATCTTCTGCCCGGTCTCAAAGCCAAAATCTGCCATCCAGTGCCCTTTAAGAGTGATCGACGGTGACGGCTGAAACTTCCGCTGATCCCGGATATAGCCCACGGTATAACGCCGGGCTTTGGTTGAAACCTGTTCTGACTTATGAAGCAGCGCCAGGCGTATATCAGCTGTGCGGCAAACGAGCTGGCCTGTGAACTGGCGGTGATAAAACGGGAATGTGGCCGGGTACTGCTGGCGCTGGAGCAGCAGCAGGATGAGCAGCGGCGGACGGCGGACGCGGAGCTGGCTTCCGGGGCGGTCACCGTGTCGGGTGATGACGAACAGGCGGCGCTGGCCCTGCTGCAATCCCCTGAGCTGGCAGAGCGCATCGTCAGTGACCTGGCATCCTGTGGCGTGGTGGGGGAAGCGACCAACCTGCTGACCGGCTATCTGGCGACCACCTCGCGCAAGCTGGATAAGCCGCTGGCGGTGCTTATCCAGTCGTCGTCTGCGGCGGGCAAGTCCTCGCTGATGGATGCCGTGCTGGGTCTGATGCCGGAGGAAGAGCGGGTGCAGTACTCGGCCATGACCGGCCAGAGCCTCTACTATCTAGGCGAAACCAGCCTTCATCACAAAATCCTGGCGATAGCGGAGGAAGAAGGCGTTCGCCAGGCGGCCTATGCGCTGAAGATGTTGCAGTCGGACGGGGAGCTTAAAATCGCCTCAACCGGCAAGGACGAGTCCAGCGGCGACCTGGTGACGCGCGAGTACAGCGTACAGGGGCCGGTGATGCTGATGCTGACCACCACCGCTTCTGACGTGGACGAAGAGCTGCTGAACCGCGGCCTGGTGCTGACGGTCAACGAGTCGCAGGCGCAGACAGAGGCGATACATGCCGCGCAGCGTAAAAGCCAGACGCTGGCCGGGTTGCTGGCATCCAGCGAGAAGCAGTATCTGACCCGCTTACACCAGAACGCCCAGCGGCTGTTACGCCCACTGAAGATGGTCAACCCGTATGCCGAACAACTGACGTTCCTGTCGGACAAGACGCGCACCCGCCGCGACCATATGAAATACCTCGCGCTGATACAGGCCGTGGCGCTGCTGCACCTGTATCAGCGCGAGGTGAAACGGGCGGAGCATCGCGGCCAGGTCATTGAGTATATCGAAGTACATCCGTCCGATATCACCCTGGCCAATCGGCTGGCCCATGAGGTGCTGGGGAGAACGCTGGACGAGATGCCGCCGCAGACGCGGAAGTTACTGGTGCTGCTGCATGACCAGGTGAAGACGTGGGCCGGAAAGCAGGCGGTGAAGCCGGACGAACTGCACTTCACGCGGCGCGAGGTGCGGGCAGCGCTGGGATGGGGAGACACCCAGCTGAAAATCCACCTGGCCCGTCTGCTGGAGATGGAATATCTGCTGCTGCACCGGCGCGGCTTAACGTATGAATATGCGCTGCTGTGGGACGGCGGCGACGGTGACGAGGCGCACCTGTGCGGCCTGCTGGACGTGGCCACATCCGAAACACAGGCGACGGATGACAAAGGCAAAGCGTCCCAGCCGGGGTCTGAGGCTGACCGGTCGGACAAGACAGCCCCTCAGTCGGCCCCCGGTCGGGGTCAGGTCGGGGGGCGGTCGGGCAGCAGAAAAGCCGCTTCAGGCCATGCAGCACAGGGCCCGGAGAGCAAACTAGTCGGAGCTGAACCGGGCGCAGTAATCAGGAAGAAAAAGAAAACGCTGCTGCTGCCTTCGCCTTCGTTACCGCAACCGGCTTCCTCTTAGCCGCCTGAACTCACCCGCCACACCGCCGTCAGGGAGATGACATTATGGCCAGCCGTTACAACCGCAAACTCCGTTCAAACCGCCTGCTTACCGTTGATGAAGTCTACCGCCAGCCGGTCGGTCCGGCAATGCAGCCGAAAAGCCTGTACGCGCAGCTGCTGCGGTTCGTGAAGTGGCGGCGTGAGCGGAACTGGTCGGAGACCACGCTGAAGACCCAGACGCATCACAGCTACCGCTTTATCCTGTGGGCCGCCGAGCGTGGTATCCACTACGCGGCAGAGGTGACGCGCCCGGTGCTGGAGCGTTACCAGCGTTATCTGTACGGCTATCGCAAAACCAACGGTAAGCCGCTCTCCAGCCGGAGGCAGCGCACCACGCTCCAGCCGCTTCAGGTGTGGTTCTCCTGGATGGTAAAACAGGGGCTGATACTGGCGAACCCGGCGGCAGACCTGGAGTTACCGAGACTGGAAAAACGCCTGCCGCGTACCATCCTGAGCGTGAGCGCGGAACAGGTGGAAGAGATAGTGAACCTGTGCGACCTGACCACGCTTTAGGGAATCCGTGACCGGGCGCTGCTTGAGCTGCTGTGGTCAACGGGTATCCGGCGGGGTGAAGTGGCCAGCTTTGAGATATACAGCGTGGACTTCAGCCGGAAGATACTGACCATCGTGCAGGGCAAAGGAAAGCAGGACAGAGTGATACCGGTGGGTGAGTGGGCGCTGTGGTGGCTTAACCGCTGGCTGCATCATGTGCGGCCAGAGCTGCTGGCGGCAGCGGACTGTAAGGCGCTGTTCCTGGCCATGGTCGGTCTGGCAGGTCTGACGGCACACGGCATTACCGGCGCGGTGGTGCCATACCTGAGAGCGGCGGGCATCGACAAAGGGAGCTGCCACCTGTTCCGCCATGCGATGGCGACGCAGATGCTGGAGAACGGCGCGGACCTGCGCTGGATACAGGCGATGCTGGGCCACCGGAGCGCTGAATCAACCCAAATCTACACGCAGGTGAGTATCCGGGCGTTGCAGGCGGTGCATGCGGGTACGCATCCTGCGGAGCAGGGGGAGGCAGATAAACCGAAAGTTGATGGAGAAGAGTAACTCTGAAATACTAACAGTTATTAACTGATAGTAATCCGGGTGGAGAAACGACCATGCCAACCAGCGTAGCACTCAGTCCTTACTTCGAAGCGTTCATCCGCGAACAGATAGAAAGCGGGCGTTACAACAACACCAGTGAAGTGATCCGTGCGGGACTCAGAGCACTGGAAGAACGGGAGCAGCAGATGAAACTTGAAACACTGCAAAAAGCGGTCAGCGCAGGGATAAACAGCGGTGAAAGCAAAAGTGCTGAAGAGGTGTTCGGGCGTCTGTCACGCAAATACCAACGCATGGGCGAAGGTGAGCAGACGAAATGAAACTGGGTATATCACCACTGGCAGAGCAGGATATGGAAGCCATAGGTGACTATATCGCGCAGGATAACCCGGTACGGGCAGTGAGCTTCACGGAAGAGCTGTATCAGCAGTGCCTGCTGATAGGGGAATCACCGGGCATCTACAGAGAAAGACCCGAGCTGGGGCAGTGCGTCAGAAGCTGTGCCTACGGGCGCTATCTCATCGTGTTCAGGGTGCTTGATACTGAAGTGCGTATAGAGAGGCTGCTGCATGGCTCACGGGATATTATAACGCTGTTCACAGAACCGGACGGAGCATCAGAGCCACCGGACAGCCCGTAAAGTTAGCGGAGCCGTCTGTGAGCTGAGTTGTTCGCTGTGCGGCAAAGCGCCGCGTCCGTGCGGGGCTCTGCCTTCATCGCGTCCCGTGTGCGCGAGGGTAAATGGCCATACAGCGGTACAGGCGGCGCACAATATGGCGGTTCAGGCGTGGCCGCTGCCCGGCCATTAAACATGATGTGTGGGTATTATACGCACCCGTCCCGCTCAGCCTCAGCGCCCGGCCCCCGGCCCGCCGTTATCGTGAGGGCCGTATGCTTATAATACACATTATGACGTGCGCCCCCCGTTCCGCGGCGGGGTGGGGCCGCCATCCCTGGTGGCGCTGGCCTGATCATCGTGTTCAGGCAACAGCAATAAGGCAGGCCGGCCTGACGGCCTCCGCTTAAAGGGCTTTATGCTCCCCCGGCTGCGTCTGTCTGCGGCGGCCAGACAAATGTATTCAATCAGTTAAACAGTGGGGGGCTTTTCAGTGCTACGGATGCGCTTATAGCCACAGGTATCAGCGGACTAACTCAGGGTAAAGGATACCGGTTGACTGAAGTAGCAAGTGTTACTGGTGCTTATACAGGCGCTAAATTGCAGGGGAAAGATGCTACAGCTCCGATCCCCGATGCAGGCTTGGGAACCCTGGAGGTGCTACCATAGGAAAAGGTGTGGAGCGACTACAAGCTACAATTCCTCAATTCACTATACCTAAAATAACAGGGGCAGTCGCTGAATCTGCCGGTTCTGAATATCCTGGAAGTTCCGCAAAGAATCCAGCCGAAAAAGTTCAGCAAAAATTGGAGAAAAAGAGTGATGCAAAATAAGAAAATTAAGCCCTTATTATTATTGGTCACTTCGTGGATAGTTGGTCTTTTCATTACTCTTGTAGGTGGTCGATTACTTATATCTCTGGCATCCTATTTTTTAGTGAGTGATTTTGATTTTGATCGAAATCACTTAATCAGAGGCACTGAAATATCAATCGGATGCGGGATTATTATTGGTGTGGGGCAATGCCTCATGTCGAAAGAGAAACCGGCCTCGCCTTTAAATCCCCGGTAACATACGCAAACCCAGGCCACCAGGCCGGGATAGTTTTACCTGCCGCTTACTCCTCAGCCAGCCGGATGATCAACTCGCCCTGCTCACAAATCACCTCAATCTTCCTGCCCGTATCAAAACCCAACGCCCCCATCCAGTGGCCCCGCAGCGTGATCGACGGTGACGGCTGGAGCTTAATGCGAACCCGGCCATAACCCATGGCATAACGGCGGGCTTTGGTTGAAACCTGTTCAGATTTATGATGTTGCGCAGCCATGATAACTATCTCGTAAAGTTGTTGTGGTAAGCGGCGGGATGAGGTGCGAACTCACTCCTGCCGCGTTCAGCCAACGTCTGTTACTGTTAAACCCGAATTATTACCCTAAACTTAAACCACTTCTCAGGCGCTGAGATAAGCACCTTCCTTGTGAAAATGATCTTACCGGGGGCTTCAAACGATGGATAATCGAATAGAAATCATCCAGGGGGATATCACTCGAATTCCCGTTGATGCGATTGTTAATGCAGCTAACAGTTCTCTCCTGGGAGGTGGGGGAGTGGATGGGGCAATCCATCGCGCGGGAGGGAAACAAATACTTGAAGCCTGTCAGGCTATACGGGCCAAACAGGGGGGCTGTAACGTGGGCGACGCCGTGATTACGGTCGCGGGGCACCTGCCTGCCAAATATGTCATTCATACCGTCGGGCCCCACTGGAGTCAGGGTGGAAATAACGAGGATGCACTTTTAGCAAACTGTTATATCAATTGCCTCCGGCTGGCAGAGGATAATCATATAAAGACCCTCTCTTTTCCGAATATCAGCACCGGGATTTACAGATTCCCGAAACAGAAAGCCGCAGAAATCGCCTTAAAAACGATCGCCAGCGGCCTGATAAATTATCATAATATTGAAAAAATAATTATCGTCTGCTTTGAAAGGGAGAATTACGCTATTTATAAGGCATTAGAAAAAAATCATTATTGTTGAGAACGGTATCTCTGCAGGTGGCCCGCCGAAAGCGGCGTAAAAGCGCCTGATACTGCTCCAGCTTATGCATCCTCCCGCCCCACGTGCAGGTTATCGGTATCTCTCCACCAGTCTCTTTACCCACTCCCTTAGCACTAAAAAGCATATAAAACCTCTTTTTATTATTTGTTGCTATGAGTATGCCTCCTTAACATGATGTGAAATATCAGTTAACAGAGGGAGGGACGCGCGTGAATTTTCAACAGCTTAAAATTATTAAGGAAGCGGCACGCTGCGAGTTTAATCTTACCGAAGTGGCAAACGCGCTGTTCACCTCCCAGTCCGGTGTCAGCCGCCATATCCGCGATCTGGAAGATGAACTGGGCGTTGAGATTTTTATCCGGCGCGGCAAGCGCCTGCTGGGCATGACCGAACCGGGTAAGGCGCTGCTTACCATCGCCGAGCGCATCCTGGATGAGGCGGGCAAGGTGCGCCGGCTGGCCGATGTCTTTACCAATGAGTCCAGCGGCGTGTTGACCATCGCCACCACCCATACCCAGGCGCGCTACAGCCTGCCCAGGGTAATTAAAGCTTTCCGTGTGCTCTATCCCAACGTCAGGCTCGAACTGAATCAGGGATCGCCACAGGAAATCGTCTCGATGCTGGTGGCAGGTGAGGCCGATGTGGGGATCGCCAGCGAACAGGTGGTTAATAATCCGTCGCTGGCTGCCTTCCCCTGGTTTAGCTGGCACCATGCGCTGCTGGTACCTAAGGGGCATGAGCTTGAGCAGCAGCAGCCGGTGTCCCTGGCCGCGCTGAGCCGCTATCCACTGATCACCTATCGCCAGGGCATCACCGGGCGTTCCCGGGTTGACCGCGCTTTCCACGGGGCGGGCCTTAAGCCTGATATCGTATTAAGCGCCCAGGATTCAGACGTGGTGAAAACCTATGTGGAGCTGGGTCTGGGCGTCGGCGTGCTGGCCGATCAGGCCTGTCAGCTGGATGAGCATTCGTCCCTGACGCGGCTGGAAGCGAAGCATCTGTTCGAGTCGAATACCGTCTGGCTGGGGCTGAAGCGCGGGCAGCTACAGCGTAACTATGTCTGGCAGTTCCTCGAACTCTGTAATGCCAACCTTTCCCTGGAAGAGATCAAGCGTCAGGCGCTTTCCGCCAGCGAGGAGGAGCCGGTTATAGATTTCCAGATCTGACCCTCACGGCATAAAATTTTGTTTGGGGCTGAAAATGGGCGTTTAGCCCGTTGACCGCCCTGTACATAGCGCAGCATTCGTTCCCGGTCCTCCGCTAGAGTGGAAATAACACTTATAAGGGGACGACATGCTTACTCAACGTTTAAACGATCCATTGCTGCTGCGCCAGCAGGCCTTCTTTGCGGGCGGCTGGCGCGACGCCGATAACGGTGAAACGCTGCCCGTTATTAACCCCTCCACCGGCGAGCGAATAGCTATCATCCCGGCTCTGGGTGCGGAGGAGACTGCCCGCGCCATCGCCTTTGCCGAGGCCGCCCGGCACGAGTGGGCGAAAACGCCCAACGCCCAGCGCGCGCAGCGGCTGGAAGCCTGGCACCAGCTGATCCTCGACCATGCCGATGACCTGGCGGTGATTATGACCGCTGAACAGGGTAAACCGCTGGCCGAAGCGAAAGGGGAGGTGCTGTACGGCGCCAGCTTTGTGAAGTGGTTTGCCGAAGAGGCCCGACGTATCTACGGCGAAACCCTCCCCGCGCCGGGAAACGATCGCCGCATCCTGGTCATCAAGCAGCCGGTCGGCGTGGCGGCGGCCATCACCCCCTGGAACTTCCCGATTGCGATGATTACCCGGAAAGTCGCCCCGGCGCTGGCGGCTGGCTGTCCCATTCTGGTTAAACCCTCTGAACTGACGCCTCTCTCAGCGCTGGCGCTAATGGAGCTGGCCACCCGCGCGGGCATCCCGCCCGGCGTTCTGCAAATCCTTACCGGCCTGCCGCAGGGCATTGGTGGCGAACTCACCGCCAGCCGCACCGTGCGTAAAATCTCCTTTACCGGATCCACCCGCGTGGGCCAGCTGCTGATGCAGCAAAGCGCAGACAGCATTAAGCGTCTCAGCCTTGAGCTGGGCGGTAATGCGCCGCTGATCGTCTTCGATGACGCCGACCTGGAGATTGCCGTCGCCGGAGTGATGGTCAGCAAATTTCGCAACGCCGGACAAACCTGCGTCTGCGCCAACCGGATACTGGTTCAGCGCGGCATCTATCCCCGCTTTGTCCGGCGCCTGCTGGAAGAGGTCAGCCGCCTTACCGTCGGTGATGGCTTTAAGGCAGGCACCACCCTTGGGCCACTGATCAATGCGGCGGCGGTGTGCAAGGTTAATGCCCATATTGAAAATGCTCTCGGCCTGGGTGCCACGCTCCTGACGGGCGGCGTCAGTCATGGGCCTGGCACCTTTGTTGCCCCCACGGTGCTTGGTAACGTCACTCCCGACATGC
The DNA here is from genome assembly GCF_039621855.1 of Erwinia sp. HDF1-3R. Taxonomy (NCBI): domain Bacteria; kingdom Pseudomonadati; phylum Pseudomonadota; class Gammaproteobacteria; order Enterobacterales; family Erwiniaceae; genus Erwinia; species Erwinia sp. HDF1-3R. Next base: position 2,963,302 of record NZ_CP155071.1, on the reverse strand, counting down.
GCATCGCCAGTGAAGAAACTTTTGGTCCGGTCGCCCCGCTGTTTATTTTTGACACGGAAGATCAGGCGATCGCCATGGCCAATGATACGCCTTATGGGCTGGGGGCCTACTTCTTCACTGAAGATCTGCGCCGCGCGTGGCGCGTGGGTGAGGCGCTGGAATTTGGCATGGTGGGCTATAACACCGGCGCCATCTCCCTGGAAGTGGCGCCCTTTGGCGGCATAAAAATGTCCGGCGTGGGGCGCGAAGGCGCACATCATGGTCTGGACGAATATCTTGAAATTAAGGCCTTTCATTTCGGGAGTTTGAGTTAACGTTAGCCATGAAAAACTATTACGCGCCCGCACTGGTTAACCTGATGCGGGCTTTTTTTTTTATTATATCGCGGCCATGCGTTTCTGATGTTTTCTCATGTCTGGTGCAGCCAAAGGCGCATTTGCTCTGCAATGGTGCGTTTATAAAACAATAAAAATCATCTGCTTACGTATGCGGCTAATCAGTGAGATTTAGCCGCAAATTACGGCATAAAATTTTTTTCAGCCAGGGTTTACGCATTTATATTTTTTTACGGACTGGCATGCTTACTGCATTAGTTAATTCAGGCCAGAACCGCCGGACGGTTATTTAGTTAGCAGGCTAAATACAGGCGGAATCGCATGGGCAACAGGTCCGGTAAATATAGAGGTTTATTAATGCTAAGTTTCGATCCTGAAAAGATTGCACTGCCAGAAGGCCACTATATTAACGGCCAGCACCGACGTGGAGAGGGGGAAGGATTCGCCGTAAAGCGCCCCTCCGACGGGCTGCTGGCCGGCGAACTGGCCGACGCCGACGCCGCGCAGGTAGATGAAGCCGTTGCCATCGCCGATCGGGCCGTCAGGGAGAGTGGCTGGGCCAGCGCGCCTCCCCGCCAGCGTGGCGCGGTACTGCGGCGCTGGGCCGATCTGATAGCAAATGACCTGCCGCTCGCGCAGCTTGAGGCACTGGGTTCCACCCGTCCGATCCATGATGTCGTTAATCACGAAATTCCGTTCACCGCCGAGGCGATTCGGTTCTATGCCGAGTGCGCAGATAAATACAGCGGCGACCTGCTGCCGACCCGGCACGCCAGCCTTGGGATGCTGATCCCGGAACCCTACGGCGTGATTGCCGCGATTACCCCGTGGAATTTCCCGCTGTCGATGGCTTCCTGGAAGTGTGGTCCGGCGCTGGCGGCAGGCAATGCGGTGGTGCTCAAGCCGTCCGAGCTGACGCCTTATTCCAGCGTACGGCTCGCCGAGCTGGCGGTGCAGGCCGGGCTGCCAGCCGGGGTGCTGAACATCGTACAGGGCAGCGGTGCGGTAACCGGCAGCGCGCTGGTGGCGCATCCGCTGGTGCGAAAAATTTCATTTACCGGCTCAACGCAGACCGGCGCACGCATTATGAGCGAGGCCGCCTGGCATGGGATGAAGCCGGTTACGCTGGAGCTGGGTGGCAAAAGCCCGCAGCTGGTCTTTGACGACGCGGGTGATGTGCAGGAGGTTGCGCTGAGGATCCTGCGCGGTTTTACCGCCAACGGCGGTCAGGCATGCGTGGCCGGTACCCGCCTGATCGTCCAGCGTGGCATTGCCGCGGCGCTGATCGAACGGCTGACTGCGCTCTGTCAGGGCTTTACGCCGGGCGTCACCTGGAACGAGAACAGCCGCTATGCCCCCATGATTGATGGCCGTCAGGCCGCGAAAGTGGAGCAGATCGTCACGGAGGCCCGGCGGCTAGGCGGTGAAATCCTGGTGGGCGGCCAGCGATTTGCTGACACGGGTGAGGGCTGTTTCTGGCAGCCGACGCTGATAGCCAACGTCTCGCCCGACAGTCCCGCGGTGCAGGAGGAGATCTTTGGCCCGGTCCTGACCGTGCAGATATTCGATGAGGAAGAGGAGGGGCTGGCGCTGGCAGGCCATGCCACCTACGGCCTGTGTGCGGGTGTACACACCAAAAATCTTGACCGCGCGATGCGGGCGATGCGTGGGATTACCGCGGGTACGGTATGGATTAACCGCTACGGCCGCTCCGGCGACTTCATTATTCCCACCGGCGGCTTTCAGGGATCGGGCATCGGCAAAGATCTGGGCCGACAGGCATTTGAAGCCTGCCAGCGTTACAAAAGCGTGCTGATCGATTTTTAAGCGCCTGCTAAGGGTCGTCGGCGCGTGCTGAACGACTTCTGAGCGCCTGACAAAAGTCGTCGGCGCGTGCTGAACGACTTCTGAGCCCCTGACAAAAGTCTTCGGCGCGTGATGGGCGAGCTTTGCGCGTTCGTGAGCGAAGTCAGCATGTCATTTATCAACCGTTACCGCTTCGTCAGCCGGTCGCACTGTGCCGGGCAACGTTCAACATTCAGTCACTGAAACCCAGGAGGATGCACCATGGCCCTGTTCAAACCGAAATTTATCACCTTTGACTGTTACGGCACGCTGATCAACTTTGATATGGCGGGTGCGGCGGCGGCCCGCTTCGCCAGCCGCGTCAGCCCGGAGAAGATGACCGCCTTCACCACCGATTTTGCTTACTATCGCCGGGACGAAGTGCTGGGCGCATTTAAGCTGTATCCCCAGGTGGTAGGCGATGCGCTCTACCGCACCTGTAACAAGTGGGGCGTGGAGTGCACGGAGCAGGACTGCGCGGCGATCATGACCGCCTGCGCCAGCTGGGGGCCACATGCGGATGTCCCCGCTGGCCTGGCGAAAGTCGCTACTGAATTTCCGCTGGTGCTGCTGACGAACTCGACCGACGAGCTGATTAAGCATCACGTTCCCCGGCTGGGCGCCCCGATCCATATGACGATTACCGCCGAAGAGGTGGGTGCCTACAAGCCGCAGATGAAGGGCTTTGAGTACATGCTCAGCAAGCTCAACTGTGCGCCTGACGAAATCCTTCACGTCTCCAGCAGCCTGCGCTATGACCTGATGACCGCCTTTGACCTGGGGATCACCCATACGGTGTTCGTTAACCGCGGGCACGATCCGGCCAATCCCGCCTATGGCTATACCGAAATCCAGGACATTGGCGGCCTTCCGGCCGTGGTGGGTCTGTAACCCTTTACCAGGAGCAGGGCATGAAACTGGAATCTTTCTGGCAGGTCACGGCCCCGGTATTTACCGGCGCGTCGCAGGGTGAACTACCCGCCACGGCAGATGTGGTGGTGATTGGGGGCGGTTTTACCGGTATCTCTGCGGCGCTCAGTCTGGCGCGCAGCGGACTTAAGGTGGTGGTGCTGGAAGCCGGGGCGGTGATGAGCCAGGCCTCCTCCCGCAACGGCGGCCACTGCAACACCGGCGTATCGCAGAACTTCGCTTCGCTGGTGGCCAGCCGGGGCGTTGAGCAGGCCAGCCGCTACTATCGCGCCTTCGCCAGCGCGGTTGACTACGTGCAGAGCCTGGTGGAAGAGGAGCAGATCGACTGTGATTTTCTGCGCTGCGGCAAAATTAAACTCGCCAGCAAGCCCGCGCACTTTTCCGGGCTGAAGGCCACCTACGAGGCGCTGAAAAGCACCGTCGATCCCGAGGTCGAACTGCTGGGGGCCGATGAGGTGCGGCGTGAGGTCAACTCGACTGCCTTTCACGGCGGGCTGATTCAGCGGCGCGGCGGGCAGATGCATATGGGGAAATTTGGCGTGGGCCTGGCGCAGGCGGCGGTCAGCAGCGGCGCTGAGATTTTCGAGCATACGCCGGTTACCCGACTGACGCGTCTCCAGGGATACCGACATCGGGTCGGCACACCCGGCGGTGAGATCCTCGCCGATAAAGTGCTGATGGCCACCGGCTGCTCGAACGTCGGCCCCTTTGAGTGGTTCCAGCGCCGCATTGTCCCGGTAGGCAGCTTTATCGTGGTCACCGAGCCGCTGCCGCCTGAACAGCTTCACGCGCTGATGCCCACTAACCGCACCTGCGTTACCTCCCTGAATATCGGCAACTATTTCCGCACCACCGCCGATCGGCGCCTGGTGTTCGGCGGCCGCGCCCGCTTCGCCATCAGTAATCCCACCTCCGATGCGCGCAGCGGCCGGGTGTTACAGGCTGGCCTGAGCAAAATTTTTCCTGCGCTCGCGTCGGCAAAAATCGACTACTGCTGGGGTGGCCTGGTGGATATGACGGCAGACAGGCTACCGCATGCGGGCGAACAGGAGGGGGTGTTTTATTCGCTGGGCTACAGCGGTCACGGCACCCAGATGTCGGTATGGATGGGCCGCGTGATGGCCGACATCATTGCCGAAAAAGCGTCCGCTAACCCCTGGCAGCGCGACAGCTGGCCCGCCGTACCCGGCTACTTTGGAAAACCCTGGTTCCTGCCGGTGGCGGGGCTGTATTACAAAGCTCGGGATCTGATCTCCTGAGCCTCTAACGTTCGACTTTGAGGGTGTGCAGATGAGTAAATTTCGCAAAGAATTTGGTCGTGTTAACCCGTCCTTAAGCCAGGCGATTAATGAGGTCTCCCTGTCGCGCCGCAGCATCATGAAGCTGCTGTCGGCGGGGGCGGTAATGAGTACCGGGCTGGTGGCGTTCCCGGCGATAAGCGCCGCGGCTGAGACGCCGGTAAAGGGCGGCAGGCTGCGTGCGGCGGTGGCGAATGCCTCGGCGACCGACACCCTGGACCCGGCAAAGGGCAACAACAGCGGTGACTACACCCGCCAGTTTATGTTCTACAGCGGCCTGACCGAGCTGGATAAAAAGCTGGTCGCCCAGCCCGCGCTGGCCGAATCCATTGAAAGCAGCGACGGTATCAGCTGGCAGATCAAACTGCGGCCGGGCGTCACCTTCCACGATGGCAAAGCGCTGACCGCGCAGGATGTGGTGTTTTCGCTCAGCCGCCATAAAGATCCCGCCGTTGCTTCCACAGCGATTAACCAGGCGAAGCAGTTCAGCAGCATCACCGCCGTCAGCCCCACCGAAGTGAAGCTGGTTTTGACCCAGCCTAATTTCGATATACCTACCGTGCTGGCGACCAGCCCGTTTTTAATCCTTCAGGACGGCACGAAGGATTTCAATAAGGCCGTCGGCACCGGCCCTTATCAGTGCAAATCCTTTACGCCCGGCGTCAGTACGGTCGGGGTGAAGAACCCCCACTACTGGAAGCCTGGCCTGCCGCACCTGGACGAGGTGGAGCTGATGGGCGTTACCGATCAGGCCGCCCGCGTTAACGCCCTGATGTCCGGCGATCTGCATATCGTTGCCACGCTTACCGCTAATGATGTTAAGCGTCTGCGCCAGTCCGGCCAGTTTGGCGTGCTGGAGAGCAAGTCCGGCATGTACACCAACCTGATTGTTCGTACCGATATGAAGCCCGGCAGCAGTGAGGATTTCGTGCTGGGCATGAAGTATCTCCAGCCGCGCGAGATTATGGTGAAAACCGTGATGCAGGGCTTTGGCGAGGTGGCGAACGATACGCCGGTGCCGCCGTGGCATCCGCTGTTTAATAAGGAGATCCCCCAGCGGCCAATGGACGTTGAAAAGGCGCGCTTTCACTTTAAAAAAGCCGGGATGGCGGGCGCCAGCGCCGAGATTATCACCACCCAGAATATCGAGGGATCGGTGGAGGGCGGACAGCTTATTCAGCAGCTCGGCCGTTCGGCCGGGGTGAATTTCCAGGTACGGCGCGTTCCCTACGACGGCTACTGGTCAACGCACTGGACTAAAGATCCGCTCGGCTACGGCTCCATCAACCCGCGCCCGACGCTCGATCTGCTCTTCTCACAGTTTTACCTCTCCGACGCCCCCAATAATGAGTCCGGATGGAAAAACCCGCAGTTCGACCAGCTGGTGGTGGCGGCGCGCGGCGAACGCGACCAGGCAAAGCGCAAACAGATGTACGGCGATATGCAGGCGCTGATTTACAACCACTGCGGCACGATTATTCCCACCTTTATCAGCTCACTGGATGGGCACAGCAGCCGGGTGAAAGGGGTGGAAGCCTGGCCGTCGGGCATGATGATGGGCTATCGCTTCCACGAATTCGCCTGGCTTTCCTGATAACCGCTAATCCATAAAGGAGAACGGCGATGAACCGCTATATGCTCCTCCTGATTGCCCGCCGCTGTGGGGCGGGTGTGCTTACCCTGCTGATTGTTTCGGCGGTGGTGTTTTTTATCACCAGCCTGCTGCCGGGTGACGCGGCGCAGATGGTACTGGGCCAGAGTGCCACCCCGGAAACGGTCGCAGCCCTGCGGCAGCAGCTCGGGCTGGATCAGCCCCTGCTGATGCGCTATCTGCACTGGCTGACCGGTATGCTGCACGGCGATTTCGGCACCTCGTTTGCCAGTCATCTGCCGGTCTCGCAGCTGGTGGCCCAGCGCCTGCCCGCCACCTTTGAGCTGGCCGGGCTGACTACGCTGGTGTCGGTGCCGCTGGCGCTGCTGATTGGGCTGACGGCGGCAATGAAGCGCGGCTCGCGCTTCGATCGCGGGCTGATGATGGCGACCCTGGCGGTGGTGGCGGTGCCGGAGTTTCTGGTGGCGACCGTGGCGGTGATTATCTTTGCCGTCAGGCTGCACTGGGTGCCTGCGATGTCGCCCGGCACGCCCCCGGCTGACCTTCTCAGCTACCTGCGGAATTATGCCCTACCGGTGCTGACGCTCTGCTGCGTGCTGGTGGCACAGATGGCGCGCATGACCCGCTCGGCGCTGATTAACCAGATGGACAGCCCTTATCTGGAGATGACGCTGCTAAAAGGCGTGTCGCCGCTGCGCGCGATACTGCGCCATGCGCTGCCGAATGCGGTCGGGCCGATTGCTAATGCCATCTCTCTCAGTCTCTCTTACCTGTTTGGCGGGGTCATTATTATCGAAAGCATCTTTAGCTATCCCGGCGTAGCCAGCCAGCTGGTGGATGCGGTGAGCAACCGCGATCTGCCGGTGGTGCAGCTCTGCGTCATGCTGTTCGCCGTCTGTTATCTGCTGCTGCTGTTGCTGGCGGATATCCTCACCATTGCTTTTAATCCCAAAGGGAGGGGCTGATGATGTCGGTTCTCACACTTCCCTGGCGTTTCTTTCTGTCGCTCAGCGGCAGCGGGCGGGCGGGTCTGGTGGTGACCCTGATCTGGATATTTCTCGCCCTGTTTGGATCCGCACTGGCCCCGCATAATCTGGAGGACATTGGCGCAGGCCCGATGCTCGGCGGATTCAGCAGGGATTTCTGGTTCGGCACTGATTATCTCGGGCGCGACATGCTGAGCCGCATCCTCTTTGGCGCGCGCTACTCGATTGGCCTGGCGCTCAGCGCGGCGCTGCTGGCCAGCCTGATCGGTACGCTGCTGGCGCTGCTGGCCGCCGTGGCGGGACGCTGGTTAGAGGAGATCCTCGGCAGGATCAACGACGCCATGCTGGTGCTGCCCGGCAAAATCCTCGCACTGATGATCGTGGCGGTCTTCGGCTCCTCGCTGCCGATGCTGATCGTTACCGCCGTCTTTACCTACTGGCCCGGTGCCTACCGTATTGCGTGGGCGATGGCGGCCAACCTGCGCTCAATGGATTACGTTGAGGCGTCGCGGCTGCGCGGTGAGAGCCGCATTTATATTGCGCTTCACGATATCCTGCCCAACATGGTGCACCCGATGCTGACCGACTTCGGCCTGCGCTTTGTTTATATCGTTCTGCTGCTCAGCGGCCTGAGCTTCCTTGGCCTGGGGGTGCAGCCGCCCTATGCGGACTGGGGTACGCTGGTGCGTGAGAATTTACAGGGGCTGTTTGACGGGTCTCCGGCGGTACTGATGCCCGCGCTGGCTATTGCCAGCCTGACCATCGGTGCCAATCTGTTTATCGACAGCCTTCAGGCAATGCGTCCGCTGAGCCAGGCGAAGGGGGTAGCATGACGGTAACGGCACACACGGCACGACCTGTCGTCGCGGTAAACCATCTCCGCGTCACTGCCCGGTCGGATGAGGGGCAGGAGATTTCGCTGGTTTCCGATATCCGCTTTTCCGTGCAGAAGGGCGAGGTGCTGGCGCTGATCGGCGAGTCAGGATCGGGCAAAACCACCATCGCGCTGGCGCTGATGGGCTATGCCCGCCATGGTTGCCGCATCGCGGAAGGGGATATCCACGTGGCGGGAACCGACGTCACCGCGCTGACGGCAAAACAGCTCTGTCAGTTTCGCGGTAATAAAGTGGCCTATATCGCCCAAAGCGCGGCAGCGTCGTTTAATCCGGCGATGAAAATTATGGATCAGGTGGTGGAGCCGGTAGTGATCCATGGGGTGATGAGCCGTGCCAAAGCCGAGGAGAAAGCCATCGCGCTGTTCCGCGAACTGGCGCTGCCTCATCCTGACACCATCGGCAGCCGCTATCCGCACCAGGTCTCCGGCGGGCAGCTACAGCGGCTGATGACCGCGATGGCGCTGATCGGCGACCCCGAGGTGGTTATCCTTGACGAACCCACTACCGCGCTGGACGTGACCACGCAGGTTGAAGTGCTTAAGGCATTCCGGCGCGTGGTGCGCCAGCGCGGCATGACCGCCATTTACGTTAGTCACGATCTGGCGGTAGTGGCTCAGATGGCCGATCGCATCCTGGTGCTGCTGAAAGGCAGGGTTGCTGAATATGCCACCACTGAAGACCTGCTCCGCGCGCCCGGGGCACAATATAGCCAGCAGCTGCTGGAAGCGGCGAGACAGAAGCCCCGGCCCAGCCCGTGGCGACCGGAAGAGTCAGGCATCCAGCCGCTGCTGGAGGTGCGCGACCTGTCGGCGGGCTATGGCCCGCTCAATGCGCAGGGTGAGCCGAAAATCCCGATTCTGCACGACATTAATTTTCGTCTCTATCGCGGGCAGGCGATCGGCATTATTGGCGAATCCGGCTCGGGCAAAACCACGCTGGCGCACGCCATTGCCGGGATGAATCCCCCTTCAAAGGGGCATCTGCTGTTTAACGGTCACTATATTGCCAGCGCGCTGCGGCAGCGCCCGGAGAATGAGCTGCGGCGCATTCAGTACGTGTTCCAGATGGCCGATACCGCGTTGAACCCGGCGCACAGCGTTGAAAAAATTCTCAGCCGACCGCTGAAGCTGTTCCACGGGCTGCGCGGTGCCGCGCTCCAGCAGCGCCTTTTTAGCCTGCTTGAACTGGTCCGGCTGCCGCGCAGCGTATTGTGGCGACGCCCCTGGGCGCTCTCCGGCGGCCAGAAACAGCGGGTGAATCTGGCCCGCGCGCTGGCGGCTGAACCCGACCTGATCCTCTGCGATGAGGTGACCTCGGCGCTGGACACGGTCGTGGCCGCGGCGATCCTCGATCTGATCACCGAGCTGCGCCGCGAGCTGGGGCTGTCGGTGCTGTTTATCAGCCACGATCTGCATGCGGTGCGGTCGGTCTGTGACGAAATTATCGTGGTGAAAAGTGGCCGGATGGTGACGCAGGTGGCGCGGGCCGACTACGATAAGCCTTCCACCGATCTCTATTACGAGCGACTGAAGCGGGCGGTGCCGGAGCTGCGACAGGGCTGGCTGGACGAGCACGATGCCAGCGATATTGCGCTTTAACGGCGGGCAAAATGCCGCAGCTGATGATGAGTTAACACTATGATGCGAAGACGAGGTTAAGAGAAGATGCCCGCACCGATTCGATACGTACAGGACAGCCGATTTTTCCCCGAGTCGGCGGATGTGGTGGTGATTGGCGCCGGTATTGCCGGCACGGCCGCCGCTTACGAGCTGGCAAAGCAGGGCGTCAGCGTAGTGCTGATAGAGAAGGGCCTGGTCGGCGGCGAGCAGTCCAGTCGCAACTGGGGCTGGTGCCGCCAGCAGAACCGCGACGAGCGCGAGCTGCCGCTGATTATCTACGCGCTCCAGCGCTGGCAGGAACTGGGCGAGGAGACCGGCGAGGAGCTGGGCTTTCGCCGCAGCGGACTGGTCTATGCCACCAGCAGCCAGGAGGACATTAACGCATGGGATCGCTGGGGCCAGATGGCGAAAGCCTACGGCGTGCGCAGCGACATCCTTACCGCCGCGCAGGCGAAGGCGATGACTCCTGGCAGCACCAGCCGCTGGCTGGGCGGCGTCTCGTCCCCCACGGATGGACATGCAGAGCCGTCGCTGGCCTCGGCCGGTCTGGCGATTGCGGCGCAGCGGCTGGGCGCAGGTGTTTTTCAGCAGTGCGCGGTGCGCGGGCTGGATATCTCTGCCGGTAAGGTCAGCGGAGTGATCACCGAACGCGGCATGATAAAAACGCCCAGGGTGATCTGCGCGGGCGGAGCCTGGACCTCGATGTTCTGCCGACGGCACGGCATTGACCTGCCGCTCGGCAACGTCATCGGCACGGCGTTTCGCACCACGCCGGTTGAGCAGGCGATCCGCGTGCCGCTTTATACGCCCACCTTTGCCTGCCGCCCCCAGCTGGACGGCAGCTATACCGTCTCCGTCTCCGGTCGCGGTCGCCTGTCACCGGGCGCGCAGGGGCTGCGCTATGCGCGCCAGTTCTGGCCGACCTTTAAATCCCGCCGTAAAAACCTCAGCCTGGAACTGGGGCTGGGGCCTTTTATTAGCGGCCCGGAGTCGCTGGCGCGCTGGCAGTTTGACCGGGTCTCGCCGTTTGAGAAAGTGCGCATTCTCGACCCGGCCGCCGACAGGGCGATGGTGGCGGAAGGCATCGCCGCGATGCGCAAAGAGTACCCGGCGCTGGGCGAGATCCGCGTTGAACAGGCCTGGGGCGGGATGATCGACAATACCCCCGATGCGGTGCCGGTGATTTCAACGGTACCGACGCTACCGGGGCTGATTATCTCTGCGGGTTTCAGCGCGCACGGTTTTGGTATTGGCCCCGGTGCGGGTCGCCTGGCCGCCGATTTGGCGACCGATGCCACCCCGGTGGTGGACCCCACGCCGTTTCGCTATTCACGGCTGATTGACGGATCCGGCCTTAACGCGCCGGGCATGATGTAGGGAGCAGGATGACGATGCAGATTAACGCAATGAATGAGAGCCATCTGGACGCCGCCTTTGGCCTGACCCAGCGGCTGAGCTGGCCGCACCGTCGCGAAGACTGGCGGCAGGCGCTTCAGCTGGGAGAGGGTGTGGTCGCGGAACAGGATGGAGTGCTGCTTGGCACCACGCTTTTCTGGCGCTGGGGCAGCGACGCCGCCACGGTTGGGCTGGTCATTGTCGCCGATGAGGCGCAGGGCAAAGGCATTGGTAAGGCGCTGATGCAGGCGGCGCTGGCAAAGCTGGAAGGGTATCAGGTCCGGCTGCACGCCACCGAGGCGGGCAGGGTGTTGTACCAGAAGCTTGGCTTCGCGGGCGTCGGTGCCGTCGCGCAGCATCAGTGCCGCGCGCTGGAACGGGTGACCCCGCTGTTGCCGGGCGGGGGGCAGCGACGTCGGCCCGCCTGCCCCGATGACGCCCCGGCGCTAATCCGGCTGGATGCGCGCGCCCACGGGCAGCAGCGTGACAGGCTGATTCGGCTGCTGCTGGACGATGCCGCTCTGCGCATAGAGGTGCTGGAAGAGCAGGGTACTGCGACCGGCTTTGCCTGCCTGCGGCGCTTCGGACACGGCTATGCCGTGGGTCCCATTATCTGTCAGGATCTCACCCGCGCGAAGCTGCTGATAAGTGCGCTGCTGGCTGAGTTAAGCGGTGAATTTGTGCGGATTGACACCGATGCGGCCAGCGGGCTGGGAGAGTGGCTCACCACGCTGGGCCTGATCGAAGTCGATCGGCCTGTCACCATGATCCGCGGCGTACCCTGGCAGCCGCAGGAGATGCAGGCATTCGGACTGATGTCCCAGGCGATGGCCTGATGAATATCGTCTATAAATCTGAGCCCGAACGGGGACGCCAGTGGGCGGAACTGGTGGCGAGACTGGCACCGGAGGCGACCTTTCGGGTCTGGCCTGACATTGGGGATGCGCAGGCGGTGGACTATTTAATCGCCTGGCAGCCGCCGGACAACCTGATGCAGCAGTTTCCTCATCTGAAAGCGCTGTTCTCGGTGGGGGCCGGTGCCGACCAGTTCGACTATGCCGGGCTGCCGCCTGAACTGCCGGTGGTGCGGATGATTGAACCGGGCCTGACGCAGGGCATGGTGGAGTACGTCACCTTCGCCGTGCTGGGCCTGCATCGCGGGATGCCCCGCTATCTGGCGCAGCAGCGGGAGCAGCGGTGGCAGGCGCATCCGGTTACCGGGGCGGCGGCCTGTCGGGTGGGCGTGATGGGCGCCGGGACGCTCGGCCTGGCGGTGCTCGGACCGCTGGTGGCGCTGGGCTATGACTGTGCGGTGTGGAGCCGGACGGAAAAAAAGGTTGACGGCGTGCGCAGCTATGCAGGTGATGCGCAGCTGGGCGATTTTCTCGCCCGCAGCGATATCCTGGTCTGCCTGCTGCCGCTCACGGCCCGTACCGAGGGCATTCTTAACGCTGAGCTGTTCAGCCAGCTGCCGCCGGGTGCCGCGCTGGTGCAGGCGGGGCGCGGCAGGCAACTTAACCACGCCGATCTGCTGACCGCACTGGAGCGCCAGCAGTTGAGCGCAGCGGTGCTTGATGTCACCGATCCGGAGCCGCTGTCGCCGGAGCATCCATTCTGGCTGCATCCCGCCATCTGGCTGACGCCGCATATCGCCAGCCAGACGCGGGCAGAAAGCGCGGTGCGGGCGCTGCTGGACAATATTCGCCGCCACCAGCGCGGTGAGCCGATGGTCGGGCGGGTCGATCGGGCGCGGGGGTACTAAAATGCAGAGCGAGGAGCAACGGGTGGAGAGTGACATGCATAATAGCGATGCGGCTGGAATAAATAACGCAGGGCTGAACGGTACGGTTGAGGCAGGCAGCAGGGAGCTGAACGGGGCAGCTGACGCTGAGATCGCAGCGCTGGTCGCCCTGCGCCGCGATCTGCATGCGCACCCGGAGCTGGGGTTTGCCGAGCACCGTACCGCCGGGATAGTGGCCGCATTTCTGAGCGCACGCGGGATTGACGTTTATCGCGGCATCGGCAAAACCGGGGTGGTCGGCGTGCTGCGGCGCGGCAGGGGTACCGGGGTTATCGGCCTGCGCGCCGATATGGATGCCCTGCCGATGGAAGACGCCGGCGGGCAGCCGTGGAAAAGCCAGCATCCGGGCCGCTGCCACGCCTGCGGCCACGATGGGCATACGGTGATGCTGCTGGGCGCGGCCGATCGACTGGCCCGCGAGGCGGATTTCGACGGCACGGTGATTTTTATCTTTCAGCCCGCCGAAGAGGGGCTGGCGGGGGCGAAGGCGATGATCGATGACGGGCTGTTCAGCCGTTTCCCCTGCGATGCCGTGTATGCGGTACATAACTGGCCCGAACTGCCGCTGGGGTCGGCGCAAACCCGCCCCGGCGCGATAATGGCTGCCGCTGACCGCTTTGATATCCGCGTTACCGGCGGCGGCGGCCATGCCGCCCAGCCCCATCTCAGCCCGGATACCCTGCTGGCGACCAGCGAACTGGTGGTGCAGTTGAACACCCTCATCGCCCGCGCGGTGGATCCCTGCGAACCGGCGCTGCTGACGGTCACCCGCATTCAGGGCGGCTTCTCGCACAATATGATCCCCGCCGAGGCCGCCATCACCGGCACGGTGCGCACCTTTAATCCCGGCGTGCAGGACATTATCGAACGCCGCCTGCGCGAAATGGCGACCCACGTTACCGCTGCGCAGGGGCTGAACGCGGAGGTATCCTATCAGCGCTACTATCCGGCGACCCTGAATGCGGCGCCCGAAGCGCAGGTGGCCCTGCGCGCCGCGGAACGTGCCGGGCTGCGCGCGTCGGTGGCGGAGAAGCCTGCGCTGACCTCGGAGGATTTTTCCTTTATGCTGCAGGCGGTTCCCGGCGCCTACCTCTGGCTGGGGTCGGCAGAGAGCCGTCCGCTGCACCATCCCGCCTATGACTTTAACGATGCGCTAATCCCGCTGGGTATCCGCTGGTTTTGCGAAGTGGTCAGGGACAGGCTGGCCCTGAAAACGTAATGCGCTGTTTCGCTCCCCATTTCAACAGGTAATGCTGCTGTCGCGCGCAGTACAGCAGCGGGACAAAAAAGTTTATTGCGATACTTAACCCCATAACGACATGCGATGAGGAAGAGAGATGCACAATTTACTGGCTGAGCAGCAGACATTTTCTGATAACGCCCTGCTGCTGGATAAACGGCAGGAGCAGGTTCCGCGCGGGGTGGTCACGGCGCATCCGGTGGTGATAGCAAAGGGCAAAGGGTCGGAAGTGTGGGACGTGGAGGGGAACCGCTATCTGGATTTTGTTGCCGGGATCGGCGTGTTAAACGTCGGACATAACCATCCGGCGGTGGTGCAGGCGGTCAGCGATCAGCTGCAACAGGTCTCTCACGCCTGCTTTCAGGTCGCAGCCTATCCGGGCTATATCGAACTGGCGACGCGGCTGAATCAGGCCGTCGGTAATGGCGAGGCGTTCAAAAGCGTGCTGTTTACCAGCGGGGCAGAAGCGGTCGAGAATGCGGTGAAAATCGCCCGCGCATGGAGTAACCGCCCCGGCATTATCGCCTTTGACGGCGCATTTCATGGCAGGACGCTGCTGGGCTGTACCCTGACCGGCATGAGCCAGCCCTATAAGCAAAATTTCGGGCCTTTTCCCGGCGACATCTACCGCGTGCCTTTCCCTAATCCCTTCCATCACATCAGCGAGCAGGCCTGCCTTGCGGCGCTGGATACGCTGTTTGCGGTACAAATCAGTCCGGATCGCGTGGCGGCGATCATTATCGAGCCGGTACAGGGCGACGGCGGTTTCCTGCCTGCCTCTCCGGCGTTTATGCAGGCGCTGCGGGAAATTACCCAGCGTCACGGCATACTGCTGATTTGCGATGAGGTGCAAACCGGTTTTGGCCGCACCGGCAAAATGTTCGGCTTCCAGCATACCGGCATCCTGCCCGATCTGATAACCGTAGCCAAGAGCCTCGGCGGCGGCCTGCCGATATCCGGCGTCGTGGGCAGGGCGGAAATCATGGACGCGCCGCTGCCCGGCGGACTGGGCGGCACCTATGGCGGTAATGCGCTGGCCTGCGCGGCCTCGCTGGCGGTAATGGATCTGCTGGAGCAGGGCGACCTGCTGGCGCGGGCCAGTCAGCTGGGTGAACAGCTTAACGCCCGGCTGCATCAGCTGGCAGAAAAGTATGCCTGCATTGGTGACGTGCGAGGCATCGGCTTTATGCGGGCGATAGAGATTATTGACGTCGAAAGCGGTCAGCCTGATGCGGCTCTGACGCAGAAGATCCTCGACTGCGCCTGTGAGGAGGGACTGCTGCTGATAAAATGTGGCGTGCAGCGCAATACCATCCGCTTCCTGGCCCCGCTGGTCACCAGTGATTCTCAGCTGGAAGAGGCGCTGCATATCGTTGATATTGCGCTGGCCCGCGCCACCGGCAGGCTGGGCTGAATCCTCTCTGTTTGTTGATTTATAAGGGATTACAGGCAAGGGGCGACGCCCGCGCCGCGCGGTAAAACGCTGGCGCGGCTGGCGGAAAGCATGCTATACCATCGTATCGGTTAACAATGTTGCTACATTGAGGGTGCTATGAACGGTTTAATGAAACTCGACCGCATTGACATCAATATTCTGGTGCAGCTACAGAAAGATGGCCGCATCAGCAACGTCAATCTCGCCGATGCCGTCGGCCTTTCTCCCAGCCCCTGCCTGCAGCGCGTAAAGCGCCTGGAAATGGCCGGTTTTATTACCGGCTATGAGGCGCATATCAATCTGACCAAAATTACCGACTCGGTCACCGTATTTACCGAAGTTACGCTGGCCGGCCATCGTCGCGAAGACTTTATGCGCTTTGAAGCGGCGCTGAGTGAGGTAGATGAGCTGATGGAGTGCCACCTGATCACCGGCGGCTATGACTATCTGCTGCGCTTTATTACCCGCAGTATTGAGCACTACCAGGAAGTGATAGAAGGGCTGCTGGATGCCAAAGTCGGTATTGATAAGTACTTCAGCTACATTGTGATCAAATCTCCGATTATTAAAAGCAGCGTGCCGCTGCGCTCGCTTATTTCCCGTCATACCCAGGTCGAATACTGACCCTAACCTTTGCGCGCCGGAGCGGATATCGCAGCGCGTCGGGGTGACTCTACTATCATTAACAGCCTGTGCTAAAAAAACACGAGGCTAATAATGAGCAAAAAAACCAGTGACTTCTTCGTTGAGCGCCTCAAAGCCTGGGGCGTGACGCGTATTTATGGCTATCCTGGCGACGGCATCAACGGCGTGCTGGGCGCGCTGCAAAGGGCAGAAAAACGCGGTGAAGGGATAGAGTTTATCCAGGTGCGACATGAGGAGATGGCGGCCTTTATGGCGGTCGGCCACGCCAAGTTTACTGGCGAAATGGGCGTTTGCCTCTCGACCGGTGGACCGGGCGCCACGCATCTGCTGACCGGTTTGTACGATGCGAAAATGGATCATGCGCCGGTGCTGGCCATCGCCGGACAGGCTGAAACCACCGCAAGGGGCTCCAGCTATCAGCAGGAACTGAACCTCGATCGGGTATTTTCCGACGTGGCCAGTTTTGTGCAGGAGACCGCCACGCCCTCACAGCTGCGTCATCTGGTCGATCGCGGCGTGCGCCTGGCGAAAGCGCAAAATGGCGTAGCGGTATTGATTATTCCTAAGGACGTGCAGGATGAACCCTGGGAAGAACCCGCCCACGCCCACGGCTTTACCCACTCGGCGGTGGGCTATCAGCGCCCGCGCGTCATTCCCTACCCGGAAGACCTACAGCGTGCCGCAGAGGTGCTGAATGCCGGTAAGCGCGTGGCGATACTGATTGGCGCAGGCGCACGCGGGGCGGCGGTCGAGGTGGTGCAGGCGGCAAACCTGCTCGGCGCAGGCGTGGCGAAGGCGCTGCTGGGCAAGGACGTGTTACCCGACGATGCGCCTTTTGTCACCGGCGCGGTGGGGCTGCTCGGCACGCAACCCTCGGCGGAGATGATGAAGTCCTGCGATACGCTGCTGATGATCGGTTCCGGCTTCCCCTGGACCGAATTCCTGCCCGAAGAGGGACAGGCGCGCGGCGTGCAGATTGATATCGACCCGGCGATGCTCGGGCTGCGCTATCCGACGGAGGTGAACCTGCACGGTGACGCGGCCGAAACGCTGCGCGCGCTGCTGCCGCTGCTTGAGCAAAAGACGGATCGCAGCTGGCAGGAGGATATCGCCGTACAGGTACAGGCATGGTGGAAGGTGATGGAGGAGCGGGCCATGGCGTCTGCCAGCCCGGTGAATCCACAGCGCGTGGTGTGGGAGATGTCGCCGCTGCTGCCGGACAACGCCATCGTGACCTCTGACTCCGGCTCCTGTGCGAACTGGTTCGCCCGGGACTATCGCGTGAAGCAGGGCCAGCGCGCCAGCCTGTCCGGGGGACTGGCCTGCATGGGGGCGGCGGTACCCTACGCCATTGCGGCCAAGTTTGCCGAGCCTGAAAAGCCGGTGATAGCGCTGGTGGGCGACGGGGCGATGCAGATGAATAATATGGCCGAGCTTATCACCATTCAGAAATACTGGCAGCAGTGGGCCACGCCGCAGCTGGTGGTCTGCGTATTCAACAATCAGGATCTCAATCAGGTCACCTGGGAGCAGCGGGTGATGGAGGGCAATCCGCGTTTCGCCGCGTCGCAGCAGCTTCCTGACGTGCATTACGCTCAGTTTGCTGAATCTCTGGGGCTTAAGGGGATTTTCGTGGACGATCCGGAGCAGCTAGGCGCGGCATGGGCGGAGGCGCTGGCCGCAGACCGTCCGGTGGTGCTGGAAGTGAAAACCGATCCGGAGGTGGCACCGCTGCCGCCGCATATCACCCTGAAGCAGGCAAAGGCCTTTATGGCGTCGATGGTAAAAGGCGATCGCGGCGCGGGCAGGGTGCTGGCAGATACCGCCAGCCAGCTGCTCAATCAGGTTATACCGGGTAAATCGTGATGTACCATTTACGCACAATCATATTAATTGAGGATATCCCATGATCACAAACACCCATCCCGTCTGGTTTATTACCGGTTGTTCCACCGGCTTCGGCCGCGAACTGGCAAAAGAAGTGCTGAAAAAAGGCTTCAACGTCGTGGTCACCGCCCGCGATAAAGCGAAGGTCAGCGATCTGGTTTCCGGTGTGGAAGATCGTGCGCTGGCCGTCTCGCTGGACGTCACCGACAGTGCCGGGATTGAGCAGGCAGTTAAGGCTGCCGTTGATAAGTTCGGCACTATCGACGTGCTGGTTAATAACGCCGGGTATGGCTATCAGTCCTCGGTGGAAGAGGGCGAGGAACATGAAATTCGCGCGCAGTTTGACGCCAACGTATTTGGCCTGTTTGCGATGACCCGCGCGGTGCTGCCCGTCCTGCGCAAGGCGAAAAGCGGCCACATTATTAACATTACCTCCGTCGCCGGACAGATCGGCTTCCCCGGTTCGGGCTACTACTCCGCCAGCAAACACGCTGTTGAAGGCTGGTCAGATGCCCTGCTGGCGGAAGTAGGCCCGCTGGGTATTGCCGTCACCTGCGTGGAGCCGGGGCCATTCCGTACCGACTGGGCGGGTCGCTCGCTGCGCCAGACGCCGAATACCCTCGCTGACTATGCCGAAACGGCAGGCGTGCGCTTGAAAGGCACCTCTGAAGGCAGCGGCAAGCAGCCGGGCGACCCGGTCCGCGCTGCTCAGGCGATGATTGCCCTGACCGAAGCGGAAAATCCGCCGCGCCATCTGGTCATGGGCGCATGGGGTCATGATGCGGTGACCACGAAGCTTCAGTCGCGTCTGAAAGAAATAGAAGACTGGAAAGAGATGTCGGTCGGTACGGACTTCCCGAAATAAGCCACTGAACGCTGGTCTCACGTCAGCAGCGTCTGTTGCGCGCCGTCACAGCCACCGGGCAGGTATGCCGCGGTGGTTTTTTTTATCTTTATTTGCCATAAATTTTTTGGGCACTGACGCTAAATAAAGTCACCTCATCCTGATATACATTCGCTGATAATTAACACTCAGTCAGCAGGCCTGGCATAAAAAATCCGTCATAGCCGATAGAATTTATTGCTTAATATCTTTTTATTTAGGATGGAAACTATTTTTGTTTTTTTATCCGCCAGTACGAAATTTTTTTATTTAGCATTTGGCTTCAGGAGCCTCTGCTGACTGGGCTGCCACCAAATAAGAATGAATTAATATTTTAATGTTTATGATATGTGAAATTATTGCAGTTGAAAATCCCCCTCCCCGCGAGTAATACTTTTCCAGGTGGATGTGCAAAATTTTACTCTGCTGCTAAATACATTTCCTGTTGTTAATAGGTAAAAAATATTTTTTATTCACTCTGTTACTGACCTGGAGGTTTTATGAATCAATCCACTGGAGCGTCGGCATATTCAACCGCTCCTGCTGCATCTAAAAGTGCAAATAAAGTTATTATCGGTTTCTGGCATAACTGGGGGGCAGGTGATGGCATCGGCTATCAGCGTGGCCGTTTCAGTGAGATGCTGCTGTCTCAGGTGCCACTTCAGTACAACGTAATTGCCGTCGCCTTTATGAAGGTGTTGCCGGGAAGCGATAATATTCCTGACTTTAAACCTTATAGAGGGAGCGCGGAGGAATTCCGCCAGCAGGTTGAACTTGTGCATGCCCAGGGGCGTAAAGTCCTTATTTCGTTAGGCGGAGCCGATGCGCATATCGCACTGCGAAAGGCGGATGAAAGCGCCCTGATCGACCGTATTATCTCGCTGACGAATCAGTATGGCTTTGATGGGCTTGATATTGACCTTGAGCAGACGGCGATCGTTGGAGCGGATAATCAGATCGTTATCCCGGCGGCACTTAAGCAGGTAAAAGATTATTTTCGTCGGCAGGGAAAGAATTTCATTATCAGTATGGCACCGGAATTCCCCTACCTGCGCAGAAACGGAAGTTATGTGCCTTATATCAACCAGCTTGAAGGATATTACGATTATGTGGCACCGCAGTTTTACAACCAGGGAGCCGATGGTCTGACCGTCAACGGTTTAGGCTATCTGGCGCAGGATAATGACAGTGTAAAAGAGGATTTTCTCTATTATCTGACGGAAAGCCTCGTCACCGGTAAGGGAGATTTTATCAGGATCCCGCCGGAAAAATTTATTATTGGACTGCCCGCGAATAATGATGCTGCGGCAACCGGCTATGTTGCTGATGCGGGTGACCTTACACGCGCCCTCAGCCGTCTTGATTTAGCCGGTCTGTCGATTGCGGGCTTAATGACCTGGTCGGTCAACTGGGATGAAGGCTACTCAAGTTCCGGCGTGGCTTACGGTGGTGAATTTATTAAGCGCTATGGCTATCTGTCCGGCCCGCTACCGGATCCTGCACCCAATCCCGACCCAACACCCGATCCCACACCCGATCCCACACCCGATCCCACACCCGACCCTACGCCCGATCCAACACCCGATCCTACGCCCGATCCAGACTGGCCGCAGTGGCAGGCAGGCATCCGCTACCAGGATAACGACCGGGTCAGTTGGAACCATCAGCACTACCTCTGTGTGATGCCGCATGAATCCAATAGTTTCTGGCAGCCGAATCTTGCCCACTCGCTCTGGAACCTGATCTGAGCCGTATTTCAACTGAAAGGTAAAATTATGTCTAATACGAATACACCGATCATCAGTACCGCAAAATCGCACGGCAATACGCGTCATGGCCACGTATTTTCACCGGCATCCCGTGCCTGGTTCGCGTGGGAGGAAGGGTTGATCGATAACGGTCAGCTGAATCAGCGCGAAGCGGGAAAATTTTTCCCTGCCGTTCAGTCGGGCCTGACTGATGTTGTTGCATCAACCGATTCAGCCAACGCTACCCCGCCCAAAGACGGTAAAATTGCCAGCGCCAATCAGGGTAATGCTGAATTCCTCGATGCGCCGGGCAGCCACTGGAAAAAACACGCAGTCCTCTCTTCTGAATTATTGACAATATCCTGGGCTTACAGCGCCGTGCATACCACCCGACGCTGGAACTATTTTATCACCCGTGAGGGATGGGACCCGTCTCTACCGCTCAGTCGCGTGCAGTTTGAAAGCCAGCCCTTCTTTAAGGTTGAATTAACCGAACAACCGTACTGGAGCCACGGGGCAGCGCTTACGCCGCCGGAGCCAACGGTTCACGATGTGATGCTTCCCCAGCGGCAGGGCTATCATGTGCTATTGGCGGTGTGGGAAGTGGCGAATACCGGTAACGCTTTTTATCATGTTATCGATCTGGATTTCACCGGCGATAGTCAGCCCGGTGAGGAAGTCCCTGCGGCACCTGCGGGGCTGCGTGCGAATAACATAACCTCTGACAGCGTGACCCTCAGCTGGAATGCCTCATCAACGGCAGCCGCAGCGTATCGGCTCTATCGCGATGGCGAGCTGATTTACAACGGTCCGCAGCTAACCTTTAAGGACACCGAACTCCAGCAGAACAGTCGTTATCGCTATGCCGTCTCTTCGGTGAATCAGGCCGGGGTGGAATCTGCCCAGAGCCAGTCGCTTTCGGTTGATACCAGTGGAACCGTCTTCCCGGATACGCCGCCAACTGCGCCGGCGCATCTGCACAGCATGGCAGTCACGTCAACGCGGGTAGATCTGATGTGGACCGCTTCCACCAGCGTCAACGCGCTGCTGGAGTATATCGTTTATCGCGATGGCCATGAGATTGCACGGGTTCCCCTGTCCCAGCAAAGCTACAGCGACGCCGGTCTGCGGCCTGAAACCTCGCTGCGCTACTTTGTGGCGGCACTCGACGTCAAAGGCCAGCTCTCCGTCCCCAGTAATGTCCTCGCCGTCACCACGCTGGCTGATGAAGATACAGGCGGGGGCAACGTTTATCCTGCCTGGATTCTGGGTGGGCGTTTCAATGCCGGTGATAACGTTTCCCATGGTGGGCGTAACTGGACCTGCCTGCAAACGCATATTGCCTATTCGCCGGAGTGGGCACCCGGTCTGGCACCGACGCTGTGGCGGGAAATTAAATAGGTTTTTTCGGTAATCACTCCGCGTTCTGGCCCTTTGACCGGGCCAGAACGGTATGACTGTTCAGAGGCCGCGATGAATTCCACGATAAATTTTATTCTGGAAGAGTGCGCAAAGTGGATAGTCGAATATTTGCCCACCTTTTTCTCTGCCCTGTCGGGAATGCTGATTGCTTTTTTTATGGGAATTTATGATGGCAAATCATGGTGGAAAATAATTTCCAGCACCTGCATTTGTGGCGTATTTACCCTGGCCGTCTGTAGCTCACTGGAGCATCTGGGGCTACCAGACAGTGCGGCCACGCTGGTGGGAGGAATTATTGGTTTCTCAGGGGTGGAAAGAATTCGCAATGTCATTACGGGCATCTTATATAAACGATTTGGAGCCGACGACGATGAAAATAAGCGATAGAGGTATCAGGTTTATTAAACAGGAAGAGGGCGAGCGGCTGGTAAGTTATCGTGATGTGGTGGGCATCTGGACGATAGGCGTAGGCCACACCGGGAGTGTTGACGGTCTCCCCGTGCATAAAGAGATGAGAATTGATGCCAAAAAATCGACTGAACTCTTACTGATGGATCTGCGCACGGTTGAAAGGGCGATTAATAAAGATGTCAGCGCGGCGATGAATCAAAATCAATACGATGCCCTGTGCAGTCTGATATTTAATATTGGCATTGGTGCTTTTCGTGATTCAACCCTGCGAAAAAGGCTGAACGTCGGGGATTATAAGGGCGCAGCCGATGCTTTCCTGATGTGGAAGCGTGCCGGCAGTGCGAAAGATATTTTGCTACCGCGCCGGGAGCGCGAGCGGGCGCTTTTTATGTCCTGAGAGGTGGAGCGCTAACTTCTCCACCTCATCAACCTCTATTTATCTGTCGTCAACTGGCAGAAATTTCCCACCACAGGGCATTCAACGCAGAATACCGGTCGTTTTTATCCGGCGCTTTTTCCCAGGGCTTATCGAGAATAAAGTGGATATTTTTAACCTCGGCGAGATCCCACATTGCCGCATGCTGGAAAGGCAGCGTCTTTAACGCGTTATAGATATAGGGAAGCGGCTTCCAGCGCTGATGGTAGTAATCGTTGAGGAAGTCCTGCTCGGCAAAGAGATAGCGGGATAAATCATCCAGTTTGGACAAACGGTGTACCATATCATCAAATACCGCCTGGCTGGGTGTGAGCACCAGAAATCCGCCGTTCAGGTAATTGTCGACTTCTGCCGGTTCTTCCGTATGCTCCAGGCCCCGACAGTAGCTGTAAAAGCAGTTTTCAGGCCGCCAGCTTTTTGGATAGCTGGCAATCTTATTGGGGTTGCAGCGACAGGCGTGACAGGCCGCAATCCCTTCTTCTTCCAGCGTTAGCGAGAACAGCTCATCCATATTCTGGGTCACCAGCATATCGGCATCCAGAAAAACAATGCGATCGTAGTCGGTCAGTTTCCAGGCAGCCAGCTTGGTCCACACTTCTGAAAAGCGCGCATTGGCATAGTTGTGCTTCAGGCTGCTGTCCGGGCTGAGCGCCTGCACTTCCTGCACCCGGCAGCCCAGGTCCTCAAGTGACTGCCGGGTCGCGACGTCGATATTCTCGGTCACCATCACCACCAGCGGGTAGATACTGCCGGCCTTTTTCAAAGACGTTGATAGCGCCCTGACGCCGACGGCGTAGCCCGGCTGTGTTAACAGGGTTGCCCATGCCTTCATTGGCCTTCTCCTTTATAATCAGTCAAATAAAGCTGCGGTAAAGTGGTTTTCAAATTTATGCTGCGGATCCAGCGCTTCCCGCGCCTCCAGGAAGGCAGGCCACTCGGGGTAGAGGGCTGGCCAGTCATAGAGCGACGCGTCGAAATATTTTCCCCAGTGCGGTTTGCCCCCCTCTGCGGCCAGCAGCTTCTCCACCGCCTGCAGAAAATTCACGCCCTCTTCAGAGAGGGAACCGTCCTCGGCATAGTAAACCACAAAGCCAAAGAAGCAGGTCGCTTCTGGTGCTGACGGGCTGAGCCATGAGGATGACGGGCCGGTACAGCGTAAAATAATCGGATAGTGCATATGCGGCTGGGTTTCAGTATGCCAGGCCTTAATCTTAGCAATGACCGCAGGCGCTCGCGCCAGTGGAATGCCGATTTCAACGTTAATCTGCGGGGTGGCAATGCCCCGGCAAAAGACCTGATAAACGTCTCCGGTAACGTCGGAAAAATCCTTGAAACGCGTGACGGTACGAAATGGCTTGCCGTTCTCGTCAACGATTTTCGTGTCGCTACGCATATGCTCCAGCGTCTGATCGATAGTTTCATTCATCGCATCGCTGGTTTCTTCCTGGGTTACTAACTCTTCGTTGTTATCACGATACTGGCGGATCTCAACGTCGCTGGCCTCGCGGGCCGTCCAGACGTGGACCTGGTTTTCATTGGGGAACCACCAGGCTTTGCTGAGCGCATAGTCATGATTCCAGTCCAGCAAATCCTGCTCCAGGCTGTCGGCGCTGACGGCGTTTTTGAAACAGGTGTAGATGGTCAGGGGCTGAGTACGCAGCGTGACCTGGGTGACCACACCCAATGCGCCCAGTCCAAGCTGGACCGCCGGGAACCAACGGTGGTCGCGGGTATACTCGGCAATGCTGCCATCGGCCAGCACCATGCGGATGCTTAGCGCCTCATCGGCGATGGAGCTCTGCTGCAAACCCTGCCCGTGGGTACCCGTTGCCAGGGCACCCGCCAGCGTCTGGGAAGCAATCACGCCCGGCGAGGAGGGAAGCATGCGGCCTATACCGGTCAGCATTTCATACACTTCATGTAACGGCGTACCGCCCGCAAAGGTGGCGCTATCGTCGGTAATCGCAATCAGACCGCTCAGGTTGCTCAGGTCAACCAGCGTATCCTGTTGCCCGGCCACCTTTAGCATCCGACTGGGAGACATTTTGCTGCCCGTAACGCGAATCTTTCCTTCGCTCGCCGCCACCAGCGTTTGCAGCTCAGCCTCATTCTGGGGTGATTGCACGGCACGTTTATCAGCAATAGGGCCATTTTGTGCCCAGTTCCACAGCCGGGAATCGTTTTCGCTCAAATGAGGCTTACGGAGTGGGTAACCAGGGTTTTCGCATGTCATTGACAGCTCCTTTGATCTGGACAATATCAGGGGGATTAAGCACAAAGGCGCAGGGGTTGAATTTATATTCACTCCTCTTAAGCGTAGCCGATCCGCCCCCTAAAATACAGCCACGGACAGGTAAAAACTGTACAGGGTTGAATTTATTGTACAGATTTATCCTCGTGGGCGCAGATAGCGAAGCGTGGCATCTACTACCAGCTGGCGATTGCGCGCAATGCTTTGCTCTTCGTTTTCACTGCCGCCAAAGAGCGCGTGAAAAGTGTAACGGTTAGACACGTTGTGGGTGCAGATGCTGCTGATCAGGCGATGAACATCAACGGCGCAGGCCTCGGTATCAAAGACGCCTGCGGCTTTACCCCGCAGGAGAATGGCATCAAGCACCTCAAGCGCGCTCTGGTTCAGTGTTTTAAGGCGCGTGGACTGACTGATATAACGCCCGCGCATCAGGTTCTCGCTACAGACCAGCCGCATAAAATCCGCATGGGAAATGTGATAGTCAAAACTCGCCTCGGCCAGCCTCGCCATCGCTTTTTCAGGGGGTAAATCAGCCAGTTTCAGGCCGGTTTCATGGCTGCGGATCTGCTGATACACCGATTCCAGCACCTGTATGTACAGGTTTTCTTTTGTGGCGAAATGGTACACCACCATTCGTTTGGTGGTCTGGGCAAGGGTGGCTATCTGTTCCATGCGCGCGCCCTGCAGGCCAAATTCCGCAAAGGTGGTGAGCGCACCGGCCAGGATGCGCAGCTTTAACCCCTGCGGGTCATTTTTTCTTTTCTCAGTTGCGGGCATAAAAGATGGGTCAGTCCAGTTTTTGCAGGGCGTAATGGGGTGACAGGGTGGGTAATACTATCACTACTGGCGATTAAAAGTAGGGGTGGGTCCCTTCAATCACGCTCTGGTGGTGGGTTTTAATTCTCTTATTTAGCTGGGCTTCATCCGGCAGGGGGCGACCGCGCAGTACCGCTTCGGTGGTAAAACAGAAAATCAGGATGCTGCGGCTGCACAGCGTAGCGGCATCGCTGTAGCTCTCCAGCGATCGGAAATAGTCGTCTGTCTCCTGCGCACGCTGGTGGCTGGTCTGCATGGCGGTCACCAGCTGCCGATAGACATCCATTGCTTCGCCCAGCACGGGGATTTTACTGATGGAAAAAGCCAGAATTTTCTCAACCCGGACGAACAGCAGGCGGCGATGCTTTGAGGTGAACAGCTCCTCCAGCGTTTCCTGCCACAGGGTGAATGTCGTTGCAAACAGTTCATTTTGTACCCTTTGCAGGCTGGCATACTGCCAGGGGAAGGTGCCGTTCAGCTGAAAAAAGGCGCTCTGGTAGCAAAGGTAAGCAGCCTCATCGGCGGTATCGGTCAATACCAGCTCGTTGCTGGCCAATTCAAAGTGCTGCAACTCCTGCTGGATGCGCAGGCTGTGTTGCTCAATCGGCCTGGCTTTACGCAGCTGGAGGGAGCGCAGCGTTTCCAGGTCATGGAAAGTCGCCATAGCGATTTCGCTGGCCATCAGGGCCTTATTAACCGTTTGTATCACCACCGGAGAGTCTACCACCGAGCGTTCGGCCAGGAGCTCGTTACGTCGGTTCAGGTAAGCGGCGGCGGGGGTGAGGAAGTTACTCATGGAAAATCTCATTATCGGGAAATAGGCAAAGAGCAGACATGGCTCTGCCTGAAAGATCTCAGTATGGCATAAGATGGCGGCAAGATTGCCAGGGGCAGGCCCTTTTCAGGAGAATGCCCAAAGCCAATTTCTGGCTATTCTCCGAACAATAAGATATTTCCCCTATTCTGCCCGTTGAGGTTAAATCAGCTCTACCGCACAGCATGTTACTTGTTACAGCAGGAGCAGAACCATGAAGCGATTTTTACTGACCGTCAGGCGTTCGTTTTCCACTATCCTGAGTCGGGTGTTTTCAGCGGCGCGTTCTGATGAAGGTATAGATGCGTCCCGGATCGCCGAGTCATTACTGCCCGTCAGTCAGCTGTATGGTTTTGAAATGAGCTACTACCGTACGCGGGAGATCTATGAAAAATAGCCGCTACCAGCTGACCGTCAGGTTTTGCTACTGGAATGAACTGTGCACTCTGGCGCAGCATTCGTACGCCGCATAAGTGAGATGCGGTCAGGCTATCGGTATAGCAGCGTGACAGTAAACGACATACTGCTACACCGATTCCCGAAATAGCAATGGGCTTTCAACTTCTACCGTTTTCCGATGCGTCTCACCGTTGATGATATGCAGCGCGCTAAGGCGTCCAATCTCGTAATGGGGCAGCTGCACCGTTGAGAGCGGGGGCAGGAAGAGATGGCCAATACCCACCATATTATCGTAGCCTACTACCGCGACATCCTGCGGGATCCTCAACCTCTGCGACAGCAGTGTCTGATAGACCATAAACGCAATACGATCGTTCCCACACACCACGGAATCGAAATGAGCTCTGCCGTGGTGGATATGCGCCATAAGCATGTCGGGAATATCACGGTAGTGTTCATCGCCATACTCCATGTAACAGTGGTCAAGCTTATCAGGATCGATACCGGCTTCCCTGCAGGCCTTTTCCAGACCTTTACGCCGTCTGGCGGTAGCAAGATGGTTTACGGGCAAGTGTAAACAGAGGGGACGACGATAGCCTGCGGACAGGAGTGCCTGCACCACAGAATATTGCCCTTTTTCATCATCTGGAATATAGCTCGCGACCGGCTGATGCAGGCTTTCGCAGTTGGCCAGCGCGCAGGGGAGGCCTAACAGCTTCTCGGGTAATGGCACCTGTCGCAATCCCATTGTTGTATAGATAATGCCATCCGGCCGATGTGAGAGCAGCAGATCGACGATATTTTCCGGGCTGTCATCAGAAAACATGTTAACCACAAAGCTGTTCCAGCCATGGGCACGAGCCGTTTCTTCGATGGAAAGGGTGATTTCCACGGAAAAAGGGGTGGTGACAGTGTCAAGAGCCAACACGCCGATGGTATTTGGAATGGCGTGAGCGCCACGTATTTTTTTTGCCGATAAATCGGGCACGTATTGCGTCGCGTCGATAGCGGACTGTACGCGAGACAGGGTCTCAGGCTTCAGGCGTTCGGGAGAGTTTAATGCCCTGGAAACTGTCATCAGCGATACGTTTGCCAGTTTTGCCACATCTTTCAGCGATGCCATTCTTTTTGCTCCAAATTTGTCACGACGCAACAGGCTATAAAACTTACCTGGGTTGTAAAAGGATCATACGTAATCCTGGCCTGAGCGTGAGGTTTGCTCTGCGTAAGGAAGGATGATTATAATCTCATAGTGCCATTGTTAACGTTAACTTTTGTGAGTGGTATCCAAAATTACAGTAAAACAGCATGCATTTTATTTCATGTTAACGTTATCATTTACGCATCCCTTTAGTATGAGATTGCCATGATGAAAACCCGCCACTCTCACAGTTATCTGATACTCAGCGCGCTGTTATTCTTTTTCTTTGTGGCCTGGTCTGCTACAGGTTCGCTGCTCTCTATCTGGCTGCATCAGGAAGTCGGTTTGAAAGCAGGGGAGATCGGGATCCTTTTTTCAGTGATCTCGCTGTCCACGCTGTGCGTGCAAGTTTTTTATGGTTTTATTCAGGACAAGCTTGGTCTGCGTAAAAATTTACTCTGGTTTATCACGGCACTGTTGATCTTATCCGGCCCAGCCTATCTGCTTTTTGGCTTCCTGTTGAAACTGAACGTCTTTCTCGGAAGTCTCTTTGGTGGTGTCTATATCGGTCTGACATTCAATGGCGGTGTTGGTGTACTGGAATCCTACACCGAACGTGTCGCGCGTCAGAGCCAGTTTGAATTCGGAAAAGCAAGAATGTGGGGATCGCTGGGCTGGGCCGTGGCAACGTTTTTCGCCGGGCTATTGTTCAATATCAACCCGAAAGTAAACTTCGCAGTCGCCAGCTGTTCAGGCCTGATCTTCTTTATGCTTTTGATACGCTTACGCGTCTCTTCGGCATCACACGCGATGCAGGAGGCGGTGTCAGGCGGGAAAGTCACGCTGAAAGATGCCTTACGGCTGCTAACCCTGCCGCGCTTCAGGGCCCTGATATTCTTCGTGGTCGGGACCTGTATTTACAGCGTCTACGATCAGCAGTTTCCGGCCTATTTTACCTCACAGTTCCCCACGCAGCAGGAAGGTAACGCCATGTACGGCTATCTGAATTCGTTTCAGGTGCTCCTGGAGGCTGCTGGCATGTTCTGTGCGCCATGGCTGGTTAATCGTGTCGGGGCCAAAAATGGCCTGATTTTCGCTGGAATGGTGATGGCAATGCGTATGATCGCTTCCGGGTTAGTGGAAGGTCCGCTGCTTATTTCCATCACTAAGCTGCTACATGCCGTTGAACTCCCAATTCTGTTAATCGCTATTTTCAAATACAACAGCCTTAACTTCGATAAACGACTCTCTGCCACGCTCTATCTGGTGGGCTTTGCCTGTACGAGCTCAGTGGTCGCTACCCTGTTATCGCCCCTGGCAGGCTACAGCTACGAAAAATATGGATTTGCTCAGTCCTATCTGTTTATGGGGCTGATGGTATTCGGTATCACCTTTATTTCCATCTTCTTGTTGCGATCCAGTAAACCCTCCGGGGATCCGCAGGGCCGTAACTTTCTCCTGGCTGAATAAAATAAGTGAAGACTATGACCTACTCAATTGCTGACGCTGAACAGGAACTTCAGGCTAAACACGCGAGGTTAAACCTGCGCTGGTACCCGCGCTATCACCTGGCCGCAAGAGCGGGCTGGATGAACGATCCTAATGGCCTGATCTGGTTTGAGGGTTGGTATCACGCTTTTTACCAGCATCATCCCTATTCCACCCAGTGGGGACCGATGCACTGGGGACATGCGCGGAGCAAAGATTTGCTTCACTGGGAGCACTTACCCGTTGCTCTGGCCCCGGAAGGAACGGAAGACAAAGACGGCTGTTTTTCTGGCTCGGCGGTGGTTGATGGCGATACCCTGGCGCTCATTTACACCGGGCATAAATTTCACGGCGACGCCAGAAACGACGAGAATCTTTATCAGGTACAGTGCCTGGCAACCAGCCGCGATGGTGTTCACTTTAGGCGGGAGGGGATTATCGTGGATACGCCTGCCGGCCTGCATCACTTTCGCGATCCTAAGGTCTGGCGCGAAGGGGATAGCTGGTACATGGTCGTTGGTGCACGCGTTGGCGACACCGGGCAAGTACGGCTATACCGATCGGCCGATCTGCGTGAGTGGCAGGAAGAGGGCATTCTGGACCAGGCGAAAAGCGATATGGGCTTTATGTGGGAGTGTCCTGACTTCTTTCTCCTCGAGGGTAAACGCGTCCTGATGTTCTCTCCACAGGGGCTGGCCGCGAAGGGTTTTGAGAACTGCAACCTGTTCCAGAGCGGCTATCTGGTCGGTGACTGGCAGCCCGGCCAGCCGTTTGTCCGCACGGAAGAATTTGTCGAAATGGATCACGGGCACGATTTCTATGCCCCGCAGAGTTTTCTGACGCCAGATGGCCGGCGTATCGTCATTGGCTGGCTGGATATGTGGGAATCGCCGCTGCCGGAGCAACAGGATGGCTGGGCGGGGATGTTATCTCTACCCCGTGAACTGAGCCTTAATGAGCATAATCGCCTGCAGATGCGGCCAGCGAAAGAGGTGGAAGCTTTGCGTCAGTCCTGGTTCCCCTGGCCGGTGAGTACCCTGAGAAACCAGGCGGTTCTGATGGCGAAGAAAGGGGAGGCCATGGAAGTTGTACTTCACTGGGATTGCGCGAATTGTGATGCGGAACAATTTGGTCTGAGCCTCGGGGAAGGCCTGCGTGTCTATGTCGATAGCCAGATGCAGCGTCTGGTGCTGGAGCGCCGCTACCCTCAGCACGGATTATGTGGCACGAGAAGCGTACCCTTAGTGGCAGGCGCGGCTCTGGCTTTACGTTTATTTATCGACAGCTCTTCAGTAGAAGTGTTTGTTAATGACGGTCAGGCATGCCTGAGTAGCCGAATTTACCCTGATGCTGACCACCGGGAGCTAAGTTTGTTCGCCTGGCAAGGAGCGGCGACATTATCAGATGCAGGCGCCTGGGCGCTGGAGTAAGTAGCATTTGACGTCATACATAACCCGGGCATGAATGATGGACAGTTATTACTGCGTTTATCTGTGGCCTGGGTAGACACAACTTCGGCGCATTAATATAAATATATAAGCACGTCTTTTCTGCCACCACGGCACCCACCCCTCTCACGCTGTTACTTCACGGCCGCCTGCGCTACCGCTTATCTCACGCTGTTACTTCACGGTCGCCTGCGCTACCGCTTATCTCACGCTGTTACTTCACGGCCGCCTGCGCTACCGCTTATCTCACCCTGTTACTTCACGGCCGCCTGCGCTACCGCTCATCATCCAGTACTTATAAAGGGCATTGCGCTTTACCTGAATTCTGAGCAGGGGCGTGGTGGCGATATGGAAATTCTATAAAGGGGGTAAATAACCTTTTTATACAGGGTGAATACCACAATTTTTTATGATCGTTAGCGTATTAATACTGGCTAATATAAAAATCAGGGTCGATAAGCTATTCTGTTTGTGGTTTTAATTGAGGAAATCCTTTTTAATATATTTTTTTATACAATTGGTTAAAATATTGTATAGCTGTTGATATTAAGAATGTGGTTTTAGCTGCGTTTAATATGTTAACGTTAACATAGTGCTCATGGATGAACCAACCCTGCGGTCCACAGCGTCATAGGGGAGGACGAGGCTGATACGCAAAACCTCTATAGGATCATCCCAATTTATCTGGAGGCTAAATATGAATGCACTGTCTGAAAGGGATCGTGATTAAAAACAAGAGGAGATGTGCGTCCTGACGAGCCGGGCAGGTGTTTAAGTTAACTGGATGTGACGATTTTTTTATCTATTGATTACTAAATATTGATTAGTTTCACCTATTGAGCATTGGAGGTTAATTTCTTCGTTAAATTTTTAAATTAGAGAGCTTGGACGAAAATTCTTATTATTAAAATTTATTAAACATTTGTTATCCAGGAAAATCATAGTGCAGTCATATTCATTCTAAGAAAGATCTGAACCATGAGCAGGTAACATGTAAATTTCACATCTGTGTATCTTTGTTTCTGAATTAAAAGCAGCTATATATATTTGAATAATTGATTTTCCACTACCTTGCTATTCCTGAAAATAGTTGATAAAAATAACCCTTGGCAGTAAGAAGGATTGAAAGTATGCGTGCGTATGGAAATGTATTATTCTCTTTTTATTCTGAAAACCTATTTTTTAAAAAAGGACTATATGAATTATTAGATGAAGTGCATTCATTATCAAACTATAGCGATAGCACAAAAAAGATCCTTAATTATGGTATTTCAAGTGATTACTATTGGATTGATATTGTTGTATTGTCATCGAAGAGTATTTTTGAGAAGCTGCCACAAAGGGAAACATCATTGGGTGATGATAGCACGGGCGTAATTGTCTTTTGCTCTGAGAACATGAAACATGTTGTCAAAGGGATAAGCGGTTACGAGAATGCAATATTTTTCACCGATAATCTGAATTTAGTAGAAGTCAAAAGAGTCTTAAGTAATATCATCTTTGGTGGCAGTAATAACCGGAGAGGGATTTTTGAGAAGACTAAGTTCGATCAGCTGACAGATAGAGAAAAACTGGTATCAGTGCTTTTAAAAAAGGGCATGAGCCATAAAGAGATAAGCAAGCTCACCGGGATTAATGTTAAAACGGTAAGCTCACACTTACGCTCTGCTATGTCAAAGTATAAAGTCAATAATGTTTTAGAGTATTGGGCGAAGCTCCTATACATTAATGATGTAAACTGTAGTTAGCTAAGACGCTTATCCTGATTAATATCATAGAAAGCAATCATCACTTACTCACCTAAGGATGATTGCTTCTATAAGAAGCCATTACCCGCCTAAGCGGAAAATCGCAGTAGCCTCCCCTAAAACTCCTCCATTCTGGCGCCGCTGTCATGTCATGTCATGTCATGTCATACCGGATGTCACTGTTCCCTGTTGTTGCTCAACGGATTATCGCAACGCCGATAAGAAAAGCCTCTCTTCTAAAGACGTTAACCGCTACGGGTCTTCTGCGCGAAATGTCTCACATGGGGTCGTGATGACTCGCCCTTTACCCAGATGACGGCCGGTGAACACCTGTTAGCCCGGGCAAAATGCTTTTTCCTGGAAACATACCCGCTGTTTGCTTATTACACAAATTTACAAATATTTTAAATAGCTTCAATGAGGAAATATCCTATACCACCTGATTCTACGATAAACGAAATGTCCTAATTTAAGATAAGCCTCATGCCTGAATATAATGATAACGACCCGCTGGTGGCTCTCTCGATCTTTGAAATATCCTAAAGCCACGGTTCTGTCAGAATATTATCATATAAGAAGATTCTGACACGTATTTAATGGGTATGCGGAACCCCCTCTGGTGCCCCGTTGCTATCAACTTGCACGTAAAGTATTATTTTTTCGATCTCGCGAATCTACTGTGGTTTTGTGTTTTCATCAGAAGCGCATTCAACCCGAACGGAATTTTCGAGAGTGTTCATTTTTACTAAATTTGATTTATCAGACGAATAAAAGGGAAATTCACTATGTCTATTTCAATTTTTAAAACAGCACCTGTTGCCTGTTTATTTTTGGCCGCGGCTGGCACGGCTACAGCGGCAAATAACGCACAGATTACAATCACGGCAAACGTTGTTGCCGCAACCTGTGATGTTTCCCTGTCAACCAATAACCTGGATTTAGGCAACTTCACACCATCGCAATTTACCACTGTCGCAGTACCGGTCACTTCCAGCGTAAAAAAATTCACTGTTGGTATCAATAACTGTGAAACGCCAAAAGCGGCCTCGGACACTGCCAGCCTGGTCGTCTCTGGTCAGACATTGGGTGGGAACGCGAATATGTTCAACAGCACCGGAACCAATACAGGGATCATGATTAGCCAAACGAATGCGCCAACAACATATCTCAATAACGGCGACAAAATCCTGATAGCCACCGCCGCAAGCAGCGACCCTTCTTCAGCCGATCTGAATGGTAAAACATTAAGCTTGCAGGCTGGCCTGGCGTCAACATCCACTACTGCGGATATCGGTGCGGTAAATGCACCCGTCCTGTTCAGCTTCGCTTATAACTGATTAGCTGAGCATTTTTACTTTTCAATACGCCATTTTATTGATTCTGAAGCGGGTTTAACGGCTCGCTTTTTTACTCTGGAGTTAAGTATGACACGCTATATTTGCTTCTGCTCAGCAAGCGCGATACTCCTTTTATCGGCAACGGTAGCCCAGGCTGAAGGCTTTGGCATCAACGCAACGCGCCTGATCTACCCTGAAAATGAAAAAAGCATTAGCGTTACGCTACGTAACACCATGAGGAACAGTCCTTATCTTGTACAGACGAACGTGAGTGCTGAACAAAGTAAAATGGTCGCGGCACCCTTTATTGTCACTCCGCCATTATTTCGATTAGAGCCGCAAAGCACCAATCAGGTTCGTATCACTTTTAAGGGAAGCGCGCTCCCTCAGGATCGCGAATCCGTTTTCTATTTTAACGCTGCCGGCATACCAGCCAGTTCTTCACCCGCGAAAGAACAGCAAACGGCAGGAGTACGGGGCATGGCTCAGTTCGGTGTCGGCAACATAATTAAGCTTTTTTACCGTCCTGATGGTTTAAAGGTGACATCGGCGGAAGCACAGAAAAATCTCATTTTCTCCAGAGACCTGAAGGGTCTTAGAGTAAGTAATGAATCACCCTACTTTGTCAGTTTTGCCAGTATGAAAATTGCAGGAAGAGGGGTGGCGCTTGATACCCCACAGCAAAAAATGATTGCCCCATTTAGCAGTTATGTTTATCCAACATCAGCTAAATCCGGAGATATATCCTGGGAGACGATTAATGATGTTGGGGGTATCGGTGCGCATACAGGACGTTTTTAAAATAAAATGGATATCTGGTCTGTTTCTTATCCTGTCAGTCATTTATATGCCACCCGCTGTAGCGGTTACCTTAAATTTCTCCGCAATTCTGACGGACGGGACCTGTGAAATTAGCGTAAATAAGAGTGTGCTTTCATTAGGCGACGTGTCGGCATCGCAGCTAAAAGCCAATAAAATGGTTGCGGCACAACCCTTTCAGCTGAATATCCAGAATTGCGTGTCGGTTAGTGCAAGCACCGCCTTCTCAATTAAGGTTTCAGGAACGGGACGTCTTCAGGATGGCAAGTGGTTATTTGGAAATAGCAACGGTGCTGAAAATGGCCCAGGGATTATGCTGGTTCAAAGTAGTACCTTGCCTGATTATTCAAATTCAGAGATACGCGATGGAAGTACGATTGCATTTGGTGAAAAAGGGATCACGCCACCCGACCAAAGTCTGACGTTTTATGCCGGAGTGAGCTGCGGCGGCAATACGGGGTGTGCAACGGTGACCCCGGGAACGGTATCTGCAACCGTCATGTTTGATCTCGAGTATCGCTGAGAGAATGAAAATGTTAACTATCACAAGAATAATATTTATCAGTGCTCTTTTTTTGTCTGTTAGCACGAAAACCAGCGCTCAGCAGAACGGGATCAGTCTGAGCCAGACGCGAGTGGTATTTACGGAGGGGGAAAAAGCGCAGACATTGACCGTCTATAACCGTGGCGCCAAAAGTTACCTCATTCAAACACGGGTCTATAACGATAAAAACAGGCTAAAGGCTGCTCCATTCATTGTCACGCCTCCGCTATCTTTACTCGAAGGCGACAGCCAGCAAATACTACGGCTGGTCAAACAAGACGGGGCGTTACCTTCAGATAGAGAGTCTGTATTTTATTTATCGGTTCTGGCAGTGCCCTCCCACACCGAAGATGAAAACCGGGACAAGGGTAACGCTAAGGTATCTGTGGGGTTCAGGTTTGCTGTGAAGTTATTCTATCGCCCCGAAAGATTAGCATCATCCTCTATTCAGGATGAATGTAATCTGAATATTACAGGGAACAGGAAGGGATATTTTATTAATAACCCAACGCCTTATTATCAGACATTGGGTATGCTTTCAGTCAATAACAGAGCGGTGAATCTTGATGATGTGTCGGCAATGATAGCTCCCCACGGTCATCAGCAATATCAATTTAAGGAAAAAGTTCAAACGCTTAAATGGAACATCATTAACGACTATGGTGGGTTTTCGAAAACGTGCGAAATAACAATCTGATGAGCTGCTATTTAAAAATGATTAATTTTCCTTTAAGTCGATGGGTAATAACTGCATTAGTCATCTTCTTTATGAGCATTTCTGCGAGGGCTAAAGCCTATACTGAATCCGGGAGCAATGGCATCTCATTCTATGTCCTGCGAGTTATCTACCCGCAGGTAGAAAAAAAAGGCGTGACACTTAAGGCGGAAAATAAAACTGACTCGCCATTTCTTTTTCAGTCGTTTATCCGACCCGTGGATCCGAATACCGGGGGTGTTGACCTTAATTATAGTGGAGAATCAACGATGCCATTTATTGTCACGCCTCCGCTCGCACGATTAGAACCCCACCAGACGTTAGATTTGCGCATTCGCCGGAACGATCAGCCTCTTCCGACCGATCGTGAATCTGTTTTTTATATTTCAATGAAAGCCATTCCTGCCCAGGAGAGATCCCTGAAGGATGGTCAGTTAGTCATGACGGTGGTGACGAATATGAAAATATTCTATCGCCCGGAAGGCCTGAAGAAAAGAGCGGTAGCCGATGTGGCGGATAGACTGACATTTGATTTTGATGGAAATACGCTTATCGCGTCTAACCTGACACCCTATTGGTTAACATTTTCTACGCTTCAGGTTGGACGTTTTTCTCTGGATAAACAGGCGCTACGTATGATGGTTCCGCCTTATGGAAAGCAGCGATACCCCCTGCCTGTAAATACAAGAGGGGATATATCCTGGCAGTTGATCGATGAAGACGGATGGAGCACCCCTTCCAGGGTTCGATCGATGTTGCCCTCGCAATAATCATACAAATCACAAGTCAGACGTGGACATTGTAATAATGAATAAAAACCATTTACATCTTGCTTTATCACCAACACTGGTGGTTTTGGTGATGTCATCCAGGATATTATCAGCTGATGCAAAAGATTACTTTGATCCTAATTTATTAGCCATTAATGGCGCACCCTCCGGCGTGGTTGATTTGAGCGCATTTGAGCAACCAGGACAGATCCCACCGGGAAGGTATATGGTTAATGTGTATGTTAACCAAAATGACTATGGGCAGCACAACATTCAATTTTCAAAAGGAGAGAGAGGGGAAGTTTACCCGGAGTTAACCCCCGAGTTTCTTGATAAAATCGGTGTTAACCTGAATGCTATATCAAATATCGCGCATTTATCGAAAGATAAAAAAATTGGAAATGTACAGGATGTTATTCCTGAATCGAGGGTTAAGTTTGACTTTCCACAGCAGAGACTCGATATAAGCATACCGCAAATAGTTATGCAGCCGAAGGCAAGAGGATATGTGGATCCCAGCCTTTGGGACGAAGGTGTGCCCGCAATTTTGATGAATTATACATTAAATGGCGGTAGAAATTGGCAATCAGGCCAGCATAGCTCTTCAGGCAGTGAACAAACGAATTTATTCGCTAACGTTACTGGCGGACTGAACTGGGATGCATGGCGTCTGCGTAGTGATATGACCTATACCTATAATGATAATAATACAAAGGGTTATAATAATACCAGCCAACAGAAAACGCGTTTTAATAACACTGACTTACAACGCGACTTGCAGGCCTTACGCTCAGAATTTTTAGTGGGTGAGAGCAATGCAGGTAACGATATCTTCGACAGCATTCCATTCAAAGGAATCAAAGTTAATTCCAGTGAGGATATGCTTCCTACCAGTCTGAGAGGCTTTGCTCCACTCATCACCGGCATTGCGCAGAGTAATGCCCGGGTCACCGTGACCCAAAACGGCAACGTAGTCTATCAGACCTTTGTTCCACCCGGCCCCTTTCGAATTGACGATCTCTACCAAACGGGCCAGGGGGGCGATTTGACGGTAAAAATTACCGAGGCTGATGGCAGTGTCCGCACGCAAACAGTAGCATTCTCTTCTTTGCCCTTAATGCAACGTCCTGGCGGCTATAAATATGAGGTGACCACCGGTCGTTATAACGGTGGGATCACTCATGACTCAAGAGAAGCAGATTTTGTTCTGGCCACATTAATCTATGGCCTTCCATACGATATTACCTTGTATGGAGGCAGCCTGTTCGCTAAAGACTACAACTCTTTTGTTTTCGGCAGTGGCCTGTCGCTGGGGGTATTAGGTGCCTTATCTGCTGATATTACCACCTCTAAAACACAATTTCAGAGTCAGGATCCCAGTAAGAGTGGGAATTCATACCGCGTTCGTTATTCGAAGAGTTTATTAGAAACAGGGACGTCTGTTGATTTAACCGCTTATCGCTATTCTACGAAAAATTATTACAGCTTTGCTGATTATAATAACACCGGTTATCAGCTTAATGATGACCAGGTTCCCTGGGCCATGGGCAGGCAGCGCTCAAACTTCCAGATTCATGTCAGCCAACAACTGGGAGACTACGGTGCGGTCTATTTATCCGGATCCCGAAATGACTATTGGGAAAATACGCAGGTCAATAATACGCTTTCTGCTGGCTATACCAGCAGATTCAAAGGCGTAAACTATAGTGTTGCCTACACAATTGATCGCATTAAGGGCGACGGTAACTGGCCTCAGAACCGTCAGCTTGCTTTTAACATGCAGGTGCCGCTGAGCTTATTCAGCCCTACGTCACTGGCGAGTCAGAGTTATGCAAGTTACCAGATGACACATAATAACCAGGGCCAGGTGCAGCAGCAGGCCGGGATAAATGGCACGGCCTTGGATAATCGCTTCTCCTATAACGTCATGCAGGGATGGTCGAACACAAAAAATAATAATAACAGCAGCACGCTCAATCTGGGATATCAAGGCAGTCAGGGCGCTGTCAACATGGGCTATGGTTATAGTGATCAATATCGATCTCTGAATATGAGCGCGAACGGTGGAGTAGTGGTTCATCCCCATGGCGTCACCTTCAGTCAGACTCTCGGAAGCGCTGTCGCTATTGTGGAAGCCCCCGAGGCGGCAGGAACCAGCGTGATGAGCGGTAACGTCGAGACCAATTCACGTGGTTACGCCATCGTTCCTTATCTGTCAAATTATCAGCGCAATACTATCAGCCTCAATCCCGCTACGCTGCCTGATGACGTCGATATCACCCAATCGAGTCTGGATGTATATCCGACTAAAGGTGCCGTGGTGATGGCCAAATTTGCAACACGAGTCGGTTCTCAGGCGCTTATCACCCTCAGCAAGAATGGAACATATCTGCCATTTGGTACCCTGGTCAGCGTTGATAGCGGATCGGAAAATAATACGGGAATAGTCGGGGATGCGGGCCAGGTGTATTTAAGCGGTTTGTCCGAGTCCGGGCATTTGACGGCCAAATGGGGCCAGAGTCAATCTCAACAGTGCCAGGCGAAATACAGCCTGAAAGGGCAGCCTGCACCTTCTTCAAATAATCCGATCAGATCCCTAAATGTGCAATGTGAAACGCATTAATGGTCCGCGGGTGGCGTGATTTAAAAAATAGAGTAAATGGGAAAATGTATTATGCAGAATAAATTATTTTATTTCTTCGCGCTGAGCTTAGCGTTGACGGTACCTAAATATTGTGCGGCCGAGACGATTACAATAGGAAAAGGATCGGGTGTACTGTGGGAGGGCCTGCCGTTTAATGTCACCCTAAGTGGTGCAATGACTCACGCATCATTAGGTTCCGCGTATGGTTTAATGAATATTGGCAACAGTAACACGAAATGTATGTCATCTACCGACTTGACGACGATTGCAGGCTATAAAGCGTTACAAATAGCCCCCGGGGTAGGGCTTATTCCAAGGGCCACGGGGCAGGCCACTTACACGGCCTATGACGGTTCGACAAAAAGTTTCACCGGGACCATCGGCCTGCCTGAAACCCGGGGTGGGAACAGTGGAGAACTGACCTCGCCAAACGGCTATGAGTGGTGTTTACCGCCCAGCATGACCTCTGGGGGTAATTTTTATAGCGCCTCCGGCTCCCGCGTTGTCAATATAACAGGAACCTGGGTTTTAGTTGCAGATGGGACTCAGACATCATCGAACGTTGCCATACCCACCATGTGGGCCTCGAGTTTCTCTGTACTCCGGACAGGGGATCGCTATCAGTCAATATCACCTGCCAGTTTGGATTTACGTATAAGTACCATAGAGTGCTCAGTTAATACCCCTACCGTGATTAACTTTGGCACGGTCACCCGTAACTTAACGGCAAATACTGAACTCGGTATACAAACTAATTCATTCAATGTTACGTGCACGCAAAAATCAAGTCTGGTGACTGCAAATATCTCGGTTCAATTTCGCCCATTAACCAGCTTATATGAGGGTTCAAAAAATCGGTTAGCGTTAGCGCAGGGCGGCGGCTACATCACGGGAGAGATCCCCGGGGTCACGGACAGTGGAACATGCAACGCAAACTCAGGCATTAATTTTAATAATGAAGCCATTAAGATTGGAAGAATGCCTATGCAATTTATAAACACGTTTAATAATCAAATCACCTGGCGTTTATGTTCTGGCGGTAACGCGCTTCCTTCTGGCGCCGTGTCTGCCTCCACGGAAATGCTTGTTACCTTCAACTAAGGATACTGCCATGTCGTTAGAGGTCATACGGCATGGTGGACTCTGACGTGTCTCGTCATTTCCGCTGTTGCAGCCGGTTATTTCTGGCTATGACGGGATCCGCCCTGGCATGACCGGACGGACAGGCCGGTGCCGGCAGGGCTGCGATTGCAGAGTCGCGCTGACGGGGGGGCGACAAAGGCCCGGACGCGGGCCGGGGTATTCGATCCACCGACAAAAACAGCGTGCACATCTTCGGCGTAGCCGGGATTGAAGTCCTGCAGGATCGGCACGAGCCTACCTGAGGGCGTTTAGCGGGTTGAAGCTGATACCAGTCTGACGCTTATCCGTCTCCCAGATAGCGGGCAATTTTTAGCTATATCCCTTACACCCTGAACCCCCACCACGTGAGAAAAATCTTAATTCTTAAAATTCAAAAATCTGATTTCCGCATCACGTATCAATTTTGTAAAAATTAAGAGTGGAAAGAATAATATTTAAAGCAAAAAGAGCCTTCCCTGCTTTTTAAATAATATATTTTTTTGGGGGTTCATTGTGATGAATTACATCAACTTAGAATAAAAATCATGCTTGTTTTTTCGCCTTTCACGGTTTGGGTTTATTTTTGTAAAAGCGCTTATGGGTTTCTCACTGCAATTTTCCGTACCCGGTCCGTATCAGATGGAAATTGCAGACGGCAAAGCGGTTTTTTTGTAACGGGCTACACTTCATTCTGGCTTAAATGTTTTTGAGGCTCTTTTTTAAACCCTTTATTACTGGGTCTGGTATGACAATTAACACCCTTGAAGACTTATTTAACCGTGGTTTATCGGGCAGTTATAGTGCCGCATAGAATGCCTGGAACCACTGGTTATGTTTCGGAGAATCCTGGGATAGCCAGTTATGCCTCACCCATAGCTGACCTTAACAGGTAGGTGATCTTATGAGTATGCGTAGTGTTGAGCAAATACCCGTGCAGGAATGAGTAAAGTCACACTGTTACCTGGTCCATCTTCCAGATGTGAGGGTGCAGTTTACGATCCGACCGTAAACGCCGGGTGTTGAAGCGAAAAAATAACTAAACCTACCGGCGGCAGTTCAGCCACCTTTCCGATTACCCGTTCGCCTTATACGGAGTGAGCTATGTTCAGACATGTGAAGCAACTGCAATATACCGTACGTGTGGCAGGCCCCAATCCTGGCCTGGCCAATCTTTTACTTGAACAGTTTGGTGGCCCTCAGGGCGAGCTGGCAGCGGCCTGTCGGTACTTCACTCAGGGACTGGGTGATGAAGACCCGGGACGGAAGGATCTGCTGATGGATATTGCTACTGAAGAACTGAGTCACCTTGAAATAATCGGTTCTCTGGTGGGAATGCTGAATAAAGGCGTCAAGGGTGAACTGGCCGAAGGTACCGAGAAGGAAGGGGACCTGTACCGCTCCATTACCGGCGCCGGAAACGACAGTCATCTGACGTCGCTGCTGTATGGCGGAGGACCCGCCTTAACCAATTCGGCTGGCGTTCCCTGGACTGCGGCTTACATTGATACTATTGGTGAGGTGACAGCTGACCTTCGCTCCAATATTGCCGCCGAGGCGCGGGCTAAAATACTTTATGAACGCCTGATCAACATGACAGACGATCCGGGCGTGAAGGATGCCCTGGGATTCCTTATGACGCGTGAAGTCGCACATCAGATTTCGTTTGAAAAAGCGCTGTACTCCATTCAGAACAACTTCCCACCGGGTAAGCTTCCACCCATTGAGAAGTACGCCACCCTGTATTACGACATGTCCGAAGGTGGGGAAGTAAGAGGCAGCTGGAATTCAGACGAGAACTTTGACTATGTTACCAACCCTACGCCGGCTGTAGACGGCGGCGACGGAACAGCCAGCGTTCAGCTTCCGGCAAAACAGCAGGCGGCTCTTGACGATCTGGCCAAACGAACGGCTTCCGACCGGGAGGTAAATCCGGTAACGGGAACGGACATAGGAGCCGTCCCGCCCATTGAAAACGCAACAACAGCGTCTCGTAAACCAAAAAAATAGACGTAAAAGTGATTATACGTTGCCTGCACTCCGGGCCGTTTTTTCCAGTATCAGCTCTGGAGCGGCCCCCAGGCAGAGAGCCTGCTCAACGCCAGGTTTGTCGGTAACCTCATACAGGACAGGATTAATATGAAAGCTCTGACTTATCACGGTCCGCACAAAGTCAGCGTGGATACCATGCCTGACCCGGTGCTTACGGCATCTGACGATATTATTCTTCGCGTGACCGCTACGGCTATCTGCGGTTCTGACCTCCACCTTTATCACGGAAAAATCCCGGGTACTCACCACGGAGATATTTTTGGCCATGAATTCATGGGCGAGGTGGTTGAAGCCGGCTCAGCAGTGACGGCCGTCAAAAAGGGCGACCGGGTGGTTGTGCCATTCGTGATTGCCTGCGGCGACTGCTTTTTTTGTCATCTCAATCAGTTTGCGGCCTGTGAGAATACCAACAGCGGGCAGGGGGCTGCGCTTAATCGTAAAAATATCACGCCTCCGGCCGCGCTTTTTGGCTACAGCGACCTGTATGGCGGGATACCCGGCGGTCAGGCTGAATATGTCCGTGTGCCAAAAGCCAACACCGGCCCGTTTAAGGTGCCCGATACGCTGTCGGATGAGAAAGTCCTGTTTTTGTCAGACATCCTGCCAACGGCGTGGCAGGCGGTGAAGAATGCCCAGGTAAAAAAAGGCTCAAGCGTGGCCATTTATGGTGCGGGACCGGTGGGACTTCTGAGCGCAGCCTGTGCCAGGCTGGAAGGCGCAGAACAGATATTTATCATCGACCATAATGATTACCGGCTGGCTTTTGCCCGTGACCGCTATGGCGTTATCCCCGTAAACTTCGACAGGAATGACGATCCGGCCGCGTGGATCATTGAAAATACTGTCGGCAAACGGGGTGTGGACGCCGTAATAGATGCGGTGGGATTCGAAGCGAAAGGCAGTCTGACTGAAACGGTGATGACCTCCCTTAAAATTGAGGGCAGCAGCGGGAAAGTACTGCGCCAGTGCATAGCGGCCGTTCGCCGTGGTGGTATTGTCAGTGTGCCGGGAGTCTATGCCGGCTTTATTCACAGTTTTATGTTTGGCGATGCATTCGATAAGGGCCTGACCTTTAAAATGGGCCAGACGCATGTGCATGCTTATCTGCCTGACCTGTTGGCGCTGATAGAACAGGGGCACCTGAAACCAGAAGAAATTGTCACCCATCATCTGCCACTTGAGGAAGCGGCACGCGGGTATGAAATTTTTGCAAAACGGCAGGAGGAGTGCAGAAAAGTCATCCTGGTGCCGGGGATGTCTCCCTCACAGGCGACGCTCTGATAACCGATTGCGCCTCCGCCTCTTCGGGGATGAAGGGAGAAAAGGGGCCTGAACGCCTGCTTTTTGAATACCCAGGCTTTCAGGTTGCTGATTTTTACAAAAAGCACGGCGGGAAGGAGTTTTTCCAGGTTTTCTTCCTGAACGAAATGCCGCTACTTTCATGCGATTGCCGCAGGTCGCCATGCTGCACCAGCGGCGGCGGTGAGATTTACTAAGATCGTGGAACAGCCCGGTGGAGTTAGCAAAGGTATTCCTGGCCCAGGCAGACGTTGGCGCTTTAGGTCACAAGACTTTAGGGTAAATTAACGTAAGTAGCTTCAGCTTGGATCTATTCTCACCCACAGAGCGGTATATCCTCAACGTGAATGGCACAATCCAAACGCCCCATCGGGAAAGGTTCCATATGTATATGACAATGAAATACTATCAGCAGAGGATTTATCGTATTACTACGTAAAGCATCCAAAGAGGTTAGGGATATGGA
Source organism: Erwinia sp. HDF1-3R (assembly GCF_039621855.1). Classification (NCBI taxonomy): domain Bacteria; kingdom Pseudomonadati; phylum Pseudomonadota; class Gammaproteobacteria; order Enterobacterales; family Erwiniaceae; genus Erwinia; species Erwinia sp. HDF1-3R. The sequence goes on along the minus strand of NZ_CP155071.1, from coordinate 2,918,608 downwards.
TTTAGAAACTGAGCGTCTCAAATTGGAACCATACCATCCTTCACATTATGAGGGCTTGAGAATCATGGAAGGCGATCCTCAAATTATGCGTTATATCAGCAATGGTAAAGTTAAGACACCTGATGAAACATGGGATGGTATCAATCGTGTCATGCAACGCTGGGAAACATATGGCTTTTCCTGGTGGGCAATCAGAGAAAAAATGTCAGGTATGGTTGTTGGGGCAGCCTGCTTACAGCACTTAGCCAATGTAGAGGGCGCCCCCTTAGAGATCGGCTGGCGCCTGATTGCAGACTATCATGGCAACGGGTATGCAACAGAGGCCGCGAGAGCAATCATTGAATTTGCTGCCGGGCACGTTGGTGCGACGTACTTAGTTGCGGTCGCCGACCCCAAAAATAGCGCATCACAACGTGTAATGCAGCGGCTGGGTATGACTTTTAAAGCCATTGAGCAACATTATGATGTGCCATGCGTGGTTTATGAATTACAACTTCATAGGGGGGAGCAAAGTAATGGCCAATCTACTTAAGCGTCAGGAGTGATCTGCCGACGTAATAACCCGAAACTTGTGCATTTCATGTGTTTGCTTGTCGTTGATAGCGGACGTATGTCAGCCTTACTGTTTCTCAGCAATAAATATATAACCCGGCATTTAGGCAAATACCGGGGATAGTCACACCGGCAGTTTAGCAATACTCACCAGCCACTCCCTGACTATGCTTTCCTCTTCAGGGGACATCCCCATGAGCAGATCGGTTTCTGATGATCTGACTGCCTTTTTACTCCTGAAGAGCGTGTCATGACCTGAATCAGTCAGTTCAATGACCTGAATTCTCCCATGCTCTTCATGCGGGTGTCGGCAAATCATTCCATCCCGTTCAAGGTTTGCGACAATGACGCTCATCGTTTGGGGTGTCAGCAACGACAAACGAGCCAGTTCTGCGCCGGAGGCTCCCGGATAGGCTGCGAGCATAGTCATCACCGAAAACTGAGGCAGTGTTAGCCCCGTTTGCTTCAGAGCGTTTTCCATTCTCATCCTGTGGACAGCATGAGCCTGTCGTAGCAGATAGCCTATATGGCCTTTCTTACCCCGCTTTCCCTCACCCGGCACGGGTATCGACATATTGTGCGATCCTGCCTTGCGCATCTCAGCTAAACGGTTGTGCGTTCTGCATTCAGTATCATCTTAATGTGGCGCGTAAAGCGGGTTTGGCTTCTGCCAAAATTGATCTGGTCGCAGCATGGCGTGATGCTGGCATCTACTCTGCGCGCGAGCGTGCCGCTCTGGCATGGACGGAAGCACTCACGCTGATGTCTCAGCGACACGTGCCGGACTCACTCTATGAAGATGTCCAGGCCACCTTTACACATCAGGAAACAGTCTTCCTGACGTCAGGATTAGAGGCACACTGCCTGCACGCCAGGTTATCAATTAACTCTACATGTATATATCATCTTTAGACCCGCAAACGCGAAGCAGCACGCCAATAGCGCGTCAAGCCCGCGGCGGATACGACGATAAAATGCGCCCATGACTGCTGTAGAAAACAGCAACGCATAGCCGCAGAATACCACCACGCAAATAGCCGCACAGCCGAAGATGATCATGGGTAAAGTAGAAGCTGACAGGTCCGGTTTGAGCGCAACGGACATGATTGCCACCCAGGTGAGGATGGCTTTGGGATTGCCAACGTGCATCAGGATACCCTGACGGAAAAGTTTACCATACGCGACTCTCTCATCGCCGGCCTCAAATTCAGTCACACCAGAGCGGGACAGCGCGGATTTACCCGATTTAAATGCCAGCCATAACAGATACAAACCCCCACCGATTTTTAACACGATGAGTAACTCGGCAAAGGTCGCCAGTACCGTTAGCACGCCGCAGGTCGCCAGCAATGCCCACAGCATGGAACCGCCAATAATACCACCCGCGAGCGCCAATGCAGCGCTACGGCCCTTTTTCATTGCCGTACCCATAATAGCCATATTACTTGGCCCAGGGCTGGCAGTTGCGACAAAGTAAGTGGTGTAAATCAGGATTAATTCGTGCGAAATCGCCATATTTTCCTCTGCCAGCGGGTGGTGAGGAAAAGCGCTCCCAACCCCGCGGTGACTTGCCGCAATACTTTCAACAAAGTCCAGTCCAGGTCGCAGGACTGCGTGCTCACCGAACGACCTGTTTACTTATCTGCTGGCATGCCTGGTAACATCTATAGCTTATAGCTTATAGCTTATAGCTTATAGCTTATAGCTTTTGGGCGGACTTCAGGTGCTGCTCAACGACCGGCAGGTGCGCGTCGGCCAGGGCCTTCACATCCGGATCCTTAATCTTCCTGGCGTCACTCTTCAGCGTCGACAGCACCATCTTATGGTCCTTAGTGCCGGCATTTTCCATATACACTTTGTCAAATGTGGCGCCGCTTTGTTTTTCCAGCCTGGCGGCCATGGCCTTGTGACTGGCGTCCGGCTCAGTCGGCAGTGCCACGCCTTTTTGCTGAGCAACTGCCTGTACTTTGGTCAGAGCACCACCATGGTCATCGACCATTTGCTGAGCGAATGCTTTAACTTCGCTGCCGTGGGCTTTGCTCAGCGCGATTTTGGCGGCGGCGACTTCATTGATATCGGCCTGCGCCATGTCCTTCAACGCCTTTTCGTCACCGGAGCTAAGCCTGGCGCTCGTACCGCTCTGACTGGCGGCGCTATTCTGCGCGGCGCTCGTCGGCGTCTGGGCTTGCACGCCGACAGCGCAGAACATGGCTGCCACTGCCGAAACGGTTAGCAGCCCTTTTAAGATTTTATCTTTTTGCATGTTGTTCTCCTGATGGTCATGGGTAAGGCTGGTCTCAGGTAATTAACTTCAGCCTTGTATGTGAATGACACCTGCAAAGATCAGTATAGTGGATCAACGATTTGAAGCAGTTTAAGTTAGGGTTCTCAACGGAGGAGGGCGGGAATGACGGAAGTTTATGTCCTGATTTCATAAGCGCGCTCCCAGCGGCCAGGGTCCACTATTCGCCTATAGCAGACCTTGAGAATATAAAGGAAAACTCCCCTTATTCGATGCGCCTTTCAAAAAAATATCGCTTTAGCCGCTGGCCATACAGACCTAAAACCAACCCGATGAGAATCAGGAACAGAGCGACGATCTTCATCGGCGGGATGTTTTCGCCAAATATCACCGTTGAGCCCAGAATGCCGAAAACCGGCACCAGCAGGGAGAGGGGGGCCACCGTGGAGACGGGATATTGTTTAAGCAGAGAATTCCATATCCAATAACCAAATAAGGTATTGGGATATACCTGAAAAAGTATGGATATCACAGCACGAGCATCAATATGGCTGAATAGCGAGCTATAGCCAGAGGTGCCATTCACCCACCCATCCAGCAGAAAAAGGGGGACTGGAGAAAAGGCGCTGGACCAAACTAAAAAAGCAAACACCTGTTTTGTATCTGCTTTTTTGATAATAATGTTGGCAATACTCCATGCTATCGCCCCCATAAGCACAAGCAGCAGCCCCGAGAGGGTGACGGAACCATCAGTGATAAAAAATATGCTTAGTAATCCTGCACATGAGAAAGCAAAACCAGCAATTTGATAGCGGCTGAGGCGCTCTTTAAACACCCAGCTTCCAGAGAAGAGGGTGAAAAAGGCACTGAACTGTAGCAGAAGCGAGGCAATTCCTGCAGAGAGCCCGGTTTTTATACCCAGATTGACCAGCCCCCATAGACCAATACCAAAAACCAGACCATAGCCTATAAGATAGCGCCATGGAACATTCGGTTTTTTAATAAATAGCATCGCCGGTATGGCACACAAGGTAAAGCGAATACCTGCCAAAATAAAAGGATCGACCGAGTGCAGCCCTAACTTAATAACGGAAAAGTTTACGCCCCAGACTGCGGTGATCAAAACGGCGAGTAGCAAATGGTGTAATTTCATGATTGACGGGTTCCAAACCAAAAAATTAGGGCACAGGCACTTACGAATGCGCCTGCGTAGCAGACTGAATACCATCCCCATAGCGCATAAAGCTGGGTTGCGGCTATCCCGCCCAGCGCGCTGCCCAGAGAATAAAAACACATGTATGCCCCGACCAACCGACTGGCTGCATTTGGTTTGCCAGCAATAATTAAGCTCTGATTGATCACATGAACCGTCTGTACTGCGAAATCCAGCATGATCACGCCGATAACCAACAACAATAAAGACACCTGGAGACAGGCGATGGGCAGCCAGGACAATGTCAGTAAAGCCAGTGCTAATCCGCTGGCGCGTTGCCCCATGCCTTTATCAGCCCATAAACCTCCTCTTGAAGCCGCCAGTGCTCCGGCAATCCCCGCTAAACCAAACATACCTATTTGAGTATGTGGCAGGGACATGGCACTGAGCGGCATAACCATTGAGGTCCATACCATGCTGAAGTCAGCAAAAATCAGCAGCGTCAGAATCCCTCGCTTACGCAACTGCGGCTCAGTGATGAAAAGTTGAAAAACAGACAATATCTGGGAAAGGTATGAGGTACGCGGCAACTGCGTTGCTGTAGCAGGCATCACTTTTGCTATCACCAGGGAGATAAGCAACATCAGGCAGGCTGCCGTCAGATAAACCGCCCGCCAACCAGCCATATCGGCAATGGTTCCTGATACGAAGCGAGCTAACAGTATTCCCGTCACAATGCCGCTGGTCACGCTGCCAACGACCTGGCCACGCTGCCCGGGTGCTGCCAGCATTGCGGCCCACGCCACCAGCAGCTGTGCTACCACAGCCAGCAAACCAACCAGCAGCATAGCGCACAGCAGAGTTATCAGATTAGGTGCTAGCGCTGCCGCTGTTAACGCCAGAACTGAAAGCAGCAGATGGGCAATAACCAGCTTTTTACGATCAAACCGATCGCCAAGCGGTACCAGGAAAAGTAAACCTATTGCATAGCCTGTCTGCGTCGCGGTGACAACAGTGCCCATTATTCCGGGCGAGACATGCAGGCTCGCGGATATCGACTCCAGTAAGGGCTGAGTGGCATAAACATTGGCCACCGCCAGCGCACACGTAAGTGAAAACAGAAATACTATCCGAGATGATGGCATCGAAGCTTCTACTGAAAGCCTGTCTGCCCGGGAGCCAGAATCCTTACCTGCTGCACAGCACATATTGGTTTCCTTTTTGGTTTTTTTTTGCAACCAGAAAGAGGCATAATTATCAGTAACGGTTTTTTTTTGCAACTACTTTTCAGACAGATTATGCTGGCGTCACTAAGCGTGAGTATGGAGAGAGTAAAGATGGCAAAGCAGGAATCGCTGAGAACCAGTGAATGCCCCGTCGCCAGGACCCTGGAATCGATAGGCGAGCGCTGGTGTTTAATGATCATTCGTGAGGCGTTTGATGATGTACGCAGATTCAGTGAGTTCCAGAAGAATCTGGGGCTGGCGAAAAATATTCTGGCTTCACGCCTTAAGCACCTGGTTGAGCTCGGCTTGTTTGAGATTTGTCCTGCTTCAGATGGCAGCGCGTATAAGGAATACATCCTGACCGAAAGGGGCCGTTCTGTTTTTCCAATTGTTGTCGCCATGCGGCAATGGGGCGAACGTTATATGTTTGAAGAGGGCGAGACACATTCTGTATTGCTGGATAATGTGAATGGAGAGCCTTTGCAACCGTTAGAAGTATACTCATTGCAGGGGCATAAACTTGAGCCAGCCGATTGTTATCGTCAGCGCGTGATATCAGGAAAAAAACAAGAGTGACCTTAATATTTCCTGATGAAGAATTAACCAGAGATAGCGTCCGTTTTGCGCCAGGTACTGTTACAGGCAAAGCTACATGCCAGCAGCATAATTTCGGCTATCTTTATTTTTTAAGCATGAAGACATTCTCATGCTAGATATGTTATTTAAACAGATCCGGACCCGGTTTAAATTCCCGAAAGGCATCATCGACTGGATGATAACCCAATACCTTTCTGGTATGTGACAGATCAAATCGTTTAAACCTGTTATCTGAAATCCCATAGCCGACAAAAAAGGTTATATCTGCAGCTTCTATAGCGCTGGTTATCAGGCTAACTGCATCCTGCGGGCTGAGCCAGGCGCTGTAATCCCGGGCAGTCTTAAGCGCATCGGCATCTTTGGGTTCAAAAGCGCCTATTCTGAGCGCTACGCAGGAAAGCCCATGCTGAGTGGCATAAAAGGAACAGAGCGCCTCACCATAGCATTTCGTGACGCCATAGATATTGGCTGGTGCCACGGGCAGACCCGGATGGATTTGTATATCAACCGGATAACCCTCAATCGTCTGCGCACTGCTGGCAAAAACAAAGCGTTGGCAAGATGTGGCAGCAACCGCTTCAAGCAGCCAGGTAATGGACAAAATGTTAGCCGGCAACAGCTGTTCGAATGGGGCATCGGCGTGAGGGATCCCTGCCAGGTGGACTATTGCGTCAGGCTCCGACGCATTCAGTAGCGCCTCTGCCGCATTCGGCTTTGAAAGGTCTGCCTGAAAAAAGAGGTGAGGAGAATTGATCTCATAATCCGGCCTGTTCAGGTCGGTAAGGATGAAGTCATAGGTATTGCACATCGCCTTAAAATAAGTTCGTCCAATACGGCCGCTGGCACCTGTAAGAAGTATTTTTTTCACTGTCATAACGTCGGGATCCTTATTTCATTAACGGCATCGTCGGGTTGATAACTAAACGCAGTAAAGCTATATCATATTGGCCTGAAAATGTATGTCGCCTGGGCTTTATAACGAGTAATTCGCGGGCAGGGTTTGCCTGTGAGACGTTCTTTCCCAACAATTTTTTAAGGCATACGTACGCTGTTCGCTCACGGCAGACCCTGACGGTAGGTGATGAAGAATAGCGTTATAAATGCGGATAGCTTAAGACGACGTAAAGTTATTGATCAATAAACCTACACCACCTGGTGATGCCCAGGCCGACGGGAAGTATGCACACCCAGCGTTCAGTAAACGTGTCGGCCTCTCCCCAGCACACACGTTCTGCTTTTTACCGTTGTCGGCTGACAATGGATTGCGGATGCATTTGAAGCAAGCATGGCGAAATTCATGCCGAAAGGGATGGCGTACGAAATGCGTCCGATGGCTGAGAAACGGGAAATCTAAAAAAGTGCGTGGAACTAAAACGGGTATGCTTACAACTCAAAGGGCAAAGAATATATCAACACAAAATTAGCGTCACTACCCAATTTTTAAAACTATATATATAATATATTTTAGCGAAATTACCTTCACCTAAAATAATTAAAGCAGGTTGGTAATTACACGAAAAATCACAAATTAATTTCCTATTATCGTAATATCTTGAGGTCATTTAAATTATTTTATCTTATGGATTAAGGGGGTGTCCAGGTTGATAGGTAACTTGTTTAATATTTCCTTTTTCGCAAAGTTTTATACCGAAAGGAATTTGAATACTCTTTTCGTCTGACGTTGCTATTTTGCTGCAAGTGATTGTACATAGAATGACTAATTCCTGCCTAAATGGCAAGATACTTCGTGATAGAGCTGGGAAAAGAGCTAAAAGTTTACATTACAGCCCACTAGCATAGAAAACTATGTGCAGGCTGTCTGGGTAAATATCAGAAGTCTAGAAAATCATCATTTTCAAGATAATAGTTTAGAGCATCAATAAAATCTTGGTTTTTCGCAGAAGGTTTTTGTTCCATTACCGATAAGATTACATCAGCAAACTGCTCTCCAGAATAGATATATGATAAACCTTTGGTAACTGCGTCCTGCGGATATACTTCATTATCATTTTCATCTACCTGCGGATAACCGGAGACCAAATATTCTTTGTCTTCGAATAACTTTCCATCTAAACCATAAATACAAAAATTATCATCCTCGCAACGCGTTTCAATCATTATTTTTATTATGTCATCCAATTTTACATGGTTACCTTTAATCGACATAGTATCCTCTTTTATATTTAAGTCTTAGCTACAAATTTTCCTACCACTATGGCCATCAAGCTTTCCTTGTCGCCCAGCTTTTCCACCTCCCCATATATCACGTCCACCTTTACCAGTTGGATGATATAAAGCATGGTTAAATCTATGATCTGCTCTATCAACCAGAGTCAGTCTGTTTATATCTTCATGATGATGCCATGTTAATCCTGAAGGACTTCTACTCATATCTCCATCTTTGAGCCAGTCATCCAGTTTTGGATATCGGTTAAGCATATCTTTTCGGAATGCCGGGTCCGCTTCCATTTTCTGAACAAAATCTACATTGGCCCTGTTAAATTGGACTGCATCACTAGAATACCTATATTGAGGATCAAGTGAATAATCATGAAAAATATGATACTCACCATTATTTGGCCTATTAGCTAATCCCCACGGATCAATCCAGCCCAGCGGATTCGGCGCATACTGATAAAGGTTCCAGCCACCCGCCAGCCCAATCGGATCCTGCACCGTAAAGCGTCCAATCTGCGGATCGTAATACCGGAACAGATTATAGTGCAGTCCGGTCTCGTTGTCAGCGTACTGCCCGGCGTAGCGGAGTGGCTGATGGTGCAGGGCGGCCTGCCGTGCAAGGCGGTGAAAACCTTCCGTCTGCCGGGTAACTTCGCCAAAACTGCCGTAACGTCCGCTCCACCGGAGCTGGCCTTGTTCATCAGTGACATCCAGCGGTGCACCGTTAAGGTCGGTACTGAACCAGAGAATATCTCCATGACTGTCGTCGCGTAAATGATCAACCCGCGCCAGCGGGCTGTATGCCTCTTTGGGGTCGTATATGTATGTCTGATACTGACCGTTATGCTGCTGTTCCTGTAACAGTCGGAAGCCCTGCCACAGGAAGCGGGTCTCTGTGGTGCCGTGTTGCGTGGTAACCGCTTTACGGGTGCGTCTGCCCAGCACATCATAATGGTAGTGCGCCGTGAAGCCACCTTCCGGTCCGCTGCCTTCTGCTTTTATCAGCCGGTTTTCCGCGTCGTATTCGTAATGCTGTTCATGCAGCCCGCTACAGCGGCTGACCAGGTTGCCCCACCCGTCGTATTTCATAAACAGATTTTGCCAGTGCGTCAGGCGGTTCTCCGTCAGTGGCAGGGCAGACAGGTCATTATCCGGCAGCAGATTATCCGCAGCGTCGTAGCGGAACGTCCGGGTGCTGTGCTCCGGGCGGGCTTCGTAGTGCCTGAGAAGACGACCTTCCCCATCATAGCCATAAATCGTGCTGCCACGCAGTGTGTCACTGACGTCAGACACTTCTCCGCGCCCGGTGTAGTTAAAGGCGCGTTCGAAGATTGCCTGTTCCGGCAGGTTGGGTGCTAAGCCGCCGATACTGCGTTGCAGGGTACGTCTGCCCATACTGTCATACTGGCGGGTCTGTTCACGGGTTCCCTGAGTGCGTGAGACCTCCCTGTGCAGGCGGTCGCGGGTGAATTCGCTGATGGTCTGCTGGTTAAAGCGGATGGCGCTGACGTGACCGGAGCCGTAGTGCAGCCAGCTTATCTGCTGCCCGCCGGGCAGGGTCAGCGCGGTAAGATTACCCAGAACGTCATACGCAGAATGCAGCTCACCGTTCACCCCCTGTTCAGTGAGCAGTTTTCCTGCCGCATCAAACGTAAACTGAACGTCATCTGCTTCGATACCCAGCGCCAGGCCTTCAGCAGTCGGTGTGCGCGTCAGGCCGGTAAGCTGCCCGCTGTTGTCACGCTGGTAATGGTACCGGGCATCGCGGGTTGTCCGGAAGGTCAGCAGGCCGCTGCTGTCATAGCTGAACTGCTGAACACGCCGGGGAATGCCGCCATCGTTGTCCGGTCTGCCGCTTTCCAGCAGGGTGATGAGCAGTCCCCGTTCGTTCCATTCCATCTGCCGGGTTGTGTGGTCCGGGCGAATCTCATTTAAAGGACGTCCTGAGGGGTCATAGGTAAACCGGTACTCACCGCCGTTGCCGTTTTCCAGACGCAGCAGATTGCCTCGTGCATCATAGTGCCAGCGACGCATGATACCGTTGCGGCCGGTCTGACTGAGCGGCAGGCCCAGGCGGTTATACGTCCAGAGCACGTCGCTTTCCAGCGGGTCACGCCAGGCGGTGAGCTGTCCGTGCTCGTTCCACAACAGCGTTTCCTGACTGCCATCGGCGCGGATAAGAGCTGTAAGCTGGCCTGCATCGTTCCATTTGCGGCGTGTGACGTTGCCTTCTGCGTCCTCGCTGCTCAGGAGTTGCCCGAAGCGGTCATAGGTGAAGCGGGTCATGCTGCCGGAGCAGTCGGTGCGCTGTGTCATCAGCCCCTGGCGGTTCCATTCCAGTAGCACGTCACCGCCACTGGCATCGGTGATGCGGTCCGGCAGCGTTTCTTCTTCATCAGGATAGTGGTAAGTGCTGGTGTGATTCAGTGCGTCGGTTTCCGACAGCAGGCGGCCGTTTAAATCATATGTCGCCTGTGTGGCTGTTGAATCCGGGTAAACCGTGCGGGCGATGCGGTCAGTGTTGCGAAACCAGTAATACTCTGTGGTGCGGCCTGCCGGGTCAGTCTCTGACGTCAGGCGGCCATAGCGGTCCCACTGGCTGTGCCGCATGGCTCCGTCAGGCAGGATGACATCGCATAACTCACCGTTGTGGTAAACAAAGCTGGTCTGGCGACCGTCATAATCTGTGAAACGGGCGACGTTATTATCGTCGTCAACCAGCCAGTCTGCCTGTACGCCATCCTCGCGGGTGGCGCGGCGGGTGCCATTTTCAAAATCGTATTCAAAATCAAGCTGCTCACCCGCGCTGTTGCGGTACGCCACCACGCGCGGCAGACCATCAATGTTCTGCCACAGATATTCATTCACAAGCCCGTTGCCGTCCTCATGACTGCGCAGTAAATCCATTCCGTCCCCGTCGTCATACCAGCCAAAGCGGCGGCGTACCTGACCGCCGCGTCCGGTGACGCTAATCACCCTGGCCTTATCATCGAAGCCGTAGCTGACCAGGCAGATTTCATTATCCAGCCAGGCCCCGGTCAGGCGAACCTGTCCGCTGACGGTTGTGTAGCGGCAGACCACGCGCTGCCCGGCGCTGTCGGTGAGTGAATGCAGGGTATGGTCGTCGTTCCAGTCAAAAAGAATATCGTTACCACAGGGTTCTGTGAGGCGTAGCGGCAGGGAAGGGGCATTTTCGCGTAATGGCTGGTAATGACAGCGTTCGCCGCTGATATCATACACTGACCATGTATCGTCCTGATGGTGTTCCAGACAGCGCTTCTCCGGTTCACAGAAGGTTCGCTGACCTTTCGGAACAGGAGGAAATGACACGTAATCGCCGGACGGTGCACGCCACACCAGCCCGTCCTGATACCGTTCAAGCCGGGTTTCCCAGAAAAGTGACCAGCCACGGCCCAGCACGCTGTCGCCGGGATTGCCACTGCGCCAGTAACGCTGCCAGACCACCGGCAGACGGGAGGGTAATACGAAATCCAGCTCGTCATCACCCGAGAGAAACTTCTGCCCACTGACGATATCCACCGGACGCGCGATGATGCCCACGGCAGCGGCACCGGTCATCAGCACGCCAGCGCGGCAGGCGATGCGGGCCAGCTTGTTGATACCCGAAATTTTACTGAACAGTCTGCCCAGTGCACCGACTTTGCCAGCCGCTCCACCTGCGCCACCGATAAGCCCGGCAAATAACAGCGTCAGGTCAGAGGCTTTATACAGTTTTTCAGGGACTTCAGACTGTATCGGCAGTGTCTGTTCCGGCTCCCCGCCAATGCGGACGTTATCTGAACCCGTCATCACTTTGCCGCCACAGGTGGTCTGGTCACCTGTACGGGCAGCCGGCAGGCCGTTGATATACACCCGGGACGAACCTTCTGCCATCTGCTGTGAACCACCGTCCTTAGCGCATTCCACCATGCTGTTGGTCGCAATGGCGGCAGGTCTGCCGTTAATGAACACGTTATGAGAGCCGGTGGCGATAACGCCTTCCTTCTGCATGCTGGCCGCGCCTGCATCCGCGATACTGTCCCGTGCTGCCGTCGCCAGTTCGCCTGTCAGGTATCCCACCGCCAGGCTGGCCCCGACCAGCAGCACACCAATGCCGAGACAGGACGCACCGAGACCGGCAATCATCATTGCCCCGGCGGCAATGCCACCGGCAGCCGCAATCAGTCCACCGATAATCGTTCCGGCAATCATCCCTGCCAGCGCATGAGAATGGCCGATATCATCGCCCACGCGTGCCGCTTCAAACATAACAACGTTCCTTATTGTCAGGTGTTAAAACAAAAGCCGGAGAGCAGCGCCTGAAATTGTTGATTGTCCCCGTCCGTCAGTATCGCGGTGCAGGTCATAGTGAACACCAGAATATGGTTATCTGCTGAATTAAAGACAGCCTGCTGCTGAAAGACCCGTTTACCTTCACGCAGGTAGCTGGCATGCACACAAGATTTTCAGACATCAAGCAGGTTCCGTATGCTTCAGAAAGGTTTAAGTGTGCCACAGGGGCAGACAGCTTGCTATACAGAGGTCTCATTTACTTACGGAAGGTACGTATTCTGAGATAAGTACCGGTTCAGAAACAGACTGATCCAGCAGATGCCTGCTTTCGGAGTGCAAAATCAGTCAATTAATTTTAATACCTGGCCCATTGATGATTCTGAAATTTAAAACCAAAGATAAAATCAGTTGGGTTCGTCCGACTGCACCTTAATGGCTTTGCCGACACCAGGGAAAACAACACGACTAACTGTTCTGAATGAAAATCTCAGTGTAGTGAGTTTTTTGATCCTACACAGTTTCAAAATGAATAAACGATTACAGCATTACTAGTATCTGCCACTTTTACGCTGGCAGGCTGCAACTGAGCGACGCAACAGGGAAGATGGGGCAGTCGATTAATTCCTCATTATCTTCTCTGAATGGGACTCTAAGCCCATCAAACAGTAAGAGTACAACTCTGGCTTCAGATAATCTTCCAGTGAACACCGTTACGGTCTGAGGACAGTCCAGAGAAGGGATAACCAACTGATAGAAAGCAAAAAACCAGACGTCAGTAGACATCTGGTTTCTCTAATTTGGCTCCTCTGACTGGGATCGCCTTTACCAGTAAATGGCTAATAATTAAGCTAAACATGAATTCCCTTTCTGTCAAGACCCCCAGAATGACCACCTTCCGTGAAAGCTGTAATACAGTAGCATTGTGACTATGGTTGTAGAAAGATCAATGAAATGTCAGGGAATTGAGCGTGGGCTACAGGGTATTACCTAGCTTTTCTCTATTGGCTTCTTGTAAAGTGTAGCAAAATGTGTGAGTTGGTATCTATTTGGAGGAAACAGGATGACGACTTCAAGAACGAAAGGTCAATCTCGAGTCAAGCGTAGAACCGAGGTTCCGGGCCAGGCGTTAGGATACAGCCTCCAATTTACACGACTTACTCATTTGTTGCTTCAAGCGCCCGAGGGTAGTTTGTGTAGTTTGGAGCTTCTTGACGATGTAGCCCAAGAGGATGGCGATGGCGGCGTTATACTGGTTCAGAGTAAAAGCGCACTTACAGCTAATCCTGTGGCTGACCGAGCAAAATCACTATGGAAAACGCTTTCAAATTGGATTGAGCTTGCAGCATCACCAGGGTTTGAAATAGACAAAGCTATTTTCGAGCTTTATGTTTCTCGCCCAGTTGAAGGGCTGATCGTTGAAAGTTTCGCAAAGGCTGATACTCCTGAAAGTGCTAGATTAGCCATCGCACAGGCTCGCACTTTGTTATGGGGGAGTGCTCCAGATTACGATATGAAGAAAAGTGTCTCTGTAGAAATTGCTACATACGTCGAAAAGGTGTTTACAGCCGACCCGGATCTTTCAGAACGACTTATTTGCAATTTTCAACTGACGCAGGGCAGCGGCAGTCCTCAGGCAGATCTTGAGGCGCTAGTTCGAAGTCACCCCGTATCACCATCTAAGGTTGGAGATATCACCAACCATCTTTGCGGTCAGGTGAAGCGCCACATCGATATGCTACTCGAGACGGGAAAGCCCGCAGTCATTGCACGCAATGACTTCCATGTCTGGTACACATCGTTCGTACAAAAAATTGATCGACAAACGGTCCTATCGAGCCGTGCACATCCACCATCAGAGGAAATATCACGGGAATATCTTCCTGATAATTTCATTCGACAACTAGATATTATTGGTCTGCCATACGAAGAGAAACTCGGAGCTGTTAGTGATTACTTAATGGCTTCCTTCGATCGGACAGATTGGGCTGTCCGGGGAGAAGTTGACGAGAGCTCTTTTGACGATCTAAATGATGTCCTTAAGCGCTCATGGAAGAATAAACAGCGGGTTTGTAGGTTGAATCACAGAGAAAGATCCGAGCAGGAGCAAGGGCAATTTCTTTATTCAGACTGCATGCAGTTCGCTGCTCCAGTTCAGGCAATGTCTACGCCGGGGCACTTCATTCCTGGTTGCTTCCACATGCTTGCCGATGAGTTGGTTGTAGGCTGGCATCCTAACTACCAAACTCAGTTGAAGGGCAAGAAGGTGGCGTAATATGCTGGCAAGAGAAGTTCAAAATGTTCAGAATCCGGCACTAGGCGCAGCAATCGTCTGGCGTTTTTGTTGTGGATATGTCGAGACAAATCGTATAAGTGCCTCACCCCCTCTACCTCTTCTATTTCTAGTGCTCCCTATTATTCTTCATCAAGCAACCTCAGAATTTGTAAAGCGTACCTTCAAAAGTTCGGGCTTACGGGCGTTTGCGGCAAAGTTCGGGGACTCATCTGTATCCAAACAGGACTTGTTGTTGCAAATTCAAGAGCGCGCTATTCGTTGGCGCAAGCTCAGCCTGCTGTCCATTGAACTCGCGGTTGCTGGAAAACTGATCAAACTTGAAGAAAACGGCGAGGTAATTCCATTATCGCAGACTAAGGCGAGGGGGTTATCCGATGAGGTGAGGCAACTTATGGATTTGGCAGAAAAACTTGGTGCTTGGTTCGGTGAACTCACCGTGCATGAAGTCGTAACAACATTGAGGGTGAAGCTCTAATGTATTTTCAAATTCGAGGTATCGTACTTTGGCCGCGGAACAAAAAATTCCAACCTCGCAAGTTGCGTTTTGAACTTGGTAAAGTCAACGTCATTAGTGGAGCCTCACGTACGGGTAAATCAGCGGTCATTCCAATCATAGACTACTGTCTCGGCGCAAGCACTTGCTCTATTCCTGTAAATACCATTCGCAAA
Organism: Erwinia sp. HDF1-3R; assembly: GCF_039621855.1. Lineage (NCBI taxonomy): Bacteria > Pseudomonadati > Pseudomonadota > Gammaproteobacteria > Enterobacterales > Erwiniaceae > Erwinia > Erwinia sp. HDF1-3R. The sequence goes on along the minus strand of NZ_CP155071.1, from coordinate 2,903,405 downwards.
TACTGTGAATGGTTCGGCATCGTTGTGGCGACCGAGCAAGGTGACAAACTCTTGGCCCGAAAGGAGCCTGGGTCTCAGCGTAGCACCAATGATATGTTCCTGCTGGAAGCAGAGAATATAACCAAGATTCCCAGCCGTCTTAGTAAAAATACAAACGTTATAGCAGTCAAAAGGCTACTTGATGACCTAGCCAATCTGTCTAATCTTGATTTTTCTGGTGGAGAGGATGTCTCGGGGTTCGATGGGCGTCCGGCTTTTCGAGATTTGGCTGCTTTCACATTTCAACCACAGAACGTAGTTGCCAATCCGGATGTTCTATTTTTTAAGACTAACACTTACGAGCACCGTGAAAAGTTGAGGAAGATCTTCCCCTATATACTTGGTGCAGTCACATCAGCATTGATGGCTAAGCAGTTCGAGCTGAACAGAGCCCGCCAACTTCTACGTCGTAAAGAGCGAGAACTCAGGGATGCCCAAGATGTCTCCGCGCGGTGGCTTGCCGACTTGAGATCTAAGTACAGTGAGGCGCAGGAACTTGGTTTGATCCCCAAGCTGGAGGATGAAATATCGCGAAACCAAATGATTAAACATCTTGACGAAATAATCGCTCGAACAGACCTAACTTTGGCTGTTAGCACATTAACGATCTCAGATGCACTAAGTGAGCTGAATGATTTGGAAAGTGAAGAGCGAGTTGTTTCGCGCGAACTTACTACGCTTCGTCATCGCTTGGAAGAAATGAACCGAATGCGAACAGGTGTGCAACAGTATCAGACGGCATTATCAGTGCAGAGGGGGCGGCTTCAACTATCGAGTTGGTTGGTGTCGCATGCAAACGATGAATCGGATTGTCCCATGTGTGGTAGCCATAATGATTCAGCCAAACGAAAACTGCGGGTTCTGGCTCATCGTCTGGAAGAAGTCGAGTTAGCTGCGGGAGCAGATAAGGACAAAGAAGTACCTGCCGCCTTCGATCGTGAGTTTCAGCGCGTTACTGCAGAGGTTGATAGCGTGACCGAGCGACTGAGATCCGTACAAATCCGCAAAAGAGCGTTGACGAGTAGATCGAAGGAAGCTAATGACCAGCAATTTTCTGCGAAGCGTACCGAGCGTTTTATAGGCAACATTGAATCGTCATTGGATCTACATCGCAAATTGGGCAGCGACAGCGAACTTGTCGAAGAGGTGCGGATGCTCAAGGAATCGGTACAAACATTAGAAGGGGAACTCCGCGAACAAGATATCGAGGCTCGTAAGCATAAAGCTCTGCGAATTATCAACACAAACGCTGGGAAGCTTCTCCCCTATCTAGATGTTGAGAATCCACACGACCCGATTTCTTTAGAAGTCAATGATCTAACTATCAAAGTCCTTGGGGCTGAGCGCGATGACTATCTTTCAGAAATAGGAAGCGGTTCAAATTGGCTTTCCTATCATTTGGCAGTATTGCTCTCTCTTCACCAGTTCTTTCTGGGCCAACGAAGCAGCCCTGTACCAGGATTTCTTGTGCTTGATCAACCTAGTCAAGTTTACTTTCCCAAACCCACGGTGCATCAAGACATTATTTTAGACGAAGAACCTAAGGTTCGGGATGAAGACGTGGAAGCTGTCCGGAAGGCATTCGAAGTTATGGGCAATGTCGTGCTTCAGGAAAATGGAAATCTCCAACTCATCGTTCTAGACCATGCTTCGAGTGTAGTGTGGGGCGAAATTGCTGGAGTTGTCGGCTTGCCGGAATGGCGTGATGGTACCAAATTGGTCCCAATGGAATGGTTTAGTGAAATTTAGCAGCGAAAATTTCCACTTCGAAGAAAGATGTCATTCGTATATATGAACATAGGGCTTAACGATGATGATATATCGGTGTTTATTCATAGAGTAGATTTTTTAGGATGTCCATGTAGTTACTTTCCTCTTCTTTAGTCAGTTGGATATTATTTCACTATGCCGCTGAATTTTAGTCGGAGCCAATCAAGTTAAGGAGCTATTTTGATCGAATCGCTGATAAAAAATTTAAATCAGGATATTGCTATTCTTCAACTTCGTGTCGAGAGAGATAAGGACACGGGTTTTAATGATATGTCACGGCTACTTGAGGCAATTTCTATACAGTTATTCAAAGCATTAGGTATTGCCAACCTCAAAAGTAAAAACCAGATTAGAGTTAACTTTCCAGCCATTGATGCTGCGGATGATAACATGAATGGCGGAATAGCTGTCCAGGTTACCTCAGTAGCTAATGCAGTAAAGATAAAAAAACAATTGAGACTTTCGAGAAAAAGGATAAAAACGGTAAATCCTTGAGGGACAGATACGCGGTTCTATACATTTTTGGTTTCTGTAAGATCTCAAAGGGTGTGATAGTTCCAAATTATTGTAAGGTTGTGGAGCCGGGTTTTTTCCTTAACAGGCTTATTGACTTTGATGATGAAGAAAAGATACAGGTTGTTATTGATTCTATGCGTCGCCATGTAGACTATTCTTCTATCCACCCCTACGATGATATTGACTGTTTGAAAATCATATTAGGTTATGTGAGTCGAAATGCGGTCAGGCACTACATGTCCTGTGAAGGAAGTATTGAATATATGACAAAAGGCCTCAAGGAAATCTCGGAGCTAATCGGAAAAGGTACTGTTAATGGTAGACAGAAGTCAAAGGCCCACCACGAATTTGAAGATCAGAATATCGCGAGTTTTTTGAGGCAGGTGATGAGCAAAATTGGTAGCATAATTGCGATTATCAATCATGCGAGCCGGGATGGTTTTGTCTTCCTTGACGAGCATGATATGAAGAAAATTGATAATCAGAAACGGGAAATGATAATAGCAGCCCAGCATGTAGCTGTTGACTACGGTATTGATATACAATTGGGGATGCATGAAATAGATTGATTTTCGTTGACGTATATAACAATAAGCTAAGCCCAACTCTAGAGGGGGCAGGTCATCTAGATGGTTATATAATAATCTTTGTAGAAGAGTGAGTGATTTTTTCTTATCCAAGAAATAGATTATTCAACCTAGGTTTCAATAAATTATAGGGTTTATCTAATGTTCTTTACCGTTATCGAAAAGAATGAAAAGATATCATATAATAATCTATTAAAAGCGTATCTTTTAGTCGATTATTGGGATGACTGGGCAAAATACCGAACAATGTTCACCCTAATTGTAATCGATGAAAATGGGGATAAGCATACTATTGGTTCAGTAAAAATAGGACAGAAAGGACTTCTTCCAGCGCAAAAAAAATCAGATAACCATCGCTGTCCAATGCTTGATAAGCATTTTGATATTTTAAATGGTGATTACTTTTCGCTGGGACAAAGCGAAGATTATTATGAATCACTAAATAAATTAAGTGAGTCACTTCGGACAAGAGTTTTTTCAGGATTACGCGATTGTGCAGCGAATTTAACAATATTTGAAAAATATATCAATGAAACTGTTATGGTTGAATCTTTATTGCGGGATATTCGGAAAGAAAATGTGAGAGGGAAATTAAATCGTTTGAGTCGTGGTGATGCTCAATTGACAGAGTATGCTTTCACGTATACATTCCCTGATTTTAATGAAGAGAAGCAGCCTAAAATTTTATTTGAGGTCATACCTGAATCCAAACCACCTACTAACGTTCATGTTTTGATCGGGCGTAATGGTGTAGGAAAAACACGAGCTATGAAAAATATAGCTCTATCCATCTTGGGAAGAAAAACAGAAGAAAATACATCACCAGGTTTAATTGAAATGAATCATAGTAGCGCAATAGGAGAAATTGCGTTTTCAGGGTTAATATTGGTTTCATTTAGTGCATTTGATGATTTTGAGTTAAAAGCATCAGAAAAAGACAATTTTATATTTCATCAAGTTGGCTTAACATCGATCATTTCGACAGAATCATTATCCCCATCTAAAAAGGACAATTCGATAAGCTCCGATTTTGCGAAATGCCTGCAGCGCTGTAAATCGGGTGTTAAAGCACAACGATGGATAAGAGCGATGAAAACGCTGGAGGAAGATGATCTTTTTGCGGAAGCAAATGTTACATCTTTACTAGAAGATGCAGAGTCACCAGCACAATGGCGAGTACGAGCAAGAAAATTATTTAAGAAACTCAGTTCTGGACATTCAATTGTACTTTTAACTATTACTCGATTAGTTGATCTTGTAGATGAAGGTACGCTTGTATTGATTGATGAGCCCGAAGGGCATTTACATCCTCCTCTACTCTCATCTTTTGTTAGAACACTTTCAGACCTTCTGATTAGTAGGAATGGTGTGGGTATAATTGCAACTCATTCGCCGGTTGTTTTACAAGAAGTACCGCGCTTATGCGCATGGAAATTACGTCGTAGCCATGCCGTTACAGTTGTTGAGCGTCCTTTACTTGAAACATTTGGTGAAAATATCGGCATACTGACGCGAGAGGTTTTTGGATTGCAAGTAACCCAGTCAGGCTTCCATAGAATTTTGCGCGAAGAGGTTAATGATGGGAAAAGTTACCGTCAAATTATTCGTGATTTTGATAAACAGTTAGGCGAAGAAGCTAAAGCTATTATCCAAGCATTAATAATACAAAGAGATGGGGAATTGTAATGAGGAAACTACCGATTCCAACTATAATAGCAGTTGATATATTAAGACTATGTTCCTCAAGTATAAGAAATGAGACATTGAAAGTAAACCTTCGTTTAATTGAAGGTGACGTAGACAATGCTGAAGTGGAATATAGGAAGCACGCAATTGCAGAAGAGTTGTATTTAATTAAAGCAAATGAAAATATTGGAGAGCATTTTACTGGGAAACAGATGGAACGTGTTTATAATAATACATTTGTTAAAAGTAAAAAAACACGTCTTATATATGATCAGCTGAAAAAAGCATGTGAAAATGACATATGCCCCCTGTGTGGGCAGGGAACTGTTTACCAGTTAGATCATTACCTACCAATTTCTTGTTTCCCGATTTATGGGGTTAGCCCAATTAATTTGATACCAGCTTGCGCAGACTGTAATAAACGAAAATCTATCTATGTAGCTGATGCAGCGGATAAACAGACTCTACATCCATATTTTGATGATATAGATAATGAAAGATGGCTTTATGCTTCTGTTATTGAAACACAACCTCCTGCGCTCCAGTTTTATATTGAGCCTCCAGCACATTGGGGGGGCGTTATATCTGAACGCATTTTAGCACACTTCAAAACATTTGGATTAGCCGCGCTTTATGCAACTCATGCTGCTGTGGAAATTACTAACATACGATATTCTCTGCAAAGAATTGCGGTTGGTGAAAATTCTGCAAAAAACGTTAGAGACCATCTCATAGACAAAGCTCAAAGCTGCATGCATGCGCGACTTAATTCATGGCAAACTGCAACTTACTATGCATTAGAAAAATCGGATTGGTTTTGCAATGGTGGGTTTAATGTTACCTAATGGAATTAATTTATTTCTAATGCTCAACTGTTCTCACAAATACATACTTTTATAAATTATAAGCAAAGGGTTTTTATTATTGTTCTCATTTATGCTTATGATTTAATTTTGCTGAGTATGGAAACGGTCGTTTTACACTCAACTATTAAAGAGCCACATTATTTACAAATAAAGTGACTCTTAAGTTTGAACTGTCCTTTGATTTTTATTCTTCCGGCATCAGTTTAAAAATAGTATCACATATATTTTGCACGACGGTTATCAAATGCGGGCATAGTGCCTTCAAGGACATTTACAACCTTATTATTAATCACATTACACTCTATTGCTCCTGAGGTATATGTAATGTTATGCCCATTTTTTCGGTCAAACTCACAGTGAATTATTTGCTCCGCATCGCAAACAACGGCAAGGTTTGGATTATGCGTAACCATAATGATTTGCCTTTTTTGCTTTGCTTCCGTTAAAACAGGTACAAGCAAACTGACAATGGTTTCGTTGTCTAAGTTTTCTTCGGGTTGGTCGAGTATTATGGGAGTATTACCTTTATCCACCAGCAAATAAAAAATTAATAATAATGCACCACGTTGCCCATGACCTGCCCCCAATAATTAAGCCGACACTTAACTAGTAACATCGTTTTGAGCCGTATCATTTTTGCCACTGCGATAGTTTGCAGCGAATTCCAACGGCGTCAGGTAATTAAGCGCAGAATGTGGTCTTCGCTCGTTATAGTCCTGTCGCCAGTCGCTGATGATCTCGCGTGCCTGATCAAGATCCTTGAACCAGTGTTCATTCAGGCATTCATCCCTAAACCGCCCGTTAAAACTTTCGATAAAACCATTTTGTGTCGGTTTTCCCGGCTGGATAAATTTTAACTCAATGCCATGATAATGAGCCCATTGGTCCAGCGCATGGCCGGTAAATTCTGGCCCCTGATCGGTGCGTATCGCTTTGGGATAACCCCTGAATAACGCCACATTATCGAGTATCCGCGTCACCTGTTCGCCAGAGATCCCGTGCGCAACAGCGATATCGAGGCTCTCTTTGGTGAAATCATCCACGCACGTCAGGCATTTTATCCTTCTGCCACCGGCGAGAGCGTCCATGACAAAATCCATCGACCAGGTCATGTTTGGAGCACTGGGCCGAACAAGAGGTTGACGCTCCACGGACAGCCCTTTACGACGCTTTCTCCGGTGAACAGCCAATCCATTTTCATGATAAATACGGTAGACTTTTTTATGGTTTACGTCGACGCCATCGCGTCGCAGCAGTTGCCAGATACGACGGTAACCAAAGCGTCGGCGCTCATGCGCCAGCGCTTTTATCTGTTCCGACAGCGCTTCATCTCGTTGTGCCCGAAGAGAGCGATAACGACAAGTTGCTCTGGAAAGCCCGGCAAGATGGCAGGCACGACGTTCTGAAATACCTGATTGCTGGCACATCTGAGCAACCGCATTGCGCTTGTGAGACAGTGTTAATACTTTACCCCAAGCGCTGCCTGCAGGGCCTCCTTGTCCAGCATGGTTTCAGCCAACAATTTTTTCAAACGTGCGTTTTCATCTTCAAGCGCTTTGAGACGCTTGACTTCGGAGACTTCCAGACCGCCAAATTTTTTTCGCCACGTATAAAATGTCGCATCGGAAATATTATGCTTACGGCACAACTCCTTAGCTGCCATGCCGGCCTCAGCTTCGCGCAGGATGCCAATGATCTGTTCTTCAGAGAAACGCTTTTTCATGGGTAATGTCCTCATCGTTCAATGATAAACATTACTAGCCTGGCGATGGATTAACCAGAGGGGAGCAGGTCACCCAGGCGAGAGTTGTTCAATTTGCGCATCCTGAAACATTAAGGTATATCTAGGATCAATATATTCTAATCCAAAAATTAGGTCATATACCTCATTGGAGGTGCGATCCTTCCGTAATAAGGATGCTATACCAACATTATTTTTAGAAGAAGCTTCGAGTTTACGATGAAGTTCATCTATGAAACTAAGTGTAGAATCTATATCGTTTAGATCATGTTTATCTATAAGGTCTTTAATAACTGATAAACTTTCCGACTCACCTCTAAACTCTCCAGAGGTTTGCTTAATGATAGAAAATAATTTGTTATAAATTTGATCGGCTGTGCAACTTAGTTCTGCCATGAACTGTAACTTATATTCGTCACGTATCAATGAGTTATTTTGTATTAATGATTGTACGGGTTCAAAGAGGGCTTCGCGGTTAGCTTTTTGTTCATTTAGTATTAAGAGTATTTGATTAGCTAATGATAATCTTTGTTCCATAAGTTGAAGTCGTTGGTTTGGTAAAGTATCCAATATATTTTTACGGTGTTTCAACCCCTCGAGCGTATCTGGTTCATCTTTAGAACCTTGTAAAGATATGATTTTATCTTCCCATACCTTTAGTTGTTCTTTATATTCTTGAAAAGCCTGCTGTGGTGCATTTAACTTTTCACTAAGACTTGATTTCTGTTTTAAAAGAGATTCTTCTTCACTGTTCAGATTTATATTGATTTCTTTAATTGAGTCATCATGAACAATCAAACTGTCCTCAATCTCATCGATTATGTTCTCGTTGATATCAAGACTGATTAATTGTTGAGGCTTTAAGTTGAGCAACTCTATTGCAGACTCAAACTCTGAATTGAATTGTTTGATCGATCTCTTAACTACTTCGATTCCTTCTTTTATATTTTTGCATGCCTTTTTTTTGGCTGCTATTTTTGTTTGCTCTTCGGTATTAGATTCTTTATTACTAATAGCTTTTTCTAACTGAGTTGTTATAGCTAAAAGTTTCTCTGAAACTAATTGTTGCTCAGGTGATAAACTATTGGTTGGCTCAGCTATTTCTGCTGGTTTTATTTTAATGAGCTCTTCTAGAAGTCTTTCTTTTTGAACTAGTTGCTCAGCAAGAGCCTTTTGTGCTTCTTCACTCATTTGGTTTTCAAGAGTTTCGATTTGACGATTAAGTTTATGCAGTTCACTACGGAAGCTTTCTATTCGACTGCGTAACGGACTTTCTTGTTCTTCAATTAATTGTTCGAAACTAAGTGCACCTAAGCGAATGGCATCACTAGAATGAGAGAAGATTACAGACCTGAGTTCTTTCTCAAAGGCATCTGATTCTCCAGACACGTGAGCGTTGCATAATGACTCAAAGTGCCCTTGAGGTATATATTTTACAAGTTCCACTTTCTCTAAAGCGGGGTTCTCATTCAAATTTTTTGTTAATATTTTCTCATCACCCCAAGTCACTTTTGCTTCAAAACTTTTAGCTGGCTCACCAACTTTACCCCTAAATCTATTATTTTTAAGGAATGAAAAATGCTGACTTTGTTGGGAGTTACCTAGTAGCGCCGTAATATCAGCTAAAGCGCTTTTACCGCTTCCTTTGTTACCTATTATTGCCACAAGATCATGATTCAAAGTAATAGACGTTTGATCAAGCCATTTATCAGGTATCACTGCATCATTTTTTTTTGATACTTCAAGTTTATCAATAAAAAGGCTTCTATTTTCGCTGACTAATTTACGTTTAGGTGGGATTGCTCCTATATACGAACGTTTTGCTGGCTCTTTGATCGCTTGCTTCAAACCTTCAAATGTTGGATCTGCTTTTATCCACGTAGCTTTTCCCGATGGGTAGTCGCCATATCCTCGGCAATCATTACTGCCTTGTTTGCCATAGTATCGGTGCGCATCACTTCCTGAAACAGCAAGCCTTGGTATATTCTTTAAGGCATGCTGAAAATCTGAAATCCATTTTTTATTTGTATCAGTTTTGACTCCAGAAAAAGCAGCCCACAAATCTGGTGTTCTCGTTTCAAAAATAGGGGAGGTTTCAAATAACCCAAGGACATAGGCATAATGTTCTTGCCATTTTACATCAGCTAATCCATCGTTAGTATTAAATGGCATAAATCCCAAAGCCATGTTATCAGGAACATTTTTTATCGCTTGTTTGTAACTTTCATATGTTATTTCAGCGATTGTTGAACCAGCAAGCAATGCTGTATCATCAACGCTCATAACTTCCGATTTTTTAAAACCTTTTTCACGTAGTAAATCTTCACCTACTTGACGTGCAAGACATTTTAACGAATATTCAGATAATGGCCGTTCAATAAGTGCGACTCTCAATCCAGCAAGAAAATCTTTTAATACTTGATCATTTGTTTCATCTGAAAACAACACATGAGCATTGAGCCGACTCTCCATCGGTGACACTAATCGTAATTCAATTCCAGGGAAGACAGTTTTATTTAATTTAGGTGCGTCCGGGTCTAATAAACGTTTCTTTAGGGCAAACCACCCATCAAAAGTCCAGTAATCCATGATCGCAAATACGGCAGGTTCGGCTGTATTCAATGCCTGAATCATTTCATCTATAAGCCGTATATTATCAGCTGGGTTAGGGGTGGAGTTAAATTTTTGTCCTTCCCAATGAAATGATGCAGGAGTGTGGATATGTAAGTCCCATTTACGCCATTCTGAACCACGAGAATAATTATTGCTTTTCACTTTTTCGCTCTCACAATTATTTATGGTTAATCCTAATGCTTTGCTGGTTTGATCATATTTACTTTTTTAAGTTGGCTTACTTCCACATTATCCTTACTTATAGCTGCGTAACGTGTGAACAAAGATACACCCTAACTGTTGATGATGAGAAGATACTATTATTACTATACAGGTTCCAGTAGAATTTTTTTAATAAATGATTTTGTGTATTGTTAATCAATTGCTTACGTTAAGCATTGGATTGAACAGAGGTGATGTCAGTAATATAGCTCTCCAATCATAGCAATTGCCGCTTCAGAATTTGGTTTTCAGTTTAGATACTGTGTCATGTCTTAAGTCGTCGCTCGTTCCATTGAACGGCTGAGTCGTGAACATGGACCTACTACGACGATTACATTTCACCGCTACGAACCAAGGGGCGCTACGTCCGACTATGCAGGGGCATTTTTTCGCCCGCGTGATTTATCTTCCCGCATCAGCTTCCGGTTAATCGTTTTCCAACACAACCTGTCCCGCAAGGGTAAATGGCACGCATGCTGCGCCCTTGCAGGACAGAACGATGCCGTGAAAGCGAACCGTCAGGCGATACGAAGACGAAAATCACATCACTGACGGAGAAAAAATCATGACTATTTCCCTGCATAACAAGACTAGCGCCCCTAACACCGCAGCGGCGACCAGCGTATCCCCGCTGGAGCAGTCAGGCTCCTCAAAAACGAAATTTTCTCAAACCAGAACCGACATTTATCAGACCGTTACTGACAGCATCATTTCTGCGCTAGAAGCCGGTGTAAAACCGTGGTCTTGCCCGTGGCAACGTGTAGATGGCATGTCTGGTCTGCCTTCCAATTACGCCACTGGTGTGGCTTATAGTGGCATGAATATCATGTTGCTGTGGTGCAGCGCATCTAAACAGGGATTCAGCGATTCCCGCTGGATGACTTACAAACAGGCGCAAGCGGAAGGCGGGCAGGTGCGTAAAGGCGAACATGGCACAACAGCCATTTTCTATACGACCTTGGAAAAGGAAAACGACGCCGGAGAAGTTGAACATATCCCGATGCTGAAAACCTTCACCGTGTTTAACGTTCAGCAAATCGACGGCCTGGCCCTGACAACTGAAACAGTCAGCCCGGAAGCAACATTGGACCCGTTGCCGCAGGCTGAGAACCTGTTACGGAAGAGTGGCGCAAACATCATCGAGAAAGGACAAAACGCCTTTTTTATCCCGTCAACCGATGAAATTCGCTTACCGGAACGATATCTTTTTGCCGATGCGGCCAATTCTTACGCCACCGGTCTGCATGAGCTGGTTCACTGGAGCGGAGCCAAGAGTCGCTGAATCGTGAAATGAAAGGGAAGTTTGGCAGTGAGGGGTATGCATTTTAAGAGTTGATCGCCGAGTTGGGAAGCGCGTTCCTGACGGCAGACTTGGGGATTACTGGAGAGGTTCAGCATGAAAGCTATATCGCTTCCTGGCTGAAAGCACTGAAGAACGACAAACGCTATATTTTCAAGGCGGCCAGCGCGGCATCCAAAGCGCATCGTTATTTGATGGATAAAATTTAAGCAGGAAAAAGCCGCAAAGGAATGCGGCTATAGGCTTGACCAGTAACGCTGTAGATACATGAGTGAGGCGGAGCGCAGTCAGGCGAGCACCGAACAGTCATGTCTCTACAGTGGAATAAAGCAAGCCACACGGACAGGGCTGAATGTGCAGCTATTCTCTGTTACCAGCAACTGCCTGGAGCGTCTGCAGGCGCTGTTCCAGACTATCCAGTCTTTCTTCGAGGTGATGGCTCGGCTGCTCAATATCTTCCAGAGTTTCTGACAGAACATCACGCAGCAGCACAAAATTTGCTTGCAGGGCATAGACAAAATCGCTGCCGCGAGTCAGTAATGCTTCGCGCGGTATGTCCTGCAAAGCGGAATGCGTCATCCATGTGACCAGCGCTTTGGCGCTCATTTCAGTCAGTACATCAGCAAGTCGGTCAGTTTCTCGGTTCATTCTGGAGTCCTGTCGGTTCTGATATAGAGGGAGTATTTAGGAAGGGCATTACTTCCGGTCTTTGCGCTGCGGGTTGGTGGGTGGGGGCAGTTGGGTGATAGAGAAGAACTATATGCCGTGGTCTACATCGAGCCGTTGCAGCTCGTCGAGCGTATAGATACGGAATACATTCCGGTGGCGGGTTTCTAGCGGGATGTGCTGATGGTTAACGATGACGTGCCGGATGCTGTCAAACAGCCGTTCAAGACCGCGCTTTTTCTGGGGGTCCGGCACGATATAAAAAACGTAAATCCAGTCTTTACGGGTCCGGGCCAGTAAATGGCTGGCGATGATTGACTGGTATCGGGCTTTGGTTTTCAGACGACGCTCGGTCTCAATGGCGATCACGGTGCCGCCGGGCAGGGTGATCAGCCCGTCCGGGCGATGACCGACCTGATACCGGCTGAGGAAGGTCGTGCGATCGCCATTTATCCACTCGGATGCACCTTTTTGCTCAAGGATGATCCGCGCCGCCTGATTATCAAGGTGATGTTCCAGCGTCCAGCCGGTGATTTTTGACGGCTCAAACCGCGCCGGGAAAAATGAATCATCGGGTGTTAATACAACGGCCAGTCCGTCACTGGTTATGCCCCATAATGAAATTTTCATGGTGCGCGATACCAGTACGTGCTTTTGTATTAAGCCCATGCCCTCGACTTTTGAAAGCAGGGAATATAGCGATTTATGATCCCTGAAGCCGAACAGCAGCATCAGTGTTTAAAAGTCACTGTACGTTTCTTCTTTCAGGAAATTCAGCAGTCGTTGTATTTTTCCGCGGTGTCGCGTCTGGCGTTTGCGGTATGCGGTGATAAGCATCACTCCCCCTTTAAAAATCCATCAATGATGAGTTTTCCTCTTTATCGGCGTTCGGTGTTGTTGTGTCTTCTTCGTCCGTATTATCAAAAAAAAGATCGGGCTGCGTTATGGTGATATCCGGCGTTGGTGCCGTTCCGGGGAAGGTTTCCTCCTCGCTAAAATCCAGGGCGATGTTTATCGTTGCGGCGGTGGCGGCAATCGCGGGCGACACGGCACAGATCTCCAGTTCGCGTTTTTTCACCCTGATGGGCGAAATCAGCGAAGTAGAGGGGAGTGCTTTTGTCGAGAAGATGAAGCTGACAAAATCGGGTAGGTTCAGGATCATATTGCTGTCGGTAAAGAAACGCTCCGCCTGCCTGATGGTGCGTTCATCGTCGATAGTCTCTGTCAGTACGGCATCGGTTTTCGCTTTGCGGACCTCATCATCGACTAATATGGTGCCTGACATCCTCGCCACCCATTCAGCGGTGTCCGGATCCATGACCCGATAAACCAGTTTGAATTTAGCGTTCTCAACGACCGCGCCGACAACGGCGTCTCCTTTCAAATCTGCCGGGCAGTCTTTTAAATCGGCAATCGACTGATGGTCCATAATAATGTGCACGCCTTTATCGCGTGCTGCACCTAAGCCTTTCAGGGCTGGTTTTGAAAGAGGGTATTTCAGCTCGTAAAGAAATATGCGATAGGGCGGCAGAAACTGAAGAGCAAAAAGCCCGCTCAGGTTTCCCTGAGCGGGCTTCTCAAATTTGGCTCCTCTGACTGGACTCGAACCAGTGACATACGGATTAACAGTCCGCCGTTCTACCGACTGAACTACAGAGGAATCGGTTTCGATGGGGCGCATATTAGCGAGGGCGCCCGGGGCTGTCAACAGCAAAAAACACTTGGGCTTTCAACTGGCTGCGTTTAAAGCAACCCGCTGGCTTAATAGCCAACTTTGTCCGTATGGACCGTCGTGTTGAGCCCGAAGCGCGCCGCGGGATCCTGGCGGTAAAACCCGCTAAAGCGTCGATAGAGTGACGGGAACTGAGTATTCAGCAGATGCGGCGCGCTAAAAAAATATTCTGACAGCACCGCAAAGCACTCCGCTGGCTCGCTGGCGGCCTGGGCATCCATACTGGCCGCCGCTTCCCCCACCAGCTCGATCTCGTCCCGTATCGCGTTCATGGCCGCGTTAAGATCCTGCTCCCAGGCTGCCACTTCACTTAACGCGATAGCGGGAACGCCGTTGGTATAACCGCTTCCGCGTGAATCGAGCTTGTGAGCCACTTCATGAATCACCAGGTTAAACCCGGAAAGATCGAAGGAATCCTGCACATCCATCCAGTTTAAAACAATCGGACCCTGTAACCAGCTCTGACCAGCATGAACTGACTGCTCCCGGTGTACCAGACCAAACTCATCCTGCCACTCATCGTCGACCCGGAAGGGCGCGGGATACATCAGCACTTCATTAAATCCGTCGAGCCAGTGATAACCCAGGTTTAACACCGGCAGGCTAAAAAGCAGTGCCAGCCGGGCACATTGCAGCTCATCCAGGTTTACATCCTGCAGCGGCACCAGACGCTTTTGCTGCAAAAACCTGGCTGCCAGTGCGGTCAGACGCAGCTGTTCGGGCCGATCGAAGCCGCGCAAAATGGGAATAGCTAACGCCTCCTGCCAGGGCAGGGGGGCGATAGCAGCATCCGGTTTTTTCCACGGCCATTTGATCATCAACCCACACTCGTTTGTTATGGTTAATTTTGTACGCGCGTAAAATCAATGACCCAAACCCAGGGATTCACCTCCCAGCTGGTGCCGCCGTACTGCAAAGCCCACTGTTTACGGTAGGCATCTTTTGAAGAGACGGCCTCATGGTGCATGGTGAAAAAATTATTCAGAAAATGAGAGTCAGTCTGTACGCCCTCAGCAATAACGTCGTCGTCGCTGATATCCTGAATTTTTTCCACGCGAATCCCGGTAATCAGCAGATTGATGCGGCTTGCCCAGCGTGGCATATGAATGCCCGCCTGCCAGCCAAAATGCGGATCCTCGTCTTCGGCGTTAGAAAACTGGCTGGTATCTGCGCGATACTGACAGTAGCGCGGGTTTTTAAACTGCGCGGGCGCACGTTCGTATTCGGCTATTTCGCTTTGATCAATAAGCGGGCCACGCCAGGTTTCCCTCACCCAGAGCCTGTCGCCTGGCTGTCCGTAAGGGCAATGATAACTTAAGTTTTCCATACCCATCACCCGGTTTCCCTGCAGGTGATTACTGAGCACGTCAATACCATAACAGCCTTCATGGTTATCCTGGCCCGGCCCCAAAAACTGTGACTTCATAATGCGTCGGGTTTGTCGTTGTTGGTCAGAGAGCAGCGCTCGCACCCGTTGATCATTAAACAAAATCGGGCGTTCTTTCATGGTTTTACCCCTGTAACTTTCTGGTTGAAACGCTGATCACAGCCAAAATAAAAATACAATACAGATAAATCTGAACCTTAACCTGGCACTTAACGCTTTTGTGATGAGCGTAAATATACATTAATTATACTTCTTAATTGGCGTCTAACCAGGTTAGCACGTAAACGTTTACAATCCCCTGAGACGCTCAGTCTTATTCTTCTGCTGATATCCCTTGTTTGTGTAGGGGATTGTTCAGTCAACAGTTGCTTCTTTACAGTCCCTTACAGACGCGAAGGGCGTTATCAGCACTCTGCAAGAGATATGGTGCATCGGGATGCTATATCAAGTGCTTTGTGAGAATTCTAAAGCATTTTATTGAAGTAGCGGGAAACTTATTTCGCAACGTACATTATATCCGTTTAAGCATCTGCATGAAAAACAATCAAATAATTTTTTTAGCAATAAAAAATGCAACAACGAAAAAAGTGTGTAATGGTTTAATTTAGCGTTATAAACATGATGCAGGTCTCATTTTGGCCGCCGCTTACCGCTATACCACGCAGTCGCCTGCCCTGGTCCAATGGCATCTCAAAAAGTTCAAATAATAAGGAGAAGTCTGTGTCCCTGATACTCTGGCAAAACCGCTTTGAAAACTGGCTGCATGAAACCTGGCCTCAGGACGACAAGGCACACGATGTGGCCCACCTGCGACGCGTATGGCAGACGGCGCAGCGTATAATGAAGGGAAGCGAAGCTGATGAGCTGGTGGTGCTCACCGGCTGTTACTTTCACGATATAGTTAACCTGCCCAAAAATCACCCGGAACGGCACCTTGCTTCCGCTCAGGCTGCCGTGGAGGCGCGACGTATTTTGCAGGAGGTCTTTCCTGACTTTCCCCCACAAAAAATTGATGCGGTGACCCATGCCGTTCATGCACACAGCTTTAGCGCGGGCATAGAGGCCGAAACGCTGGAGGCAAAAATCGTTCAGGATGCCGATCGGCTTGAATCGCTGGGCGCAATAGGGCTGGCAAGGGTATTTTATGTCTCCGGTGCGCTGGGACGCTCGCTGTTTGACAGCACCGATCCGCTGGGGCGTGACAGGCCGTTAAATGATGCGGAGTGGGCGCTGGACCATTTTCAGAAGAAGCTTCTGAAATTGCCGGAGCAGATGCAAACCCCGGAAGGCCGTCGGCTGGCGGAATATAACACCCATTTTCTGGTGACCTATATGGCAAAACTGTGCGCGGAGCTGAAAGGCGATTTTTGTGGACTCGATGAGGATGTGCTGCAGGAATTTAGCCCCGGCGGGCAGCAGAAAATATGATGGGCGTCTGCGGATAAGCTTTTTATTTCTCTCCCCCCTTCCATAAAGGGTAGGGAGGAGAGAAGAGGCAGGACCGGGTTATTTTAGCGGGTGATTACTGCTCTTCATCACCGTAATAAAGTACGCCCAGTTTAATCAGGGGGCGGCCCTGGCTTTTACGATGAAGATTGGTATCACGCAGTGAGTAGACGCAGCCGCAGTACTCCTGCTGGTAAAAGCGCTCGCGTTTGCTGATCTCTATCATGCGGGCGGAGCCGCCCTTTTTGCGCCAGTTATACTCCCAGTAAACCATATCCGGGTAGGGCGCAGCAGCGCGTACGCCGCAGCCGTTGATCTGCTCCATATTTTTCCAGCGGGAGATCCCCAGCGAGCTGGAAATGGCATCAAAACCGTTCTCATGGGCATAAAGCGCGGTGCGTTCAAAGCGCATATCAAAGCACATGGTGCAGCGTACGCCGCGCTCCGGCTCCCACTCCATGCCTTTGGCTCTCTCAAACCAGTTATCGGTATCGTAGTCCGCATCCACAAAGGGAATACCGTGCTGTTCAGCAAAGCGGATATTTTCTTCTTTCCGCAGCAGATACTCTTTCTGTGGGTGAATGTTCGGATTGTAGAAGAAAATGGTGTACTCAATCCCGGCTGCCTGAATGGCTTCCATCACCTCGCCCGAGCAGGGCGCGCAGCAGGAGTGCAGCAGCAGCTTTTTTGCTCCATTGGGGAGGGTCAGAAGGGGACGTGAGATTTCGCTCATGGCGGCAGGCTCCAATAGTTTCTCAAAACAGCGCTAGTGTAGGGGCGCAGAAGGAAGATGTCACGGTCGCAGGTGCCGGGAATGGGAAAAAGGCGTTCCTGCGAACAAAAATCTCTCCTGTGGCGGGTGTTAAGCCCTGATTAAGACAGCAGATGATAGCAGTTGGAAGGTGAATACAGATTCAGGCAGCCTGGAACAGTTAAAGGATGCTTCCCCCTGGCTCCGGGACAGTTAAGTGATAGACTGTCACGCGTTTAACACTTAACTGAGTCATTATGAACGAGATTGATAGTGCAGCGTTGCTGCTGACCGGGCAGGCAAGCGAGCAGGATCGGAAGAAATTTGAGCAGGATGGTCTGCTGCTCCAGCGGGTGCTGGAGATCTACGACCCGCAAACCGTTGCCCGGGCGCTGCGTGAACCGGGTCAGCATGAGTGGACGCGCGAAGCGCTCAATCGCTGGGCGAAGGGTTACAGCGCGGCCAAACCGCTTACCGAAGCAGAAGTCAGCCAACTCCGGCAAATGCTGCCTTCGCCCCCGGCACATCACCCTGATTACGCGTTCCGCTTTATCGACTTGTTTGCCGGTATTGGCGGTATTCGCAGCGGTTTTGAAGCGGCGGGCGGACAGTGCGTGTTCACCAGTGAGTGGAATAAATTCTCGGTGCGTACCTATAAAGCCAACTGGTACTGCTGTCCCGAGTCACATACCTTCAATCAGGATATTCGCGATGTGACCCTGAGCAATGATGCCAGCGTCAGCGAACAGCAGGCTTACCAGCATATTGACCAGCAGGTTCCCGATCACGATGTTCTGCTGGCCGGTTTTCCCTGCCAGCCGTTTTCGCTGGCGGGCGTCTCCAAGAAAAATGCGCTGGGGCGCGCGCATGGATTTGAGTGCGAGGCGCAGGGCACGTTATTTTTCGACGTTGCCCGCATTATTACCGCCAAGAAACCGGCCATTTTCGTGCTGGAAAACGTTAAAAACCTTAAGAGTCACGATAAGGGTAAAACCTTCCGCATCATCATGGATACCCTGGATGAGCTGGGCTATGACGTGGCTGACGCGGACATCAGCGGCGCGAAGGATCCTAAAATCGTCGACGGCCAGCATTTCCTGCCGCAGCACCGTGAACGTATCGTGCTGGTGGGCTTTCGCCGCGATCTAAACCTGCCGTCCTTTAGCCTGGACGCGCTTTCGTCACTCTATCCTGCGCGCAGGACGCCGTTAAGGGCGCTGCTCGAACCCTCAGTCGAGGCAAAATACATTCTGACGCCGACGCTGTGGAAGTATCTTTATCAGTATGCGAAAAAACACCAGGCGAAGGGGAATGGTTTCGGCTACGGCCTGGTGGATCCGCAGCGGGAAAACGGCGTGGTGCGCACCCTCTCTGCGCGCTATTACAAAGACGGTTCGGAGATCCTGATTGACCGTGGCTGGGACAGGGCGCTGGGCGAACGCGATTTTGATAATGCCGAAAACCAGCAGCGTCGCCCGCGCCGCCTGACGCCGCGCGAGTGCGCCCGTCTGATGGGGTTTGAACAGCCTGACGGCTATCGCTTCCGCATCCCGGTTTCCGATACTCAGGCCTACCGTCAGTTTGGCAACTCGGTAGTGGTACCGGCCTTTGCGGCCATCGCCAGGCTTTTGCTGCCGTGGATAACACAGGCCGTCGGGCAGCGTCGGGATCGCCTTTAAGTCTGCGTCTATACTTAGCCTGGGCATAAGGAGATTGTGATGGCTGATGTACACTCCGCGGAAATTCGCACTAAAAATATGCGCGCAATCGGCACGCGAGATACGGCAATAGAAAACCGGCTTGCCGAACTGCTGGCAGACCAGGGTTTTAGCTTTGACGTTCAGGATAAAACCCTGCCTGGCCGTCCCGATTTTGTGCTGAGCCAGTATCAGGCCATTATCTTTACACACGGCTGCTTCTGGCATCACCATCACTGCCATCTCTTTAAGGTGCCGGCGACGCGCACCCAATTCTGGATGGCGAAGATAGGGGGGAACGTCGAGCGCGACCGGCGCTATATTCAGCAGCTTACCGACGAAGGCTGGAAGGTGATGGTGGTGTGGGAGTGCGCCCTGCGGGGTAAAACCCGACTTGAGCAGGGCGCGCTACAGTCCCGGCTGGAAGAGTGGATCTGTGCCGGGAGCGGGAATGCGGAAATCGACGCACTCGGCATCCATCAGATGTAACTCTGCCGCCAGGCGGCAGGTGAGTCATTCACAGCGACGGACTTCGGGCGCGGCTGGGAACAGGTACTTACCCAGCGTGACCAGGATAACCGCCAGGACAATTGTCGCCAGCGCCAGCCATTCGCGCGAGCTCAGGCTTTCACCGCCGAAGCCAATGCCAAGCAGCACGGCAACCACCGGATTAACATAGGCATAGCTGGTGGCAACAGCGGGTGTTACGTTGCGGATCAGAAACATATAGGCGTTAATCGCAATCACGGAACCAAACAGGCTCAGGTAGCCAAGCGCCAGCATCCCCTGTAGCGAAGGCGGGGCGCTAAGTTTTTCACCATACAGCTGGCTGGCTATCAGCAGCACAACCCCCGCCGTAAGCATTTCTATTGCCCCCGCCATCATCCCCTGCGGCAGGGTGATCCGTGAGCCCCATACCGAACCAAACGCCCAGCTGACTGAACCCAGCATAATTATCGCGCCCCACGGTGAGCTGCCCAGATGACCGCCGCTGTTCAGCAGAATTATCCCCACCAGCCCGACGGCAATGCCCAGCCATTCAATCCAGCGGGTCTGGATGCCGAAAAGGCGGCTGAAGCACAGGGCGAACAGAGGAACGGTTGCCACCATGACGGCGGCAATGCCGGATGGCACGTTCTGATGCTCCGCGACCGTTACGGTCCCGTTGCCAATCGCCAGCAGCATTATGCCCACCAGCGCAGCGTTCCCCGCTGCCCGCCATGAGGGGAGTTTCTCACCGCGCAGTAACAGATAAAGCGACAGCACCACCCCTGCCAGCAGAAAGCGCAGGCCAGCCATCATCATCGGCGGCCAGCTCTGTACGCCGATGCGGATCACGAAGTAGGTCGATCCCCAGATAAAGTAAAGCGCGAACAGGGCGATAAGTAGCGGGAGAAGAGTAGGGGAGCGGCGTAGCATGATTTTCTTCATAATTGTTAATGGTAGGTTAACTTAACGCTAATTTCTCAGTTCAACCAGATGAATTGCCGCTTTTTTTCCTCTTCAACAGATTCGGAGAAGACAATTTGCATCTCTCGTTCATAATTGCTTAGATCACACTCTTTAACATTCTCTCACGGTGGATGATGGGCAGTATCAAACTTACGGTGCGTCGGCTGTACAAAATCGACGGCGAGCGCATGGTCGGGACGCAGGCCACGGCGCGTATTTTTGTCGGCGACAGGCTGGTGGCGACGGAAGACGTCACCGGTATGACGGAAAGCCCGGTCAGCAAATATCTGCATCATCAGGAAGCCGACGGGCAACCGGTACGGGTCGAGTGGGAGTGTGACGGCATCGCCGATATGGCGGTGGTAGAGATGCAGGTATGTCCCTGCTGTCAACATGATGGACATGAATAAGGAAGGGTATTTTGGCAGGAAGTAGCTTACTGACGCTATTGGATGATATTTCCACGCTGCTGGACGATATTTCCGTAATGGGAAAAGTCGCAGCAAAGAAAACGGCTGGCGTTTTGGGCGACGATCTCTCGCTTAATGCGCAGCAGGTGAGCGGCGTTAAGGCTAACCGTGAAATCCCCGTGGTCTGGGGCGTGGCAAAAGGATCGTTTCTGAATAAGCTGATACTGGTGCCGCTGGCGCTGATTATCAGCACCTGGGCACCCTGGGCGATAACCCCTCTGCTGATGCTTGGCGGGGCCTACCTCAGCTATGAGGGGATGGAGAAAGTCATCCACAGCCTGAGTAAAGACAAATCAGAGCACTCGCCCGAGGCCCGCGAGAAACGGCTGCAAAATCTCACTCAGCAAAATGCGGCTGAGTTCGAGAAGAAAAAGATCAAAGGGGCCGTGCGCACCGACTTTATCCTCTCCGCAGAAATTGTTGCCATTACGCTGGGTATTGTCTCAGAAGCGCCACTCTTAAATCAGGTCCTGATCCTGTCTGGTATTGCGATACTGGTGACTATCGGCGTTTACGGTATCGTGGCCGGCATTGTCAAAATAGATGATCTGGGGCTGTGGCTGAAAGAGAAACCCTCATCGCTGGCACAGGGTATTGGTGGTGCGCTGCTGGCAATGGCCCCGTGGATGATGAAGATCCTCACCGTAGTCGGTACGCTGGCAATGTTTCTGGTGGGCGGCGGGATTATCGTGCATGGCGTTCACGCACTGGGGCAGCTTATTGAAGGTTACACCAGCGGCTTTAGCGGGTTGACCGCTTCTCTGCTAACCAATCTGGCCAGCCTGCTTGTCGGGATGGTGGTGGGGTCGATTGTGCTGCTGGTGGTAAATCTGATTGCCAGAGTACGCCGTTAATCAGTATAAAGAGCAGCTGAGCCGCTACCGTTTACGGAGAACCCATGAAAGACGATATTTTTGAATTTGATATTGATGCGCAGCTGGAACAGGCTGAGGCCAATGCCCGCAAAAAGGCCGCGGAAGTGCCTGAAGAGTTGAGTGATGAAGCGGACTGCGAAGGCTGCAAAATCTGATTGTTCTGGCGCCTGAGCGGACAAAAAAAAGCGAGTAAGGTGACTTACTCGCTTTTTTATCGCCGCGATTGATTGCAGCCTATATTCGCCATTCGCCATTCGCCATTCGCTATTTGCGCTTGCCGCAGCACCCTACACCTTGCCTGCGTTGTCCTCTTCAACGGCCTGATAGATACGATGCAAAATATCGGGGAAAGCAGACTGTACCCGGCTCCAGCTAGGGATAAACGGCTTCTCATTGGGCCGCTCGATAAACGACTGTCCCGCCTCCAGAATCGACTGGGTGAACATCTCTACCGCCGCTTCTTCCGCATGCTGGTCGAACTTCAGGCCATTCATCGTGGCCTCATGATGGTAAATTTCCATCATATCCAGTGCGTTGCGGTAGTAGGTCGCTTTCAGGACGCGGAACGAATCGCTGGTCAGATTCACCCCCATCGTCGCCATCTTACGCAGCAGGGACTGGACGATATCGTTACTCATTCTGCGCAGTCCGCCGGTGCCGTTCTCCTCCGACAGGGGCTGATGCTTGTGGTCATAGTTATCGGCAATTTCGACCTGGCAGCTCTGCCGGGTGGTGTAGTTACGATAAATTTCGGACAGCACGCCGATTTCCAGCCCCCAGTCCCCGGGGATTTTAATGCCATTCAGCACGTGGGTGCGCATGGCAAACTCACCCGAAAGCGGATAGCGGAAGCTGGTGAGGTAGTCCAGGTATTCAGAATGGCCATACACTTTTTGGAGCGATCGCAGAAGCGGGCCAACCAGCAGGCGGCCAACCCGCCCGTTAAGCTTGTTATCAGCGACCCGGGCATAGAAGCCTTTGCAAAATTCATACTGAAAAGCGGGGTTAGCCAGGGGGTAGAGCAGGCGGGCCAGCATACCGCGCTCATAGGTGACAATGTCACAATCATGCAGTGCCACGCAGGATGAGCGATCGGAAGCCAGCGTATAGCCCGTACAGAACCAGACATTACGGCCTTTACCTGGCTGGGCGGGCGACAGCCCTTCTTTATCCAGCTCGGCATCCAGCGCCTTCAGGCGGGGGCCATCATTCCACAGAATACGATGACGCTGGGGCAGGCGAGAGAAAAATTCACGCGCGTGGAGAAACTGCTCCCGATCGGCCTGGTCGAGGCCAATCACGATCTCCTCAAGGTAGGGAACCTTTGCCAGCTCATCAACAATATGACCCAGCGCCGGCCCTTCCAGCTCCGAAAACAGCGAGGGCAGAATGAGCGCCATTTTTCTTTTCTCAGAAAAACGGACTAAATCCTTTTCAAGGTCTTCAACGGGCCTGGCGGTCAGATTATGAAAATTAGTTATTACCCCATTCTGGAAAAAATCACTCATTGCATTCCCCTTAAAACGGTGCGAGCAGGCAACCTTAATCCCGGGTGATAAAATGTGTCAGCCCTTCGCTCCAGCCTTGTGGACCGAAGTGCGTACTGTGAAAGATATTCTCGCTATCGCTTCGTAACAGTCTGACGGGTGTTTTACTGTAGCCTTTGATAATGACGGCGTAATCGGTGTTCTCAAGCATTGGCGCGTCGTTAGGGCCATCTCCCAGCCCGACGGTAAGGTAGCGCGATGAGGAAGGCGGAGAGAGATGCTCAAGTAACCACGCCAGCGCGGCGCCTTTTCCGCTTCCCTGACTCATGACATGCCAGAACCGGCCTCCCTGTACCAGTTCAAGCCCTTCATCGGCAAGCCAGTGTTGAAACAGGGTGAATTTTTCGGGCGTGTCGCGCCAGATAATACTCTCTGAGCCCTGGCGCTGTTTCGCCAGCAGAGCATCATGCGGGCTGAGCCCCGTCCAGTCCGCAACCTCCTTTTGCGTGACATCGGCGAAGCCAATGAATTTAGCATTATACCGGCTTCGGAGCTGGTCCAGCCTGTCGCATAGCGCAGCGTACTCCAGACCCTGCCGGGCCACTGGCGGCACGCTACCCATGCTGCCACCGTCGACAATCGCGCCATTTTCACTGATAAACGGCATGCCGGTAATGCCTAACGCGCGCTGCAGCGGCGCGATTTCCGCCGCCGTTTTACTGGAGCAAATCACCACCGGGATCGCAGCCCCAATAAGGCGGTCCAGCCAGGCCTGTGCGGGCTCCCAGCTGTAGGTGTGGTGATCGAGCAGTGAGCCATCCAAATCGGTGACTATCATCAGCGGTTCTGAAAGTCTGGGCATAGCCATTACCTCCTCAAGCAGTCTGATGTAAAAATGCTGCATTATCATTACAGTATAGCGCCGACTGGCAATTGAGTAGGGTGGCTTTATCTCAGCGCGCAGGAGAAAAGGCCTGGGTATTAGGAATACTCTTAAAAAATTAACTCAGAGAGTGAATACCCCTTCTTTAAGAAAGTGTTTATCAGCTCGGGTGTGGCAAGGCAGAGAAAGGAAAAAGCTTTACAGGAAAGTACTCACTGTACAGTTACGGGCAGGTTATTCAGATTTATCTTAGTTGTGAAATTCGTTATCATTTTCAGGTCAGAGAATTTCTCTGTACCGAATTTCATTATCATGAATTTTCATTCCCGGCCACTGGCCGGGATTTTTTTGCCTGTTACCCGGGGATGAAAAAAATGCTTATTTGCAAGGGCGTCGCCATAAGGCTTTTACAGAACAGGCAGGTTTCGCCAGGCGAAAAAAAGCCCGCGCTGCGCGGGCAAAAATCCTTGTTACTTTTTAGGTTGACTGCGCCTTTGGGGTTGGTGCAGTGAATACAGTGTAAGCGCCCGCCCCGTCAAAAGTCTGCCTGCGAAACGTTAAGAAAACGAAAATCTCCGGGCCCTGCCCGGTAACGGCACCTGCCGGGTAGTTGGCGGCTTTGTCGTAAAGGTCTATAATTATCAGTGCATTATAAATTTCATTCAACGCTTTGGAGGTAAAATGGATTTTTTACGTATCGTAGTGGCTATTCTTCTTCCTCCGCTGGGCGTGTTTATGCAGGTCGGATTCGGCGGGGCTTTCTGGCTGAATATTCTGCTGACGCTTTGTGGTTACATCCCCGGTATCGTCCATGCGGTATGGATTATTGCCCGGCGCTAGGCGCGGGTATCCTGCGCTGTGTAAGGCGGTTGTAATAAGGTAAACTTCAGGGATTAACCACGGGAGAAACGAATGAATGTTAACGATCGGGTGACGGTGAAAACTGACGGCGGGCCACGGCGGCCGGGCAGGGTGCTGGCCGTGGAGGATTTCAGTGAGGGAACCATGTACCTGGTGTCACTGGATGATTACCCCATGGGCATCTGGTTCTTTAATGAAATTGGCCATCAGGACGGGATTTTTGTTGAACCGCACCCCGACAGCCCGTGAGTTAAAATCTCTCCCAGTTGCCCGCTTCAGCCAGCGCCGGACGGGCAGGGGTCGGTAGCAACGGCCTGTCAGACTTCATGACGACCGGTACAGTATTTTGCGTCGCGCTGTCGCTCAGATGGAAGGCCGCCACGGCCTGCGTCAGCCGCGAAGCCTGCTCCTCCAGTGCCGCCGCCGCCGCTGAGGCTTCCTCTACCAGGGAAGCATTCTGCTGCGTCACGTTATCCATCTCCGTTACCGCTAGGCTCACCTGCTGAATACCCCGACTTTGCTCATCGGAGGCTGCCGCTATTTCGGCCATGATATCCGTTACCCGGCGGACCGCGCCGACGATGCCGGTCATCGTCTCACCCGCCTGGCCCACCTGAGTAGATCCTTTATCAATCAGTCCGACCGACTCTGCAATTAACGCTTCAATCTCCTTCGCCGCACTCGCGCTGCGCTGGGCAAGGCTGCGGACTTCACTGGCCACCACGGCGAAGCCGCGACCCTGCTCACCGGCCCTGGCCGCTTCAACGGCCGCATTGAGCGCCAGAATATTGGTCTGAAAGGCGATGCTGTTAATGACGGTGGTGATCTCCGCAATCTTCTTCGAACTGCCGGAAATACTGTTCATCGTCCCTATTACGCCGGAAACGATATCTCCTCCTTCGCGTGCCTTAGTGGAGGCATCCGCTGCCAGCTGGCTGGCATGGTGGGCGTTGTCGGCGTTCTGCTTAACGGTGGCCGTTAACTGCTCCATACTGGCCGCCGTCTCTTCAAGGGCCGCAGCCTGCTGTTCGGTCCGGGAAGAGAGGTCGGTATTTCCGGCAGATATTTCGCCTGAACCCTGATAAATCGCGATGGCACCTTCCCTGACGCTGCCTACCGTTTTGACCAAAGCCTGCTGCATGGTTTGCAGATTGCTGCTGAGCGTGCCAATTTCGCTGTTTCCCCACTGCTGCAATGGCACGGTCAAATCGCCATGGGAGATGCGTTCAATACGATCCACGGCCTGTCGAAGTGGTGTAATAACAATACGACGCAGGAATACAAAGGTTGCCAGCGTTAGCAGCAGCGCCGCGCCAAAGGCACAGGCCATCATAATAAAGCTCAGGTGCGTCTGCGCCTGAGCAATCTGGTTAATATGCTCTGACCGCTGCGTGCGAATCTTTATTGCCTTCAGCAATATCTCGTTATAGGCGTCATCCATTTTACGGGTGTTATCTGTTTCCTGGGCGATAACCCCTTCAAAGCTGCCGTCTTTTGCACTTTTCACCATGGGCAGCAGGCCCTGATTAAGATAAGTATCAAAGCGATGGGTAAGCTCCGCGTCCAACGCCTGATCGTCTGCCGTTTTTACCCGACGTTGCAGATAGCTCTTGAAACTGTCTGACGCCAGCCGGATGCGGTTCTCGCTCTGACCCAGAGAAGCATTGAATGTGTCCATCTCGCCAATTCTCGCCGCAGCGGCAGCGTGAATAATATTAAGGCGCGCGGTGCGCAGGTGGCTTGAGCTGTTGGAGATGGCCATGCGAACCTGAATCTCTTCGGTCACGTCTTTTAACGAATGATTACTCTGGATCAAAAAATAGCTGGCGAGGGCAATACAGAGGGCAAATAACAGTAAAATTCCGCCAAGAATGGCAGAAAAGAGAGGAACGAGACGAATGTGCTGCCAGAAACTGACCCGGTTTGATTCAACACTGAGGTTAATTGGTTTCATATCCTTTGGCTCTTAGTTTGTAGTAAGCGAAGCGGAGCTTCGGTCTGTCTACAAATCATCGGCAGCGGAATGAAAAGGCTTAAGGCAGAAAATGAGACGCAGTTAACAAAATGAGGCGATAGTACAAAAGAAACTGCCGACTTTCGTCGGCAGTTTCCTGGCGGGACTATCTCACATTGACATAGATACCGCTGGTAACGTTATCCGTCAGGCGGACAACGTGGTAAATAACCTGTTTATTGTGCGTTTTGATTTTACGTTTAATATTCCCCTTATGAGAGGAAACGGTTTTGGCCTTAATTTGCATTTTATCCGATATTTGAATCGTATCGTGGCCAGACATCCACATCTTTAGCATATTCGACTCGGTCTGACTCAGCGTCAAGGGGTGAACCTCGAAAGCGGTTGAGTAGCGAGGTGAAACGTTCACGCGTTTTTGAAAATACGAATGTAATAATGTATCCAGCGTTGCAGGCTTAACTGATTTCGACGTAATGATCAGATTTTTGCGGACGTAAAGATACTCTTCAAAATGAATATTCGAAATAGCCATGAAAATGAAAAATAACGTATCAGGGTTTTGAAGAATAATATTTCTTATGCGCTGGCTGGCATCCGCCTCATGAATGAAACAGTCTTCATTAATAAATACCACGCCGGGCTGACTCTGTTCGCATTTATCCAGCAGCTGGTCAATGTCGCTTACAGTGGATATATTTTTCTTTTTTACACCTTTCGCTGACATGTAGTCCGTTAGCCCGAGCCGTGTATAGCTGCATGAATCCATTATAATTGTTGGCATTATTGCAACCCTCACCAAATTGTTATCCGTTTGAATCAACGATGAATTACGCGTTTGTGTAGTTTCGAGAGTAAATTATTCAAATTACGATCTTGTTATTATCACTCATTCAGCCTGTTTCCCTGCCTGCGTTGAGGCGTCGAAACGGGCCTTTTTGGTTACCTGAGTCTTTGGAACAGACGACAAAAATCCTGGCAGCACGATGAAAAACGCAGTTTTTCAGAGCAACTGATGGATAATTTGTTTTTATACAGCATACCGTCCGATTCCTGAGACGCTGGTCACTATCGCGCAGAACGCAAGAAATACTGATAGGATTAATCCTAAAAAACATTCAGCCTGCGAATGAGTGCCGCTGAAAAGTGCGTTGACAATGCCGCAAAACGCAGTTTGATACAAGAAAAACCGCATCAAATGAAATTTCCAGTAAAAACAGACGGTTGTTTGCCGCACCTTTGCTGTCGCTTAGGTCACGATCCACCCGTTTCGTTAATTAAAATACGCTAATTGCGTTTTAATAAGAATAATTTTCATTGCAGAGGGGGCTTTATCAGAATTTCCTTAAGTAAATTCTGATAAAGAAAGTCTGAAAAGCGGAATAACACATCTTCATGGCTTAACTATGAAACCCTGTTATAGAAGTGATAGTTAAGGTCGGGCTTGTGGTATTTCACTTAATATGCTGGAGAGTAAATCAAACACTTCACTGAACAGATGCTCGCAGAACGGGGCCAGCAGGGGCATCATCAGGCTCAGAAACACCAGACCCAAGGATAAGGTGACGGGGAAGCCAATAGCAAAAACCGATAGCTGTGGTGAAACACGGTTTAACAAACCCAGGGCCAAATTTAGCGTGAGGAGGAGAGTTATCAGCGGTAGCGCTAATCGTAGACCGTTAAGGAAAATTAGACTGGCCGCTTTGGTCAGCGCAAGGAAAGCATTGCCGTTAACCGGCTCGCCGCCGATGGGCAGAGTGTGAAAACTGTCTGCCAGCATGGATATCAGCCAAAGATGACCGTTAAAGGTTAAGAACAGCAGCATAACCAGAAGATCGAGAAAGCGTGCCAGTACCGGCATGTTTAATCTGCTGGCCGGATCGAAAAAGGTCGCGAAAGACAGGCCCATTTGCAGCCCTATCACTTCTCCCGCCGTTCTGACGGCAGCAAAGGCGAACTGCATGGTAAAGCCAATGGCGATGCCGATCAGAATCTGCTGGATCAGCAGCCAGAACCCGCCCGCTGAAAACAGGGTTACCGTGGTGGGGGGTAAAGAGGGGATCAGGGTCCAGGTGATCATCAGGCCCAGACCGATTTTGACCTTTTTACCGATCGATTTTTCGCTCAGCAGCGGCGCCGTCATGATGAGAGCCATTACCCTGGCTAATGGCCAAAACAGCTGGCCCAGCCATATCATCAGCTGACTGCTGTCAAAAGTTATCATTAGCCGATCATATTCGGCAGGTTGGTAAACAGGGTGCGCATATAGTCCAGCACCAGGTTCAACATCCACGGACCGGCGACAACCATGGTGGCGACCACGGCCAGGATTTTGGGAATAAATGACAGCGTTTGCTCATTTATCTGCGTCGCCGCCTGTAGCAGGCTAATAATCAGCCCGCTGGCCAGCGCGGCCAGCAGCAGCGGGGCGGCCAGCGCCAGCGCAACCTGCATCGCATCGTGACCAATAACCATTACCGATTCAGGTGTCATCGCGACTCCACATTAATAGAAAACTTACCGGAATAAACTGCCTGACGTTACTCAGCACCAGAGGCTGCGCGTTCAGCGTTGAATCAGGTATAGAAACTCTGTGCCAGGGAACTCACCAGCAGCTGCCAGCCGTCGACCAGCACGAAAAGCATCAGTTTAAACGGCAGCGAGATGGTGGCCGGGGGCACCATCATCATCCCCAGCGCCATCAGTACGCTGGCGACCACCAGATCGATAATCAAAAAGGGGATGAAAACGGTGAAGCCAATCTGAAACGCGGTCTTTAGCTCACTGGTAACGTAGGCAGGCAGCAGAATACGCATTGGCACGGATTCAGGCCCCTGAAGCGGTGGCGTATTAGCCAGCCTGGCGAAAAGCGCCAGATCGGCCTCGCGCGTCTGACGCAGCATAAATTCTCTCAGGGGCTGCGCACCTTTATCTATCGCTACCTCCATGCTGATTTTATCCTGGCTGAACGGCAGGTAAGCATCCTGATAAATCTTGTCGAACACCGGTCCCATAATAAAGAAGGTGAGAAACAGTGCGAGGCCGAGCAGTACCTGGTTTGGCGGCGCTGACGGCGTACCCAGGGCATTTCGCAGCAGGCCAAAAACGATAATGATGCGCGTAAAGCTGGTCATCATCAGCAAAATAGCGGGCAGGAAGGTCAGTGAGGTAATAAAGACCAGCGTCTGAACCGGCAGTGACCAGCTCTGGCCGCCGTTAGCCAGCGGATGGCTCATCAGACCGGGCAGCTGGGCATGGACCTCGGGTGCCAGCAGCAAAAGCAGGGCGGGCAGGATAAAAGAACGTTTCATTGTGGCTTTCCGGGGCGTTTGATCAGCGTCTGTAAAACCTGACGAAAATCTGCCGTCACGGCCGACGGCGCCGGATGTTCCTGCGGCGGTTTCGGCGGTAAAGTATGTAAATGGGTGATCTGCTGCGCCGTCACCCCCAGCACCAGGCGGGCATCTTCCACATCAACAATCACCACGCGTTCGCGCTGACCCATCTTGCAGCTTGCGCTGATGGTCAGATCGTTCAGCCCGCGAACCTGCCCTTTTTGTACAAAACCAAGACGCTTAGCCAGCCAGGCACAGGCCAGAATCAACAGGATAATGCCCGCCAGTACGCTGCTAACCTGCGTCAGCACTGAGCCGGTTGATAACGCAGGCTGACCCACCGGCTGATGCTGAACCTGACCGGCTGAAGGCCGCAGTTCCTGACTCACCGCCGGAGATACCACCTGACCATTCTGCTGGATCGTTGATGGATGCTGTTTCTGATCGGCTGACGGAGGCAGTGCCTGACCAGTCTGTTGACTGGCTGACGGAGGCTGTTCCTGACCAGTCTGTTGACCGGGTGACGGAGGCAGCGCCTGGTCAGATTGCTGACCGGCAGCCGGTGTCGGATCCTGGCGGGTAGGCTGGTTCATTTAGCGACTCAGACGACGCATACGTTCGTTAGGGGTAATGATGTCGGTGATGCGAACGCCATACTTATCGGCTACTACCACCACTTCACCCTGCGCAATCAGGTAACCGTTGATCAGAATATCCAGCGGCTCACCGGCCAGCCCCTCCAGTGCCACGACGGAGCCCTGCGTCAGGCGCAGCAGCTCTTTAATAGTCATTTTGGTACGGCCCAGCTCGACGGTCAGCTTGACGGGGATATCCATAATCAGCTCGATATCCTGCAGGGACCCGGCCACGTCGTTGCCTTCCAGCGATTTGAATACCCCTTCGGTGGTGGCAGCGGCGGTGGTGGCCTGCTCGTTCATGGCGTCAGCCCACAGGTCGTCCGCAGAGATGTCGTCTTCGGACGGCTTATTCGTGTCACTCATCGGGCTGTTCCTCGTTCATCGAATTCAAAATCGGGTTAATCAGATGTTCCACGCGCAGTGCGTACTGCCCGTTAAGGGTCCCGTACTGGCTGGTCAGCACCGGCACGCCATCCACATGGGCGATAATGCGGTCCGGTTTATCAATCGGTAAGACATCGCCGGGCTTCAGGGCCAGCAGGCGCGAAATGCGCATCGAAACGTCGGCAAAGCTGGCCACCAGCTCCAGCTCAGAGTGCTGCACCTGCTTCACCAGCGTTTCCCGCCAGTTGTGATCTTCCTGCCGCGAGTTTTCCAGCGGCGGATTGACCAGCGTCTCGCGCAGCGGTTCAAGCATGCTGAACGGAATACAGATGGTGAACTCACCCACCAGATTGCCAATTTCCACCTGGAATGGCGTGGTAATAACGATGTCGTTGGGTGAGGTGGTGATGTTGGTAAACTTCACCTGCATTTCTGAACGCACGTACTCGACGTCCAGCGGGTAAATCGGTTTCCAGGCATCGCTGTAGCCTTCCAGCGCCAGCTTCAGCATGCGGCGGATCACCCGCTGTTCTGTGGCGGTAAACTCACGACCTTCAACCTTGGTCGGAAAGCGACCGTCGCCGCCGAACAGGTTATCCACGGCGATAAACACCAGGCTGGGCGAAAAGACCACCAGGGCCGTGCCGCGCAGGGGCTTAAGGTGGATCAGGTTCAGGTTCGTCGGTACCGGCAGGTTGCGCGCAAATTCATGATAGGGCTGAATTTTTATCGCACCTACGGTAATGTCCGGGCTGCGCCTGAGCAGGTTAAACAGCGCCATACGATAGGAACGTGCGAATCGCTCATTGATAATCTCCAGTGCCTGGAGACGTTCACGCACCATGCGACGCTGGGTATTCGGATCGTAGGGGCGAATGTCACCTTCGCCCACTTTGCTGACGTTCTCTTCTGCCGCGCTGTCGCTGTCTCCATTGAGTAGCGCGTCAATTTCTGCCTGTGAAAGAATGCTGTCGGCCATACCTCTACCTCAGGATAAAGGCGGTAAACAGAACATCATTCACCACCTGCTGAGGTTGTCCGGGTACCAGCGGAGGCGCCAGTACGGTTTTGATCTGCGCAACCAGTGCCTGTTTGCCCTGTTCACTGCTCAGCGCGGTGGCACTCTGGTTAGAAAGCAGCATCAGCAAACGGCTGCGGACTTCCGGCAGATAATCATTCATACGACGGCGCGTCTCTTCGTCGGGCAGGCGCAGGGTAAAGCCGATGTACAGTACGCGATCGGGATCGTTATCCGGGTTAATCAGGTTAACCGTAAAGGTGTCCATGGCAAAAAAGACCGGCGCGGGTGGCGGCTCGGGTTTGGCGGCCTGAGTCGCATCAGCGGGGGACTTCATCATGCGCCAGACCGTATAGCCCGCCGCGCTGCAAGCAAGCAGCACTGCGACCACAATGATCGGTATCAGCAGCTTACGTTTTCCGCTTTTGGCTTTTTTATCAGTCATAAGAGCTATAACTTCCTGTGATTATTTTCGGGTTGCGGTAACGCTCTGTTCGCTGCCCCATGGTGTTATGAGCAGATTATCCCGCGTCTTGCGTCAAACAATAGGGTGATAAGACGCGGGTTTTGCCTCTAGCTTATGCGTTTGTTCCCATCAGGCGAAAATATCGACCGCGCTGGAACCGGCTGCACGCGCCTGTAGCGCGGCAGGAACGGCAATCGGCGTCACCTCACCGTCGCTGTCACCCGACAGGCTAAAGGTGCTGCCGCCGCTATTATTTCTCTCCTGCTGTTGCTGGCTGCCGGAGCTTTGGCTCTGCTGGAACGCATCGCTGCTCACATTGCTTTGTCCCAGGCTGATGCCGCTTTCTGCCAGCGCAGTGCGCAACTGCGGCATGGCCGCTTCCAGCGCCGCGCGAACCTGGCTATGTCCGGACACCATATTCAACTGTGCCTGGTCGTTATCCAGCTTCAGGCTTATCTGAATACTGCCCAGATCCTGCGGATGCAGATGCAGCTCGGCGGTTTGCTGCCCGTTACGGCTGAACATAATGATTTGCTGCCCCAGAGCCTGCTGCCACTCCTGGCTGCCCAGCTGCGCATTCAGCGCAGGCGTGGACGGTGCCGTCACCAGCGACGTGGTCGTTGGGGTGGCGGCGGAAGAGAGCGCGGCGATGGCATTACTGTTTATCGTCGTGCCGCTGGCAGAACTTGAATTATCTTTTTCCCCCTCCTTACCGGCGTGGCTCAGAACCTGCTGGAAAGCGGCATTGAGGCTGGTATCGGCGGGACTGTTCTGGGTAGCTGTGACTGCGCTCGCCGTGGATGCAGCGACGGTTTTACCTGATTTATCCACGCCCTTATCGGCGTCACCGGTGGTCGTGCCGCTGGCTGCCAGCAGCGAGCCGAGCGTGGCCTGCGTACCTTTACCGCTGGCATCAGCCGACAGCGCCTCGCTACCTTTGGCCGCTGCCGCTGTGGCAGGTTGGTTAACGGCAGGCGGCAGCATGGCAAACAGCGCCTGTAGCGTTTGCATATCGCTGGCATTAAGCGCGGTTGCCGGGTTTTGCGTCTCTTCTTTATCCGTGTCCGTGCTGGTGGCCCCGGTTTTAGCGGTTTGCGGCTGGAGCAGCGCGTTCAGCGTTTCGGGCTTATCCAGTGCAGCCAGCAGGGCATTAAGCTTCGCCTTTGCCGGCGTGGTTGAGTCGGTGGCATCCGTGGCAGCCGTCGTCTGAGCTGAGGTAGCGTTCTGTTTAACCAGCGATTGCAGTTTGCTGCCCAGAACGGCCAGGAAACCCTGCGTGCCTTTCGCCTGGCCGCTCTCTTTTACATCAGTACCGGCGGCCGTGATGTCGCTGTCGGTATCGGTCGCCTGCGTGCCGGAGGCCGTGGCGGTGCTGCTGACTTTGGTCCCGGACGTTACAACTGGCAACGTAATCATTCGCCTTTCCTCAGTGATGCCCGCTGGGCAAATTCATCCATCCGTTTCTGATCGAGACGGTTTTCTTGTAATAATTCTGTCGCCAGCGCGCGCGCATGCAGCGTTTCATAGGCGTGCAGCCGCTGCTGTTTGTCACGCCAGAAACGCAGGGCGTTTTCCACGCGGCTGTTCCAGTGGGTGAGCTGCTGGCGATGCTGGTCAATGGCCTTTTCAAGCGTTTCAATAAACTGGTGATAGTTGCGCCAGCGCAGGCTGGTGATGCCTTCTGACAGGGTGTTATTCAGCGAGCGACGGTACTCATCCTGGTAGTCCATCAGCATCGTCAGCTGTTCGTCGGCCTGCTTCTGCGCGCGACGCATATCACCCAGCTGGATGGCGGCTTTTTCCAACTCCTTCTGTGCCAGCGAGCAGAGCGTCTCTATGGGTGATGCTTGTTTTGCCATACTTCCCCCGTCAGGAACCGACCGATGCGCGGATGCCCGTTAGCCAAAAATGGCCTGCAGATGCAGGCAGGCGTCGTCAAAAGTGCTGCGTTCAAACATGCCCTGTTGCAGG
The DNA here is from genome assembly GCF_039621855.1 of Erwinia sp. HDF1-3R. Taxonomy (NCBI): domain Bacteria; kingdom Pseudomonadati; phylum Pseudomonadota; class Gammaproteobacteria; order Enterobacterales; family Erwiniaceae; genus Erwinia; species Erwinia sp. HDF1-3R. The sequence goes on along the minus strand of NZ_CP155071.1, from coordinate 2,868,574 downwards.
AACAGCTCAAGTTCTGGATAGAGCTTAATGGCTTTATCCAGCGTCGGATCGCTGCCAGCGGCATAGGCGCCCACGCTGACCAGATCGCGGTTGCGCTGATAGCTGGAGAGCAGCTGTTTAAACTGGCGCACGCGAGCATAGTGCGTCTCATCAATCAGGTGAGCCATTACGCGGCTGATCGAGGCTTCAATATCAATGGCCGGATAGTGGCCCGCTTCGGCCAGACGGCGCGACAGGACAATGTGTCCGTCGAGAATGGCGCGCGCCGAATCGGCAATCGGATCCTGCTGATCGTCACCCTCGGTCAGGACGGTATAAAACGCGGTGATGGAGCCGCCGCCGTCGATGCCGTTACCGGCACGTTCAACCAGCGCGGGCAGCTTGGCAAACACCGAAGGCGGATAGCCTTTAGTCGCAGGTGGCTCACCAATAGCCAGGGCGATTTCACGCTGTGCCATGGCATAGCGGGTCAGGGAGTCCATAATCAGCAGCACATGCTTGCCGCGATCGCGGAAATCTTCAGCGATGCGGGTGGCATAGGAGGCTCCCTGCATGCGCAGCAGGGGGGAAACGTCGGCCGGTGCGGCGATCACCACCGAGCGGGCGCGACCTTCGGTGCCAAGAATATTCTCGATAAAGTCTTTTACTTCGCGACCGCGTTCGCCAATCAGGCCAACCACGATCACATCCGCTTTGGTATAGCGCGCCATCATGCCCAGCAGCACGCTTTTACCCACGCCGGAACCCGCGAACAGCCCCATACGCTGGCCGCGCCCGACGGTGAGCAGGGCGTTAATCGCGCGTACGCCGGTATCCAGCACCTCGGTTATCGGCGTACGCTGGAGCGGGTTAAAGGGGGGCGTGATCAGCGGGGCGCGGTAGCCCGTTTCCGGGGCGGGCAGGCCGTCCAGCGGTCGCCCACTGCCGTCCAGCACGCGGCCTAACAGCTCCGGGCCGAGCATCAGCTGCTTACCGCTGTGCTGGGAATCTCCGGCCACGCGGGCATAAACCCGTGCGCCAGGCAAAATACCCTCAACCTCTTCCAGCGGCATCAGAAACAGTCGCTGGCCGTTAAAGCCAACCACTTCGCTCTCGACTTCCGCGACGTGCTGTCCGTCGGTGCGTTCAATCACGCAGGTTGCGCCCAGCGGTAGCTGAAGGCCGGTCGCTTCCAGCACCAGACCGGTGGCGCGCACCAGACGCCCATAGCGACGGACTTCGGGCAGTTTAGTCAGACGCTCTTCAAAAGCGTCAAGGGCCCCCAGCCAGCGTGAAAGACGGGTCGACATCAGAGCTCTCCCGGCGCGGCAAGGCGGCACAGTTCATGCCAGCGGGTAGCAATGCTGGCATCAAGATCGCCATCGTCGGCGCTGAGCTTGCAGCCGCCGGGATGAATGCTGGTATCGGCCATCAGCCGCCAGCCGTGCAGGCTGAGCGTGGCCCCGAGCGTCTGCTCGACGCGCTGCAAATCATCGGGGTGCACGCGCAGGGTTGGCTTGCCGCTAAACAGCGGCTCCTGCTGGATCATGCTCTGGATCTGACGCAGCAGGGCGGTACCGTCAACGTGCGGTGCCTGACCGATGACCTGTCGTGCGGCTTCCAGCGCCAGCTGCATCAGCCTTGCTGCGATCACGCTGTCCAGCGCTTCGAGAGTATGGTGAAATTCGGAGACCAGCTGCTGCATCCGCGCCTGAAGAGGTGCCTGCTGCTGCTGGGCTTCTGCCAGACCCTGCTGGAAACCGGCGTCATAGCCCGTTTTCTGTCCTTCATTAAAGCCTTTCTGGTGACCTTCGGCGTAGCCGACGCCCTGTGCCTCACTGCGCACCTGCGTCTGCAGCTGCTCCAGCGCAAACTGCTGCTGGTCCTGCGGGTCTTCCGTCTGCGGAGCCGGTTCGGGCAGGGGGGCCACCACCGGCTTGTTCAGATCCGCCAGGTCGTTGGGCTGCCAGCGCTGCCAGGCGAGGGACGCGTTATCAGACATACTGTTCCTCGCCGCCGCCAATCACCATCTCGCCGCTTTCGGCCAGACGTCGAACGATAAGCAGAATCGCTTTCTGCTCGTTCTCCACCGCCGACATGCGCATTGGGCCGCGGTTGGACAGGTCGTCGCGCAGGATATCGGCTGCACGCTGGGACATATTGCGCAGGAATTTCTCGCGCAGCGGCTGTTCGGAGCCTTTCAGTGCCACCAGCAGAGACTCGGATTCCACCTCCTGCAACAGGCGCTGGATGCTGCGGTCGTCCACTTCCACCAGATTTTCGAACAGGAACATCTCGTCGATAATTTTTTGCGCCAGCTCGCCGTCGAATTCGCGAACCGCTTCGATAACCGCTTCTTCCTGCTGAGTTTTCATCAGGTTGATAATTTCCGCTGCGGTTCTTACGCCGCCCATCTTCGCCCGCTTGAGGTTCTGACCATCCAGCAGGCCGTTAAGCACTTCGGTAAGCTCGGCCAGCGCGGCAGGCTGTACGCCGCCAAAGGTGGCAATACGCAGCATGACATCGTGACGCAGACGTTCGTCGAACTGAGCAACAATGTCGGCTGCCTGTCCGCGCTTCAGATGCACCAGAATAGTGGCGATGATCTGCGGGTGTTCGTCGCGGATCAGATCGGCTGCGGCCTGCGGCTCCATAAAGTTGAGCGTATCCATGCCGCTGGTGGTATCCCGCGTTTCGAGGATATCTTCCAGCAGGCTTGACGCACGCTCTTCACCCAGCGCCTTAACCAGCACCGAGCGCAGATAATCATTGGAGTTCAGGCTCAGCGCGGCAAACTGCTCCGCGTCCGTCTCAAACTCGCGCAGGACTTCAATAAGCTGCTTGTGTGAAACCTGGCGCATATTGGAAATCGCCATACTCAGATGCTGTACCTCGCGGGTATCGAGGTGTTTAAACACCTCTGCCGCGCGGTCTTCGCCAATCGTCATCATCATGATGGCGCTTTTTTCGGTACCGGTGAGACTCATAGTTCGTCCTTCATCCACTGGCGAATGACCAGAGCCACTACGCGAGGATCGTTTTCTGACATTTCGCGAATTCGCTGGCTCATGACCTCAGCACTCACGCGGTGCTGAGATTTACGTTCCTGATCCATTTCATCTTTAGACAGTTTGACGGAAACGGCTTCGTCTTCACCTTCGTCACGCTTCTGGCTATTAAAGGCCACGGCGTCGGCTGCGGCTTTATCCTGTTCGGCCCGGCGGCGCAGCTGTGGACGAACCAGCTTGCGGTAGAGGATCCAGGCGACAATCAGTACCAGCAACCAGCGTCCGGCTTCCATCATCTGGTCAATAAAGGACTGCTGCTGCCAGAAGGGCAGGTCGCCACCGGTTTCAGCGCTTTCGGTAAACGGTGAGTTCACCACGTTCAGGCTGTCGCCACGCTTGTCCGAATAGCCCATCGCTTCACGCGTCAGGTTTTCAATCTGTTTCAGCTGCGCGTCGGTCAGTGCAATCGGTTTGCCTGCCGCATCGGCCCGGTAGTTCACGACCACCGCAACAGAAAGACGCTGCACTTCACCCACGTTCATTTTGGTGTGAAGAATAGTGCGGTCGACTTCATAGTTGGTGGTGTCGTCACGACGGGTATTTGACGGCGTGCTGCTGGCCGTGCTGGCTGATGTACCCTGTTTTGCCGCGCCGTTATTGGCGGCATTGGCCGCGTTTTGACCGTTCGCACTGTTATTCGGCGTGGTAATGGGGGCCGTATTGGCCGGGGCAGGCTGGTTGGAAAGTGCGCCCGGTACGCCGCCTGGATACTGGCCGCCAATCTGTTCGCTGTCGCTTGACTGCCTTGAGCGAACCGCCTGATTTTTAGCATCGCTGTTGGGCTTAAACTGCTCGTCGGTCTGCTCACGCGAGTTGAAGTCGATCTGCGCGGTGACCTGAGCGTGGACGTTGCCGTTGCCCACAATCGGGTTCAGGATCGCTTCGATACGCTGCTGGAAGCGGTTTTCCACGTCGGTGGCATACTTAAGCTGCGCATCGTTCAGATCGCGCCCGGCATTATCAGACTGGCTCAGCAGATGACCAGCCTGGTCAACCACGGTCACGTTACCCGGCGGCAGGCCAGCAACGCTGCTGGAGACCATATGGGTAATGGCGTTAATCTGCCCCTGGTCCAGCGCCCGGCCCGGCTGAAGCATCAGGGTTACGGAGGCAGTAGGAGATTTCTGCTCGCGCACAAACAGAGAGGGTTTTGGCATTGCCAGATGAACGCGCACATTTTTCACCGGACCCAGCGTTTCGATGGTGCGGGAAAGCTCACCCTCCAGCGCACGCTGATAGTTCACCTGCTCGCTGAACTGGCTGATGCCGAATTTCTCTTTATCCAGCAGCTCAAAGCCGACGGCACCGCCCTTCGGCAGACCCTGTTCGGCCAGTCGCAGGCGCAGCTCATAAACTTTATCGGCAGGAACCATCAGTGCGCCGCCCTTATCATCGAACTGATAGGGGACGTTCATCTGAGTCAGTTGCGTAATGATGGCGCCGCCATCTTCGTCGCTCAGGTTATTGAACAGCACGCGGTAATCAGGCTGTTTGGCCCACAGCACCATGGCGATAACAATGGCGATAGCCGCCGCAGCCGCAATGGCCAGAGGGATACGAGGATTAGCCCGCAGGCGAGCGAAAAGGTCACTCAGCCCCTTTTTCTCAGATTGATCCTGCGTAACAGTGGCATTCATGACTCGTTCCTGCGTGACAGTTGAACGGACTGTATCGTGTAGTGTCGTAACAAAACTGACTCCCGGATGCGCTGGCAAAAATTTTTCTACCTTTAATAGCTGTCATTATTTTCTCTTACGCGAAATTCGATGGCTGGATAAGCTGCGTTTTATGCGCTTATTTAGGGGCTTTGTCTTATTGACACTGTGGTAAGTTTTCACACAGCAAAATCACCGTTGAACATTTACCGGGGCACGAGATGGCAATTCAGGGTATTGAAAGCGTAATGCAGCAGCTGCAAACCGCAGCAATTCAGGCCAGTGGCAAGAGTACCGACGCATCCAGCCATGCGGATTTCGCCGGTGAGCTTAAGGCTGCCCTTAACAAGATCAGCGATACGCAGAATGACGCGCGCACCCAGGCGCAGGATTTCGAAATGGGTAAGCCGGGGATCAATCTGAATGATGTGATGGTCGATCTACAGAAATCGTCGGTTTCCATGCAGATGGGGATTCAGGTGCGTAACAAACTGGTCAGCGCCTACACCGACATCATGAATATGCAGGTGTAGTGAGCTGCTTTTGCGCATACAGAATGCGCATACAGAATTAGTGCGATCCCGGCCTTACTACAGCGTCGGGAGAGCTGACTCCGGCGCTGGAAAGAGGCATACGGAACAGGTTAAGTTCGTCAGACAGGCAAACCGTACGCAGATGGCGATTACAGATAAACCAGATCTCATCGCGGTCATTGGAAAGGATATAGTAGGCGTCTGACGTCTCGGAAGGGTTAAAGCAACCCAGTGCCCGATAGGCCGTATCAGATGAGAAACCACTCTGTAGCGGCAACGGTCGCGGACCGTTTTCCATCTCTTTTACTCTCAGGTAAAGCCCGGACTCTAACCACAGCATAAATCACCTTTTCCATCGCATTGTTTCAGTGAGTATAACCAGCGAAAGAGTGCCACTTAGGAAGCATAGTGATTTTGCAATGGCGATCACAAAGCCGACGGGTTAATGCCCATAAAGCGAAGGGTTTTTGAGTAAAATTTAGCCAGAGGTGGTATGATTAGCATCATTCACCGAAAAGGTCGATCACCATGTCTTACTTCAACCGCGTAATGGCGCAAATAGGCAAAATTAACTCTGATACCACCTGTCCTGTCTGTGGAAAAAAATCCAAACATTCATTATCTAAAGTCTCCAAAGACCAGACGCTTCTTTGCCCACACTGCAAATCGCTGTTTATCGCCCACCACTAAGCCGCAGTGCATAATCTCCACTACACTTACATTTTATCAAACAGATGGAGAGCATGATGTCTGACAAAAATCGCAAAGATGAAGGAGACGTGCATAAAGGTCTGCCGGAAGTGGCGCCGAATGCAGGTAATGCCTATGAGGAAGACGATCACCCGGCCAAAGATAACCCCAACGAGCATGGTGAAGTTCCTCGTACGCGGGACGACAGTGAGGATCATAAAAAGGATCCTTATAAGCAAAGCTAAACCTTCTTTCTCCGCTTTTCAGGCCATTAAACCGTCGCGACCCGGTAAATCTTCGTCCGATGCGTAATAATGGCCTCTATTTTTTTCTGTTCCTGCCGATAACTCTTATGAGTGATTTCAACCCAGCGGATAGCCGGGACGCGTAACCATGCGACACCCTGTGCCTTACCGGCAATACATTGAACTCGCCACTGACGTACGCCAATGAAAATAATATTGAGGGTTTCACGTGGATAATTTTCAGAAAGACATTGATGAGCGCGCCAATCTCGCATTATCCAACAAGTTCGAGCTGCTGCTGTTTCGGCTGGGTTCCGACACGCTGGAGAACAAGTCCGAACTGTATGGCATCAATGTGTTTAAGCTACGTGAAATCGTACCTATGCCGACCATTACCAAAGCTGCCGGCATGAAGTCCCCGCTGCTGGGCATGGCAAACATCCGTGGGCAGCTTATTCCCGTTATCGATCTGCCCGCGGTGGCTGGCTGTACGCCCGCCACCGGGCTTAATCTGCTGCTGGTCACCGAATATGCCCGGAGTACTCAGGCTTTTGCCGTTGAGTCCGTTGAGGATATCGTCCGACTGAACTGGAGTCAGGTTCACACCGCCGAATCGGGCGTAGCCAGCCGGAATATCACCAGTATCGCGATGCTGGATGGCACCCAGCATGAAAAAGCCATGGCGCTGGTACTGGACGTGGAGCAGATCCTTCATGACATCATCCCTTCCGTGCGGGAAGTGAAAGAGGGTGATATCAGCCTGACAAATTTCAAAATGAAGCCCGGTGCGGTCGCGATTGTGGCCGAAGACTCGAAGGTAGCCCGGCTGATGCTGGAACAGGGGCTGAAAGCGATGGGGATCCCGGCGCTAATGTATATCACCGGCAAGGAAGCCTGGGATCAGATAAAGATCATGGCACGCCAGGCGGCGGAAGAGGGGCTGCCGATTAGCGATAAAATCGGGCTGGTGCTGACCGATCTGGAAATGCCTGAAATGGATGGGTTTACCCTGACGCGCAATATTAAAACCGATCAGAATCTGAAGGCTATCCCGGTAGTGATCCACTCATCGCTTTCGGGGAACGCCAACGAAGACCACGTGCATAAGGTGGGGGCAAATGGCTACGTGGCCAAGTTTGAAATTAATCAGCTCTCGGCGGTGATTCACAAAGTGCTGGAGGACGCGGCTGTCTGAAGCGGATCGCGCCAGGAGGCAGATAACCGGGCCACACTGCGCTGACCCGGTTACTGTCGATCACACTAAATCGTCAGGCGTTTGCTGGACAATATATTCCAGCGCGTGACGATAGATATCGAGCTGAATGATATCGGTTTCCTGCTCCAGTTTTTCCAACAGCTTCAGGATGATGGCTTTGTTAGAGACAAAGCCATGACTGGCTGAAAGTTCGGCAATAATCGTGCCGATAACCTCAGATTCACTGCTTAACAAACCGCCAGAAGACTGGAAAATATGCGCCAGCGCTGGCCCGGTAGATGAATTTTGCTGCAAGTGTGAATCTCCAAAAATGGCAGATGCCAGTTAACGCGGCTCGTTAGGATGCACGTAACTGACGGGCCGGATGGTTTTTTTTAAAGTTGTACAACATAAACGCTGCAACAAAGGAACCTCTCCTGTCCATCAGACGCCATACGATGCGGCATGGGTGGGCTGGATGGGATCCCGCGGCAGTAAACTTATATGCAATAACCAAACTTGTACAATTCCACGCTGATCAATTCGTGCTATCACGCAGGAAGTTACTGACTTTTCAGCGCCATAGTGCGACAGTAGCGTCTCTTAAAACAGATAATGAAGGTTCTTATTCCAAATATAAAATTCAAGTGTCCCACATGCCAGGGATGCCAGTTCCGCTTTTCTACCCACAACGTTTCGCCAAAAAATCCCCACGGCGCCAACTGTATTTTTTGCAAATCCTCAATGTCCGTCAGCTACCGGGTTTACGCTGGCTAGCCCTGAGGCGTAACGACGCCGACCTCAATTTGCAGTAGCTTTACAGCGATCCTCTGAGTATGTCAGAGATTAAGCGGATCGCTGACCTCCCATCTTCTCCCATCTTTTCCTAACGCGCCCGAACCGGATGCAGGTCACTTATGCCGGTTCTGAATGCGTTCATCTTTAAGGCTCTCTGTACTGAGTTTAAATTGTCTGATGCTACAGCGACCTGACCCTCTTTCTACTAATACCCCTTGATCGCATCCCATAAACTAAATACTGTATATAAACCCAGTTATTATTACAGGATTTTAGCGCGTGACGACTCCCGCACTGCACTCTGGACACGCTGGCTGCAACCGGAAAGGAGACAGGCAACCTTTCTTGCCAGCCGCTCTTCCTCTCTCTGCAGGGCCAGTTTGGCCGCGCGACGTGATTTATAACGGCTCAGAGATGTTCCCACGGTTTGGGTTTTTTTCCAGATAATGATGGTCATAAATCCCCCAGAAGACAGGTAGTGATAAGGACGGAGGAGACTCTTAAGCGCTCTGCGGAAGAACCGTTTAGCGGCAGTAAAGTATCCCTGTTAAAAACGATAGCTATAGTTATTATTAATATCAATGGTTATCGCGCTAATAATTTTAGTTATTGCATTAAGCGTATGATTTAGTTGGATTTAAAACTTTAATGGCGCTTTTTTTTGCTTTTTTATAGCGAAATTAGTAAAAGCTTTACTAATCTATTCAAATGAATCATTACGCCAAAGCCCCTCTGTAGCTTATGAGTCACATTGGGCAGGTATTTGTGAGGTTAAATGATGATATCTGTGCTGCATAGAGTGGCCGGGGGCCGGTATAAGGAAACTATCCTGCAGGGGCAGGATATCAGTACTTACCGCCTTAAATCACGGATGAGAAAGATTGCGACGCCAATCAGTGCGGATCCTTCAGATAGCTCCACAGCGGGTAGTCTGGGGTCATCAACGGTTAAAAAACCATTAGAGGGGCCTTCAAGATAACGGTAAACGGATACGCGTGAATTGACCTGGGCCATGACCAGGTCTCCAGATTCAGGTGGTACGTCGGTGTCCACGATGACGATACTGCCTGCGGTTGCCTCTGCACAGCCGCTATTTCGGTCAAGAATATAGGCGCGCCAGGTCTTCTTCGCCTTCGCACCATTGGGAGTGGAGACGGCCTCTGACGTCTTTCCCTCGGGGCCCCATACCGCCACGGTAGTGCCACTTTTCACTTTATCAATTGCGGTCAGGCCATTGGCTCCGCGCATCTCCCCCTCGCCGCTCGCCAGCCATTCGACGTTAATATCCAGCGCGCGAGCAATATCGACCAGCTTGCGGGAGCCCTCAGCCTCGCCTTTGGTCAGCCGCCAGATTGTAGGTTGTGATACGCCCGATGCTTTAGCTAACGCACCCTGTGTAATTCCCATCATGGTCATAGCCATGTTAAGCCGGTAGGCAAGTGTATTCGGTTTCATATACCAGAATTTATAGCGATGCGTATTTTTCGTCAAACACGCTTTGCTATTGCGTGTTTTAATACTCTATGCTATAACTTATCTCAGTTGATACTTAAACGGTTTAAAAGGGGAGGCCGGAAGCCGGCTCTCCAGTACGCTGCTCTTTAACAATCAGGCTGCCCAGCCTAATCGCTGGCATACCTTAAAAAGGTAATTTTCGACCCTTACGCTCCTGCGCGTCAGAAAAGGCAAATCAGGTCCATTCTAAATTAGCATTTCCGGCCGCGGAGCACAGGATAATTGTTTGCAAACAGTGCCAAACCCATTTTGCAGGAGGTAACGATGCGAAACATAAAACGGTTACTCGAGATGTGGGGAGGCTGGGCGGCCACCGAAAGCAGCGGCGTGAGTTATCCTCATGTTGCCGCTGGCTTCCGGGGATTGATTACCTCAGTACCACCGGGTCGACCACGCTGTGGCGATCGGGATGGGATGATTCTCGACAGCTGCATCAGCCGCCTTATGATAAACCATTCCGATGAACATATGCTGCTGGTTGCGCACTATCTCTACCGTATTTCACTTCGATCAATTGCCCGACGACGTCGCTGTGCTGATGGCACCATCCGAAAAAATGTCCAAACAGCCGAAGGGTTCGTTGAAGGCGCACTGAGTGCCATGGATGTCGTTCTTGAGTGTGAAAAAATAAATTAAAGAAATTTTTATGCGTACGCATTTTACATTCTAAGGTATTAAAAAGGCATTCTGATTCAGAGATTCCTTTCTGCAAAAAGGAAGGTATTCATTCTGCGATAGCTTATTTCTGTTAATTTATTCTTTTCCATCCCGAAGATAACAAGGGCAGGAAAGGTTATTAACCAGGGCTTTTTTTCGGGGTGTTACCCAGTGCGCAAAACTCTTTTCCGCACCGCTATTATAATAAGCCCCTGCTATTTTAATGCGATTTTCCTTTATCAGCAAGCTGTCCATATAACAATGCCGCAGCAGCGGTTATTTAATTTGGGAGATGAAAGATGAGTAAAATAGTACAAATTTTGGCTTATGAGGAAGGCTATAAGGAGAAGCCTTATATCGACACGGAAGGTTATCCAACGGTGGCAAGCGGAATTGTTATTGGGCCAAAGGATGCACCACTGGCGCATTATCAGTTTAGCGTACCTCACAGCGTGGGAGATATCTGGATGCAGAAACTACTGGATGACAAAATAAGCGACATGAATGCCAGGCCCTCACTGGCTGTTGCATTGCGGCAGTGTAATCCTGCCCGGGCAGATGTGCTTTATTGCATGGCCTACCAGCTGGGGGTGGATGGATTAAGCGCCTTTAAAAACACGCTGGTGTTAATTTCAAACGGAAATTTTGAGGCGGCAGCAGATGGCATGCTGGCCAGCCTGTGGGCCAGGCAAACGCCCGCCCGCGCGAAACGGCTTGCACAGGTAATGCGCAGCGGGGTCTATGATGCATATCAGGGGGTTATATGAAATTTCTTATGTTTTTAGTGGCGGTCATCGTCGTTATAGCCTTACTTCACTGGGTAGTGAGACATGGCAAGGTCGAATTTGTGCTGCATGCCAAACTGCTTTTTAAAACCTGGTCGGTCTGGCTGGCCTCTATCGGATCGGTCGCGGGTGCCTGGGTGCAATCCTTTCCAGACTCGGCGATCAGCGCCTGGAACGGCCTGCCGGAAGACGTGAAGTCCATTCTTCCGCAGCACTACCTGGGGTTTATTGCCTCTTTTATGGTGGCAATGGCGGTGGTATCACAATTTATTCGTCAAAAACCCCTGCTGGTAATGAAAAATGTAATGACAGGAGATAAATCATGAGCAGTTTCCTCGCGTTGTTTAACAGCGGTAGCCATCTTTTGACCGGGGCAGGCGTAGTTATCGTTGCGCTTATTGTCAGCTGGTTTGGTGGTAAGAAAATTGGCAAGGTGCAGGAGAAAGGGCGGGCTGATGTTGCCGCCGCAAAAGTAGAAGCCGATCGCGTGGCAGTGGTCGCGAATAAACAGGCAAAAACAATAGAGGAGGTGAAAGATGTACAGGCAGCTAATAATGCTCTCGCTGATGATGATGCTCGTCGCAAGCTGCACGAGTCGTCCATCAACGGTGACAGCTAGTCCACAAGTTATTATCGACTCTTCATGTACCTATTTTTCTCCCTTACGGACCTATGGAAATGACTGGCAGGTCATGGATATTCGGACGGTAAAAGAAATTAATTTGCATAATGATATCTGGGCGAAGCTATGCAAAGTTAAAAACTAAAATTAATGACTGCGACAGGGAAGAAGTAGCAAATAATAAAGTCTGGCGTAATTAATCATTCCCGTATTTATTCCCTAAATAAACATATCAATGAAGGCGATTCGCAATGGCCAATCGCCCCGGAGGTTATTATGATCGAAGTCAATTCATTTGCCGAACTGCGTACGACTGCACCAACCAAATCGGGCGATCTGGCCGTGTTACGCCGCTATACGGATAAAGACTCGTCTTTTCGCGGCGGCGGTGATTTTGTCGGGTTTACCGGCACCTCTCCACAAGCGGATGATTCAGGGACCTATGCCGTCGGCAGTGGCTTTTACTGGAAACGCGTTATCAGCGACCCGGCGGGTTTAAATATTTTCCATTTTGGCGGGAAGGGCGATGGCGTAACGGATGACAGCGGGCCGTTTAAGTTGATGATGAACTGGGCGCAAAATTTCAACAGCGTAGCGAAAGACCTGGGCGTCCGGTTCCCGTCAGGCAAGTTCCTGATCAACCCCATCGACTATTCTGCAACTGCGATGGCGTTTTTCTATGTGACGGGTGATGATAATCCACACGGCGCATTGCCCAGAACGACCATCATTTCCAATAAATCCACCTCGCCCGTTTTCAAAGTTCAGGCCAGGCGCGTAGCGATTGAAGGGATCTCCTGGGATGGGCAGGCGTCAGCGGATACGACCACCAATAAAGTGGCGATTACGGCAGCAATGTGCAGTAACCAGCAGCCGTTCTTTCAAAACACTATTGTGGCCGGTCAGTCAGTCATTGTCTCACGCTTCCGCGCGCAGAATAACGGCGGTACGGTGATCAAGCTGCTGGATACGCTGGATACCAAGTTTGACCAGATTTACACTCTTAACACTTACGGAAGGGTGTTTGATGTGACCTGGTCAGATACGGCGGCAGGGGCCTGGGACCACTCAACGGCTATCGAACTGACCAACGCCAATTTCCAGACCGGCTACGGCGATGCGACGCTATATATGCCGCGAGTTACCCAGGGTTTGCTTCATAACGTCTGGATTGAGCATACGCGCTTTCCCGGCAACCTCAGCGACGGTAACTGGATTGTGGATGCGCTGAGCATCGAGTCCTGTGACAATGCGCTGAACATGAACAACACCCGTCTGCAGCTTAAACAGCTTAACCTTCAGTCTGGCGGTAACATCACGACCGATACCGACTCCACCCGCTGGCTGTCAGGCTATGAATACGGCTGGCGTCGCGACGAGCACTTCGGCACGATAATGACCGGTTCGATGAAGGCAGGCTGGTACAGCGGCTTTAAGGTCACTAACACCACCGCCACCGATAACTGGTACAAGCTGGGTAAAGTTAACCTGCCGAAGGATAACCAGCAGTGGCTTATCGAGATGATCAGTAAGGTGACGAATGATGTGCTGGTTGCAACGGCCACCAGTCCGGTAACCTCGGTAGCGTCCGGCTTTACCTGGCTGAGTATTTCCCGCTGCTCAACGGCGATTTATGCCGATATCCAGCATAAAGGTTCGCCTGCGGTGCTGGACGTTAAGCTTAACCGAATCGGCCTGACCTATGCCGAAATCTGGGTGAAGCTGAAAGCCGCCAGTGGTGACATGGTATTTAACCTGACCTCAACCGGGCCAACCCGTTTTGAATCAGGGGAGTGTAACCTGTTCGCGCCTGATTTAACGCAGGTCACGGACACCAGTACCATCGGGACTACGTCGCCAAATGCCCGTATGAGCATGCATAACGGTCTGGCGGGCGTCGGGGCTAATGAGAAGGGCGTGCTCACGCTGGCTACCCTTAGCGCAACGGCTCCAACCACCACCACGGCGGCAGGCTATGTCACGGTTAACATTAATGGCACGGATCGCAAAATTGCCTACTTCTAAGTATTTTTTCTCTTCAGGCCGCCTGCGCTGGCGGCCTTTTTTTTGCCGCAAGGTTTGGTTAAAAAAGTGTTAATGAACTTCTCACTTTCATAAGAGTCAGAATTTATGAACGCTTTTTTAACCAGATAAGGATAAATGCATGAGCGATAATCAGGAACGCAAATCACCGACCGAACATTTACGTGACGTGACCTCGCAGCTGAAAGAGATGCGCCACTATGCACAAACCAATACGGAAACGCTGTCAACCCACTGGCTGGCCTTTGATCAGGGCGAATTTAAGCACCCGGAGTTTGCTGCAAGAGTGAACGAACTGCTGACGAAGCAGGGTACGTTACTTGATGAGCTGGATAGCACCATTCAGGACATTGAAATCGAAGCTAACCGCATCGATAACGAAGCCTGAATGGCTTCGATTACAACCCGCCACGGCGGGTTGTGTCATTTCAGAGGGTAAACTCCGGACTCACGCGATTTCGGCCGCTACTTTTAGCAATATAGAGCTGTTCATCGGCCGTTCTGATTGACGCCTCCAGGCTGTCAGAGTCGATAATGTCCAGCGCACTCACACCAATGCTCACCGTAATATTGAGGATTTGCCCGTCGTGAATAATGGTATGTTGCTCAATACTGCGGCGCAGCCGATCGGCCAGGATACTGGCTCGCGGTGGTGAAACGCCTTCAATCAGTACCAGAAATTCCTCACCGCCCATGCGGCTGACAACAGCCGTTGGCGGTAGCGACTGACGGATACACTCAACCGTTTTAACCAGCACGTGATCTCCCGTAGCATGGCCCCAGGTATCGTTGATACTTTTGAAGCGATCAATGTCGATGATGAACGCCGCGCCATAAAAATGGCCCTGCTTATGTTTTCCAGCGGCCAGGGCATTCAACCGTGACGACAGCCCGCTGCGCGTGAGCGCGCCGGTAAGAAAATCGTAGTCAGCCCGTTTAGTCATGCGCGCAACCAGCTTTTTCTGCGTGGTGGTGCTGAGAGCAACAATCAGTGGGCTAATGGTCATCGCCGCGACGCCAAGTCGCGCCGAAGCCAGGCTGTCGATAAGGAAAAAGTCGTCTGCACCCTGAATATTCAGTACATGGCCTGCCACCAGGATGATTTCAGCAATTCCGGTCACCACCGTCAGCACACAGGTAAAGAAGATCGGGTAGCTAATGGCGCACCACATCAGCGCGGGCAGGGGGAACATCAGGCTGCCGCCGCCGCCGACGTAAATCCCCGTGACGGTAGTGATAACCAGGGACAATAGCGGCAACAAAGTACTTTGCTTTATCTCACTTAACAGGGCGCTAAGCTCTCCGCGGCGGGGCAGGGTGATGGCCAGCGGCAGCAGCAGGATAGAGGTTGATACCTGCTCACAAAACCAGGAAATCCAGCCTTTGAGCAGATCGTCATGAAAATAGTGTTGGCTGGCTAACGACCCCACTGCCGCACAGACGCCCGCCCCGAGAATGGAAGCGGGAAATACCCTCATCAACGCCTGCAGACGTCGTGGCCGGGGATGCTGCAGGGAATCTGCAAGCAGCACCGCCTTACCCACGGTGATAAAGGCGAGGTTGGCAATATTCAAAGTCAGCGACATGACGAATGGCGTACCGGAAAACAGATCGGCCAGTACCATGCCACTATAAATAGCAGGTAAGCTGAGTGACGTTTCAATCTTTGGAAAGCGTACCATTATACCCAAAAGAAGGGCGTTACACGGCCAGAAAAGAGAAAGCGCCTGAACGGTGCGGCAATTTATACCCAGCGTGGCTAAACAGAATGAGAAAAAAAATAAGAATATGGCTGAATCGAGTTTATATTTAATTATTGGCATTGTTCTGGCTCAAAGTTCTTACAGGCCCTGGCGCTGCGGGAGGTCGCAATATGACAGGGTTACAGAGCCTGTGCAGACCTCACAACAGGCTTAACGCCGCATTTCTTACGGTAAAACTCTGCCCGGTTAACATACGCGACCCGGTTCTCTAACGCAATAACACCGGACCTATCGCATTAATTATACTTATACGGATGAATATTCTGGTGGAGGTTTTATTACGTCCCCATGCGATTATTAATCATCCTAAAAAGTTTATTATCTCCAGGTCACAGGCTGTAAGCATATATAGCGCAATCAGTTGCCGTTATCGAACGATAATCTGCTGTGACATCTGCTTTGGGAGCATTCTTAGCAGCTGTTTAGGCAGCAAAAAAGCATTTTTCCGGGGTAAATTTAAAAAAAAGGATGGCACTGTTTAGGAGGGATAGCACATCAGCAAGTTGAAGGGGCCGCGTGAGCAGGCCCCGAGCGCTTAAAGTTCGTTCTTAATACAAAATTCTTCCCAGCTCATCCCCAGCGCTTCAGCATGCTGGCGCAGATAGGTTTCGATAGCGGCAGCCGCCACGTCTTTATCTGGCTCTGCCAGCTGGATGGCAAAGAGCATACCATCAAGTTTTTTCTCGCGGGTAAAGGCGGCCCAGGCGCGGTCGGATTGCATCGACTGTAACTGTTCCAGCGACATGCCCAGCGCCTGCGCATCCTCTTCCTGGAGGTTGTCGATTCCCTGCTTTATTTCAGGGTAGGCCTCAAGAAACAGGCTTCTGGCGGTGGTGTAGTACTCTTCAATTGTTTTCATCATTTGTCCTGCACGTAATAATGCGCGTCAGTTTACACCGGGGCGCGGTTTGGTGAAATGCCAGTGGGTGCAGATGTTGCTGCTGCATGCGTGAATGGGCGGTTGAAGCGAATATTGTTATGGCTGAAGGGGACAACGGTATGAAGCTGCTTGCGGTGGTTAATCAGAAATTATAACGTAGCGCCTGGTCGAGGAGTCAGGAACTGAAAATGAAAAAGTGGATTGTAATGACCGCAGCAGCCGTCGCGCTGTCAGGCTGCGCACAGATACCTAATTACCACAATGTGGTTAAAACGCCTCCACCTGCCGATCTGGTGGGAAACTGGCAGACGATGGGGCCGCAAAAAGGTCTGGTTAGTAAAGAGGCGGTGGCAAGCCTGATTGTGACCGCCGCGGGCGATACGCTTGACTGCCGTCAGTGGCAGCGGGTCATTGCCAAACCCGGTAAGGTGACTCGCCTCGATGATCGTTGGGTTAACGTGAATAATGAAGCCCGCGTGATGCCGCTGGAGCGGGAAGGGATGACGCTCCATTATGACAAGCTGGTACTGCAAAAAGTGCAGCAGCCGACGGCAGAGTGTCAGAATGCGCTGGCACACGTGAATGATGCCCCACCACCGAAGCCGAAAGCGACTGTTTCCAGCAGCGGTAAGGCACACCATAAGCCTATGCTGAGAAATCAGAAGTCCTGACGGGCGGGTGAGGGGCATTCCGGCGGACAATTCTCGCATTTGCCGGTGAGTTGTCCGGGCTGCAACATCTGCTGTGTCGGTGGACAATCCCAGCGTTTGCCGGGCGTCCTCGCGCCAGGCTTTGCCTGGTGCCTTTGGCTCCGACGCCAGGCCGGACGGCCCGGTTGCGAGCGGGCATCCCTGCCCGCCGCTCCCTGAGTGCAGCATCCCTGCTGCCCTCGCCTGGCCTTCCGTCTTCGCCGCAGCGCTGCGGAATGCCCGTCACCCGCAGGGATTGTCCACCTCTCAGGCTTTTGAGTGGCTTTTACCCGCAGCCAGCACAATGTTAAAGGAGCAGGCGGGTGGGGCCCGGTGACAGGCAATCCGACACCCTGCCTGATGGCATTCCGACACCCTGCCTGTTGGCAGGCCGGTCATGCAGGCTGTAATACCTGCGATGCCGGTGGACAATCCCAGCGTTCGCCGGGCGTCCTCACGCCACGCTGCGCGTGGTGCCTTTGGCTCCGGGCCGGACGGCCCGGTCGCGAGCGGGCATCCCTGCCCGCCGCTCCCTGAGTGCAGCATCCCTGCTGCCCTCGCCTGGCCTTCCGTCTTCGCCGCAGCGCTGCGGATTGCCCATCAACCGCAGGGATTGTCCACCTCTCAGGCTTTTGAGTTGCTTCAGGTAAAACCCATTTGTCGTTCCGTAATTATCTGAGCGGCTCAGGCTAAGCCCTGTTTGCACGCGGACATTTGAACCCCTTTCAATGGCATTTGTTTTACTGAACTGCATAATTCATTTTGCATTAAACCCGGCGAAACTTTCCTGTACTCCCTGGAACTGCGTATAGCCGCAGCCAGCACAATGTAGATGGATCGGGTGTGTGGTTACCGGTGTCAGGGTTTCCGGCACTCTGCTGGTTGGCTGGTTAGCTGCAATGCCTGCTCTCCCGGTGGATAATCCCAGCGTTTGCCGGGCGTCCTCACGCCACGCTCCGCGTGGTGCCTTTGGCTCCGGCTCCAGGCCGGACGGCCCGGTCGCGAGCGGGCATCCCTGCCCGCCGCTCCCTGAGAGCAGCATCCCTGCTGCCCTCGCCTGGCCCTCCGTCTTCGCCGCAGCGCTGCGGATTGCCCATCAACCGCAGGGATTGTCCACCTCTCAGGCTTTTGAGTTGCTTCAGGTAAAACCCATTTGTCGTTCCGTAATTACCTGAGCGACTTCAGGCTAAGCCCTGTTCACATGCGGACATTTGAACCCCTTTCAATGACACTTGTTTTCCTGAATTGCATAATTCATTTTGCATTAAACCCGGTGAAACTTTCCTGTACTCCCTGGAACTGCTTATAGCCGCAGCCAGCACAATGCAAAAGGATCGGGTGTGTGGTTACCGGTGTCAGGATTTCCGGCACTCTGCTGGTTGGCTGGTTGGCTGGTTGGCTGGTTGGCTGGTTAGCTGCGATGCCTGCTCTCCCGGTGGATAATCCCAGCGTTTGCCGGGCGTCCTCACGCCACGCTCGGCGTGGTGCCTTTGGCTCCGGCTCCAGGCCGGACGGCCCGGTCGCGAGCGGGCATCCCTGCCCGCCGCTCCCTGAGAGCAGCATCCCTGCTGCCCTCGCCTGGCCTTCCGTCTTCGCCGCAGCGCTGCGGATTGCCCATCAACCGCAGGGATTGTCCACCTCTCAGGCTTTTGAGTGGCTTTTACCCGCAACCAGCACAATGCAAAAGGAGCAGGTGGGCGGGTACCGGTGACTGGCAATCCGCAGCGCTGAGGGCAGGGAGGAAGACCCGGATGGGCCAGCAGGCGACGGTAGCTACTCTTTAGCGAAAAGGTTTTCTTATTTGCAGGTTTTTTTCCGCAATAAAATCGGATAAAGAGTTTCCTGAAACCCCGGAACCGTTGTTACCCGCAGTCAGCACAATGCAAAAGGAGCAGACGGGTGGGGCCCGGTGACAGGCATTCCGCAGCGCTGAGTGCAGTAAGGAAGACCCGGATGGGCCAGCAGGGATGCTGGAACAAGGGCATGCCGGGACAGGGATGTCCCGTCATGCCCGGTCCGAAAGGTCGACGAGCGGAGCGAAGGGACCGCGCCACGCGCGGCGCGAGGACCGCCAGGCACCGGGCCCCACCCGTAGGCGACACCCCATGTGCAGCACCGGGCCCCACCCCCAGGCGACACCCCAGGCCTGTACAGCACGGGGCCCCACTCGGAACTTACTCCTGAATCACCCAGACGCTCAGACTACCCGCATTACAGCGGAAAACTGCGCTTCCCCCCTCATCCGCGGTGACCCCCTCTTCGCGGTGCCCCAGAAAATCGTACCAGTGCGTGCCCGCAAAGCCCTCACCCAGTGACAGCGTCTTCTCCCCCTCATCACCGTTGGACATCACCACCACGCAGCCGGGATGATCCTCCGTGCCGCTGCGGGCAAAGGCCACGCAGTTAGGGTGATCGAACCACTCGGTCTGCACGCCGTGCGCGTAAAGCTGACGGGCACGAATCAGCGCTTCTAACTCCGGGATAACCGGCATCT
Source organism: Erwinia sp. HDF1-3R (assembly GCF_039621855.1). NCBI lineage: Bacteria > Pseudomonadati > Pseudomonadota > Gammaproteobacteria > Enterobacterales > Erwiniaceae > Erwinia > Erwinia sp. HDF1-3R. Next base: position 2,848,963 of record NZ_CP155071.1, on the reverse strand, counting down.
CAATCTTGTAAATCTCACCGTCTGACCCTTCATCTTCATACTGCGCACCAAAAAGGTCAGGATAGAAAACCGCAGGCACACCCTCTTCGCGCAGCAAAATCAGCGCATAGGCCAGCGGTTTAAACCAGGGCTCGACGGGCGCTTCCAGCGACTGAAGCGGTTGGGTATCATGGTTAGCGACAATCGTCACCGCGTGCCACGGATCGTGGGCGACCAGCGTATCGCTGAAAAGCTGGCTGAGATCGAAACCGGCACCCTCGCGTGAGGCGTTGTGAAACTTCATCTGCAGCGGGGCATCAAACAGCATGGTCTTGCCTTCGACCTGGTGTATATAGTGCTGGAGCTTATCCACCTCATGCGACCAGTACTCGGCCACGATAAACATCGGCCGATCCGCCACCTCCTGAATATGATCGATCCACTCCCTGTAAAACCAGGCCGGAATATGTTTTACCGCGTCGAGGCGAAACCCGCTGCACGGCAGCGTCTCCATCATCCAGCGCGCCCAGTATTTTAACTCCTCGGTCACCGCCCGGTTGCGGAAATCGATATTCGCACCCATCAGATAATCAAAATTACCCAGCTCATCATCAACCTGGCTGTTCCAGCCTTCACCGGTATAGTCGTTAACGATTTTATACACGCCGTTCTCATCGGGGTTCTCAATGTGGTCGACGCCGCTAAAGCACTTATAATCCCAGACAAACTTTGAATACTGCCCCGCGCGCGGCGGGAAGGTGAAACGCGTCCACGCCTCAGCCCCGATAACCTCACTGTCGATCTCATCCCGATTATCCGGATTCACCCGGTTAACCTGCACCTGCTCCTTTTCATCCGCGCCCATCTTATGGTTCAGCACGACGTCCATAATCACGCCAACCTGATGGTCACGAAGCGCAGTGACCGCTGCAATAAGCTGATCTTTATCGCCATATTTCGTGGCGCGGGAACCCTTTTGCTCAAACTCACCCAGGTCGAAGAGATCGTAAGTGTCATAGCCTACCGAAAAGCCACCGGACTCGCCTTTTGACGCGGGCGGCAGCCAGACGTCGGTAATGCCGATTTCAGCCAGCCACGGCGCACGGTCGGCGGCCTCTGGCCAGAGCTTACTGCCTGTGGGGTAATACCAGTGAAAGAATTGCAACAGCGTGGGATTGCGCATGTCCTTGCTCCAGTTTCAACAGCGATGAGTCTGAAGTATGGAGCAGGCTGCGGAAAAAGCGCGGGTTACGGCGTAATATTCTGGTGCACGCTGACCCGCTGGCAAGTATGGGGAAAAGTCATAGGCAAATATTATTATTTCAGGTGGATTGATGCGGGAAAAGCACGACTCCAGACAGTTTACCGTACGCTGAATTAACCGACTTCTGACGGGTATTTTGCCCAATCAGATCGGCGAGTTCGCCCATCCGATGCTGAAGCATACGTTTTACTTCGGCTTCGTTGTCCAGAATATGACGCAATACGGGACGCAGCTGATCCAGCGTTTGCGCCGGAATGGCTACATCGCGGGTTGTTTCCGCCAGTTTTTCAACGGTACTGACGTAATTGACCTCCGTATCGATCAGCTCATCCCATTTACCTTCTGAAGCCAGACGCAGCATAGACTGGCTGATCACTAACAGCTGCTGATAAATTCCGAACATGTGCGGGGCGATATTCATTTAGACGGCGTCCTGAACCAGTGCAGGTGAACCTGAAACTTCTTTCCAGGCGTCGGCGATATTGCGCAGCAGCGCTTCAACTTCTTCAATCACACTCACATCATTATCAAGATTCGCCCGCAGCAGACGGTGTACCATATAACGATACAGACCAATCAGATTCTGCGTCAGTTCGTCCGTACTGCTTTCATCCAGCCCCACTTTCAAGCCGTTATCAATGATGTTAATGGCTTTAGACAGGGACTCCCCCTTTTTCACAATGTTGCCATCCTGCAAAAATAGCCGTGCGCGAACCAGGGCGCTTAGCGCCCCGTCGAACAGCAGGGTGATCAGCTGGTCTGAGCTGGCGCTCATGACCGCGCTTTCCACACCAATTTTTGCATAGGCTTTGGTACCGCTTGCGCTATACATTACGACTCCTTACGTCTTAAGAACTGCTTGAAGAACTGCTGGTAGTGAACTGAGAAGTCAGGTATGAGCTGGTGCTGTTTAGCTTGCTCATCATTACGTCCAGCGCGGTAAACTGTGTTTTATAGCGCGCAATCGTATTATCAATGCGGGTGCTTTCAGCATTGTACTGGGTGGTCAGATTGTTCAGCGTCTTACTCACGCCATCCGTTGCCGCCTGTAAGATACCGGTGGTTGATAACCAGCTGGTGAGATTGGTCGCGATACTGGTCGTGATGCCGGTGGTCTTGCCATCGCCGACGATCATCTGCTTCACACCATCCGAATCTTTCGTGAGCGCGGCGGTCAGCGCGGTGCTGTCCAGCTTCAGGTCACCGCTGGTTGGGTCCGTCGTCACGCCAATCTGCGCCAGCGTTTTATAGGTTGATGAGCTGGCGGCGTTAGTCAGCATGCTTTTTAACTGCGACTGGATGGTGCGCAGGGTACTGTCGCCCAGCAGGGCGCCATTGCTGCTGTCCTGAGAGGTGGCCTGCGTCGTGACGGCGGTATATTTGGTCAGGCTGGCAAAGCTATCCTGCAGGCTGTTATAGGCGTTAACCCAGTCGCTGATAGCGCTGGAGGCGCTGGTGGTATCCTGAGTCACCGTCAGCGTCTGATTACCGCTGGTGGTGTCGGTCAGGTTAAGGGTAATCCCTTCCAGCGCATCGCTGATGGTGTTACTGCTGTTTTCAATCGCAACGTTGTTTACCGTCAGTTTGGCATTTTGCGCCGCAACGCTCTGGGTCATATTGCTGCTGGAGGTACCGTCGTAGTTGAGGATCCCCTGTAGCGTACTGTCGCCGCTTACGCTTATCGTCGCAGCATTGTCGGTGCCGGTTGCGTTCGAGGTCATCGACAGGCGATAGCTGCCATCGCCCACTTTAATAATGCTGGCGGTAACGCCCGCATCCGCTTTATTGATTGCATCGCGAATGCCAGTCAGCGAAGAGTTCGCTGCGCTAACGGAGACCGCGACGGCTTTATTGCCGTTCGCCTGCTGGATGGTAATGGTGCTGTCCGAGGTGCCCAGCGCGGTGGTGTTGCTACTCTGCACCGCCGAGGTCAGCGTCTGCGCCGTGGCCAGCTGAGATACGCTAACGGTATATTTACCGGCTACCGCACCTGTCGTGGTGGTGGCGCTAAATGCGCTGGAGGTGCTGGTCGCCTTGGTTGAGGCAAACAGGGCGGCGCTGTTCAGTGCGGTATTCGCAGTCTGAAAAGAGGTCAGTGAACTCTTCAGCGTACCGTAGGCGCTCAGCTTTGCCGTATAGGATGACTGCTGCGTTGAAATCGGCGTCAGTGAGGCCTTTTCAGCGGTTTGCAGACTACTCAGAATGGTGCTCAAATCAAGGCCGGAACCGATACCCAGTGTAGAGATGGTAGCCATAATAATTCCTTTATGTCGTCAACACGGAGAGTGAATAGCGTAGTTATCGGCCAGCTATGGGTAAAGTTTACGACTATTTGCATCGGGTTAATAAAGCGAATAGCGCTAATAGAGAAGGGTATTTCGGAGAGTAGACAGGTCTGGAAAAATAATCTGCCTGGGATAAAAAAAATTCTAAAGGTTAGGGGAGGGCAGACGATAACAACCTTGACGGCGATGAAGCCGGGGGGCAAACAGCCCAACCAACTTAACCCGAAATGATTTAACAGGAAACTTTATCATGGCACAAGTAATCAATACTAACAGCCTCTCGCTGATCACCCAGAACAACATCAACAAGAACCAGTCTGCTCTGTCTACTTCTATTGAGCGTCTGTCTTCTGGTCTGCGTATCAACAGCGCGAAAGATGACGCCGCTGGCCAGGCAATTGCTAACCGTTTCACCTCTAACATTAACGGCCTGACTCAGGCATCACGTAATGCTAACGACGGTATCTCTGCTGCACAGACCACTGAAGGCGCACTGTCAGAAATAAACAACAACTTACAGCGCGTTCGTGAACTGACCGTACAGTCTCAGAACGGCACCAACTCCGATTCCGACCTGTCTTCAATCCAGGACGAAATCAAATCACGTCTGGACGAAATCGACCGCGTATCCGGTCAGACTTCATTCAACGGCGTGAACGTACTGGCGAAAGACGGTACCATGAAAATCCAGGTTGGCTCAAACGATGGCGAAACCATCTCTATTGACCTGCAGAAAATCGACTCCTCTACTCTGGGCCTGAAAGGTTTTGCAGTAGACAAAAATGCCCTGAGCCTGAGCGACGATGTGACTACCGTTGGCGACGCGTCTACCGGTGCGGTTTCTACCGTTGACCTGAGCGCAGTAGCCTCTGGCCTGGGCGTTGCAGCAAGCGGCCTGTCTCTGCACAGCGTGCTGGATGCATCGGGTAAAGCGACCAACAACTACGTGGTTTCTTCCGGCAGCGACAACTACTCTGTTTCTGTAGGTACTGGCGGCGCGGTTAAACTGAACACCACTACCGTTAACTACACCGACTCCACCAACGGCGTGACCGGCGGCGTGATGACCGGTCAGGCAATCAAAGTTGGCGCAGACGCCAGCGGCAATGCAGTTGGCTTCGTTAGCGTGCAGGGCAAAAACTACAGCGTGGCAGCGGCTGACATCGTTAACGGCGGCGACACGGCTACCACCGCGACGACCAGCGCCGTGGGCGATATCTCTTCCAGCGCTAACACCAACGTTTACTCTGGTTCCGCGACTAAGGATCCTCTGGCGCTGCTGGACAAAGCCATCGCGTCTGTTGATAAATTCCGTTCAAGCCTGGGTGCGGTACAGAACCGTCTGGATTCTGCCATCACCAACCTGAACAACACCACCACTAACCTGTCAGAAGCACAGTCTCGTATTCAGGATGCTGACTACGCAACAGAAGTTTCTAACATGTCTAAAGCGCAGATCATTCAGCAGGCAGGTAACTCTGTGTTGGCAAAAGCTAACCAGGTTCCACAGCAGGTTCTGTCTCTGCTGCAGGGCTAATCGCTCTATAAAAATCTCTGATAAGGCCCCGCAACTGCGGGGCTTTTTTTTTGCCTGAAAAAGAGGGGGCTGATATCCGGGAATAGCCCCACTTTGCCCGCCTTCTTGAGCGATTGATTTCTCATCAGCTGACTATGATGGGATAAATCATTTTCCCCTGCGCCCCGAGTGGTCCGGGCAGCCGGGGATCTCGGGAGAATCACCACTCATGACCCAGCCTCTTGTCAGTATTATACTCAGTGCCCAGATCCCTACCTGGTTTGAAGAGGCGCTCAAAAGCGCGCTTAATCAGGACTATCCGCACTGCGAAATTTTGATTGCCGACAGCAGCGGAGATAAATTTATTCCCGCCCTGTTGCAGCCCTGGCTCGAACAGCCAGCTCATCCGATTCGCCACCTGATTTACGATAAAAATCACCCCGGCATTTACGAGGCGGCGATCAAAGAGGCGAAGGGCGACTATCTGAAGTTTCTGACCGATGCCGAACTGCTGGCAACCGACTGCGTCAGCACGCTGGTGTCGGCGATGGAGCAGTTTCCTGACTGTCAGGTCGTGGCCTCTAAGCGCAGGCGCATTGGGCCGGAGTATGAAGAACTCCCCGATCTGATTGCCACCGCGGCATTTCTTAGCGAGAACAGCCTGCTTAATGGCCAGGATTTTTTACGTTACCAAACAACCCTGCACTTTAGCCTGATTGGCGAGCTGACCGCCGCGCTGGTGCGCCGTGAAGATATTCTGGCGATGATGCCCGATGATGCGCCGCTGTTTCAGGTGGGGGAGGAAAAACTCGAGCACGTCGAAGGACTGCTGATTTTTTGCCGCCTGCTGGTGAAGGGAACGCTGGCCTACTTCCCAGCCCCGCTCTGCTCCATTCGCGTCTCTGACATCTATTCGCAGCCGCAGCAGCATGAAGGCTGGCCGATTGTGCAAAAAAACCGCGAAATCGTGTTCGATACGCTGCGCTTTGAGCCGTGGTATGTTGCCGACACTGGCGCGATCAATATGGTACGGGTGGCGCCGATGTCGCAGCCTGACGCCTTTACCCGCATCAATCTCAGCGGCCTGCAATATCAAAACCTTAATCTGAATGCGTTAGGCGGCTGGCTGAGCGAGCGCAGGCTTAAGCCTTTCCAGCAGGCGCTTCTCACCGCTCGTGCGGTGGAACATCCTGAACCTGTCCGCGTAGCGGTGGTGATCACCGTTACCGATGAAAATCGTCAACATTTGCCGCAGACGCTGAACTCGCTGGCGCATCAGAACAGTGCGACTCTTCAGCTTTCGCCGATGCTGGTGGGAGCTACGGATGACAATATCGCCGGGGTGCTTAGCTACCCGGCGACGGCAGAGACCCGGCTGGCCACCATTAATGCCCTGATAGAAGAACATCAGTGCGGCTGGTTCCTCTTTGTTGACGCGGGCAGCGAGTTTCACCCGTCAGGCCTGATTGCGCTCTCCACCAGCCTGCCGGAGGCGGACAGCGTGCTGGCGCTCTACGCCGACGAGTTTTTCTATATTGACGATCTGCCAACCGGCATGGCTTTTCGCCCGGACTTCACGCTCGACCTGCTGCTCAGTTCGCCGAAAATTATGGCGCAGCACTGGCTGTTCCGGCGCGAACTGCTGGTAGCGGCAGAAGGGTTTGACCTCAGCTATCCCGCCTCCGCAGAATTCGATCTGATTATCAAACTGATTGAGTCGCAGGGCCTGAACGTGGTGGGGCATCTGGCCGAACCGCTGCTGACCGCACGGCTAAAAAATCGCGTGATAACCGAAGATGCGGCGATCGTTGAGCGCCATCTGCATAATCGCGGCTATCCTGACGCGCAGATCGCGCTGGACAGCTACTACAACTATCGGCTGCGCTACCAGCATGGCACACAGCCGAAGGTATCCATCGTTATTCTGGTCAACTGGCACCTGCCGTCCCTGATTAGCTGCGTCACCACGCTGCTGGAGAAAACCCGCTATCTGAATTATGAAGTGCTGATCGTGGCAGACAACCAGAGCAGTCCGGAGCGGGATGCGTGGCTGACGCGCATCGGCGAGGTGGATCCACACCGGATACGGGTGGTGAACTATGCCCAGCGCTATCAGCGCGCCGCGATGGTGAATCTGGCGGCGCAAAGCGCACAGGGTGACTATCTGCTATTGATGCACAGCGAGCTGGCGGTCACCGACGGCGAGTGGCTGGATAACCTGCTTAACCACGGACAGCGCCCGGAAGTGGCGGTGGTGGGCGGTAAACAGCTGACCTCGCAGAACAAGATCCGCCACGCCGGGTATATTCTTGGCGTCAATGGCGCGGCGGGCGAGGCCTTTCGCGGTCAGGATGATACCCATCCAAGCTACCTGGGACGTCTGCATCTCGACCAAAACTACAGTGCGGTGTCCGGCGACTTTATGCTGGTGCGCAAAGAGGTTTTTGTCGCGCTCGGCGGCTTTGACGACACCCATCTGCTGTATGATGACGTCGATTTCTGCCTGCGGGCGCGTAGCCAGGGCTACATGACCGTCTGGACGCCTTATGCGCGCATCCTGCGTCCTGCCGCTCGTCAGAACCCGTTCCCTGGCGAAACGGTGCATACATCAGGCAAACTGAAACAGCAGGAAGAGGACAAACTCTTCAGCGGCTGGATGCCGATCATCGCTAACGATCCGGCCTTTAACGCTAACCTGTCGCTGAAAAGCCGCCATTTCGATGTGAACAGCGACAGTTCGCTTAGCTGGAACCCGGTTCAGCGGGAAAAGTTACCGGTCTTTATGGCGCACAATGCCGACTTGTCCGGCTGCGGCTATTATCGCATCACCACGCCGTTTGAAGCGATGCAGAGAGAAGGCTATGCCGAGGGTAAAGCCAGTTATACCCTGCTGAGCATCAGCGAAATGGGCAGGATCAAGCCGGACAGCCTGATCATACAGCGTCGCTACGCGCCTGCTTTCCACCAGTGGATAGATCGTACCCGTAAGCTGACCGACGTCTTTAAGGTATTCGAGCTGGATGACTACATCCTTAACGTGCCGATGAAGCATTATCAGCGCAGCCACTTTAAGCAGGAAATCGCCGCGCAGCTGCGTAAAAGCCTCACCTATTTTGACCGCTTTATCGTTTCCACACCGCCGCTTGCCGAGGCGCTGAGCGATATGCACAGCGATATTCAGGTGGTGTTAAACCGCCTGCCGGTTAACCGCTGGGGTGGGCTGCAAAGCCTGCGTCAGCAGGGGCGCAAGCCGCGCATCGGCTGGGCGGGTGGGGCGAGCCATACCGGCGATCTGGAGATGATCGTTGACGTGGTGAAAGAGTTTGCCGGTGAGGTGGAGTGGGTGTTCTTCGGCATGTGCCCGCCGAAGCTGCGCCCGTGGATTTATGAGTTCCACCATGGGGTCGACCTTAGCCTCTATCCGGCGAAGCTGGCCTCGCTAAATCTGGATCTGGCGCTGGCGCCGGTGGAAGATAACCTGTTTAACAGCTGTAAAAGCAACCTTCGCCTGCTGGAATATGGTGCCTGCGGCATTCCGGTGATTTGCAGCGACGTAGAGTGCTATCGCGGGCATAACCTCCCGGTTACCCGTGTGCGTAACCGCTTTCTTGACTGGCGGGATGCGATTCGGATGCACCTGGACGATGAACAGGCCAGCGCGCGGATGGGTGAGCAGCTGCAAACCCTCGTCCGGCGTGACTGGATGCTGACCGGGGACAACGTCAGGCTCTGGTCCCAGGCCTGGCAGGGGAACTGATAGCGTCAGAAGGGGCGGCACTGTCGCCCCTTTTTTCTCCCGTTTGCTCCTCCTGCACCTGAACCCTACAGAAACGCCCGCCGCTGCCGATAACAGAGCATTGATATCCCCTTTTACGCTTCAGACATGTTGAAAAGGCATGGTGAAGCCTTTTCTCTGGAGTGACCTATGCGCTTCAACGTCGATCTGATCCCCGGGGATCTGCTGAGCTTCGAGGAGATCGCCCGACGCTATGCGATCAGGTTTCCCGACGAGAAGGAGCTGACGGCGCGGGCGCTGCTCAGCCCGTCAACCAGCTACCGCAACTTAGTAATCCGCGCCGTCTTTGCCAATGATGAAACCAACAGCCCGCTGGAAGATTTGCTGTTTATCTCTAACGATAACGAACGCAAAAATTACCTGCGACGGCTGGAGTACTACCTCAAACAGCAGCTGCCCTTTTTCTATTTTCGACGCACCGAACAGGCGAAACAGGCCCACTGCTGGAAGGTGATGGGGGAAAGCCGCGTCTATGCCATGGTCGATCCCGCTTCGGCGGCCGCCCAGAACCTGATTGGCAGCCGGGGATACAAGCTCTCGATGATGCGCCAGGAGGGGGAGGATGAATACTGGCAGCTGTATGACACCCAGGCGCATCCCTGCTTTAGCGTCTCCCGGCGCATTCAGTTTATTGCGGTACTGACCAGCGTACTGATCGGCCCACCCGCAGGGGTGATCGCCGGTACGCAGGTAGGCAGAAAGGTGCGTATGAAAGTGTGGCAGCGCGCCAGCCAGGCCGAGTTTAGCGCCGCCGTACAGGCACGCTACGGCGCCTGTGTAATAACCGGCACGCGGCTGCTCAGCAGCGCCAGCTACCCCTGGGTCGAGCCGTGCCATATCATCATGCGTGATAACGAAGACGGCCTGCTTCAGGACAATGGCGTCGATAATGGCCTCTATTTGCGCAGCGATCTCCAGCGGCTTTTTACCAGTCGTCTGCTAACCATAGACGCCGCGAGCGGCATCGTTCATCTGCGCCGCGCCGCCATGGGCGAAACCGACCTGAGTACCGCCTACCATGACATTGACGGCAGAGTGTGCGCACTGTGGCACCTGGTACCCGAGGCCACGCGCGACAAACTTCGTCTGCCTGCCTGACTTCCTGAATGGCGGTTGCGCAACGCGCCGCTTTCTTAAACAAAATTGAAATAAACCGCCTTTATTAGCGCTATTCCACCAATCAATCTTCCCTACAGAAACAGATAATCGTGCCGATAACTTAACTAACGCAGGGTAGTCAGAGTGAACGATCTCTATACCGCCGATGGGGTGATGGACAAAAACTCGCTGTGGCAGCGTTACGTACCGCTGGTACGTCACGAAGCGCTGCGTCTGCAGGTCAGATTACCTGCCAGCGTTGAACTGGATGACCTGCTACAGGCAGGGGGAATAGGGCTGCTTAACGCCGTGGAGCGCTACGACGCGCTACAGGGAACGGCCTTCACCACCTACGCCGTACAGCGCATCCGTGGGGCCATGCTTGACGAACTGCGCAGCCGCGACTGGGCACCGCGCAGCGTGCGACGTAACGCACGTGACGTTGCGGGCGCTATGCACCGCGTTGAACAGTCACTTGGCCGCTCGGCAACCGAGCAGGAAGTTGCGGCACAGCTGGACGTGTCGTTAGAGGATTACCGGCAGATCCTGCTGGATACCAATAACAGCCAGCTGTTCTCCTACGACGAATTTCGGGAAGAACACGGCGACAGCGCCGAGCTGGTGACGGAAGGCCATGAAGAGGCTAATCCGCTTCACCAGCTGCTGGAAGGGAACCTTCGCGAACGCGTCATTGAAGCGATCGAGGCGTTGCCCGACCGCGAAAAAATGGTGCTGACGCTTTACTACCAGGAAGAGCTGAATCTGAAAGAGATTGGCGCAGTGCTTGAGGTCGGGGAGTCCCGGGTCAGTCAGCTGCACAGTCAGGCGATAAAACGCCTGCGCGCCCGGTTAGCGGGAGCGCGCTGACGGAGTCAGCTTTGCACTCTCAACACCAACCGGGGACTCAAAATGAGATCCAGTACAAAAATGAGGCCGCTGAGCCGTTATTTGAAAGACTACAAACACAGCCAGAGTAACTGTTCGCACTGTGGCAAGGTGCTGGATCGTATGGCGCTGGTGTTTCGCGGTCAGATAATAAACAAGGAGGCTATAGCCCGGATGGATCAGCTGATCGACGATCAGGTGTGGCTGAAACTGCAAAATGAACTGACGGCGCTGTGCCGCTTTTGCAGTGATATTTATTGCAATACGCATCCAAATTATTTCGACATCATGGCATTCAAACAGTATCTGTTTGAGCAGACCGAGATGAGTCATAGCACGATCCGTGAATACGTTGTGCGCCTGCGTCGCCTTGACGATATGCTGTCGGCGCGCAATTTCCCTGCTGAAAAGCTCAGCGGGAACAGCTGGCACGAATGCCTGGAAAATGACCTTCCTGACGCCGGGAACAATAATTACCGCATCGCCCTGCGCAAATATGACCAATTTTTAGGCTGGCAGCGTAATTAGGTTCGCGCTGAACGCCTCTTTTACGTTACCTTTTGGCTCTCTTCTGTAAAACTGTAAGGATAACCGTTTGCGCTTTCCACGGAGGCTGCGTTGTCCTTACATCTTTTATCTTCCTTTCCTAAATTAGAGCTGCTGGGTGCGCCCACGCCGCTTGAGTATCTTCCCCGTCTCTCCGACCACCTTGGCCGCGATATCTTCATTAAACGTGACGATGTCACGCCTGTTGCGCTGGGCGGCAATAAGCTGAGAAAGCTGGAGTATCTGGCCGCTGACGCGCTGCGGCAGGGCGCAGATGTTCTGTTAACCGCCGGGGCCATCCAGTCTAACCACGTCCGTCAGACGGCCGCCGTTGCCGCTAAGCTGGGGCTGAAATGCGTCGCGCTGCTGGAAAATCCGATCGATACCGCGTCAGAGAATTATCTGAGCAACGGCAACCGTCTGCTGCTGGAGCTGATGGAGACCGAGGTGATCATGGTCGATGCGCTACATGACCCGGATGCCCAGCTTGCGGAGCAGGCCACCCGGCTGGAGGCACAGGGCTTTCGTCCCTATGTGGTGCCGGTGGGCGGCTCGAACGCGCTGGGTGCGCTGGGCTACGTTGAATGCGCACAGGAGCTGGCACACCAGTCGGAAGGCGTGGTTGATTTTGCCGCAGTGGTGGTGGCTTCCGGTAGCGCAGGTACCCATGCGGGGCTGGCGGTGGGGCTGGAGCTGCTGCTGCCGGAAACCGAACTGATTGGGGTCACCGTCTCACGCCGGGCAGCGGAGCAGCGGCCAAAAGTTGAGGCGATCCGCCAGCAGCTCTCCGCTTCGCTGGCGCTGACCTCCTCAGCGCCGGTTACCCTGTGGGATGACTATTTCGCGCCGCAGTACGGTATGCCAAACGAAGAAGGGCTGGAGGCCATCAGGCTGCTGGCACGGCTTGAGGGCATCTTCCTTGACCCGGTTTATACCGGTAAAGCGATGGCCGGTCTGATAGATGGTATCAGCCAGCAGCGCTTCACGCGTGAAGGCCCCATCGCCTTTATTCATACCGGCGGTGCGCCTGCGTTATTTGCTTATCACCATATGGTCTAAGCTGTATCGGGTAATTTATCGCTGCCATCTGGTATAAACGCGCCGGGCTGGGTAAATTTTGCCGGTTAGCCCGGGTTGCAGGCAGCGAGATTGACAATAAGCGGGAAGCCGGGCGGCTTCCCTGAACTAATAATAGCGTGGAGTGACTATGAATTTTTCTCTGGTGCGTCGCCGGGTGGTAATGGGTGTGATGTCTCTGGCGCTGGTGGCGGGCTTCTCTACGGCCAGCTATGCGGCACAAGAAAATCTGCTGGCCAAAGTGAAGGAGCGTGGATCCCTGCTGGTGGGCCTGGAAGGGACGTATCCCCCGTTCAGCTTCCAGGATGAAAATGGCAAGCTGGCGGGCTTTGAAGTCGATTTTGCTACTGCCCTGGCGCAGCATCTGGGCGTGAAGGCCAGCCTGAAGCCGACCAAATGGGATGGGATGCTTGCCGCGCTCGACTCTAAACGCATCGACGTGGTAATCAATCAGGTGACGCTCTCACCCGATCGTGAGAAGAAGTATGACTTTTCCACCCCCTATACCATTTCTGGTATTCAGGCGCTGACCAAAAAAGCCAACGCGGACAGCATCAAACGTCCTGAAGATCTGAGCGGCAAAAAGGTCGGCGTGGGCCTGGGTTCAAACTATGAGCAGTGGCTGCGTCAGAACGTGAAGGGCGTGGATATTCGCACCTATGATGATGACCCGACTAAATATCAGGATCTGCGCGTTGGCCGCATTGACGCTATCCTGGTTGATCGCCTTGCCGCGCTGGATCTGGTGAAGAAAACTGGTAACACCCTGGCCGCAGCGGGTCCGGCTTTCTCCCGTCAGGAATCGGGTGTGGCACTGCGCAAAGGCAACACCGATCTGCGTGACGCTATCAATAAAGCCATTGCGGACATGCAGAAGGACGGCACGATGGGTAAACTCTCTGATAAATGGTTTGGCGTGGACGTAACTAAATAATGCAGGAAAGTATTCAACTGGTGCTGGATTCAGCACCTTTTTTATTGAAGGGGGCGGTATTCACCCTTCAGCTCAGCATCGGTGGCATGTTCTTTGGGCTGGTGCTGGGTTTTGTGCTGGCGATGATGCGCCTGTCGCATTTCTGGCCGCTGTCATGGTTGTCGCGTTTTTACGTGTCGATTTTTCGCGGTACGCCGCTTATCGCTCAGCTGTTTCTGATCTACTACGGCCTGCCGCAGTTTGGCATTGAGCTGGATCCCATTCCCTCGGCGATGATTGGCCTGTCGCTGAACACCGCCGCCTACGCGTCAGAATCCCTGCGGGGGGCCATTGCTGCAATTGAGCGCGGGCAGTGGGAAGCCGCCGCCAGTATTGGCATGACCCGCTGGCAGACCATGCGCCGGGTGATCCTGCCGCAGGCAGCCAGAACCGCTCTGCCGCCGCTGGGCAACAGCTTTATCAGCCTGGTCAAAGATACCTCGCTGGCCGCGACCATTCAGGTTCCTGAGCTGTTCCGTCAGGCGCAGCTGATTACCTCACGCACGCTGGAAGTGTTTACGATGTACCTGGCCGCCTCGCTGATCTACTGGGTGATGGCAACGCTGCTCTCGCTGTTACAGAGTAAGCTGGAAGACCACGTTAATCGTCAGGATCGGGAGTCAAAATGAGCGCCATTGAAGTCAGCAAGCTGGTTAAACAGTTTAATGGTCAGACCGTACTACACGGCATCGATCTTGAGGTTAAATCGGGCGAAGTCGTTGCGATTATTGGTCCAAGCGGATCGGGTAAAACCACGCTGCTGCGCAGCATTAACCTGCTTGAGGAGCCGAATAGCGGCACCATCAAGGTCGGCAATATTCAGATCGACTCTTCCCTGGGAATGCACCGCCAGAAAGAGCAGATCCGCCGCCTGCGTCAGCAGGTCGGCTTTGTTTTCCAGAGCTTCAATCTGTTTCCCCACCGTTCGGTGCTGGAGAATATTATTGAAGGGCCGGTCATCGTTAAGCGTGAGGCCAAAGCACAGGCGATAGCACGCGCCCGGCAGCTGTTGGAGAAAGTGGGGCTGCAGGGAAAAGAGATGAGCTATCCGCGCAGCCTGTCGGGCGGTCAGCAGCAGCGCGTGGCGATTGCGCGTGCGCTGGCGATGCAGCCGGAAGTGATACTGTTCGATGAACCGACCTCTGCGCTAGACCCTGAGCTGGTAGGGGAGGTGCTCAGTACCATTCGTGCGCTGGCACAGGAAAAGCGCACGATGGTTATCGTCACGCACGAGATGAGCTTTGCCCGCGACGTGGCGGACCGGGCAATCTTTATGGATCAGGGGCGAATTGTCGAACAGGGCCCGGCTCGCGATCTGTTCACTGCGCCGCAGCAGCCGCGTACCCGCCAGTTCCTGGAAAAATTCCTTAATGCCTAAAGGCGCGGCATTCTGAATCAGACCATCGCTTTACCTGATATACGGGTGAAGGGGCGTCAGTTTATGACGCCCCTTCACCCGCCAGATGATAGCTCTCCTCGGTTGAGATATCTTTTCCTTCGGATTTTGTTTCCACTGCTCCCTGGTAATTTCAACCAATATGGCTTATGCCCTTGAGGGTACTTATATGCACAACGGCTTCCTGCAGAGAAACCGTTCCGCCATTACTTTTGCACTCGCTTAAAAATGATAGTGTTGATGCGCTGGCTACGTTTATTGCCAGGCAATAAGGGATCATAATAATTATTTTTTCATCTAAAATCTTGTCCATTTAATAGTTAAAATCCAATTTACTCAAGAGTTTTCATTTTAGGAAAACAATCATAAAAGACCTGCCGAGGTAGAAGGTATTCTTAATTATCAGGTTAAAATCCTTGCGGCACCGGTCTTTTTGTGTGCTTTAAGGTTATTTTAGGGTTTAAATTAAACGTTGTCTTTATACACCTCATTAGTCTCTCCTCCTGTCATGACGAAACTCAATTACTGTAATTTATCCTGATAATTAAATCAGCATAAAATAATCGTTCACCCTGACCTTCATATCATCCAACCCGACCCCATTATTGCGATCTTCCATCGTAGTATTGTTACACCCGCTCAAACAGAGTGACATCGCAAGGGACTATCACAGATGTCGGTAAACATTTCATGTGCTACAGCAAAATGGCTCTCCCCATGCTCAATTTAAACCATTGATGCCAGCGTCGGGTCAGAGTGATATATACAACCGTCTCAATATAATGCAGGGGAGTTATTCGTCTGGCTAAATGGACTTAAATAAGCCTTCTATTGAATTTTTTAACTACACCTCCTTAAATAAATGGGTGATAATTTTTGCTAAAAATCTGTTTTTTAATGTCAGAACAATCACCTTTTTATTATTAACTATCCTGTTTTCTTTGTTTCGCTTCATTTCTAAAGTTAGGAAATCATCAAGTTTTGATATTTTCTTCCTGACTTTATAGCTTAGCTGGTTTAGATTGTTATTGATAATGACCTGACTGCGGTCTTTCCAGATATACTCAATAATTTCTTCCGTTTGAAATGGATTGCTTTTACGCCTGTTGATAAGAAATAACATAAATGAAAACTCCATTCTCGTAAATTTTACCAGCTTTCTCTTATAAAGTATTGAGTGATTAAACACGTCCAGAATCATCAACACGCCATGCCTCCTTTTTTATCCTGTAGCAGATAATACTTAAATAAAATTAAACCGACAATACTAATTATTTTTTATGTGATTTGAATAGTAATATTGAAATGTTTGCATATTATTAATTGTTGTTTAATGTACCAAATGGGGGGATTCATTTAAAGAACAGATGGATTCATTTATTTTCAATTAGTCCTTTTTTAACACGACCGGCTAATAAGTGTCGGATTTATATAACTATTCATCAAAAATAAATAAACCAATTCCGACGGTCAACAACGGCAGGGCGGTAATATCAATATCATTGCCTGCTGGAAATATAATTGATTATGGCAGGTAGGGTAATCGCGTACAGACCAGTCAGGCAGATTTAAGGCCGTGTAGGAAAAGGAAGGGATTGCTGATAACACATTGAACATCACGACGGTGTCGGGGAGATGCCCGACACCGCCATGATGCGGTTAGCCGATGGTCATCAGGCTGGCGTTACCACCCGCCGCGGCCGTATTGACGCTGAGTGAACGCTCCAGCAGCAGGCGTTCCAGCAGCAGGTTGGTTTCGCCGCGCGCGAAGCCCTGTACCGACACAATCGCACCTTCGCGTTCAGCCACCGTTCTACACACTTCGCGCAGCCTGTCGGCATCGCCATGGAATATAACCGCGTCAAAGCTACTGTTTTTTTCCAACGGCTGCGTCGCGAAATCTATCCGTGCCTGCACCGCCTCCGGTAGCGTTTTAAACAGGCTGCGGAGCAGCTCATCTTCCGGCCACAGTACCCGGCTGCCCGTTGCCGTAACGGCCGCCAGCTGCGTCAGCGCATCCTCCTGCGTATCCGCCAGGCATAAAACATGCTCACGCGGCAGCAGGGCAAAGGTGTTGCGCTCTCCCGTAGGACCCGGCAGCAGTCGAACCGTTCCTCCCTGGCTCAGTTCGGCATAGCGGGCGCAAAGACTCGCCAGTTCAGGTTTATCCTGCGCCCACGCGGTCAGCGCCTGATGCGCAGCCAGCAGGGAGGGGCGCAGCGCCGCATCGACCGGGTGCTCACCGTCATGACGATCCAGCGTGACGCGCAGCGCGCCATCAGGGCGGTGCGACAGCAGCCGGTACAAATACAGCGGGCCACCCGCCTTTGGACCGGTGCCGGAAAGGCCTTCACCGCCAAAAGGCTGCACGCCGACGACCGCGCCAACCATATTGCGGTTGACATAAAGATTGCCGACGCGGGCGCTGTTGGTCACCTGATGAATGGTTTCGTCTATACGGGTATGCACGCCCAGCGTCAGACCGTAGCCTGACTGGTTAATTTGCGCGATTATCTGTGGAAGCTGGCTGCGGGTATAGCGCACCACATGCAGTACAGGACCAAAGATTTCTTTGTCCAGATCGGCGACGCTATCCAGCTCGATAAGCGTTGGCTGAATGAAGGTGCCACTCTGCCACTCTTTAACATCCTGCTGATTTTGCACTGCCGCCTGGTAAACCTTCATCCCCTTGCTGCGCATTGCCTGAATATGACGCTCGATATTCTCTTTCGCTTCGGCATCTATGACCGGGCCAATATCGGTAGAGAGGCGTTCCGGATTGCCCATGCGACATTCGGCCATCGCACCGCGCAGCATTTGCAACTGGTGGTCGGCCACGTCCTCCTGAACGCACAGCAGACGCAGGGCCGAACAGCGCTGCCCTGCGCTATCAAAGGCGGAGGCCACAATATCAACCACTACCTGTTCGGTCAGCGCTGAGGAGTCGACAATCATCGCGTTCATCCCGCCCGTTTCGGCAATCAGCGGTGTTGGACGCCCCTGCGGATCGAGACGGCCTGCCAGATTACGCTGTAGCAGGGTCGCTACCGCCGTCGAGCCGGTAAACATTACGCCGCGCACGCGGTCATCCCCGGTAAGCTGCGCGCCGACGGTTTCGCCCTTGCCAGGCAGCAGCTGGAGCGCGCCGACCGGTACACCGGCCTCGTGCAGCAGGGCTACCGCTTCGGCGGCAATCAGAGGCGTCTGTTCGGCAGGCTTTGCCAGTACGCTGTTGCCTGCCGCCAGCGCGGCAGCGATCTGTCCGGTGAAGATGGCCAGCGGGAAATTCCACGGGCTGATGCAGACGACCGGACCGAGGGGGCGGTGCGTTTCATTATCGAAATCATCCCGCACCTGTCCGGCATAGTAATAGAGGAAATCGACGGCTTCGCGCACCTCGGCAATGGCGTTGCTGAAGGTTTTACCCGCCTCGCGCACCAGTATGCCAATCAGCCGCTGTAGCTGCCCGTCCATCAGCATGGCCGCCCGCGACAGGATGGCCGCACGCTCCTGCGGTGGGGTGGCGAACCAGATCGGCCCCGCACTGACGGCGGCGTCCAGCGCAATAGAGACATCGGCTTCGCTGGCGTATTGCACATAGCCGACGATATCGCCCGGCTCGGCCGGATTAAGGACCGGCAGGGGTTCACCCGGCTGTCGCTCACCGTCAATCACCGGCACCGCGTGCCAGGGCTCCATGGCGCTGTTAAGCAGCGCGCTCGACAGCGAGGCCAGACGGTGTTCGTTGGCCAGGTCCAGCCCGGAAGAGTTCACGCGCGCGCTGCCGTAGAGATCGCGCGGCAAAGGAATTTTAGGATGGGGCAGGCCCACGCCGCCTTCGCTGCGCGCCAGCTTTTCCACCTCTTCGACCGGGTCGGCCACCAGATCGTCAATCGGTAGCGTCTTGTCGGCGATGCGGTTGACAAAAGAGGTATTCGCGCCGTTTTCCAGCAGTCGGCGCACCAGGTAGGCCAGCAGGGTTTCATGCGTGCCAACCGGTGCATAGATGCGGCAGGGGCGGTTGAGCTTACCGTCGGACACTTTGCCCACCACCTGTTCGTACAGGGGTTCACCCATGCCGTGCAGGCACTGGAACTCATACTGGCCGGGATAGTAGTTGTTACCCGCCAGCTGATAAATAGCCGCCAGCGTGTGGGCGTTATGGGTGGCAAACTGCGGATAGATCAGGTTCGGTACGGCCAGCAGCTTTCGGGCACAGGCCAGATAGGAGATGTCGGTGTAAATTTTGCGGGTGTAGACCGGATAGCCCTCCAGGCCCTCCATCTGCGCGCGCTTTATTTCGCTATCCCAGTATGCACCCTTCACCAGACGAACCATCAGACGGCGGCGGCTGCGCTGAGCCAGATCGCAAAGCGCGTCGATGACGAACGGGCAGCGCTTCTGGTAGGCCTGAATCACAAAGCCAATGCCGTTCCATCCCTCCAGCTCTGGTTCGAAACAGAGCTTTTCCAGCAGATCCAGCGACAGCTCCAGCCGGTCCGCCTCTTCGGCATCAATATTGATGCCAATATCGTAGGAGCGTGCGAGCAGCGTCAGGGATTTCAGGATCGGGTAAAGTTCGCTCATCACGCGCTCGTACTGGGCGCGACTGTAGCGAGGGTGCAGGGCGGAAAGCTTAATTGAAATCCCGGGGCCTTCATAAATGCCGCGACCGTTGGAGGCTTTGCCAATGGCCTGAATCGCCTGCTGATAGGAGAGGAGATAGGCTTTCGCATCCTGCGCCGTCAGGGCGGCTTCACCGAGCATGTCGTATGAGTAGCGGAAGCCTTTCTCCTCCAGCTTGCGGGCATTTGCCAGGGCTTCAGCGATGGTTTCCCCGGTCACAAACTGTTCGCCCATCAGGCGCATCGCCATATCCACGCCTTTGCGGATCAGCGGTTCGCCGCTTTTACCGATAATGCGATTAAGCGAACGGGAGAGACTGGCTTCGTTATGGGTGGACACCAGGCGCCCGGTAAACAGCAGACCCCAGGTGGCCGCGTTGACGAACAGCGAGGGGCTACGGCCCAGATGCGAGTGCCAGTTACCGTTGCTGATTTTGTCGCGGATAAGGGCATCGCGGGTCGGCTTGTCCGGTATGCGCAGCAGCGCCTCGGCCAGACACATCAGGGCCACCCCCTCCTGAGAGGAGAGAGAGAACTCCTGCAGCAGGCTTTGCACCATCCCGGCGCGTCCGGTTGCACCTTTCTGGTGCCGAAGCTTATCAGCAAGCTGGTAAGCGAGCTGATGGGTTTGCTGCGCCAGGGGAGCAGGCAGGCGCGCCTGTTCCAGCATCATCGCCACGGATTCATTTTCAGGGCGCCGCCAGGCGGCGGTGATCGCGGCACGGGTCACGGACTGCGGAAGAATATGCTCGGCAAACTCAAGGAACGGCTGATGCTGCTCATCTTCTGAGCGCTCATCCCCCTCGTGCGTCAGCAGCTGAGAAGGGATTTCAGGCAGGGCTGCGCCATTTTCCAACTGCTCAAGATAATTAAAAATCGCCTGCTTAATAAGCCAGTGTGGGGTGCGATCAATCTGACCCGCAGCCAGCCTGATGCGCTCGCGCGTGGCTTCATCCAACTTCACGCCCATGGTAGTTGTGCCCATGCCTCTAGCTCCTTGAAATGATAAATGACGACGATATTGAGCAATATCACTTAAGTTGCAACTTTGTGCAACCTTGTTAAATACGCCTCTGTTTGAGCGATGAAAGCGCTGTTTTGAAAAGCGGCATGGATATTGCTGCAAGTATCGCGCCAGAACGGTGGTTACAGGTAGTATCTGGATATTTAAGGTCTTTTTTAAGGTGCAACTTGCCGGGTTGTGATCCGGTGCAACCTTTCATTGTTGAGTCTGTGACATGGGGTGAAGTTACTGTAACTGATGTGTTAAATCGTTTGTGCGCTTACACCCTTTACGGCAGGATACCTGCGCTGGGTTGACAGGAGGGGGCTGCTACGTTCCGGTGGCACCGCCAGTGCAACCTTGAGCACTGCGCATTTAAAATAATAAATGGAGAATTTCAATGACAGCAAGTACACCAATGATGGTGACCTTTTGCGTATATATCTTTGGCATGGTGTTAATTGGTTTTATCGCCTGGCGGTCAACTAAAAACTTTGACGATTACATTCTTGGCGGTCGAAGTTTGGGCAGCGTGGTTACGGCGCTCTCTGCCGGAGCATCCGATATGAGCGGCTGGCTGCTGATGGGGTTGCCGGGTGCCATTTTCCTTTCTGGCATCTCCGAAAGCTGGATTGCCATCGGTCTGACGCTGGGGGCCTGGCTGAACTGGAAAATTGTTGCAGGACGTCTGCGGGTCCAGACAGAACATCATGATAACGCGCTGACGCTACCTGACTACTTCACCAGCCGGTTCGAAGATAAGAGTAAGCTGCTGCGGGTGATTTCAGCGTTGATTATTCTGGTATTCTTCACCATTTATTGCGCGTCGGGCATTGTGGCTGGGGCGCGCCTGTTTGAAAGCACTTTTGGCATGAGTTACGAAACCGCGCTATGGGCGGGGGCGGCGGCCACTATTATCTATACCTTTGTCGGTGGGTTCCTGGCAGTAAGCTGGACCGATACGGTGCAGGCCAGCCTGATGATTTTTGCGCTGATCCTGACGCCGGTGATCGTTATCTCCGCCGTTGGCGGGCTGGGTGATGCGCTGACGGTTATCCGGGCTCAGAGCGCTGAGAATATGGATATGCTGAAAAACCTGAATTTTGTAGCGGTAATTTCGCTGCTAGGCTGGGGGCTGGGCTATTTCGGCCAGCCGCATATTCTGGCGCGTTTTATGGCGGCCGATTCTCACCGCTCCATTCGCAGCGCCCGTCGTATTGGTATGGCATGGATGGTGCTCTGTCTTGCAGGGGCGGTAGCGGTAGGATTCTTTGGTATTGCTTACTTCCATAATCATCCTGAACAGGCAGCGGGCGTAGCGGATAACGGCGAGCGAATTTTCATCGAGCTGGCGAGGATCCTGTTTAACCCCTGGATTGCCGGTATTTTACTTTCCGCTATTCTGGCGGCGGTGATGTCCACGCTCAGCTGTCAGCTGCTGGTGTGTTCCAGCGCGTTAACCGAAGATTTATACAAGAGCTTTTTGCGCAAGGGTGCGACCCAGCGTGAGCTGGTGTGGGTAGGGCGGATGATGGTGCTGCTGGTGGCGGTGGTGGCGATTGCGCTGGCATCCAACCCACAGAACCGCGTGCTGGGTCTGGTGAGCTACGCCTGGGCGGGCTTCGGTGCGGCGTTTGGTCCGGTGGTGCTGCTTTCACTGGTCTGGAAGCGGATGAACCGTAACGGCGCGTTGGCGGGAATGATTATCGGTGCGGCCACGGTTCTTATCTGGAAGCAGTACGGGTGGTTGGGTCTGTATGAGATCATCCCGGGCTTCCTGTTTAGCACTATTGCTATCGTGCTGTTTAGCCTGTTGGGGCCAGAGCCGTCGGCGGCGGCACAGCAGCGTTTCGAGCAGGCTGAGGCGGAGTTTAGCGCCGACTAAGTGAGGGGGCGTAGTGCGCTAAGTGCCTGGTGCCGTCGCCAATCGCCAATGGGGGCCCGGCTGGCTAAAGTCTGGTGCCGTCGCCTACGGGTGGTGCCCGGCTGGCTAAACGTTTGGTGCCGTCGCCAATCGCCAATGGGGGCCCGGCTGGCTAAAGTCTGGTGCCGTCGCCTACGGGTGGTGCCCGGCTGGCTAAACGTTTGGTGCCGTCGCCAACGGATGGTGCCCGGTGCCAGGCGGTCCTCACGCCGCGCGTGGCGCGGTTCCTTCGCTCCGCTCGTCGACTTTCCGGACCGGGCATGACGGGACATCCCTGTCCCGGCATGCCCTTGTGCCAGCATCCCTGCTGGCCCATCCGGGTCTTCCTCTCTACGCTCAGCGCTGCGGATTGCCTGTCACCGGGCCCCACCCGTCTGCTCTTTTTGCTTTGTGCTGGCTGTAGGTAAGGGCGCTTTCCGGGGTTACAGGCGATTCTTTGGCAGGTTTAAAGCAAAGAGAACTCTGCAAATAAGACAACCTCCGTGCCAAAGCCTCAGGGCCGTAGCCTGGGGTTTGCGCACGGTGCGCTAAAGGCTCAGTGCTGTCGCCTGCGGGTTGTGCCTGATGCTGTATGGCCCTGGATGCCATATGTGGATGGAGCCTGATACGGCAAAGATCCGGGGTGTCGCCAGCGGATGGTGCCCGGCTGGCTAAAGGCCTGTTGCATTCGCCAATCGCCAATGGGGGCCCGGCTGGCTAAACGTTTGGTGCCGTCGCCAACGGATGGTGCCCGGTGCCAGGCGGTCCTCACGCCGCGCGTTGCGCGGTTCCTTTGCTCCGCTCGTCGACTTTCCGGACCGGGTATGACGGGACATCCCTGTCCCGGCATGCCCTTGTGCCAGCCTCCCTGCTGGCCCATCCGGGTCTCCCTCTCTCCACTCAGCGCTGCGGATTGCCTGTCACCGGGCCCCACCCGTCTGCTCTTTTTGCATTGTGCTGGCTGCGGTTAAGGGTGGTTTCGGGCGTTACAGTCGATTCTTTTGCAGGTTTAAAGCAAAGAGAACTCTGCAAATAAGATAACCTCCGTGCCAAAGCTTCAGGGCCGTAGCCTGGGGGTTGCGCACGGTGCGCTAAAGGCTCAGTGCTGTCGCCTGCGGGTTGTGCCTGATGCTGTATGGCCCTGGATGCCATATGTGGATGGAGCCTGATACGGCAAAGATCCGGGGTGTCGCCAGCGGATGGGGCCCGGCTGGCTAAAGGCCTGTTGCATTCGCCAATCGCCAATGGGGGCCCGGCTGGCTAAAGTCTGGTGCTGTCGCCAACGGATGGGGCCCGGTGCCTGGCGGTCCTCACGCCGCGCGTGGCGCGGTGCCTTCGCTTCGCTCGTCGACCTTTCGGACCGGGCATGACGTGACATCCCTGTCCCGGCATGCCCTTGTGCCAGCATCCCTGCTGGCCCATCCGGGTCTTCCTCTCTACGCTCAGCGCTGCGGATTGCCTGTCACCGGGCCCCACCCGTCTGCTCTTTTTGCTTTGTACTGGCTGTGGGTAAGGGCGGTTTCGGGCGTTACAGGCGATTCTTTGGCAGGTTTAAAGCAAAGAGAACTCTGCAAATAAGATAACCTCCGTGCCAAAGCTTCAGGGCCGTAGCCTGGGGGTTGCGCACGGTGCGCTAAAGGCTCAGTGCTGTCGCCTGCGGGTTGTGCCTGATGCTGTATGGCCCTGGATGCCATATGTGGATGGAGCCTGATACGGCAAAGATCCGGGGTGTCGCCAGCGGATGGGGCCCGGCTGGCTAAAGGCCTGTTGCATTCGCCAATCGCCAATGGGGGCCCGGCTGGCTAAACGTTTGGTGCCGTCGCCAACGGATGGTGCCCGGTGCCAGGCGGTCCTCACGCCGCGCGTGGCGCGGTTCCTTCGCTCCGCTCGTCGACTTTCCGGACCGGGTATGACGGGACATCCCTGTCCCGGCATGCCCTTGTGCCAGCCTCCCTGCTGGCCCATCCGGGTCTCCCTCTCTCCACTCAGCGCTGCGGATTGCCTGTCACCGGGCCCCACCCGTCTGCTCTTTTTGCATTGTGCTGGCTGCGGTTAAGGGTGGTTTCGGGCGTTACAGTCGATTCTTTTGCAGGTTTAAAGCAAAGAGAACTCTGCAAATAAGATAACCTCCGTGCCAAAGCTTCAGGGCCGTAGCCTGGGGGTTGCGCACGGTGCGCTAAAGGCTCAGTGCTGTCGCCTGCGGGTTGTGTCTGATGCTGTAATGGCCCTGAATGCCATATGTGGATGGAGCCTGATACGGCAAAGGTCCGGGGTGTCGCCAGCGGATGGTGCCGGGCTGGCTAAAGTCTGGTGCCGTCGCCAACGGGTGGTGCCCGGTGCCAGGCGGTCCTCGCGCCGCGCGTGGCGCGGTTCCTTCGCTTCGCTCGTCGACTTTCCGGACCGGGCATGACGTGACATCCCTGTCCCGGCATGCCCTTGTGCCAGCATCCCTGCTGGCCCATCCGGGTCTTCCTCTCTACGCTCAGCGCTGCGGATTGCCTGTCACCGGGCCCCACCCGCCTGCTCTTTTTGCATTGTGCTGGCTGCGGTTAAGGGCGGTGTCGGAGATTCCCGGAAACTCTTCGTCAGGTATGAATGCGTACAGGAAATATGCAATGACCAAAATAGTTGGGATATGAAGAAAATCAGAAGACTGAGAGTGCACAGTTTATTGTGACTGGTTTTTTCGTGGTGCAGATAAATGACCTAAATAGCGGCACCAAAAACTAAATCGAAAAGTGAGCTGAATCCTGCCCGAGAGCAAACCTTAACGGGGATAGGCTCAGAAATCTGCGGACAGATAAACGGTTTTACCGGAGCAGCTCAGCAGCCCGCGGACAGATAAACGGTTTTACTGGAAGCAGCTCAGCAGCCCGCGGACAGATAAACGGTTTTACTGGAAGCAGCTCAGCAGCCCGCGGACAGATAAACGGTTTTACTGGAAGCAGCTTAGCAGTCCGCGGACAGATAAACGGTTTACTCAAAGCGGCCCAGAAGCCTGAGAGGTGGATAATCCCTGCGGGTGACGGGCATTCCGCAGCGCTGCGGCGAAGACGGAAGGCCAGGCGAGGGCAGCAGGGATGCTGCACTCAGGGAGCGGCGGGCAGGGATGCCCGCTCGCGACCGGGCCGTCCGGCCTGGAGCCGGAGCCAAAGGCACCAGGCAAAGCCTGGCGCGAGGACGCCCGGCACCCGCAGGGATTATCCACCGGCACAGCAAATAGTGCAGCCCGGCACCCGCAGGGATTATCCACCGGCACAGCAAATAGTGCAGCCCGGCACCCGCAGGGATTATCCACCGGCACAGTAAATAGTGCAGCCCGGCACCCGCAGGGATTGTCCACCGGCACAGCAAATAGTGCAGCCCGGCAGCCGCTGGGATTAGCCACCGACACAGCAGATAGTGCAGCCCGGCACCCGCTGGGACTATCCACCGGCTCGTCAGGCATCGTACCCCGACAACAACTATCCGAAAAATTCACTGACTGCCATAAGAGATATCACCCACTGGTACTCAATGCTTCCAGGCAAAACGTGAAAATAGCCGGACGGCCTCTTGTTTTTTCTTGCACGATAATGATAATCGGTATCGTTTCGATTTACGTTTCTTTACTGGAACTGAATTTATTTTTCGCACCTGAGGGCGTTTGCATGTTTGTACCCTTTCTGATCATGTTACGTGAAGGACTTGAAGCCGCGCTCATTGTCAGCCTTATCGCCAGCTACCTGAAGCGTACTCAAAGAAGTCAATGGTTTGGTGCCATGTGGGCCGGGGTGTTTGTTGCCGCTGCGCTCTGCCTGGGCGTAGGCTACTTTATCAACGAAACCACCGGTGAATTCCCGCAAAAACAGCAGGAAATGTTTGAAGGCATCGTGGCGGTCATCGCCGTCTTCGTCCTCACATGGATGGTATTCTGGATGCGTAAAGTCTCCCGCAATGTAAAAGCCGAACTGGAACAGGCGGTGGATAACGCGCTGCAAAAAGGAAACAGCAGCGGCTGGGCACTGATATTTATGGTCTTCCTCGCAGTCGCCCGCGAAGGCCTGGAATCGGTCTTCTTCCTGCTGGCAGCTTTCCAGCAGGATGTCGGCATCGCTCCGCCGCTGGGGGCCATGCTGGGCCTGGCGACCGCCGTTGTGCTGGGAATGCTCATCTACTGGGGCGGAGTACGCCTCAACCTGGGCGCTTTCTTCAAATGGACCAGCCTGTTTATTCTGTTCGTGGCCGCCGGGCTGGCGGCAGGAGCTATTCGCGCTTTCCATGAAGCGGGCCTGTGGGATCATTTCCAGGATATTGCATTCAACATGAGCAACCAGCTTTCTACCAGCAGCCTCATCGGTACGCTGCTTGAAGGCGTCTTTGGCTATCAGGAATCTCCCAGCGTCAGTGAAGTGGCGGTCTGGTGGATTTATCTCCTGCCTGCGCTGCTGCTGTTCTTTATGCCAGTGCGTACGCAGGCCGAAACATTACGTACAGCCCGATAGATTTTTTTTCTGGCCCGTATCACGGGCACCTTCACTTTTTACAGGGATTGACTATGACACTCCGTATTCGCCAACATGCGCTGAGCGCTGCGCTCCTTAGCCTGATCTCTGCGTCCAGTGCGACGATGGCCGCAGATATTCCTCAGGTTCACATCACCGTTAACGACAAACAGTGCGATCCGATGACCGTCACCGTTAACGCTGGTAAGACCCAGTTCATTATTCAGAACCACAGCCAGAAAGGACTGGAGTGGGAGATCCTCAAAGGGGTAATGGTGGTCGAAGAGCGCGAGAACATCGCACCTGGCTTTACGCAAAAGCTCACCGCCAACCTTGAAGCAGGTGAATATGATATGACCTGCGGCCTGCTGAGCAATGCCAAAGGCAAGCTGATTGTGAAGGGCAGTAAGCCCTCGGACGGTAAGCCGGATGTGATGCAGCTTGTCGGGCCGATTGCCTCTTATAAAGCCTATGTCACCCGTGAGATCGCCGAGCTGGTGACCGGCACTAAAGCGTTTACCGATGCGGTAAAAGCTGGAGATGTGGCGAAAGCGAAGGCGCTCTATGCGCCAACCCGTCGCCACTATGAGCGCATCGAACCCATTGCAGAGCTGTTCTCCGATCTGGATGGCAGAATTGACGCCCGCGAAGACGATTACGAGAAAAAAGCAGCAGACCCTAAATTTACCGGCTTCCACCGTCTGGAGAAGGCGCTTTTCGGCGACAACAGCACCAAAGGCATGGATACCTATGCTGACCAGCTCTATAACGATACGCTAGACCTTCAAAAACGCGTGGATGAACTGGCTTTCCCACCGAGCAAAGTGGTGGGCGGTGCGGCGGGTCTGATTGAAGAAGTGGCATCCAGCAAAATCTCCGGTGAAGAAGATCGCTACAGCCGCACCGACCTGTGGGACTTCCAGGCGAACGTCGATGGCGCTCAGAAAATCGTTAACCTCCTGCGACCTGCGCTGGAAAAAGCCGATCCGGCTCTGCTGACAAAGGTTGATGCTAACTTCAGCAAAGTGGATGCGATACTCGTTAAGTACCGCACCAAAGATGGCTATGAGAGTTACGATAAGCTCACCACCGCTGACCGTAACGCCATGAAAGGCCCCATCACCACGCTGGCGGAAGACCTGTCGAAGCTGCGTGGTACGCTGGGTCTGGATTAATCCGCAATGGCAAGCAAACCTGTTGACGACGCGGCGCTGCCGTCGCGTCGTCGTTTACTGAAAGGAATGGGGCTGCTCGGCGGCGCGTTTGCGGTGGGGGGCGGCTGCCCGGTACAGGGCGCTTCCGGGGAAAAATCATTTTCGCCGGGCGCGCTGTCGCCCAATGTCCGGCTGGAGGCGCAGCCTTTTTTCGGTCCGCATCAGGCAGGCGTGGTTACCCCCCAGCAGGCGTCGATGATGCTGGTCGCCTTTGACGTACTGGCAGGCGACAGGGACGATCTGACTCGCCTGTTCAGGCTGCTGACGGACCGCATCGCTTTCTTAACGCAGGGAGGTGAGGCACCCCAGGTGACCAATCCACGTCTGCCGCCGCTGGATTCGGGTATTCTCGGCGATCGCATCTATCCGGATAACCTGACTATCACCGTATCGGTTGGGCATTCGCTGTTTGATGAGCGCTATGGCCTGCAGGCGCATAAGCCGCTTAAGCTCCAGCCGATGACGCGTTTTCCAAACGACGCGCTTGATGCCAGTTTGTGTCATGGTGATCTGCTGCTGCAAATCTGTGCGAATACCAATGACACGGTTATTCATGCGCTGCGGGATATTATCAAACACTCACCGGATCTGCTCAGCGTTCGCTGGCGTCGGGAAGGCTTTATCTCCGATCATGCTGCGCGTAGCAGGGGGAAAGAGACGCCAGTCAACCTGCTTGGCTTTAAAGATGGCACCGCCAACCCGGATACGGCAGATTCAGGTCTGATGGATTCTGTGGTGTGGGTGACAAAAGAGCAGGGCGAGCCAGCGTGGGCAGTGGGCGGCAGCTATCAGGTTGCCCGCATTATCCCCTTTCACGTTGAGTTCTGGGATCGCACCCCGCTGCGCGAGCAGGAGACGATTTTTGGCCGGGTTAAGCACAGTGGCGCGCCGCTCGGCATGCAGCATGAGCGCGACGTGCCGGATTATGCCAGCGATCCGGAGGGGAATATCACCCCGCTGGATGCGCATATTCGTCTTGCCAATCCCCGCACGCCTGCCACGCAAAGCAGCCTGATGCTGCGACGGGGTTACAGCTATTCGCTGGGCGTTTCGCTGGCCGGTCAGCTGGAGATGGGGCTGCTGTTCGTCTGCTATCAACACGATCTGGAGAAAGGCTTTCTCACCGTACAGAACCGGCTTAACGGCGAAGCGCTGGAGGAATATATTAAGCCCGCGGGCGGGGGATACTTCTTTGTTCTGCCGGGCGTGGAGGACCGCCAGCACTACCTGGGGCAGGGATTACTGAGCACCTGACGCCTTTGCCACCTGCCAGCGTATCCGGCGGGTGGTCTCTTTTCCTCACAATGATAATGATTGTTGCATTAGTTGTTAAAAAAGATGTTGAATCCGTCCGTGATCTGTTGCACCTTAATTAAGCGGTACACAAGGGTGTTGTCTGAATCATCACGGAGATCGCGAATGGTAAAGTCCTGTCACCGATACAAGCGTCACAGCCATACCGTTATCGCTTTCCCCTGCGAAGGTGGTTCAACCTCAACGATCTATCCTCTTCTCATTCACGCATCAAAGGCCAACGTGCCGTCTTCGCTCCACAACGATGTCCGGCTTAGCGCATGCTCTGCTTTGCATCATATCCAGCGGCCTTTCAAGGCTTACAAGGAAGCCACTAAAACCTCTAAAGCGTTCACGTAATCGCATCTGACATTCTGATGCGGGAGATGAAACCAACTGTAAGGTGCCACTATGGGAAGACAGAAAGCAGTGATCAAAGCGCGCCGTGAAGCTAAACGCGTACTGCGTAGCGATTCGCGCAGTCACCGTCAGCGCGAGGAAGAGTCGGTCACCTCGCTGGTGCAAATGGGTGGGCTGGACGCAATTGGCATGGCGCGAGATACCCGCGACCATTCGCCGATTGAAGCCCGAAATGAGGCTCAGGCGCACTATCTTAAAGCCATAGAAAGCAAGCAGCTGATCTTCGCCACCGGCGAAGCGGGCTGCGGTAAAACCTGGATAAGCGCCGCCAAAGCGGCAGAGGCCCTGATCCACAAGGATGTAGACAGGATTATCGTTACGCGACCGGTGTTGCAGGCAGATGAAGATTTGGGTTTCCTGCCGGGTGACATTGCTGAGAAATTCGCCCCTTACTTCCGGCCCGTCTATGACGTTCTGGTTAAACGTCTCGGTTCTTCCTTTATGCAGTATTGCCTGCGGCCCGAAATCGGCAAGGTGGAGATAGCCCCCTTTGCCTATATGCGCGGACGCACCTTTGAAAATGCCGTGGTGATCCTCGATGAGGCGCAGAACGTCACCGCCGCCCAAATGAAAATGTTCCTGACGCGCCTCGGGGAAAACGTGACCGTCATCGTCAACGGCGATATTACCCAGTGTGATTTGCCGTCCCATGTGCAGTCTGGCCTGAGCGATGCGCTGTCCCGCTTTGTGGAGGACGAGATGATTGGCGTGATACGTTTTGGTAAAGAGGATTGCGTGCGCTCGCAGCTGTGCCAGCGTACGCTGGTGGCCTACGGCTAAACGGCTATAAGCAGACAACAAAAAAGCCTGAGCTTTCGCTCAGGCTTTCTCATTTAATGTGGCGGTGAGAGAGGGGTTCGAACCCTCGATACGTTGCCGTATACACACTTTCCAGGCGTGCTCCTTCAGCCACTCGGACACCTCACCGTATTTTTTTACTGCCTTGCCCCAGAGGGCAACGGGGCGCTACTATAGGGAGTCACGCCCCGCCGGTCAAGAAGAATTTTTCCCTTTTATTCTATCTGCTTAAGCCGCAGGCGCGCTATCCGCCAGGCGCCTGTTTACCAACCGGAAATTATTTTAAGCGCTGCTGCGGCAACTGACTGTACGGCGTGATTTATCCCGCCCGGAAGTCGGCAGCGGTTATCTGGCAGGCAACAAAAAAGCCTGAGCTTTCGCTCAGGCTTTCTCATTTAATATGGCGGTGAGAGAGGGGTTCGAACCCTCGATACGTTGCCGTATACACACTTTCCAGGCGTGCTCCTTCAGCCACTCGGACACCTCACCGTATTTTTGCTGGCACACTGTGCCTGGGCGCTAATGTAGGTAAAAGCCGGGGCAGGGTCAACTCCCTTTGTGAAATTTCCCGTTCGTTTAGTCAGTTTTACAGCATGTTGCTGCTTAAACAGGCAAATAGCCGGATAAATCATGAAAAGTCCGCATCCATAAAGGTAATTATGCGGCGCTCTGTGCATAATGATGCACTTTTCTGCATCAGATAATCATGAGGGCTGTTGTGAATACCGCTGCTAAATATACTGATACCGCCGCCATTCGTGGCACCGGGGCGCTGTTCTTTATTCAGATCTTCGCCACCCTCGGCTTTGCCGTGCTCTATTCGACCCTGGTGCTCTACGCCACCAAACGTCTGGGATTTAGCGAAGGGCAGGCCAACGCCATGATGGGCGTTTTTGGCGCTTTCAACTACGGGCTGCACCTGTTCGGGGGCTATCTTGGCGGACGCTTCCTCAGCAACCGTATTCTCTTTGTGCTGGGTATGCTGCTTCAGGTTATCGGCTGTTGGGTGCTCGCCGGGCAAACCGCAGAAGGGCTGTACTGGGGGCTGGCGATGTTTCTTACCGGCAGCGGCCTGAACGTTACCTGCATTAATATGATGCTTACCCAGCGTTTTAAACCTGAGGATAACCGCCGCGAGACCGCTTTTCTCTGGAACTATGCCGGGATGAATCTCGGCTTCTTTCTGGGCTTTACCGGCGCAGGTTACTTCCAGCTGAGCGAGCATTATCATTCGCTGTTCCTGTTCGCCACCCTCGGCAATATGGTCGCCATCGTCATTTCGCTGCTGTGCTGGAAAATATTGGCGGATATTGACACGCCGCTGCTGCACGTCAGTAAAAGCCAGTTCAGGCTGCGGATGGTGGGAGGAGCGGTCATCCTGGCGGTGCTGGTGCCACTGGTGCGGCTGATGCTAACCCACGCCAGCTTTACCGGCTCTTTTGTCATCGGGCTGGGGGTAATTATTTTCCTGCTGCTGGCTTTTACCACTCTGCGCCACAGGCCGCGCGAGGAGCAGCGTAAAATGACGGCCTGGCTGATTCTGGCGCTGGGTTCGCTGGTATTCTGGACGCTGTATCAGCTGGCCCCCATGGGACTGATGCTGTTTACCGAGCACAATATCAACCTGAACGTTTACGGCATAAAGATTGCTCCTCAGTGGGTACAAAACATCAATACGCTGGTGATTGTTATCGGCGGGCCGCTGCTGGCGCTGGGCTTCCGCAATCTGCGCGAGCGCGGCTGGCGCATTGACATCCCCCTGCAGTTTGCCTCATCGCTGTTCTTTATTGGTTTGGGGATGCTGGTACTGCCGCTGGGGATCCTGCTGGCGGGCGGTGATGGCCAGGTGGCGTTTAAATGGATTGTCATCAGCTACGTACTGCAAAGCATCGGTGAACTGCTGCTTTCACCGATCGGCTACGCAATGATCGGCAAGCTGGCTCCGGCCCGCTATCAGGGAATTATGATGGGCTGCTGGATGATGGTTACCGGCGTGGCATCGGTGCTGGCGGGATACGTGTCAGGTCTGATGCCCGAAAACAGCGGCAGCACGCCGCTCCTGACTAATCCGGGCTACAGCCATATTTTCAGCCTGCTCGGCTGGGGGAGTGCGGTGGTCGGGCTGATCCTGCTGATGCTTATGCCGCTGTTGCGCAGGCTGATTGAGCCTGCTGTCGCACGCTGATAAACCCTGGGATGCCTGGCGTATCCCGGGATTGTTGCTTGCCATCCGCGCGTTTTTACCCGAGCCTGATAAAAAAAGAGGAGATCATACGTGGACGTCATTTTTTATCACCCATCCTTTCGCGCCGATAAATGGATTGCGGGCCTGCAGCAGCGCCTGCCGCAGGCGCGTATTCGCCAGTGGACACCCGGCGACGATGCGCCCGCCGACTATGCGCTGGTTCGTCAGCCGCCGGTAGAGATGCTAACGGGGCGCACGACGTTAAAAGGCGTATTTGCACTGGGCGCAGGCGTTGATGATATTCTCGCGCAGCTGCGACAGTATCCCGCTATGCTGCCCGCCGGGGTGCCGCTGTTCCGGCTGGAAGATACCGGCATGGCCCGTCAGATGCAGGAATACGCGGTGTATCACGTGCTGGGCTGGTTCCGCCGCTTTACGGAGTATCAGCAGCAAAAAACGCAAAGCCTGTGGCAGCCGCTACCAAACTATTCCCGCAGCGACTTCGGCGTCGGCATTCTGGGGGCGGGCGTACTGGGCGGCAGCGTGTCGGAGAGCCTCCTGGCCTGGGGCTTCCCGGTGCGCTGCTGGAGCCGTTCACCGAAGGATTTGCCCGGGGTCAGCAGTTTTTACGGTGACGATCAGCTGGACGCGTTCTTGCACGGCTGTCAGGTGCTGATCAATCTGCTGCCCAATACGCCGCAGACCACGGGTATACTGAACCGGAAGCTGATGCAGCAGTTAAAACCCCAGGCGTTTATTCTTAATCTGGCGCGAGGCGCGCATCTGGTCGAGGATGATTTGCTGGCCGCTATCGGGGCGGGTGAGGTAAAGGCCGCCGCGCTGGATGTCTTTGCGCGTGAACCGCTGGATACACAGCACCCTTTCTGGGCGCATCCGGCCATTGCCATTACGCCTCATAATGCCGCTGTAACGTTACCTGACGATGCGATGGACTATATTGCACAGGCCATCCGCCTGCGCGAGGCGGGGCAGATGCCGTCAGGCCGCGTCGACCTGTCGCGCGGCTACTAAATGCGTCCGTACGTGACCCTGTCACATTTTACTTATGATGAGACTTACTATGAATGAATTTTCAATCCTCTGTCGCCTGCTGGGTTCGCTGTATAACCGTCAGCCTCAGGATCCCCTGCTGGTTCCGCTGTTCACGCTCCTGCGTGAAGGCAAGCTGCAACAGCACTGGCCGCTGGAGCAGGACGAGTTGCTGCTGCGCCTGCAACAGAACAGCGATCCCCAGGCGCTGGCAACGGACTACAATGCGCTGTTTGTGGGCAGTGATTGCAGCGTACCGCCCTATGGTTCGCACTGGGAAAACGGACCGGTTGAGTCTGAGGTCCGGCGCTTTCTCCAAAGCCGCGGCATGCCGCTAAGCGATGCGCCTGCCGACCATATTGGCGCGCTGCTGCTGGCCTCCTCCTGGCTGGAGGACCAGTCGGAAGCGGATGAGTTTGCGGCGCAGATCACCCTGTTTGATGACTACCTGCTGCCGTGGTGCGGTCAGTTCCTCGGCAAGGTTGAAGCCCATGCCACAACGGCATTTTACCGCACCCTGGCAGCGATCACCCGCGAAGCGCTACAGGCAATGCGCGACGAACTGGAAGAAGATAACGAAAGCTGAGGTGGGGAAAGGCTGAAATCGGGCGAGGGTCCTGGCCTTTGCATCAGCCCTGACAGGGGGCCGTTTGGGGAACAGACAGCGAGGCAAAAGCTGGCCGGTGATCCTAACTGGAAGTATTAGACCAGCATGGTGCCGACGACCCCAGCGGCGAGGCGGGTCGTGACCAGATCAGCGGCGTGCCGGGCAGCCAGACCGGGGCGTTCAGGCGATAGCCAATTCCCCGGGCGGCGATCTCAGTTTCGGCATTCAGATCGCCCGCTACGTCAGCGCCCAGGCCTGCGGGCCGATCAGCGACGGGGTAGGGGCGTTGGGTCAGTAGCAGAGCGGTTCTGGCCAGCGAGAGGCGGGCGGTAAAACCGATATTATGCCGCCGTCGTTGCCGCAAGCCTTTCAGCACGGAGGCTGCCATCATGTAGCCCGTGGCGTGGTCCAGCGCCTGAACCGGCAGGGGGGAGGGCGGCGTGCTTACGTCTCCTCCCCGCCCATAGTCGGCGATACCGCAGCCCATCTGGACCAGGCTGTCAAATCCCCTGCGGTTGCGCCACGGGCCACTCCAGCCCCAGGCGTTCAGGCTGACGTCGATAAGTCCTGGCGACAGCCTTTGCAATGCATCGGTGTCATAGCCAAGCCGGGGTAGCGCATCGGCACGAAAACCGTGAACCAGCACGTCCGCCTGCGCTAACAGGGTCTCAAAAGCTTTCCGACCCTCTTTCAATTTCAGATTCAGACGCGCACAGCGTTTACCGAGGGTAATCTCCTCCTCCAGGGAAGCCTCTTCCCAGCCAGGCGGATCCAGGCGCAGAATCTCAGCCCCCAGCCCAGCGAGAAAGCGCGTGGCGACCGGCCCGGCAATAATCCGCGTCAGGTCAAGCACTCTGATGCCCAGCAGCGGGCGGCTGACAGGACAGCGCCAGGCGGGCGGTGCGGCTTCGGGCTGCATTCGCTGGGCGATAAGCGGCTCCTGCGCGACGTGCTCTCCCTGAGGATGCCGCAACCAGTCGGCAAGGCTGCGCATTTCAGCAGCACAGCCGCCGGCTGATATTACCGCCTCTTCCAGGGTATTTTTCATCCAGCCATGTACCGTTTTCGCCAGCGCTTCGCGGCTGTCGTGAACCCCCAGCACCTGTTCCATTGCCGCCCGATGGTGAGGCGCGTTGGTATGCAGACGGATCCAGCCGTCCCGGGTCGCGTAGTCGCCGGCAAAGGGATCCCACAGGCTGGCGACGGTGCGATTAATGGGAAAGTATGAGCGCTGGAACCAGCGTGACGCGAGGCGGGTATTTACCTCAAGCGGGCAAGCGTTACCACAGAGATCGGCGGCAGCCTGCATCGCCAGGGCCAGGCTGCTGGCGGCCAGCTCCGTGACCGGCCAGGCCGATTGCAGCCGTTCCCCGGCGGTAAACGCCACGGCAGGCGGCGAGGCGTCATTGCTATGCAAGCCCTGCCAGAGCGATAGCCACAGGGACGTCATCAGGCGGTTATCCATAGTATTCCTTCTTTCTTGCGCTATTTATAGAGGTATAAATGCTTCGAGATGTGCTGCAACCCGCAGCGCCTTATGCCATTTTCTGCATTAGCTCTCACTATAAGTCATGTGACAAGCTCTCGGCAGCTTGCCATGATAAGGTTCTGAATCCTGAGATTTGCGTCAGGTGTGCGTCAGAGATCACCAAAAGGAACCCTTAACCTTATGTCTTCTTCGCTTCCCTTAGCAATTATTCAGCTCGAAACGCCGCCCGAGCGCGTCAGTGCGCAGGTGGGCGAGCAGCAGCACTGGTTTGTGGACGCACTGAGTTTGCAGCCACAGGACTACATTGTCATTCGTCCCGACCTGGGGGATGAGCTTCCTGCGCCGTCATCCGTTGCGGCGGCGATACTGAGTGGCTCCTGGGCGATGGTGACCGATCATGCGGAGTGGAGCGAGCGCACCGCCGCCTGGATCCGCAGCGCGGTTGAGCAGGATCTGCCCCTGCTGGGCGTCTGTTACGGGCATCAGCTTATGGCTTATGCCCTCGGCGGCCAGGTCGGGGACAACCCGCGCGGCTGGGAGAGAGGGCTTCAGCAGCTCACCACGGTTGACGGCGATCGCCACGATCCGCTGCTCGGCGCGCTGCCGACGCATTTTTCTGCCTGGCTTTCCCATCGTCAGTCGGTACTACAGCCGCCGCCGGGGGCGCAGGTTCTGGCCGTCTCTGCGCTGGATGACTGCCAGATCATCCGCTACAGCCCGCAGGCGATATCGGTACAGTTCCATCCGGAATTTACCGGCAGTATTATGACTGCCTGCATGGAAAACGCGCAGCGCGAGCGCGAGGTGAGCAGCCTGATGTCACACCAGGCGGAACCCACCTGGGCCCGTCAGCTACTGCTGAACTTCTGGCCCCGCCATCGTCAGAACAGCCTGTTTGCCTGAGGGCTAACTGAAAGGGGCGCTATCTGCGCCCTTTATTCATTTCTCCTTTTGTCTGTGCGGTACTTCACACTTAGTTGCAGATTTTGCCAATTCTTATACCCGATCACAGTTTCATCCGTGACGCTCTGCCATTCTCTCGCTTAGCAATAATGTTAATAGTAAGTTACCTGCATGTTAACTAAGGCGGGGCGTACGACCCCATGGGAGAATAAGATGCGTTATGCATATCCGGGCCATAAAGATTCGCTGATCGTTCTTAAGTCGCACTACGGCAACTATATTAACGGTGAGTTTGTCCCGCCGATAAACGGCGAATATTTTTCTAATAGCTCGCCGGTCAACGGCTCCCCGGTGGGGCAGTTTCCCCGGTCCGACCGCCAGGATGTGGACAAGGCACTGGATGCAGCGCACGCCGCCGCTGAGGCCTGGGGCAAAACCTCGGTGCAGACGCGCTCGCTGACGCTGCTGAGAATTGCCGATCGGCTGGAGGAAAACCTGGAGTATCTCGCCGTGAATGAAACCTGGGATAACGGCAAGCCGGTGCGTGAAACGCTGGCCGCCGATATGCCGCTGGCGGTGGACCATTTCCGTTACTTTGCGGGCTGTATTCGCGCGCAGGAAGGGGGCGCGGCAGAGATTGATGAGTTCACTGCCGCCTATCATTTTCATGAGCCCCTCGGCGTGGTAGCGCAGATTATTCCATGGAACTTTCCGCTGCTGATGGCTGCCTGGAAGCTGGCTCCGGCGCTGGCGGCGGGTAACTGCGTGATCCTTAAACCTGCCGAGCAAACGCCGCTCTCCATTTCGTTGTTTGTTGAGTTGATCGGCGATCTGCTGCCTAAAGGCGTGCTGAATATGGTGCACGGCTTTGGGCGCGAGGCGGGCGAAGAGCTGGCGAGCAGCTCCCGCATCGCAAAAGTCGCCTTTACCGGCTCTACCGCCATTGGCGGTCATATTCTTGAGCTGGCGGCGAAGAACCTGATCCCGTCAACCGTCGAGCTGGGAGGGAAGTCACCGAACATTTTCTTTGAAGACATTATGCAGGCCGAACCGGGCTTTATTGAAAAAGCGGCGGAAGGGGTGGTGCTGGGCTTCCTGAATCAGGGCGAGATCTGTACCTGTCCGTCGCGCGCGCTGGTGCAGGAGTCGATCTATGTGCCCTTTATGGAAGCCGTGATGAAGCGCATCAAAACGATTAAACGTGGCGATCCGATGGACACCGAGACGATGGTTGGCGCGCAGGCGTCGCAGCAGCAGTTCGACAAGATCCTATCCTATCTCGATCTCGCCCATAAAGAGGGCGCAGAGCTGCTGACGGGCGGCGGCGTGGAGAAGCTGGAAGGAGAGCTGTCAGGCGGCTACTACATTCAGCCGACGCTGCTGAAGGGGAATAACAGTATGCGCATTTTTCAGGAAGAGATCTTCGGGCCGGTGGTGGCGGTTACTACCTTTAAAGATGAGGCCGAAGCCCTGGCTATCGCCAATGACTCCATTTACGGCCTGGGCGCAGGCGTCTGGACGCGGGATATCAACCGGGCTTATCGCATGGGCCGCGCCATCAAAGCCGGACGCGTGTGGACCAACTGCTATCATCTATATCCCGCTCATGCGGCCTTTGGTGGCTACAAAAAATCGGGCATCGGACGGGAAAACCATAAAATGATGCTCGATCACTATCAGCAAACCAAAAACCTGCTAATCAGTTACAGCACCGAGCCGCTGGGCTTTTTCTGATTTCGCTTACGCCTCCTCACGGGCCAGTAGCGTTGCAATCTGGCCCTCGGGTACTGCCTGCGAAAAAAGATATCCCTGAAGCTGATTACAGCCTGCTTCGGCCAGCGCCGCCATCTGGCTGCTGGTCTCTACCCCCTCTGCGGTAACCACCAGTCCCATCGCCTGGCCCAGCCTGACGACCGACTCAACGATCGCCATGGAGTTTTCCGTCACCCCCAGCGCCTGAGTAAACGAACGGTCGATTTTGATCTTATCGACTGAAAAATGGCTCAGGTAATTAAGGCTGGAATAACCGGTGCCAAAATCGTCCAGCGCAATATGGAATCCGACTTCACGCAGACGGCTCATAATCTTCTTCGCGCCCTTACTATCTTCTATCAGCACCCCTTCGGTAATTTCCAGTTCGATGCGTGAAGGCAGGGTATTCTCCTGCTTTACAATCGCTTCAAAATGTTCGACGAACCCCGGCGAGCGAAATTGCAGGGGAGAGACATTAACCGCAATGACCAGATCGGGCCATGCCAGTGACACGCGGCAGGCCTCACGCAGCACCCACTCTCCGAGCTGAATAATGAGCCCCATCTCCTCCGCCAGCGGAATAAACTCGCCGGGAGGAATGGCGCCCAGCACCGGATGATTCCAGCGTATGAGTGCCTCCAGTCCAACGACTTTCTGACCAGAGATATCCATCTGCGGCTGGTAGTAAACCGCCAGGTTCTGCTTATGCAGCAGCGCCTGACGCAGATCGGTCGCCACCTGCAGGCGCGTTTTAATGGATTCATCCATCGAGGGATCAAAGAACTGATACTGGCCCCGCCCCTGACTTTTCGCCTGATAGAGCGCGATGTCCGCTTTGCGTACGATCTCGGCGCGGTCGGTGGGCTCTCCGCTGGCCAGCATGACGCCGATACTGACGCCAATCCAGGTTTCACATCCCAGCAGGATGAAAGGGCGGGAGAGATCCGCCACTATTTGCTCACACAGCCTCTCTACTTCCGCAGAGGTCGCCACGGCCGACAGGATAACCACAAATTCATCGCCGCCGAGGCGACCCACGGTATCCTTTTCGCCCACCCGCTGCGTGAGCCGATGCGCCACCTCAATAATTAAGTCGTCGCCCGCATGATGACCGTAAGTGTCGTTGACCAGTTTAAAGCGATCGAGATCCAGCAGCAGCAGCGCCACCTTGTCGCCGTCAGGATCTCGCATCCGCCTGCCGAGCGTCTGGGCAAGACGCTCTTCAACCAGCGCACGGTTGGGCAGGCCGGTCAGCACGTCATGAAAGGCCAGATGCTGCGCCTGGGCTTCGCTGGCGCTGAGCTGGAGCAGCGACTGAGAGAGCCGGAGTGAGGAGAGCCAAATGCGGCGGATCATCATCGTGCAAATAAGGGTAATAATCAGCAGCACGGCTACGACCAGCGGGGCGATGATGCCCAGCATCCGGGTCCCTGGCCTGTCTGCCTGCCATGCCAGGTAACCCAGCGGATGGCCAGCCGGGCTTATCAGCGGGTAGTTAGCCGTAAGATGGCGGAGAGGGGCCTTATCAGCATAGTAAAGCCCCTGAAGCTGGCTGCGCTGTGACAGGGCGTCGAGAAAAGCGCCGTCCAGATAGCGGATGCTGACCAGCACAAAGCCACGAGGCTGGGCGGGGTCGCCATCAATGGTTCCCACCGCGAGCGCAGCAGGGCGGTTATCAATCAGCGCGAATCCCACGCTTTCACGGCGTGTTTTCAGGCTGGCTACGGCGTGGCTGAGACCGGTAAGTGCAGCCGCTACGGCTGGCGTGACAGGTGTCGCGCCGCACGCTGCGGCCATTTTCCCACTGGTAAACCGGCTGGCCATCAGAACGCAGGATATAAACCCGCTGATGACCAAACATGCCTGAAAGCCATGCGCCCACGTTCTGATCCAGCCAGGCCTGGTCAGGTGGAGTATGCTGCACATGGCGCGCCAGCGGCTGCCACAGCGCAAGGCTGCGATGCTGGATAATCATCTCACTCAGGCTCTGAGAAAGAGACGTTTGAATAATATGGTGCTGGCGCGCCGCGGCCTCGGCATTGCTTTTTGACGTGGCCCAGTAGACGGCATAGCCCGCGCCGAGAGAGGTAATCAGCAGCACCAGCACCAGGGGCGTGAGGATCTCACGAAGGAAGTGCGCGCGAAAACTGTCTGATATTTTCATCTGTTTACCCGCGCGATTTCTCTTTTTCTGCGGCCTCTGCGGCAGCTTTAGCCGCTGCGTCAACCTTAGCCTGCCGCCAGTTGACCAGCGGCGTCACGGAAATGCCGTGTACCACTACGCTGGCCACAATCAGTG
This sequence comes from Erwinia sp. HDF1-3R, assembly GCF_039621855.1. Lineage (NCBI taxonomy): Bacteria > Pseudomonadati > Pseudomonadota > Gammaproteobacteria > Enterobacterales > Erwiniaceae > Erwinia > Erwinia sp. HDF1-3R. The sequence continues at coordinate 2,808,123 of NZ_CP155071.1, read as the reverse complement.
TAAAGGCCATATTGGCCATGCGGTTCGCCTCATCGCCCCCCAGGCCGTGGGTGTAAGCCCATGCAATGTAGTTGATACTGCCAATGCCGCGAATGCCCAGCCATCCCAGTATCAGCCTCTGCTTACGCGGCGCGCCCATCCCGATGGTGGCCACCCACACCGACAGAGGGCGAATCACCACAAACAGCAGCAGCCCCATCAGCAGGCCCACTGGATCCCAGTGATGAGCCAGGGTGACGCCCAGTACGATAATAATCCCTGCGGCAAACAGTCTTTCAATCATATCGCCAAAGGAGAGGGCATCGCCCACTACCAGGCCCACGGAGCTGGCAGCGTTGGACTCGCCTGACTCGTGACGAATATGTGGGTTAACCATCAGCTCAGCGGGGGGGCGGTTATCGCTGTCCTGGAACGTATCCGCTGGCTGCCGACGGGTCACGCGCATTTCAGCGCGTCGCAGACCGACACCGGCGGCAAAGGCGGCGAGAAAGCCTGAGGCATCAAGTGACTGTGCCGCAGCGTAGCTGAGCGCAATCAGCGCCAGTGCCAGGAAGTCATTAGGCGCAACGTCCTGGTGGGTATAACGTAAATGCGTCGCATACTGACCGACGAAGCGTCCCAGCAGAAAGCCAATAGCGATGCCGCCGACGATAGCCCATAAAACATCGATCAGCGCCCAGTGGCTGAACATCGCCAGCGTCAGATCGCCCTGGGTGGTTATCAGCAGCATTGCCAGCATCAGCAGCGGCAGTGCGCTTCCGTCGTTCATGCCCGCTTCGCTGGAGAGCGACACGCGCAGATTATCATCATCCCGGGCATCGTTAACCGCGATCAGGCTGGCCAGCACCGGGTCCGTAGGCGCAACAATTGCGCCAAAGGCCAGCGACAGCGGCCAGGAGAGCCCAGTCAGAAAATGCGCGGCCAGCGTCACGCCGCCTACCGTCAGCAGCATGCCTGGAAACGCCAGACGCATACCGATGCGCCAGCCCTGACTCCGTAAAGGCAGACGCAGCTTCAGCCCGGTGATAAACAGCGAGGCGGCCATGGCGATCTCTGTCAGGTTTTTGGCAAGATCAGCATGCGCGGCGACATCCACCTGGAGCAGATTAAGCACCCAGGGGCCGCAGATCACCCCGGCGATGAGGTAAAGTGCAAAGGTGGTGATAGGGCCGCGGTTAATCCACCCGGAAGCCAGCGACATTAACAGTAATAAACCACCGGTTGCGGCAGTCCAACCCAGAAATTCCATCATTACTCCTCTATTGCGGCAAAATCACTGCGATAAGTATGGACGAAAATGCGGAGAGCGGCACAATATCTGCTTGAATTAACATATTTTTTTCAGTCTTTGTAACAGATTGCAGACCTTAGACCCGGTGAGACGTGTGAAAAGTGAAAAAAAACCCTCGGCAAGATGCCGGAAAAGGCGCGGGATAGAGGCATTGCCACAGATAACCTTGACGATAATTCTGTTAAATGCATCACATTAAGAATAAATGCCGATAATAAAATATAACCCGATGATTAATTGGCCATTTAATTATTTTTTCATCGCGAAGGTAATGTATTTTATTTAATAACCCTCGCATTGTCTTTTTATCACCTACTATTATCTACGTTACCGAGATTATTATTCCATGCTGGTCAGAATTAATAATAATTCCTGGCCTTAATTTATTATTCCGGAGCCGATTATGTCTATTACTACTTTAGAAGAACTTTTTATACATGACCTGTCAGATATTTATAGTGCAGAAAAACAGATAACCCGAGCCCTGCCGAAAATGGCGCGCGCCGCCACCAGTGAAACGCTAGTTGCGGCCTTTAATAAACACCTTGAAGAAACCCGCGGCCAAATAGAGCGCATTCAGCAGCTGGTGGACGTCACCGAAGGGGTGAAAATCAAACGTATGACCTGCCATGCGCTGGAAGGGCTGGCAGAAGAAGCCCAGGAACTGATCGACACCGTCGAGAAGGGAGAGGTTTTAGATGCCGGGCTGATTGGTGCGGCACAGAAGGTGGAGCATTATGAAATTGCCACCTACGGCACGCTGCACGCCATGGCGTTAAAGCTCGGCTATAAGGACGCGGCTAAGCTGCTGGCAGAGACGCTGGCGGAAGAAAAAAGTACCGATGAAAAACTGACCCAGATCGCTCAGGCTGCGGCATAACACCCACAGGATAAAGGCCAGGCGTTTGGCGTCTGGCCTTTACTCATACCCTGTGTCTCTTCCCGCAGCATCGCCCCGACGGGGCGTTATACGCCCCTCACCTTTACCCGGCCACAGTGACCTTTCGTTTATCCCGCAAGAATAACTTTAACCTGATGCTCCTCGCCCCTGACGCTCAGTGGGATTATCGTCTCCTCCAGCTTTACGCCATCCATCCAGAGTTCATAATCCGCCGTACCGCGTATGACCTCAATATGGTAACGGCTGGTGCCTTCACGCCAGGTGAGCGTCAGCGCCGGCCATGCCAAAGGCATATGCGGGCGAATCGTTAAGCCTTCGCCCCGGCGTTTAATGCCCAGCAGGGCTTCGATCAGCAGGCGGCTGGTCCAGCCCGCCGAGCCGGTATACCAGCTCCAGCCTCCGCGTCCGATATGCGGCTCAACGGAGTAAACATCCGCAGCCATCACATAGGGTTCGACCTTATAACGCTGCGTGGCTTCCGGCGTCAGGCTGTGGTTTATCGGGTTTATCAGCGCAAACAGCTGCCAGGCTCGCTCGCTGTCACCCATTTCCGCAAAGGCCATAATTGCCCAGATGGCACCGTGGGTATACTGGCCGCCGTTTTCCCTCACCCCCGGCAGATAGCCGCGAATATAGCCCGGATCGGGGCCATTCCCGTCGAAAGGCGGCGTAAGCAGCTTGATCAGCCCGTTGTCATCATCAACCAGTTTATCGTCAAGCGACTTCATCGCCACCGCCGTGCGCTGGGCATCGCCTGCACCCGAGAGCACCGCCCAGCTCTGCGCGATAGCGTCAATCTGACACTCTTTACTGAGGTGTGAACCCAGTGGTTCCCCGCTGTCGAAAAAGCCGCGCAGGTACCACTCACCATCCCAGCTGTGCGCCTGGAGATTCTTTTGCAGCTTGTCCGCCTGGTCACGGCAGAGCGTAAGGGTGTCATTATCACCCAGCGTTTCCGCCAGTGCCGCATAGCGCCGCAGTACCGTATAAAGGAAGAAACCCAGCCAGACGCTCTCACCGCGTCCGGCAATCCCAACCTGGCTCATGCCATCATTCCAGTCCCCGGAGCCCATCAGCGGTAAGCCATGTTCACCGAAAACCAGGCCGCGTTTGATAGCGCGAATACCGTGCAGCCAGACTGACTCTTTCAGGGTACTGACAGCCGACTGTTCATAGAGGGACTCCTCGTTGGGTTCCAGCTGACGCGCCTCCAGATATCCCGCCTGTTCCTCAACGAGAGTTTTGTCTCCCGTTGTTTCAACGTAGTGGCTGATCGCCAGCGGAAGCCACAGGAAATCATCTGAGCAGCGGGTGCGTACGCCGTGGCCGGTTGGAGGATGCCACCAGTGTTGCACATCGCCTTCGGTGAATTGCCGGCTGGCACAGAGCAGGATCTGTTCACGCAGCCGCTCGGGCAGAGCATTGCTCAGCGCCAGACAATCCTGTAGCTGATCGCGGAAACCCCAGGCACCGCCGGACTGATAGTAGCCGCTGCGTGCCAGAATACGGCTGGCCAGGGTTTGATAAAGCAGCCAGCCATTTGCCAGCAGGTTGACGCCCGCATCGGGCGTGTAGAGCTGGATCTTGTCCAGTATGTGGTGCCAGTAGTCGTGGACCCCCGCCAGCTCCTCTCTGACCTTCGCCTCATTCAGCCAGACCTCAATCAGCCTTTCCGCCTGTGGTCGATCTTCCCCCACGCCGAGGATAAAAATAAAGGTGCGCTGATCGCCATCGATAATGGTCGTCGCCGACTGAACGGCACCGCAGGGGTCTAATCCCACGCCGGTCCTGTCAGAAAGCCGCTGCATGCCCAGCGCCGCGGGCTTGCTGAGTGACCCGTTGCGGCCAATAAATTCACGGCGATCGCCGGTCACCGAGCAGTGAACGCCGGTTAACGCGATAAACGCCGTTCGCCCGGCATCGGTATCGCGATAGTGATTGGTCGCCAGGATACCGCAGCCATTCACCACCCTGGCCGGTGAGGTTGCCACATGCAGCGCCGTCTTACTGCGATGCTCGCCCAGCGTCCACTCCACGTAGCCCGTCACCGAGAGCCTGCGGGTATGGCCTGAATGATTAGAGAGGGTTAACACGGCCAGTTTTACCGGGGCATCTCTTGCCACCAGCACCCGCAGTTCGCTGGCGATACCGCTGTACTGATGGCTGAACTGACTGTAGCCAAAACCGTGATGGGTTACGTAGTCGCAGTCGGTTCTGGCGGGTAAGGCCGTGGGCGACCAGAATTCGCCGCTCTCCTCATCCCGCAGATAAAGGGCTTCACCCGAGCTGTCGCTGACCGGATCGTTTTCCCACGGCGTGATGCGGTATTCATGCGCGTTGCCAAACCAGCTGTAGGCCTGACCGCTTTCGGAAATAACGCTGCCAAAATCCTTGTTGGCAAGAATATTGGACCAGGGAGCAGGGGTGCTTTGCCCCGCTTTCAGCACGATGCAATACTCCCGGCCGTCCTGGCTAAAGCCGCCGAGGCCGTTAAAAAAGTGCAGTTGAGAAATGTCGAACGCCAGCGCATTAGCCGGGTAATCAGGCCGGGGCAGGCGCGGGACCAGGGGAATAAGCTGTAGCGTTTGCGGCGGCATCTGTATCGGCTGGGTCAGCTGATCTGCCAGGCTGCCGCGACTGTCGTCAAGAACCAGACTGGCGGCGCTGAACAGCAGCGTCAGATCTTCGCTGCTTAACAGCTCGGTTTTGCGCACGTACAGGCCGCCCGGTTTATCCGTCAGGGCGGCGGACGGGCCGGACGCGATCAGGCTGGTTACCAGTGTAAACAGGCTTTGCTGATAACCTCCACGCGTCTGTACGAGGATAACCAGATCCACCTCCAGCCCTTTCAGCTGCCAGTAATGATGCGCCTGGATAAGCGTTTTCAGCATGCCGAGGTTATCTTCACTCCCGATGGCCAGTACGGCTATCGGCAGGTCGCCAGAAATCGCATTGCCCCACAGCCCCGACTGTCCGCGTCGGTTGCGACTCAGCACCTCCCGGTCTGCCCGCATCTCCGTGATCGGGAAAATAACCGCAGAGGCAAGCTGGTTAAACAGCATTGCGTCGCCTTCGCTGGCATTCAGCTGCCGCAGCACCACCTGACTGTGGGACCATGCCATTTCAAATACCCGATCGGCGATGGTGCGATCGCGATATTTTTCCATCAGCGCCAGGCTGCTATCACGGCTGCTGCTTACGCCATACAGCACGTCGACCACCACCGGGACGCCAGGTTTCAGGCGGATACGCTGGCGGATTGCCATAATCGGGTCCAGTACCGCCCCGGCACCGTTCCCCAGCGGCCCAGGCCGGGTCAGCGCCAGCGGTGTGGTAGGGGTGCGACCACGGCCAATAAAGGCGGCGCGATCCGTCTCGAAGGAGGTTTCCCGGCCAACCGAACCGTTAATCGCCACCAGGTGGAACAGCCAGGGGGTCTGTTCTGCGGCTTCACGTGGTCGACGATGGCAGAGTATGCCCTCCAGCGCCGGAAGCAGGGTGGTTTCCACAAACAGGTTGCTGAAGGTGGGATGCGCCAGTTCGCTGCTGGCCGGTGCCAGGACCACCTCGGCGTAGGTGGTAAGCTCAATCGTTCTGGGGCGACGACCACGATGCGTTAGCGTGATTCGTCGCAGTTCAACATCGTCTTCCAGCGAGACGACAATATGGCTGTGGATGCTAAGTGAGCCGGTGGTGACGCGGAATTCCGCCCCCGCATCGGTAAACAGGGCATGGTATTGCGCGCCTTTGTTACCCGTCGGTTGCCAGGTGTTGCTCCAGACTTCACCGCTCTGGGGATCGCTCAGATAGCAGAAGGTGCCCCGATTATCCTTTGTGCCATCCGCCCGCCAGCGGGTCAGGGCCAGATTATTCCAGCGGCTGTAACCACCGCCAGCGAGGGTAACCATCAAGTGGTACTGGCCATTCCCCAGCAGCTGGACCTCCGGTAAGGCCGTATTGACGTCACTGAACTCACGCTGTTCCAACGCAGGCTGCTGAAGCGTGCCCTCATTTGACTCAAATTTACGGCGGCGAGTGAAAAGCTCGACCGTGGTTGGCACGCGTTCCTGTAGCAGCAGGCGCGCTGATGCGAAATCGGGATTTGCGGCAAAGCGTTTTACCATCGGCGCATCCAGTAGCAGATTCGACAGCGCCAGAAAGCCCATACCCTGGTGGTGGGCCATCCATGACTCAATGATCACCTGTGACTGCCCCTGCGGCAGGCGTGAAGCGGTAAAATCGAGCGCCTCGTAAAATCCGTAGACGCCATGTGCGCCCAGCTTTTCCAGACTCTGGAGGTTTTTAATCGCCGCCTGAGCTTGCACCGGCAGCGCCAGCAGCGTGGCGTAAGGCGCGATGACCATATCCTGGCTCAGGCCGCGCTTCAGCCCCAGCCCCGGCACGCCAAAGGCGTGATACTGATAATTATGCTGATTGTCAAAGGCATACCAGGCCGATTCGGAAATCCCCCAGGGAATATGGTGCGCCTTACCCCAGGCAATTTGCTGCGTCACCGCCGTCTGGCACATGCGGGAAAGCAGGGTATCCGGCCAGAGCGGCATCACCAGCTGTGGCATCAGGTACTCAAACATTGACCCGCTCCACGACATCAGCACCGGATCGCCATTGATTTCGGTATAGAGGCGGCCCAGTGCGAACCAGCTCTTCAGCGGCAGCTGATTGGTGGCGATGGTGACATAGTTGGTCAGGCGAATTTCAGACGGCAGCAGATCGTAGTGCCCGCTATCCAGTTTGCTGGCCTCGCAGTCGTAGCCGACGCTCAGCAGGTTAGTAGTCGCGTTATACAGGAAGCGAAAATCCATGGTGGCATGATCTTCCAGCCGCAGTTCCAGCTCGTGAATCATAGCCAGCCTTTTCTGCGCAACCAGCCTGGCGGTATGCAGTGCGTCATCCCCCCCTGGGGCAACCTGTTCGTGCTGTTCCACCAGCCACAGCAGTGAGGGGAAGGGAGTAACCGGCTCGCGCGGGTCGCGCCATCCTGCCATCAGCTGCCACTCTTCACAGACCGCTTCAAGCTGCTTATGGAGGTTTTGCAGCCAGCTACCCGTCAGGGCGGGCATATCGTTCAGCAGCGCAGCGGCAAGCTCGCGCATGATAATCAGCTCGGGCAGGACCTTATCCGGGGGCTGACGGTGGGCTATTTGTAAACGCTGACGCAGCGGCTTAAGGGCGGCGGGCATTTTCCCCCCCACCTCATGTTGCAGCAATCTTAGTGTGTCATCCACGCCGGCCAGCACGCTGGGCATATCCAGAATGGGCGCGTTACGCCAGGCCGCTATCCCGGTTTTTAGAGTCAGCAAATGACCGGCCAGATTACCGCTGTCGACGCTGGAGACGTAGCGCGGATGGAGCGGCTGTAGCGTATGGGTGTCGTACCAGTTATAGAGATGGCCCCGATAGTGCTCGAGTTTATCCAGCGTATCCAGCGTCTGGGTAATGCGCAGCAGCACCTCCTGCTGGGTCAGGTAGCCAAAATCCCGTGCGGTCATCGTGGCCAGCAGCGAGAGCCCGATATTGGTGGGTGAGGTGCGATGCGCCACGCGGCGCTGGGGGATCTCCTGAACGTTGTCCGGCGGCAGCCAGTTCTCCTCTGCGGTAACAAAGGTGTCAAAAAAGGCCCAGTTTTCTCGGGCAATCTGCCGTAAATAGTTTCGCTGTGGCTGGCTGAGCGGCTGTTTCGCCACGGTTCTCGGGCGGCTCAGCCACGCCAGCACGGCAGGCGTCGCAACCCAGCACAGGCAGAGTAAGAGCGCGATAGCCATCATGGGAGGCGGTGATAAACCGCTAATCAGCAGCAGGAGAATACCGGCGAGTGGATTGATCCACATGACGCGATAAAAGGCGATCACAGACGGCGCTGAGCGGTTTCTTCCGGCGTCAGAGCCGACCCACTCATGTAAATAGCGGTGACTGACGCCGAGACGCCAGAGCGTGATGGCAATCGCCCGCAGCGAGTAGAGACTCTGATGCGGCATCGTAGCGATCTGCATCGCCGTGGTCAGCAGCTGGCTACGGGTTCCGCGCAGCACGGCGCGAATATGCTGAGACAGCGAATTACGCCGATTTTTCTTCAGCAGGCCGATGACCAGCGCGGCAACGGTTGGCAGCAGCATGGCAACGGGCAGACAGGCCAACCATAACAGCGCATCAGGGGCCGGCGACAGGGCATAGAACAGCGTAATCAGCAGGCTGGGTGCTACCAGGCTCCGACGTAAATTGTCCAGCAGTTTCCAGCGGGAGAGGTGGCTGAGGGGGTTATCACCCCGGCTGCCGTCAGCCCGTCTCACTTTTAGCCGCAGCCAGTTAAGCAACTGCCAGTCGCCACGCGTCCAGCGATAGCGGCGCGCCACGTCCGCCAGGTAATTGTTAGGGTACTGCTCATAAAGTACGGCATCGCTCAGCAGGCCGGAACGCGCGTAGCATCCCTCCAGCAGATCGTGGCTGAGCACGAGGTTTTCCGGGCAGCTGTTGTGGGTCGCCAGCATAAACATATCCACATCGTAGATGCCCTTGCCGACAAAGGATCCTTCTCCGAACAGGTCCTGATAGATATCCGAAGAGATGGCCGAGTAGGGATCGATGCCCGGCTCGCCGCTGCACAGCGCAGCGTAGCGGCCTTGGCCGCCCGTTGGGATCTCCTCCGCCAGGCGCGGCTGAAGGATGGCGTAGCCCTCCGTGACCCGCTGGCGATGCGCGTCCCAGACAGGCAGGTTCAGGGGATGCGCCATCGCCGCGATCATCTGATGCGCCATCTCCCTGGGGAGCAGGGTATCGCTGTCCAGGGTAATAATGTATTTCACCGCCGCCAGCACTGACTGACTGGCCCCGACGATGGTTGAAAACGGCGTATCCTGCCCGCGCAGCCAGCGATGCAGGGCATAGAGTTTACCGCGCTTGCGTTCATAGCCCATCCAGACGCCCTGTGCCGGGTTCCATACTATTTCGCGGTGCAGCAGCGTAAATACCCTGTCATGCGCACCGTCGCGCGGATGAAGCCGGTTCAGCGCGCCAATTTTGTTAGCCGCATAGGCCAGCAGCGCCGGGTGTTCTGGCGCCTGCTGGACCGCGCTGTCGTGAAAGTCCGTCAGCAGCGCATAGTAAAGGTTAGGCTGGGCATTCCCCAGGTAGCAGATGTGCAGATGGTTTACCAGCGCATCAATATGCTGTTCACTGCCCAGCTGGCAGGGGATCACCACCAGCGTCTGACACGTAGCCGGAATACCGGCGGAAAAATCCATGCGCGGCAGCGGCTCAGGCTTGCGGCTACGGGTCAGGGTTTCGCTCAGCATCGCGACGGTGAACTGGCTAACCACTACGATGACCGGTAACGTCAGCAGTAGCAGCGACCACCCCATTCCCTGGCGATAGCCGTGAAAAAGAAGTTCGGTGCTAAAGGCCATGACCAGCAGGCTCATGCTCCCCAGCCACCACAGCAGCGGCGTCTGATTGAGCTGACTGCGCAGCAGCGAAAGGGGATGAAAATGCGCGTTCAGCACGCTGTCCAGCTCTGCCCGGCCCCTGCCGACCAGATAATAGCCCACGTGCCGCCTGACGCTCTCTGCCGGAGCCACGCCCGCCAGCACTACTACCTTACGGGCAACGGCCTCTTCGCTAAAGGCACTGTGGCGCGCCAGAACTTCAATATGATGGCGATAGTTATCCCGGGTATCAAAATGCATCTGCGCGTAAATGTCGGCCGGATCCTGGCGCAGGCACTGCTCCACCAGGCTTACCGATTCGGCGAAATCGGCCCAGTTAATTTCATTGAGCTGGCGCAGCCCGCTGATGCTGTTGCTGACGGAGAGCTGATTGCTGCTCAGCTGCTGATTAAAGCGATTGACCAGCTCGGCGGAGGTTAGCCCGGCTTCGGCGATGCGTTTTTCCACCCACAGCAGCGGCAGCGCCAGGCGGGAGCCGTGACCCTGTAGGCCTCTGATCATCTCCGCAATAAATGCGCTGCTCTCCGGCGGCTGGCTTTGCACCATCTCCGCCATTACCACGATAAGGTTGGCCGGTTCGTTCTCCTCGCACTCCAGCATGCGCCTGACCCACTCCTCAGCAAGTGCGCGCTGCTGGTGGGCGTGAGCGACGTCGATCGCCACCCGGTGCAGATTTTCAATCAGCGCCAGGCGCAGCATGCCCGGCAGCGCCCAAAGTTCGCCCAGCGTAAGCGGGCTTACCGTCTGATAGGCGGTGATAAACCGCGCCAGGAGACTGAGATCCCAGTGGGCGTCACTGTGTACGATCGCCTCGGTCGCAATATCGTAGATGCGCGGGCCGTAGTGTGGCAGGGCGATTTGCGGCAGGCCCTTACCAAAATTAAACGGTAACAGCTGGCGCACCAGCCTGATTTGCTCCTCAATCAGGTAGAAGTTATCCAGCAGCCACTCACCCGCCGGTGCCCGGCTGCTTTTGTCTCCCTGGCTGATAACCTCACAGCTTTCGGCCAGGCTCACTTCGTTATCATTCAATCTTTTCAGCAGGTAGTAGGGTTGCTTTTGCTGCGTCAGGCGATGGGAACGGGCCAGTTTCTCGCCGTAGCGCACCATCTGTTCTGCTGAGTAAAGCTCCGGCTTAACGCTGGCGTAGTCGTTTTTTTCAGGCATCGGGACGCGTTGCCCGATCGCTTTGCCGCTAAATGGGTTTCTCACGCATCAATTCCTTATACGTACGCACCGGGCTTAAGTAAGGGCAGGATGGCACGCGTGATAACAGACAAGTCTGGAAGAGTAGGGCAGGTCGGATACTTCACCGATGAGGGTCAGGGCGAAGATCAGGGGTGAAGGGCCTGGTCACCTGAGCATAGCAGTCTCATCCGGTGGACGGGCGCTTTATCCGTGAAAGTGCGAGGCCGCGCACTAAGTTACACATTCTGTGCCGTCCGGGGTGGGAAGAAGGCCACAAACATTGTCAGGGGGCACGCGGAGGTATACTGTTAGCAGACTCATTTTTTCGTCACCGCCTGCCGTTCGGGCTGGTGATTAGCCGCTAAACCGAGGTTGTTTTGTCCAGTATCTCTCTCAGCCAGCGTCCACGACGTCTGCGTCAGTCCCCCTCTCTTCGTTCACTTTTCCAGGAAACATCGCTCAGCATCAACGATCTGGCGCTGCCGATTTTCGTTGAAGAGGGCGTTGATGACTACAAAGCGATCCAGGCCATGCCTGGCGTGATGCGTATTCCGGAAAAACGTCTGGCCTTCGAGATTGAGCGTATCGCCAAAGCCGGGATTCGTTCGGTGATGACCTTTGGTATCTCACATCATACCGATGAGACGGGCAGCGATAGCTGGCAGGAGAATGGCCTGGTGTCGCGTATGTCGCGCATCTGTAAGGATGCGGTGCCGGAAATGATCGTGATGTCCGATACCTGCTTCTGCGAGTACACCACCCATGGTCACTGCGGCGTGCTGCACGATCGCGGGGTGGATAACGACGCCACGCTGGTGAATCTTGGCAGGCAGGCGGTTGCCGCTGCGCGCGCCGGGGCTGACTTTATTGCGCCTTCGGCGGCGATGGATGGTCAGGTTGCGGCGATTCGTCAGGCGCTGGATGAGGCCGGGTTTACCGATACGGCGATCATGTCCTACTCCACCAAGTTTGCTTCTTCATTCTACGGCCCGTTCCGTGAGGCGGCAGGCACCTCGCTGAAGGGCGATCGTAAAACCTATCAGATGAATCCCATGAACCGCCGCGAAGCGATTCGCGAATCCCTGCTCGATCAGGCTCAGGGGGCGGATGCGCTGATGGTTAAGCCAGCAGGCGCCTATCTGGATATCATTCGCGACGTGCGGGAGCGCACCGAACTGCCGCTGGCGGCCTATCAGGTCAGCGGGGAGTACGCGATGATTAAGTTTGCCGCGCAGGCCGGGGCAATCAGCGAGCGCGATGTGGTGCTGGAAAGCCTGGGCGCAATTAAGCGCGCCGGTGCCGACCTGATTTTCAGCTACTTCGCGCTGGATCTGGCTGAAAAAAACCTGCTGTAATCACCGGGCGACGCTCAAACTCTGCCATCGGACCGGTGGCAGAATGCGATGCTCAGGTGGGACGGGAGGTAAGCGCGCCGTCGATACCCTGTCAGCCTCAGGCTGACAGGGTTTTTTTATGCCGAACCGGCGGTGATTTACTTCACGATTTCCGAAATCCACTGTTGCGGGGTGAGGTTGGTAAAGTTCGCAACGTCCCCGACGATCTCGTCAATATGGTCGGCCATGCCCTTTTGCAGATCCTCAACGGAGTGACAGATCAGATGGCAGGCCGCGATATAAGGCGCCGGTTCGCCTTCGGTCGTGCCAACGATTTTATCTATCGACCAGGAAACCAGGTAGTGTCCCATTCTCTTCTCGACCAGCGGCAGATGCACATCGCGGTAATAGTCATAGTCAAACCGGGCATTTTCAGTGTTGGGATACATCACGCTACATTTAATCAAAACGTTACTCCTGACAGGGAAACCGTCGCACCTTCGCGGGCGCGTCTTCGAGCCAGATGAGTATAGTCAATCAGGACGCAGAGTAATTAGCGTTACGGGGCAGGCCCTCTGCCCATGCGCTTCGATGGCTGCGTATTCGATCTCTGTGCGCCAGATCGCTGAAAAACAACGGCTAAAGATGGTCTAATCCCAAACGATGAATAACGGAAAGGGCATTCACCCGCGGTGAATGCCCTGATTGAGGGACTAATATGAAAAAAAGAGTGCTTCGCCTGAGCCTGCTCGCTGCCTGCTCCCTGCCTTTTTCTGCCGCTTTTTGCGCCCCCCAGCTTACGGATACCGCCTCCATACCGGCCGTGATTGCCGCTATGACGCTGGCGGAAAAAGCCGCGCTGGTCACCGGCACCGGCATGAACAACTCTGCGAAGGTGGCGGGCGCGGCAGGTTCCACCCTGGCTATTCCTCGTCTGGGCATCCCATCCATCGTCTTTGCCGATGGGCCGGTTGGGGTCAGGCTCGGGGCCGGGCCGACCGGTGGCGCAAAGCGCTTTGCAACCGGCTTTCCGGTGTCCATCGCGATGGCCGCCAGCTGGGATCCGGCGCTTATTCAGCGCGTGGGCGGTGCAATAGGCCGGGAAGCGCGGGAGAGGGGCGTGGACTTGATGCTTGGCCCGGCGATCAATATTCAGCGTAACCCGCGTAATGGACGCAATTTTGAATACTTCTCTGAGGATCCGCTGCTGAACGCGCGCATCGCCGCCAGCTATATTCGTGGGCTGCAGGCGCAGGGCGTGGGGGCGGTAGTAAAGCACTTCGCGGCGAATAATCAGGAAACCCGTCGGCAGACCCTTAACCAGATCGTCTCCGAACGTGCGCTGCGTGAAATCTACTTTCCCGGCTTTGAATATGCGATCCGCGAGGCTCAGCCCTGGGCCATCATGAGTTCTTATCCGGCGATTAACGGCACCGCCGCTTCGCAGAATACCTGGCTGTTAACGCAGGTCCTGCGCGACCAGTGGCGATTTAACGGCATGGTGATGTCCGACTGGTACGGCGTGACCGATCCGGTGAGCGCGCTGCTGGCGGGCAACGATTTGAATATGCCGGGTGGGAAGTCGCAAAAGGACACGCCGTTTGTTCCCCGCAATACCGACCCGCAGGAGGTGGTGCTCACGGCGCTGAAGTCCGGTGCACTGACGGAAAAACAGATTGATACTAACCTGACCCGTATTCTGCAAACGGTGGTGAAAACCCAGGCGTTCAAGCAGGCCACGCCGCCGGAGGAGGCTGCCCCGGCTGATCCTGCGGCGCTGGCGCGGGAGGTGGCCGCGGACTCTATGGTACTGCTGAAAAACAGTGACCATACGCTGCCGGTCAGGCGCGGTCAGCGCATTGCCGCGTTCGGCGAGAACGTTCACCGTTTTTTTGACACCGGTGGCGGCAGCGCCGAGGTCAATATTGACCCGCAGCAGCGGGTTAGCCTGCAGGAGGGGATGCGTAATGCGGGCGTGACCTTTATTGATACCCTGGATAAGCAACGGCTGGATGAAGGTAGCCTGGACAAAACCCTGCGCCGCGCGGTGGAAAAAAGCGATATTGCGCTGATTGCCATTGGCCGCAGCTCAACGGAGGGGGCCGACAGCTACACGATGGCGGTGCATCCGGATGAGCTGGCGATGATCGCGAAAGTGTCCGCTGCCTTTCACCAGCAGAATAAAAAGGTCGTGGTGCTGTTAAATATCGGTTCGCCGATTGAAATCGCCTCCTGGCAGCCCCAGGTCGACGCTATCCTGCTGGCCTGGCAGCCCGGCCAGCAGGGCGGCAACGCCGTGGCAGATATTCTGACCGGTAAAGTCAGCCCTTCCGGCAAACTCCCGCTGACCTTCCCGGTGCGCAATGCCGATACGCCCAGCTTTGGCAATTTTCCCGGCAACAGTAAGACGGTCATTTTTGGCGAGGGCATCTATGTCGGCTATCGCTACTACGACACTAAAGGCATTGCGCCGGCGTATCCTTTTGGCCACGGCCTTTCCTACGCGAAAATCGAATATGGGCCGCTCACGCCGTCCTCCCCGATCTTTGACATTGATAAGCAGCAAAGCGTGACCATCAGCCTGACGCTGCGCAATGCCTCGGACAGAACCGCCAAAGAGGTGGTGCAGCTGTACGTGGGGGATAACGTCGCGCGTCTTGACCGCCCGGTGCAGGAGCTGAAGGCCTTTGAAAAGGTAACGCTGAAGGGATGGGAGTCTAAAACCGTTACCCTGCAACTGGATAAGCGCGCCTTCTCGTACTACGACGAAGACCGACAGGACTGGGTGCTGGAAGGCCCTTTTACGCTGCGAATAGGGCGCTCATCGCGGGATATCGTGGCCGAGGTGCCGCTGCGGGTCACTTCGGCCACGCCTGCCTACTCGCTTGATACGCCGTGGATAGCGATACAGACCTGGGAGGAGGCCGCCCGGGTGGTGGCAGCGGTTATCGGTGATGAGGCGACCAATGCCTGGATAACCGGTTCGCCAACGCTGGGGGAGAAGCTCGATCAGGCCTTTCAGCAGCAGCCGACACTGGCCGACAGCCCGTCGAAGCAGCAGGCTGTCAAACAGTCTGTTTTGCAGCAGATCAACGCGCTGTAGCACCGCGCGGGCAGGCTGCGGGACATCGACGCTGCGTCTCCGGCAGCCTGCCTGGCCGTGAGTGATGAATGTGATTCACTTTGCAACGGGCAGGTCGGCATAACGGGTGGTCCAGGCGGGGGACAGCATCTCCCGCTTCATTGCCCAGCTTTTCTGCGTTCCCTGCCCGGCAAACCAGATTTTGCCTTTCCCCGACTGATTCAGCCGGTCGATCACGCCCATCAGCGCCTCGCTGTTAGCCTGGGGTTGCCTGTCGTCAAACAGATTGAGCTGTGCCACGCCCTCGCTAAAAAAGTCACTCAACATCACGCCAGCCTTCATATAGCGATGACCGTCCCGCCATATTCTGTCCAGCGCCTCCGTGGCCGTACGAATAATGTCGCGCGTGTCATTCGAGGGGGTCAGCAGGGTGCCGGAAGCCTGGTTACCGTAGAAAATTTCGCCCTCCGCGTGGGGGCTGGTGCGGACAAAAACGCTGATAAAGCGGCAGTACTGCTCCTCCTGACGAAGCTTTTCGGCCGCGCGTTCGGCATAGGTGCAGATAGCCTGGTGCATATCGCTATAGTGGGTGATGCGATGACCAAAGGAGCGGCTGCAAATAATCTGCTGTTTGGTGGCGGGCATCGCCTCCATACTGAGGCAGGGTTCTCCCCGCAGCTCGCGTGAGGTACGTTCCAGCACCACATTAAAATGCTTCCTGATGACCCACAGCGCGCTGTCAGCCAAATCACGCGCGGTGTGGATACCCATCTGATGGAGTGACTTACTGATGCGCCGCCCCACACCCCATACTGCTTCCACCGGCACCAGCGCCAGCAGCTTACGCTGGCGATCGACGTCTGAGAGATCGACAACACCACCCGTTTTGCGCCAGGTTTTCGCCGCGTGGTTGGCGAGCTTGGCCAGCGTTTTGGTTTGCGCAATCCCCACGCCAACGGTCAGGCCCGTGTTCTTTAAGATCTGACTGCGCATCTGGTGACCAAAGTCGGCCAGTGACATGCAGTGGCTGACGCCGGAGAGATCGATAAAGGCTTCATCAATCGAGTAAATTTCCACGGAAGGGGCCATATCGGCGAGCGTGGTCATCACCCGGTTGCTGAGATCGGCATAGAGCGCGTAGTTGGAGCTGAAAACGTGTACCTGCTGGCGGCGCAGCTCGTCTTTCAGTTTAAAGTAGGGTGCCCCCATCTTTATCCCCAGCGCTTTTGCCTCGGCCGATCGGGAAATGATGCATCCATCGTTATTGGATACCACCACGACCGGCTTGCCCTGCAGATCGGGGCGAAAAACGGTTTCGCACGAGGTATAAAAGCTGTTCACATCCACCAGGGCAAACATGGTTACTTATGCGCTTTCAGGGTAAAGGTCACCACGCCGAAGATCTCCAGCTCCTCTTCGCTGTGAAATACAATCGGCGTGTAGAGGCTGTTATGCGGCATGAGTTGCAGAAAGGGGCGGGTACGCAGCTCTTTGACGGTAAATTCGCCATCAACCGCCGCGACCACAATGTCGCCGTGTTCGGCGGTCAGTGAGCGGTCGACAATCAGAAGGTCGCCATCGCCAATGCCCGCGCCGCGCATGGAGTCGCCGCTGACTTTAACAAAATAGGTGGCGCTGGGATGTTTAATCGCCAGCTTGTTGAGATCGAGCCGGTCTTCAACATAGTCCTGGGCCGGGCTGGGAAAGCCGCAGGGTACGCGCTCAGTAAAGAGCGGTAGAAGCAGGGTGCTGCTAATGTCTCCGGGCGAAATGAACTGCATGATGGTGTTTCCGGGTTAACTGTATTTATATACAGTATCTGTAAAAGCGCGCCACAATCAAGACGCTTTCCGGAAGATTTATGAAAGCGCTTGAACAGGCAGGGAATTTAGCCTGGCGTAAATTACCCCCAGGGTGAACCGGCAGTGGATAATCGATAACGCTGACGGATAAGTGATAAACCGATAACGAGGCTAATGAAGTGATGCTTAACAATCTGAGGTTTCAGGCAGGGGATGTATTATGTGGATAGCTGACGTGAGCGGCGGGTTTTTCTCACCCCGCACCGCCAACAGAGTTTAATTCTGCTTAACCAGGAAAAACAAAGTAATATATTTATGACTTTACTTATAGATTATGTCGGAAAACGTGCTCTTCATTATCATTAATCTTTTAATAAAGGACGGGAAAGACGTCACTCATGGAATAATATGCTTATTTTTCTGGAGTAATCTGCCATATAGTTTGATGGTTTATTGTCATGCTCAAGCGGTACTGGTTTTTTACCGCTTTCTGTAACATAAGATACCCTGTTGCAGGTGGTTCATCTGGGTAGCGTAATTCAATTTACTAAAAAGGATGGCAGTTTATGGAAAGAGTGCTGGTTGGATATTATATTGGGAGCAATGTTCAGCTTGAAATAGCCCAGAGAAGGTTAAGTAATTTTGACTCAAAAAGCAGGAAGATACGCTGTTATATTCTGAGGGAAACGATGATGAGGCTATTCCTCTTTTTGTTGGAAAATGCCAATGGGAAAATTGTGACGAACGAGCAGATTATGTATAACGTCTGGGATCTGCACGGCCTCAAATCATCCAGCCAGCGGCTATGGCAGGTTATGCAGGCGCTGAAGCTGCGGCTGGCCACGCTGGGCGTTGAGCACGACTTTATCATGCGCGTTGAGACGTTTGAAGTTAAGGGCCACTGTTTGAAGCGCGAGATGATTAAGCCCTTCTATTTTTATATTGAAAAGAAAGCGTCTGACGGATATTTACCCTGAGAAAAAACGATGAGAATCTGTATATATTCTGAGGATGCCTATTTTACGCTGGGTCTGGCTGTCCATCTTTCTTTGATGGGGTATGAACCCTACGTGCCGGATCCTGAGGAAGAAAGTATTGCGCAGCCAAACGAAAAAGATCGTCCCCGTGCAATAATCATTGATTCCAATAAGCGTGAGAAAATGGAGAGAATTCTACAGAGTTATTCCGCCAGGAAAACCTGCGCGGTATTTATCGACGCTTATCAGGAAAGTATAAAACATAGCACCCGTTTCAGTATGTTGGTTTCCAGGAAGTTAAGCGGAGAGGCGATGGCTAAGGAAATAATCAGGCATCTTAATCGCAGCGTACCGCCCATTTGCCCGCTATCCCTGCCTGAACGTATTATCACCTGCCTGCTGCTTCACGGTGAAACGCCCGGAGATATCGGCAGGACGCTGAATATCTCCGTGAAAACCATCTCACACTACAAATTAAACGCGATAAAAAAGGCGGGGATAAAAAGAATTAACAATAAGTCGTTGTTATGCTTGGGTGAATATCTTGATAAGGTCATTTTGCTTAACGATTTTTACGGGGTATCGCCCGGGATCCCCCCCGAAAAGTAAAGGGGGACAGGCCTTTCAATAGCAAGCCCGAAGCGTAAATTTTTAGTAAATGCGCACCAACATCATTTTACGCGGTGAAGGTTTTTCGGACGATGCCGATATCTGTACTGAATGGGGGAGCAGGCAGAGGGCGCGATGATAAGTCGAATCGGGATAGAAGCATTACGCATCGGGATGTACGTGCACAAACTGGAAGTCTTCTGGCTGAAACACCCGCTGGTACGCAACGATATGCTGCTTACCACCGAACAGCAAATTCAGATTATTGTTGAGAACGGCATTAAAGAAGTCTGGATCGATCTGGATAAAGGCCGTGCGCCTGACGTCGCGCCATCGACAGAGGCCGTTATCGATCAGGCAGCACCCGTTAAGGCCAGTATGCACAGCGAAGTGGCGCAGGCGCAGGCTATCTGTCTGATGGCCAGAGGGCAGATAATGGATATGTTCAGTAATGCCCGGATGGGGAAAACCATCAGGACCGACAGCACGCTGCCGCTGGTGGATGAAATCGGCGGATCGATCAGCCGCCATCCGGCCGCTCTCCTGAGCGTGGTACGGTTGAAGACGCACGATGACTATACCTATCTGCATTCGGTGGCAGTGTGTGCGCTGATGGTTTCGCTGGCGCGTCAGCTGCAGCTGGATGAACGACAGGTGCGTCAGGCGGGCACGGCCGGACTGCTGCACGACGTCGGTAAAGCCGGCATTCCGCTGGAGATCCTCAATAAGCCGGGCAAGCTGACCGACGACGAATTTGAGCTGATGAAGCTACATCCGGCGATCGGAGAGTCGCTGCTGCGAAAAAGCAACGGTGACACTGAGGTGCTGGACGTCGCCCTGCATCATCATGAGAGGATCAACGGCGAAGGCTACCCCCATGGTCTGAAAGGTGAGGGGATCTCTCTGCTGGCCCGCATGGCCGCCGTCTGCGACGTCTATGATGCGGTTACCTCGGACCGCCCCTATAAGGCAGGCTGGAACCCGGCGGCGGCGATGCACCAGATGGCGAGTTGGGAAGGCCACTTTGACCGCCAGATATTTCACGCTTTTGTTAAGGCGGTGGGGATCTATCCCCCTGGCTCGGTGGTCAGGCTGGCGTCCGGGCGCATTGCGGTGATCGCCGAGCCGGGAGAGAAATCGCTGCTGCAACCTAAGGTCTGCGTATTCTTTTCGCTGATCACCCGCCAGCCGATAAAGCCGGAAATCGTCGATCTGGGCAGCCGCTACTGCTGGGACAGCATAGCCGGACTGGAAGAGTCTGCCACCTGGAGCGGTATTAACCTTAACGCATTGTGGATGGTGCCGCTGGCCTCCTGACGTAATAAATAAAGGCGGCCAGTTTGCCCACTCACTTTTTCACGCCCCTGCCTTCACCGCTTTTGTCCCGACGGCATCTTTTTCGCGTAACTTCCTGCGGTTTTCCCTTAATTTCCTGCGGCGCTTAATACCCTTTGTTATGCCCATTTATACCTGCACATTACCTGCGCTTTCTCCCCGACCGCTTCCCGGCATAATTCGCCTTTATCCTATGTCTTTATTACGCTTTTTTTGACAGTCTGAAGATCAGAAAAGGGCTTATAAGCGCCAGTCGGTCTGGCAGAGACGGGATCAGTGACTATACTGAAAACTAACGATGTTGCGCATAGTGCAGCGGGAACGGGCATGTTGCACCCAGGGTGCAGCCAGATGACAGAAAGAAAATGTTTAAGAAAGAGGATGAAATTTAAACGGACGCCTTTCTCCCCCGCCTTACTCTGGCGACCGCGACTTTCCCGTCAGGTCTGCCTCCCGCATTGCAGCCCCGCTTTAATGACCCACGTGACCGGACGAGAAAAGCCCGTCACGGCGCCAGCGTCGAACAGGCCTGACGCCATGGGCCAGGGCCAGACGCAACATCACAACTATTTTAAGCAGGAGGAGTCGTGTGAACACCCAGAATGATGAGGTACCGCCCCTGAATAAAGAGGGCCGCTATGCTTTCTTTTTCGACGTTGACGGTACGCTTGCCGCCATTCAGCCCCGCCCGGATGACGCGTTTATTCCCCAATCCGTAATTGCCAGCCTGAAACGTCTTTCCGCATCCTGTGAAGGGGCCGTTGCGCTGGTTTCAGGCCGCCCCATTAGCGAGCTGGATGCGCTGGCCGCGCCGCTCCATTTTCCCCTTGCTGGCGTCCACGGCGCTGAACGCCGCGATGCCCGCGACAACGTTGAGCGTCTGTCGCTGCCGCAGGAGGTTGCCAGCGACCTGGCAACGCGGCTGAACGATGCCATAGCCGATATGCCGGGGACGCACCTTGAAGCGAAAGGGATGGCCTTCGCGCTGCACTATCGTGGCGCGGAGCACTATCAGCAGGGAATCATGGCCCTGGCGCAGGCAATGACCGAACGTTTCCCCATGCTGGCGCTACAGCCTGGTAAATGCGTGGTGGAGTTAAAACCAAAGGGCGTGAATAAGGGCGCCGCGGTTGCCGCCTTTATGCAGCAACCGCCGTTTGCCGGGCGAACGCCCGTATTTTTAGGTGACGATCTGACCGATGAGGCAGGATTTGAAGCGGTCAATGTCAGGGATGGCATCGCAATAAAAGTGGGTGAGGGCGACACGCAGGCAGGCTATCGGCTGCCGGACGTGAATGCCGTTTATCACTGGCTTGAAAACATACAATTACAATTAGATTAAGACGAAACAACGTCGGTAAGGAGTTAAGGTTATGAGTCGCTTAGTAGTCGTATCTAACCGCATTGCTGTACCTGATGGTTCCAAAACCAGCGCGGGCGGTTTGACCGTCGGCATTATGGATGCCCTGAAAACCACCGGTGGACTGTGGTTTGGCTGGAACGGTAACATCAATGAGATCGGTGAAGATGACGAGGAAATGGAGCTGTTCGAGCAGGACAGCGTGACCTACGCCTCTTTTGGACTGAATCAGAACGATTACGATCTCTATTATTTGCAGTTCTCGAACGCCGTTATCTGGCCCGCCTTCCACTACCGTCTCGATTTAGTGAATTTCCAGCGTGAAGCCTGGGACGGATACTGTAGCGTCAATACCCTGCTGGCAAAGCGCCTGCTGCCGCTGCTACAGCCTGATGATGTATTGTGGATCCATGATTATCATCTGCTGCCGTTTGCCGCCGCGTTACGCAAGCTGGGCGTGACCAACCGTATTGGCTTTTTCCTGCATATTCCTTTCCCAACCCCCGAAATCTTCAACGCCCTGCCGCCACATAACGAGCTGCTGGAGATGATGAGCGAATACGATCTGCTGGGTTTCCAGACCGAGAGCGATCGCATGGCCTTTGTAGAGTGCCTGTCGCTGATGACGCAGGTAGAGAGCGACGGCAAACAGCATCGGGCATTGGGCCGTAGCTTTGCCACTGAGGTTTATCCTATCGGCATTGAGCCAGACAGTATTAAAGAGATGGCGGAAGGCCCGCTCCCGCCGAAAATGGCCGCAATGAAGCGGGATCTGGGGGATGCGAAGAATATTATTGCCTGCGAACGTCTGGATTATTCAAAAGGGCTGCCGGAGCGTTTTCTCGCTTATGAGGCGCTGCTGGAACACTATCCCGAGCACCGGGGCCAGATCCGCTATTCACAGATTGCGCCAACGTCGCGCGGTGACGTACAGGCCTATCAGGATATCCGTCACCAGCTGGAGACCGAAGCAGGGCGCATCAACGGCCATTACGGCACCCTGGGGTGGACGCCGCTCTATTACCTCAATCAGCACTTCGACCGTCGCCTGCTGATGAAAATATTCCGTCTGACCGACATCGGCCTGGTCACGCCGCTGCGTGACGGGATGAACCTGGTGGCGAAAGAGTATGTTGCCGCGCAGGACCCTGAAGATCCGGGCGTACTGGTGCTGTCGCGCTTCGCCGGCGCAGCCAATGAGCTGACATCGGCGTTAATCGTCAATCCTTACGATCGTGATGAGGTGGCCGCCGCGCTCAACCAGGCGCTGACGATGCCGCTGGAGGAACGTATCACCCGCTATAACGATATGATGGCCGTGCTGCGCAAAAACGACATCACCCACTGGCGTAAAACCTATCTGAAGGATTTGCAGGCCGTTCCTGCCCGTCCGGCCGCCGGGAAGAAGGATACGCAGACCGCGACCTCCCACACCTAGCATAAGCCGTGCCACTTCTTTTAAAGGGCGATCGCAGATCGCCCTTTTTTTACGCCTGTCCGGCAAAATACACGTACATAAAGTGTGCAATAAGGACCATTTATTAGAAAAAAAGCAAAAAAAAACCGTTTTTACTAAAGAAATCCTCACCGCCGCCGATACTTAACCCGTATCCTGAAAAAAGCCTCCAAACATTCACCTTTCTAATGTAACCATCAGTTACATCTATTTTCGTACCCCAAACACAAGCCTGGCGCGGCTTACAAAAGACTTTCACTTCATAAAAAGAACCTGCGTAAGATCACACTTCTGCACTGCAACTCATACTGAACAGTCACTCTGAGTGATTAATCTAACATCATGTCAACAGGGTTAAATTAAGCATTAAACTCTGCAAAATAATCAACACCCAGCACTTTATTCTAATCATGATCTGCATCACGCCTTTTCGCCGATTTATACGCGTAAAGAGAGTCATTTTCATTTGAAAATGATCATTAAATGTTAAATTTTAACAAAAAGGGTAGAAAATGGTTACTTAGTGCACTAATGAAAAGCGCTACTAAAGGGTCTCGGGCAAGAAATTTCCGATAAAGTGTGATCTACGTCACACTTTATCTAAAATTTGAGGTGGCTCACATTGTATGTCGAAATAAGAGCGGATAGAGTTGCCTTGTTTTCGGAATTGTCTTAAAAGATGTGTGAAACAGACAAGGGATTGCGCCAGGGAAGAGAGCGAAAACGACGGAGCAGCAACTGGCAAAATGAGTAATGACTACTT
Source organism: Erwinia sp. HDF1-3R (assembly GCF_039621855.1). NCBI lineage: Bacteria > Pseudomonadati > Pseudomonadota > Gammaproteobacteria > Enterobacterales > Erwiniaceae > Erwinia > Erwinia sp. HDF1-3R. The sequence continues at coordinate 2,784,565 of NZ_CP155071.1, read as the reverse complement.
TCTGTTTAGCAGCCTTTAGTGCGGCTAACAGCTTCGCAAACGTTTGGCTTCTGCCACTAGTTTTTTGCCATTTTTAGATTTACCAAGCAGCAAACAAGGTAGCGGCATAACCCGCAAACGTTTAAGTCGTGTTAGTCAGGATGGAAAAAAAATGGGTACATCAGAATTACTCAAACATATTTACGATATTAATCTGTCATATTTATTACTTGCTCAGCGCCTTATAAATCAGGAAAAAGCTTCTGCAATGTTTCGTCTTGGTATTGATGAGGCGATGGCTGATACGCTCGCGCAATTAACGCTGCCAGAGATGGTAAAACTTGCCGAAACTAATCAGCTGATCTGTCAATTCCGTTTTAACGATGACAATACGATTAAACGCTTAACGCAGGCGTCTCGCGTGGATGATTTACAGCAAATCCATACCGGCATTTTGTTATCCAGTCGTTTATTACGCAGTGTGACGACCAAAGAAGAAGCAACGCCGAAAAAGAGAGCGAGCTAATGAGCGAAAAAAGTATTGTACAGGAAGCGCGCGATATTCAGCTGGCGATGGAACTCATTTCGCTGGGTGCGCGCCTGCAAATGTTAGAAAGTGAAACACAGCTTAGCCGCGGTCGATTAATAAAGCTTTATAAAGAGCTGCGTGGCAGCCCGCCGCCAAAAGGCATGCTGCCGTTCTCTACCGACTGGTTTATGACCTGGGAACAGAACATCCACTCTTCCATGTTCTGTAACGCCTGGCAGTTTTTACTCAAAAGCGGGCAGAGCCAGGGCGTAGACGCGGTGATTAAAGCCTACCGTCTCTATCTCGAACAGTGTCCGCAACAGGACGAAGGCCCGCTGTTGGCGCTGACCCGCGCCTGGACCCTGGTCCGGTTTGTTGAGAGCGGCATGCTCGAACTGTCTGACTGCAAATGCTGCGGCGGTAGCTTTATTAACCATGCGCACCAGCCCGTTGGCAGCTTCGTTTGCAGCCTGTGCCAGCCGCCGTCCCGTGCGGTAAAAAGACGTAAACTTATCGCAGAACCTGCCGATAACATTTCACAACTGCTGGATGAACAGATTAAACAAGCCGTTTAATCGGGCTCGACAGGTGGAATGAATCCAGCAGCGGTTAATAACCGCTGCTTTTTTTTTGCCCCGTGCCGCGATAACGCGTCTTTACACGCTGATTCATCTTTCACCCACGCGTCGGCAGACGTAAGGATTTATTGTGTTAATTATTTTAGGGTACATTCTGGTACTGGGGTCAGTGTTGGGTGGCTTCGCGATGGTCGGCGGCCACCTCGGCGCGCTTTATCAGCCTTCTGAACTGTTAATTATCGGTGGGGCAGGGATTGGCGCGTTTATCGTAGGGAATAACGGTAAAGCGATAAAAGCGACCCTCAAGGCCATGCCCTTATTAATGCGCGGGTCAAAATATAATAAAGCTGTTTATATGGATTTGATGGCGCTGCTTTATCGCCTGATGGCGAAATCCCGCCAGCAGGGGATGCTTTCGCTTGAACGCGATATTGAAAACCCTCAGGAAAGTGAAATTTTTTCTAATTACCCACGCATTCTTGCCGATAAAAGATTAGTGGACTTTATTACCGACTATTTGCGCCTGATGGTCAGCGGCAATATGAATGCCTTTGAAATTGAAGCGCTGATGGACGAAGAGATAGAAACCTACGAAAGCGAGTGCGAAGTGCCCGCAATGGCCTTTCAGACCGTGGGTGATTCACTGCCCGCGTTTGGCATCGTGGCGGCGGTAATGGGCGTGGTGCATACGCTGGCTTCAGCGGATCGCCCGGCGGCAGAGCTGGGTGCCCTGATAGCCCACGCGATGGTCGGAACCTTCCTCGGCATTTTGCTGGCCTACGGATTTATCTCTCCGCTGGCGGGCGTACTGCGGCAAAAGTGCGCGGAAACCACCAAGATGATGCAGTGCATCAAGGTCACGATGCTCTCCAGCCTGAACGGTTATGCACCGCAGATTGCCGTTGAATTTGGTCGTAAAACGCTCTACTCCACCGATCGCCCGTCGTTCACCGAGCTGGAGGAGCACGTTCGTAACGCGAAATCACCAGCGAAACAGACATCCGACGAGGACGCATGAAGCATAACAATCACCCCATTGTGCTGGTTAAGCGCAAAAAGCATAAGAAACATGAGGGCGGACACGGCTCATGGAAGATTGCTTACGCTGACTTTATGACCGCAATGATGGCCTTTTTTATGGTGATGTGGCTAATTTCGATCTCCAACCCTCAGGAATTGGTGAAAATTGCCGATTACTTTAAAACGCCCCTGAAGGTGGCGCTGACCGGCGGCGCGCGCAGCAGCGACAGCGAGAGTCCCATCCCGGGTGGGGGCGATGACCCCACTCAGAAACAGGGTGAGGTGCATAAGGTGGTCGATATGGATGCGCAAAAACGCAAGCTGGAAGAGATCCGTCTTAACCGCCTGCGCGAGAGGCTGGATCAGCTGATTGAGGCCGATCCTAAGCTGCGCACGCTGCGTCCCCATTTGATTATTAATTTGGTTGAAGAGGGGCTGCGTATCCAGATTATCGACAGTGAAAACCGTCCGATGTTTAAAACCGGCAGTGCGGAAGTTGAGCCTTATATGCGCGACATATTACGCGGGATAGCGCCGGTCCTGAACGACCTGCCAAACAGGATCAGCCTGGCGGGGCATACGGATGATTTTCAGTATGCGGGCGGTGACCGGGGCTACAGCAACTGGGAACTGTCGGCCGATCGCGCTAATGCCTCGCGACGTGAGCTGATTATTGGCGGTCTGGCCAGCGGGAAGATGATTCGCGTCATCGGCATGGCCGACACCATGAAGTTAAAGAACCGCGGCGCGGATGATGCGGTAAATCGTCGAATCAGTCTGGTGGTGTTGAACCACGACACCGAAGTGCAGATTGAGAAAGAAAATGCGGAAAGTGACGCGGTGCAGGTCAGCGACAGCGATCCAGCCAGTTTAAAACAGTTAGCGGCACCGGCCTCTCCTATGGCCGCCGGCCAAAAACCCGACCCTCAACCCTCACCGGCTGAGCCTGCGGGTAGCAACGTAACCCACGCGGCGTTAGCCCCGGCGGTACCTGCGCCAGCGGCCCAGACCGATCGCGACTCACAGCAGAGGTGATACCGTGAGCATGGATATCAGCGATTTTTACCAGACATTTTTTGATGAGGCCGATGAGTTACTGGCCGATATGGAACAACACCTGCTGGTGCTGGATCCGCAGGAACCCGATTCGGAGCAGCTTAACGCTATCTTCCGGGCGGCGCACTCGATTAAAGGCGGGGCGGGAACCTTTGGGTTCACCGTACTGCAGGAAACGACGCACATTCTGGAAAACATTCTCGACGGTGCGCGGCGCGGCGAAATGCAGCTGAGCACCGATATCATCAACCTGTTTTTGGAAACTAAAGATATTATGCAGGAACAGTTGGATGCCTATAAAACCGCCACGGAACCCAATGCCGCGACGTTTGAATACATTTGTCAGGCGCTGCGTCAGCTGGCGCTGGAAGCAAAGGGTGAAGTGATCCCAGCGCCGAAAACGCTCGCCGTCACGGCGGCTGAGCCTGCGGTTAGCGCCGCGGGTCAGCGTCTGGTACTGAGTAACCTGAAGCCGGGTGAAGTGCCGCTGATGCTGGAAGAGCTAAGCAATCTGTGCACCGTCTCAGACGTAGTTAAAGGCGAAAACTCGCTGGAAGCCACTCTGGATGCGACGGTCGATCCGGATGATATCCGGGCCGTACTCTGCTTCGTTATTGAAGAGTCACAGATCAACTTTATCGACGCGGCCGCCGCCGGGCCAACTGCGACACCGGCCATTGCCGTCGTCGTGGAGCAGGTGGAAGCTAAGCCGGAAGTGGCTCCGCCTGTGGTCAGCGAGGCAGCGCCCGCCCTCAAGCCTGAAAGCGTGAAAAAGCCCGGTGCCGCCAAGGCCAGCGAATCGACCAGCATCCGCGTTGCGGTTGAAAAAGTTGATCAACTGATTAACCTGGTCGGCGAACTGGTGATCACCCAGTCGATGCTGGCGCAGCGCTCGGGCGAACTGGACCCGGTTGCGCACGGCGATCTGTTGAACAGCATGGGGCAGCTGGAACGTAACGCCCGCGATCTGCAGGAATCGGTAATGTCGATCCGCATGATGCCGATGGAATACGTTTTCAGCCGCTTCCCGCGTCTGGTACGCGATCTGGCCAGCAAGCTCGGAAAAGAAGTGGAGCTGATCCTTCAGGGAAGCTCAACCGAACTGGATAAAAGCCTGATTGAACGCATTATCGATCCCCTGACCCATCTGGTGCGTAACAGCCTGGATCACGGGATTGAGTCGCCGGACAAACGCCTGGCAGCGGGCAAAAATCCCGTCGGTAAACTGACGCTCTCCGCTGAGCATCAGGGCGGCAATATCTGTATCGAAGTGAACGACGATGGTGCCGGTCTGAATCGCGAACGTATTCTGGCTAAAGCGCTCTCATCGGGCCTGCCGGTCAGTGAGGCGATGAGTGATGAAGAGGTCGGCATGCTGATTTTTGCGCCGGGCTTCTCAACCGCTGAACAGGTGACTGACGTCTCCGGACGCGGCGTCGGCATGGACGTGGTGAAACGTAATATCCAGGAGATGGGTGGACACGTTGAAATCGCCTCTAAGCAGGGTAAAGGCACCACCATTCGCATTCTGCTGCCGTTAACCCTGGCCATTCTCGACGGCATGTCCGTTCGCGTGGCAAACGAAGTCTTTATTCTGCCGCTTAACGCGGTGATGGAATCACTTCAGCCGCTGGCGGACGACCTGCATCCGCTGGCCGGTGGCGAACGCGTACTGGAAGTGCGTGGTGAATACCTGCCGATGGTTGAGCTGTGGAACGTGTTTGAAGTGCAGGGCGCGAAAACCGAAGCGACGCAGGGCATCGTGGTTATCCTGCAAAGCGCCGGAAAACGCTATGCGCTGCTGGTCGATCAGCTTATTGGTCAGCACCAGGTGGTAGTCAAAAACCTCGAAAGCAACTATCGCAAAGTGCCCGGGATCTCGGCGGCGACCATCCTCGGTGATGGCAGCGTGGCGCTGATTGTCGACGTTTCGGCACTGCAGTCTCTCAACCGTGAAAAGCGCGTGGCGGGAGCCGCAGCCTGACGTTAACCTATTAAGGGTAGAATTATGACTGGAATGGCAACTGTTACTAAAATCGCTGGCGAAACCGTCGGTCAGGAGTTCCTGGTATTTACGCTGGGTGACGAAGAGTACGGTATTGATATTTTGAAGGTGCAGGAGATCCGCGGTTACGATCAGGTTACCCGCATCGCCAATACCCCGACCTTTATTAAAGGCGTGACCAACCTGCGAGGCGTTATCGTCCCGATCATCGACCTGCGCGTGAAATTTGCGCAGCCGGATGTGGAATACAATGATAATACCGTCGTGATTGTGCTGAACCTGGAGCACCGCGTGGTGGGCATCGTTGTGGATGGCGTTTCCGACGTACTGTCGCTGACGCAGGACCAGATCCGCCCTTCACCAGAGTTCGCGGTTACCATGTCAACCGAGTACCTGACCGGGCTGGGTGCGCTGGGTGACCGTATGCTGATCCTCGTCGATATCGAGAAGCTGCTCAGCAGCGACGAGATGGCGCTGGTGGATAACCTGCGCAGCGCGTAAGCGTTTCCCTCAGGGTGAAAAGGGCCGGCAGACTTTCTGTCGGCCTTTTTTGTATTTTGAACGGCTCTCCCGCGTGATGCTGCCAGGTTTGTCTTAGATAGCAACATATTATTCCGATTATCCCCTACTGCGCTGGATAAAGATCCACCAGCCCGTGCCGATAAATTCTCTGTTGTCCCATTTTAAAAACACCAAGGGTATCTATGTTTAAACGAATGAAAGTCGTGACCAGCCTGCTGCTGGTTCTGCTGGTATTTGGCGCTCTGCAACTGCTGGCCGGTGGGCTATTTATTAAGGCGCTGAACAGCGATAAAACGAATTTTGCGGTGGCGCAAAATGCCAGCGAAAATGTGTCGGCATTTACCGACGCCTGGGTGGCGCTTAACCAGGCGCGTATTGCCCTCAACCGCGGCATGCTGCGTCTGCAGGGTAATGCATTAGCACAGAGCAGCATCTCATCGCTGAGTGTGATTAGCGATCAAGGCAAGCAGCTGCTGGCCAGTGCGGATAAATCCTGGGCGCTTTATCAGTCGCTTCCCTCCACCAGGGGCATGGATCCACAAATTGTGGCCAGCCTCGAGCAGAACTATGTCCTCTATTCCAAAGCGCTGGCCAGCATGCTGCAGCTGATGGACAACCAGCAGCTGAGCGAGATGTTCAAAATGAACATTGAAGAGAAGCAGCAGGCGATGCAGGCGGCCTATACCCACTGGCGGGATGCGCAGAACGTGCTGATGATGCAGGGCGTAGCGGACAACCAGTCGGCCTACACCTCAATGCTCTGGATGATTGCCGCGGTAATGCTGCTGGTTATCGCGCTGATCGTGCTGTGCTGGTTTGGTCTTAAGCGCGTACTGATTAAGCCGCTAAACAGCAATATTGCGCATATCAGCCAGATCGCCAGCGGGGATTTAACCCACGATATTCAGGTTGAAGGGCGTAATGAAATGGCTCAGCTGGCCGCCAGCCTGAAAGAGATGCAGCAGGCGCTGGTGCGTACCGTAAGTGACGTTCGCGACGGTTCGGACGCCATCCTGACCGGGGCCAGCGAAATTGCCGCCGGGAACAACGACCTCTCAGCCCGTACGGAACAGCAGGCGGCCTCCCTTGAGGAGACGGCGGCCAGTATGGAGCAGCTGACGGCCACGGTGAAACAGAACGCTGAGAACGCGCGTCAGGCCTCAAAGCTGGCGCTGACCGCTTCTGAAACGGCGATAAAAGGCGGCAAGGTGGTGGATGGCGTGGTGAAAACCATGAGTGATATCGCGGGCAGCTCGAAAAAAATCGCCGATATCACCAGCGTGATTGACGGTATCGCCTTCCAGACCAATATCCTGGCGCTAAACGCGGCGGTAGAGGCCGCCCGTGCGGGTGAGCAGGGCCGTGGATTTGCGGTGGTGGCGGGGGAAGTGCGTAATCTGGCGCAGCGCAGCGCGCAGGCCGCGAAAGAGATCAAAGGGCTGATCGAAGATTCCGTCTCGCGGGTAGACAGCGGCACCGTGCTGGTAGGCACCGCCGGTGAAACCATGAACGATATCGTCAATGCGGTCACCCGGGTTACCGATATTATGGGCGAAATCGCGTCGGCATCTGATGAGCAGAGCCGTGGAATCGATCAGGTAGGCACCGCCGTCACCGAGATGGATCGGGTGACTCAGCAGAACGCCTCGCTGGTGGAAGAGTCCGCCACGGCCGCCGCCGCGCTTGAAGAGCAGGCCAGCCGCCTGACGCAGGCCGTGTCGGTGTTCCGTATGCATCGGGCGCAGGCGATCAAGGCCGCGCCATCGGCGGTAATCACTCCGCAGCGTCAGCTGACCGCCGGGAAAGTCGCCGCGCCAGTCGCAACGGAGGGTAACTGGGAAACGTTCTGATGCGTCGTCTCCGTCAATAATCGACATGCGCCGGCCCACGGCGCATTTCTGCCAATCATAAGTTTATCCTTTGAGCAATCAGTCAAATCCTTAATAAAGATCCCCGCTCCGCTGCCGATAACATTTCCAATTGGCCCCCTGTTCAGAGGTAGTTATGTTTAAGCGAGTGAAAGTCGTTACCGGCCTGGTGAGTGTGCTGGTGTTGTTTGCTGTTCTTCAGTTGGGTACCGGTGGCCTGTTCTTCCAGACCGTCAAAAATGACCGGGATAACTTTGCCTTTAGCCAGCGGCTGCGCGCCTCTCAGCAGGCGATGGGCAATGCCTGGGTCTCGCTGGTGCAGGCACGTAACACACTCAACCGTTCGGGTATTCGTCATCTTCAGGATGCAGGGAAAACCGGCGGGGGCAGCAGCGTCAACGATCTGATGGCGCTGGCGCAGCAGGAGCTGGATAACGCGGATAAATCACTGGCGATATTTAATGCCGCGCTCACTGAACAGGGAAAAAAAGCGGACAACGTGAAGGTGATGCTGGCGGATTATAAGCAGCTTCATGACGCGCTGGATGCCCTGATTGTGATGATGAACACCGGCAGGTTCGATGACTTTGTTGCCCAGCCGACGCAGAGCTATCAGGACAGCTTTCAGAAATCCTATCTGAGCTGGCTGGACACCAATGACCAGCTGACCGCGGGCGTGGTTGAAACCAGTCAGCACTCCTACCAGCAGACTATCTGGGTACTGGCGCTGGTGCTGATTATCTCGCTGGCGGTGATTATTCTGGCCTGGAGCGGCATCAGCAACATGCTGCTGCGGCCGCTGAGGACCAACATTGACCATATCCGACACATTGCCCGCGGCGATCTGACCCAGACCGTTGAGTTTGATGGACGCAATGAAATGTCCGAGCTGGCCAAAAGCCTGCATGAGATGCAGCAGTCGCTGGTGCAGACCGTCAGCGAAGTGCGGGATGGATCCGACGCGATTTATACCGGCGCCAGCGAAATTTCCAGCGGCAATAATGACCTCTCCTCGCGTACCGAGCAGCAGGCCGCCTCGCTGGAACAGACCGCAGCCAGCATGGAACAGCTCACCGCTACCGTGAAGCAGAACGCCGAAAACGCGCGCCAGGCTTCCAAACTGGCGCTCAGCGCCTCCGGTACCGCTGAGAAGGGTGGCAAGGTGGTGGATAGCGTGGTCAAAACCATGCACGACATCGCGGGCAGCTCGAAGAAGATCGCTGATATCACCAGCGTGATTGACGGCATCGCCTTCCAGACCAATATCCTGGCGCTGAACGCCGCGGTTGAGGCGGCCCGTGCGGGTGAGCAGGGCAGAGGCTTTGCCGTGGTCGCCGGTGAAGTACGCAGCCTGGCACAGCGCAGCGCCCAGGCGGCAAAAGAGATTAAAGGACTGATCGAAGACTCAGTCACCCGTGTGGATACCGGCTCGGTGCTGGTAGAAAGCGCTGGTGAGACGATGGCGGAAATTGTCAGCGCGGTCACCCGCGTCACCGACATCATGGGTGAAATTGCCTCCGCCTCCGATGAGCAGAGTCGCGGCATTGACCAGGTGGGTACGGCCGTGACCGAGATGGACCGGGTCACGCAGCAGAACGCCTCGCTGGTTGAAGAGTCTGCGGCAGCCTCGGCCGCGCTGGAAGAGCAGGCGGCCAGGCTGAACCAGGCCGTCGCGGTCTTCCGCATTCGTAAAGAAAATGCCATTCAGGCCGTTAACGTCAGCAGAACAACGCATAGCGACGCGCCTGCCCCGCAGGTAACGTCACGCAAAGCGCTGGCTGCACCGGTATCCAACGATAACTGGGAAACCTTTTAACGTGACCTTAGCCGCCCGCGATGGGCGGCAACACCAGGAGACTTCAATGTTTGCCCGCATTCGCATCTCAACCACCATCATATTTTTACTGGGCCTGTTCTGCGTGATGCAGATCGTTAGCAGCGGGTTATCGTTTAACTCTTTTCGCCTGGACGCGAAAAATTTGCATGACGTCGAGGTCAGCGGTAACCAGCGTGACGCGCTGGGGCAGGCCTGGGCTGATTTACTCAGCGCACGCCTGACGCTAAGCCGCGCCGGGACGCGTGCGGCACTGAGTATGCCGCGCGATCAGGTAACAAGTTTAATGGCAAAGGCTCAGGAAGATCTGAATGCTGCCGATAACGCTTATAAGACCTTTGAAGCCATCCCGGCACTGACGCCAGAAGGCAGCGTCCTGAAGAAGGAGATGAAGGGAGTTTATGACGGATACTCCCAGGAGCTGGCGCGGCTGATTGCTTATTTACAGAACTACCAGCTACAGGACTTCCTGAACTCTCCCACGCAGGGCACGCAGGACAAGTTTCAGGCGCAGTACAACCGCTGGATGCTGCATATCGACAAGCTTCGCATTCATGCCAGCCAGGCGAGCAAGGGATTCTACACGCAGTCGATGGCGATATTTTTCTCGACCGTACTGCTGTCGCTGCTGGTGACGCTGGCCGGTGTGACCTGGGTGAAAAAAGCCGTTATCGGCCCGCTGGCGCATATGCGCGGTCACTTTGAGCGCATCGCCTCCGGTAACCTCGGTGGCCGCATTGTGGCGGAAGGACGCAATGAGCTTAGCCAGCTGTTTATCAGCCTGCAGACCATGCAGCAGGCGCTGGCTGAAACGGTCGCTAACGTGCGGGACGGCAGCCATGCCATGCAGACGGGCATCCGTGAAATTGCCTCAGGTAACAACGATCTTTCCGCGCGGACCGAGCAGCAGGCGGCCTCGCTGACGGAAACGGCGGCCAGCATGGAGCAGCTGACGGCGACGGTAACCGGCAATGCAGACAATGCGCGGCAGGCGTCGCTGCTGACCAAAGAAGCCTCTTCGACGGCGCTTAAAGGAGGTTCGCTGACCCGCGATGTGGTGACCACCATGAGTGAAATCGCCCTCAGTTCAAAGAAAATTGGCGATATCACCAGCGTGATTGACGGCATCGCCTTCCAGACCAACATTCTGGCGCTGAACGCAGCGGTAGAGGCGGCGAGGGCGGGTGAACAGGGCAGGGGGTTTGCGGTGGTCGCGGGCGAGGTTCGCAGCCTGGCCCAGCGCAGCGCGCAGGCGGCAAAAGAGATTAAAGGGCTGATCGAAGCGTCGGTTAGCCGGGTCGATCAGGGCTCAACGCTGGTGGCCTCCGCGGGCGAAACCATGGAGGAGATCGTTCAGTCGGTCACCCGCGTGAACGATATTATGGCTGAGATAGCCTCTGCGTCTGACGAGCAGCGCCGGGGAATAGAACAGGTCGCGCTGGCCGTCGGCCAGATGGATCAGGTGACACAACAGAATGCCGCGCTGGTTGAGGAAGCGGCAGCCGCCACGGCAGCACTTGAAGCACAGGCTGATAATCTGACCGACACGGTGAGCCGATTCTCACTGGATGCCGCAGGATAAGCCCGAACAGGTAGCAACGCAGGCTTACAGGGAAAACAAGACGTTTATAACCCCCTTAATCTGCAAATTGCAGGGTGGATCAGGATGAAAAAATCGACGTTGTTAGCGCCAACGGAAAACGCGACGCTGCTGGCCCAGATGGTGCAGCGCCTGCCGTTATCCGATACGCACTTTAAGCGTATCAGCCAGCTGATTTACCAGCGGGCAGGCATTGTACTCGCCGATCACAAACGGGAGATGGTTTACAACCGCCTGGTTCGCCGACTGCGGATGTTAGGCATCGACGATTTTGGTCGTTACCTTGCGCTGCTGGAGAGTGACTCCAACAGCCCGGAGTGGCAGGCGTTTATTAACGCGCTGACCACTAATCTGACGGCGTTTTTCCGTGAGGCGCACCATTTTCCTATCCTGGCTGAACACGCCAAACGGCGCAGCGGTTCCTTCAACGTCTGGTGCGCGGCGGCCTCAACGGGTGAGGAGCCTTACTCGATTGCGCTGACGCTGGCGGAAACGCTGGGCAGCGGGCCGGGTAAGTTCCAGATCCATGCGACGGATATCGACACCCAGGTGCTGGAGAAGGCGCTGGCCGGCGTCTACCGTCAGGAAGAGCTGCGCACGCTGTCACAGCAGCAGATGCAGAAGTTCTTTTTTCGCGGCACCGGCCCCCATTCGGGGATGGTTCGGGTGAGGCCAGAACTGGCCAATATGGTCACCTTTGCGCAGCTGAATCTGCTGGCGAATGAGTGGGCGGTTCCGGGGCCGTTTGATGCGATTTTTTGCCGCAATGTCATGATCTACTTCGACAAAGAGACGCAGGAGAAGATTTTGCGACGCTTTGTCCCGATGTTGAAGCCCGGCGGGATCCTGTTTGCCGGACATTCAGAGAACTTCAGCCAGATCAGTAAAGAGTTTTATCTGCGCGGCCAGACGGTCTACGGACTGACTAAGGAAAGATAATGGGCAAAATCAGAGTGTTATGCGTTGACGACTCCGCACTGATGCGGCAGCTGATGACGGAGATTATCAACAGCCATCCTGACATGGAGATGGTGGCTTCGGCACCGGATCCGCTGGTGGCGCGGGATTTGATTAAGCAGTTCAACCCCGACGTGCTGACGCTGGATGTGGAAATGCCGCGCATGGATGGACTGGATTTTCTGGAAAAGCTGATGCGCCTGCGACCGATGCCGGTCGTGATGGTCTCCTCCCTGACCGGCAAAGGCTCAGAGATTACCCTGCGCGCGCTGGAGCTGGGGGCGGTAGATTTTGTGACTAAACCCTCGCTGGGTATTCGCGAAGGGATGCTGGCCTACAGCCAGATGATTGCCGATAAGGTCCGTGCGGCCTCACGGGCCAGGCTGCAAATGCGCAGCCCGCAGAGCGCCCCGATCATGCTGAAAGCCGGACCGCTGCTGAGCAGCGAGAAGCTGATTGCTATCGGAGCCTCTACCGGCGGCACCGAGGCCATTCGGCATGTGCTTCAGCCGCTGCCGGCGACCAGCCCGGCGCTGCTGATTACTCAGCATATGCCGCCAGGCTTTACCCGCTCTTTTGCCGAGCGGCTGAACAAGCTCTGCCAGATAACGGTAAAAGAGGCAGAGGACGGCGAGCGCATTCTGCCGGGCCACGCCTATATCGCGCCGGGCGCCATGCATCTGGAGCTGGCGCGCAGCGGAGCTAACTATCAGGTCAAGCTTAACGAAGGTCCTCCGGTCAACCGGCACCGACCTTCGGTGGACGTCCTGTTTAAATCAGTGGCGCAGTATGCCGGTCGGAACGCCGTCGGCGTGATCCTGACCGGAATGGGCAATGACGGTGCGGCAGGTTTGCTGGCAATGAATCAGGCAGGCGCCTGGACCATCGCTCAGAACGAAGCGAGCTGCGTGGTATTTGGTATGCCTCGCGAGGCAATTGGCCTCGGGGGCGCCAGTGAGGTGGTGGATCTTCACCAAATCAGCCAGCACATGCTGGCAAAAATTAGCGCCGGACAGGCATTACGTATATAACGCAGCGCCCGTCCCGCGGGGCTACAAAAAACAGGAGTAGGTATGGCAGATAAGAATATGCGGTTTCTGGTGGTCGACGACTTTAACACGATGCGTCGAATCGTCCGTAACCTGTTAAAAGAACTGGGCTTCAACAACGTTGAAGAAGCCGAGGATGGCGTTGACGCGCTCACCAAGCTGCGCGCGGGCGGGTTTGATTTTGTGGTTTCCGACTGGAACATGCCGAATATGGACGGCCTGGAACTGCTGAAAACGATTCGTGCCGACGCCACGCTGGGCAAGCTGCCCGTGCTAATGGTGACGGCTGAAGCCAAGAAAGAGAACATCATTGCGGCTGCGCAGGCTGGTGCCAGCGGCTACGTCGTTAAACCTTTTACCGCGGCCACGCTTGAAGAGAAGTTAGGTAAGATCTTCGAAAAGCTGGGTATGTAAGGAGCCGAGATGACCACTTTACCGACACCAAATGTTGATGCGGCCTCGGCCCACGACATCATCTCCCGAATTGGATCGCTGACGCGGATGCTGCGCGACAGTCTGCGTGAGCTGGGACTGGATCAGGCGATTGCCGAAGCGGCAGAAGCCATTCCGGATGCCCGCGATCGCCTGGATTACGTAGTACAAATGACCGCTCAGGCGGCAGAACGTGCTCTGAACTGCGTGGAGGCATCACAGCCGCGTCAGAACCTGATGGAGAAAGAAGCGAAGGCGCTGAAAGGCCGCTGGGATGAATGGTTTGAACATCCTGTAGACCTGGCAGATGCCCGCTCTCTGGTTACGGATACGCGTGGTTATCTTGAATCCGTACCGGAACACACCGCCTTCACCAACGCCCAGCTGATGGAAATCATGATGGCGCAGGATTTCCAGGATCTGACCGGTCAGGTGATCAAGCGCATGATGGACGTTATCCAGGAGATTGAGCGCCAGCTGCTGGCCGTGCTGCTGGAGAATATTCCTGAGCAGCCGGGTCGGGCGAAAAAGGATGCCGACAGCCTGCTAAATGGTCCACAAATCAATGGAACAGCACCGGGTGTGGTGGCGAACCAGGACCAGGTGGATGACCTGCTCGACAGCCTCGGCTTCTAAAACCGACGATCACGGTCACTAAACTGACGGCCACGGCGTCTGGCATGCGTCGTGGCGTTGGCTAGATTGACGGCCACGGCGTCTGGCATGCGTCGTGGCGGTGGCTAGATTGACGGCCACGGCGTCTGAAACGCGTCGTGGCGGTGGCGCTATCAGGGGAGCAGAGGATGAATCTCGGCGTGGATGTTTATTATCCCGCTGAGACAAACCTCTGCGTCTTTGGCCCGCTGTTTTTCCCTTCCCGTTTACCATCCGTGAAATAACCCCCTTTTTACGCGTTTACTCGCGCCATTATTCCTGCGGCAGTTTGGCATGCTACCCCCTGAAATTCCGTACTAAAGGTGAGCTGCCGTGGCCCAGGACAGCGATGAAGAGAAGACCGAATCCGCTACCCCCCACCGAATAGAAAAAGCGCGTGAGGAGGGGCAAATCCCCCGTTCGCGCGAGCTGACCTCGGTGCTGATGCTGGTTGCAGGCTTAAGTATCCTGTGGATTGGCGGCGAAAGCATGGGCCGCAAGCTGGGGGCGATACTGACGGACGGGCTGAGCTTCAATCACTCGGTTGTGAGTGATACCAGCCAGATGCTGCACCAGATTGGCGACTTGATTACCCAGGCGGTAATGGCCCTGCTGCCTATGATGGCCGGGCTGGTACTGGTGGCCATCGCCGCGCCGATGCTGCTGGGCGGGGTAGTGATCAGTGGCAAAGCGATCAAGGTCGACTTTGGCAAAATGAACCCGATTAAGGGGCTGGCCAAATTATTCTCCGCACAGTCGGCGGCTGAACTGCTCAAGGCCGTGCTGAAAGCCATCCTGGTAGGCTGTGTCACCTGGGGGTATCTGCGCCTTCACTGGCCGGACATGCTGCGCTTAATCAGCGAGGCACCCTTTACCGCGCTGGCCAGCGCGCTGAATATGATAGCGATGTGCAGCCTGCTGGTGGTGCTGGGGCTGTCACCGATGGTGGGATTTGACGTGTTCTGGCAGCTCTACAGCTATTTTAAAGGGCTGCGGATGACCCGCCAGGATATTCGCGACGAGTACAAACAGCAGGAGGGGGATCCGCACGTTAAAGGGCGTATCCGCCAGCAGATGCGGGCCGCCGCACGGCGCAGGATGATGGCTGACGTGCCGAAGGCCGACGTTATCGTGACTAACCCGACGCACTACTCCGTCGCCCTGCAGTATGACGAACGCAAAATGAGCGCGCCGAAAGTGGTCGCTAAAGGGGCCGGCGATATTGCGCTGCGCATCCGTGAGCTGGGTAAAGAGCATCGCATTCCGGTACTGGAAGCGCCGCCGCTGGCGCGTGCGCTGTACCGGCACAGTGAAATTGGCCAGCATATTCCGGGAACGTTATATGCCGCCGTGGCAGAAGTCCTGGCCTGGGTCTGGCAGCTCCGTCGCTGGAAGCTGGAAGGCGGCCTGGCTCCGAAAAAACCTGACAATCTACCGGTGCCGGAAGCGCTGGACTTTGACACAAGAGAAAACGACTGATGGCGAATCTGGCCGCACTATTACGGTTACCGAATTTTAAAGATACCCAGTGGCAGGTGATGGCCGGGCCGGTATTGATACTGATGATCCTGTCGATGATGGTGCTGCCGCTGCCGCCCTTTATCCTCGATCTACTCTTTACCTTTAATATTGCGCTGTCAATCATGGTGCTGCTGGTGGCAATGTTCACCCAGCGCACGCTTGAATTCGCCGCTTTCCCCACCATTTTGCTCTTCTCCACGCTGCTGCGGCTGGCGCTGAACGTCGCCTCCACCCGTATTATCCTGATGCAGGGCCACACCGGCGCCGGGGCGGCGGGGCACGTGGTGGAGGCCTTCGGTCACTTTCTGGTGGGCGGTAACTTTGCCATCGGCATCGTGGTGTTTATTATTCTGGTGATCATCAACTTTATGGTTATCACCAAGGGTGCAGGGCGCATTGCCGAGGTTGGCGCGCGCTTTGTACTGGACGGGATGCCGGGCAAACAGATGGCCATCGATGCCGACCTGAATGCCGGACTGGTGGGTGAGGATGAGGCGAAAAAACGCCGCGCCGAAGTGACCCAGGAAGCGGACTTCTACGGCTCGATGGACGGGGCGAGTAAGTTTGTGCGCGGCGATGCCATCGCCGGTATTATGATCATGGTGATTAACGTGGTTGGCGGCCTGCTGGTGGGGGTTATCCAGCACGGTATGGACGTCGGTCACGCGGCGGAGAGCTATACGCTGCTGACCATTGGTGACGGCCTGGTGGCGCAGATCCCGGCGCTGGTGATTTCGACCGCCGCGGGTGTGATCGTGACCCGCGTTAGCACCGATCAGGACGTTGGCGAGCAGATGGTAAGCCAGCTGTTTAAAAACCCGCGGGTGATGATGCTGAGTGCCGGCGTGCTGGGTCTGCTGGGACTGGTTCCCGGTATGCCTAACTTTGTCTTTCTGCTGTTTACCGCCGGCCTGCTGGGTCTGGCCTGGTACATACGCGGCAAAGAGATCAAACCCAAAGCTGAGCCGCAGTTGCAAAGCAAAACCAACGTTGAGACGGCGGCCAACGTCGAGGCCTCATGGACCGACGTGCAGCTTGAAGATTCGCTGGGAATGGAGGTCGGCTACCGGCTGATCCCGATGGTTGACCATTTACAGGATGGTGAACTGCTGGGCCGCATTCGCAGCATCCGTAAGAAATTCGCTCAGGAGATGGGCTTCCTGCCGCCGGTGGTGCATATTCGCGATAATATGGATCTGCCCCCGGCCCGCTACCGTATTCTGATGAAGGGCGTGGAAATTGGCAGCGGCGATGCCTACCCGGGGCGCTGGATGGCAATTAACCCCGGTACCGCAGCCGGAACGCTGCCGGGTGAAGCCACCGTTGACCCGGCCTTTGGCCTGGCGGCGATTTGGATCGACAGTGCGTTGAAAGAGCAGGCGCAGATCCAGGGCTATACGGTGGTCGAGGCCAGCACCGTGGTGGCCACGCACCTTAACCACCTGATAGGACAGTACGCCAGCGAGCTGTTTGGTCGTCAGGAGGCGCAGCAGCTACTGGATCGCGTGACTCAGGAGATGCCGAAGCTGACCGAGGATCTGATCCCGGGCGTTATCACGCTGACAACCCTGCATAAGGTACTGCAAAATCTGCTGTCCGAGCGCGTCTCGATCCGTGATATGCGCACCATTATCGAAACCCTGGCGGAACACGCGGCAATACAGACCGATCCGCACGAGCTGACCTCGGTGGTGCGCGTGGCGCTGGGCAGGGCAATTACCCAGCAGTGGTTCCCTGGCACCGGCGAAGTTCAGGTGATTGGTCTGGACAGTACGCTTGAACGCCTGCTGTTGCAGGCGCTACAGGGCGGCGGCGGGCTGGAGCCTGGTCTGGCGGACCGACTGCTGGCGCAGGCGCAGGGCGCGCTGGCGCATCAGGAATCACTGGGCGCACCGCCGGTACTGCTGGTGAACCACCCGCTACGGGCGCTGCTTGCCCGCTTCCTGCGCCGTAATCTGCCGCAGCTGATGGTTATTTCTAACCTGGAGCTAACTGAAAACCGCCAGATGCGCATGACCTCAACCATTGGAGGCCACTGATGAAACTGACAGATGCGCATGACCCCAGCCATCGGAGGCCACTGATGAAACCGACGAAGACCCGTGCCACTGCCCCCTGGCGGGCAGTAATGAAACAGGCATTGTGGGGGCTGCTGCTTCTGCCGTGCATCACGCAGGCGGCGGGCGCCTGGCAGGCGAGCAGCGCCGGACCCGGCATGATCAATCGCGGTATGCAGGCGGCCTCGCCTGCATTAACGTCGCCGGAGCCGGTTAGCGGAGTGATGACCGAGGTCGAGTGGCGCTATGTGCTCACCGGCCCGGCGCCGGGCGATCTGCGGGTGCATCTTTGTGCGGAGAGCCGCTGCGTCGCCATTGACGGCGCAAGCGGCACCACGAAGGGGCTGACCAACGTCAGCGCGTCAGAAAGCCTGCATTTTGTTTACGGCGTAGTGGGAAAGGGCAGGATGAATCAGCCCCTGCGGGTACTGAGTAATGAAGTGATGGTGAACTACCGTTAAGTTTTAATACGCGACATAACAGGCAGATTACGCGAGTAATAAACCACATTTATACTTGGCTAACGCACAGGGATCGTAATTTTCAAGCCATACTCACTACAGTAATATTGTGACGGTTTGCAGTTACGTCCCGCCCGCTTGCGGATAGCTTCCCTGGCAACAGTCCCTTTCTCCTGCCGGATTTGGTCCTGCGTTATCAATGTTACCCTTCACCTGTAGGCATCCAGGCCGAATTTCTGGCACCCAGGCTTCTCATTATCTCTTTATACTGTTATTGCAATGACAGACCCAAATAAGCGCGCTGTTTAATCCCCTTATTCTCATACCCTAATACCTTCATCTATTCATCTATTCATCTATTCATCTAATTATTCTTAACTCAGCCTGGAGGCTGCCCATGCGGTACCCGGACAATGCTTTATATCACAATACCCCGGAGGTCACAGTAATGGACAATCGGGGACGGGTGGTACGTACATTGCGCTACCACCGTCACCAGGACTCACTCACAGTGACCGATGAGCGTATCACCCGCCACCATTTCAATGCGCGTGGACACCTTATGCACAGTATCGATCCACGTTTGTTTGATCTGCAGCAGGGGGACATCAGGGTCAGGCCTAATTTCAGCTATCTGTCCCTCCTAACGGGTGATGCTCTGCGCACCGACAGCGTGGATGCGGGTATCACCCTCAATCTAAACGACATTGCTGGTCGCCCGGTTCTGAGTATCTCGGCCTCTGGCAGCACCCGAACCTTCCAGTATGAAGAGGACAACCTGCCCGGTCGCCTTCTCAGCATTAGTGAGAAGGCTACGGGAGAGGCCGCCCGTATCACGGAGCGATTTATCTGGGCCAGCAACGTATCAGCTGGGAAAGATATGAATCTGATGGGTCAGTGCGTGTCTCACTACGACCCCGCGGGACTCAGTCAGATCGATAGTCTCGCACTAACAGGTATCCCGCTTTCGGTGAGCCGTCGGGTATTAAGGGAGGGGGTCGATGCTGACTGGCAGGACAGGGACGAGGTGGCCTGGCAGGACCTGCTGGTTCCGGAGGTCTACATTACGCGGAGTAGGGCCGATACCACCGGGGCAACATTGATGACCACAGATGCGACCGGTAACCAGCAGCGTATGGCGTATGATATTGCCGGACAGCTGCATGAAAGCTGGCTGACGCTGCGGGGAGGAAGTGAACAGATTATCGTGGCTTCCCTGACCTGGTCGGCTGCGGGCCAGAAATTGCGGGAAGTTCACGGCAACGGTGTGGTGACCACCTACACTTACGAGAGGGAAAGCCAGCGATTGACCGGCATTAAAACCGAACGTCCGGTCGGGCATGCCAGCGGTGCCAGCCTGCTACAGGACCTGCGCTATACCTATGATCCGGTGGGCAACGTGGTACAGGTAACCAATGATGCAGAAGCGACCCGGTTCTGGCGCAATCAGAAGGTCGTGCCGCAAAATAACTATCTTTATGACAGTTTGTATCAGTTGGTTGAGGCGACCGGACGTGAAATAGCCGCTATTAGCCAGCAGTATCGTCAGATCCCTGCTCCGTTTATCCCGCTCCCCTCCGATGACAATATTTATACCCAATACACGCGTTACTGGCGCTATGACCGGGGTGATAATCTCTGTCAAATCCGCCATAGCGCGCCCGCGACAGGCAACAGTTTTACCACCGACATTACGGTATCTTCCCAGAGTAATCGCGCGGTGCTCAGTTCCCTGAGCAGAGATATCAATCAGGTTGACGATTTTTTTGACGCTGGCGGACATCAGTTACAGCTGCTGTTGGGTCAAGACCTGCACTGGAATATGCGTGGGGAGTTGCAACGGGTCACGGCAGTAATGCGTGAGGAGACCACTTTCGATCATGAGCGATACCGTTACGGTAGTGACGGGATGCGTATCAGCAAGATCAGCACCAGGATGAATGGCAGCAGCAGCCAGACGCAGCACACACTGTATTTGCCGGGACTGGAACTCCGCGCCACTTATCAGGGGGACAGGCTAAAAGAAGACCTGCATACGGTGAGGGTGGGGGACGCCGGACGTGCTCAGGTGCGCGTGCTCTACTGGGCCATTGGCTTACCGTCGGATATTGATAACTATCAGCTACGTTACAGCTATGACAATCTGATTGGCAGCAGCGGGCTGGAAGTGGATAGCGAGGGTAAGCTTATCAGCATTGAAGAGTATTACCCCTTTGGTGGAACAGCGGCGTGGGCGGCCCGGAGTCAGGTGGAGGCCGGCTATAAAACCCGGCGATACTCGGGCAAAGAGCGGGATGCGACGGGACTATATTATTACGGTTACCGTTATTACCAGAGTTGGGTGGGTAGATGGCTGAGTGCTGACCCGGCAGGAACAATTGATGGGCAGAACCTGTTCTGTATGGTCAGGAACAATCCAGTCAGATTAAAGGATGTAGCAGGGTTAAGTCCTGATGATCCCTGGGAGAAAGAAAACGCTGATGAGCTAAAAACACTTTATGCACCCGCCAAAGTTGATTTGCCATTCAATATCAAAGAGAAGGTGGCGACAGCGCGCGCAGAGAATAAGCCCAGGCATAATATTCTCTATATCAGTGCTAAACCCGATCCATACTCCTCTTTTCCTGGCTCAGAAGCCTATGCAACCCACGAATTTTCGAAGAAAAAAATGAGTTATTTGATGCATAAGGGACACGATGTAAAGGGGGCATATGTCTCGGGGGTTAAAGAATTTACTGATACATGGAACAGTATAGGGAAAAAAACGCTAAAAAATATTGATAAAGTCATTATCGACTATCATGGAGCAATCAGCCCCAAAAGAGGGCATCAAAGTGTTATTATTCTTTCTCAGAACCCTGTGGAACTTCTTGATAAAGCGGCTATAGATGCGTTGGAAAGTCATACGACGGTTAAAGCCGTTTCTTTATACGCCTGCTACAGCGGTTTTGTCGAAAATTACAACCCGACAGTTGGACTTCTGGGGAAACTGACGGATCCTGAAGCATACGCGACAGGTTTTGATGCTCAGGGTGACAATGATATGGGCCTGTTAAAAACGACGCGTCATCCTGATGCAGGCGATCAATTCAGGGGGGCGTTGGCTGCATTAAATATCAGTCGTCAACAGTATGGACGGGTTAAGTATACAAAATCATCCGAAGCTGAAGTGAAGATTGAACATGGAAGGGGGAATTTGGAATTTCCAATTTCAAAATATATGAAGTCATCAGGGGGCTGATCTAATGGGGGCCTGTAACCTGACTACATAATCGTCTTTCAACAGGAAAACGGCAGGGCGCGTATCGCCGCACCCTGACCGTTGGGGGAATGCTACATTCTCTCTACCGTATCGATACCCAGCGTATCCAGACCTAACTTAAGCGTTTTCGCCGTCAGCAGCGCCAGCTTCAGGCGGCTCTGCTTCGTCGCTTCATCATCAGCGGTCAGAATCGGGCAGTGCTCGTAAAATCCTGAGAACAGCCCGGCCAGATCATACAGATAGGCGCACATCACGTGCGGCGTACCGTCTCGGGCCACCTGAGTAATAGTTTCGTCAAACTGCAACAGGCGAACGGCCAGGGCAGACTCACGCTCTTCACGAATAACCGTCTGACCGGTTATCTCGCTTTCCCCGATGCCGGCCTTGCGGAATACCGACAGCACCCGGCTGTAGGCATACTGCATATAGGGCGCGGTATTGCCCTCAAAGGCGAGCATATTATCCCAGTCAAAAATATAGTCGGTGGTACGGCTTTTCGATAAGTCGGCATACTTAATGGCTCCGATACCGACGCTGTTTGCCAGTGCGCGAAGCTGTTCGGCAGGCATATCCGGATTCTTTTCACTGACCAGACGGGTGGCACGCTCAACGGCTTCGTCCAGCAGGTCGGAAAGCTTAATGGTGCCGCCCGCACGGGTTTTGAAGGGCTTGCCGTCTTTGCCCAGCATCATACCGAACGCATGATGTTCCAGCGGCACCGACTCAGGCACGTAGCCTGCCTTACGCACAATGGTCCATGCCTGCATCAGATGCTGGTGCTGACGGGAGTCAATATAGTAAATAACGCGGTCGGCCTTCAGCGTTTCGTAGCGATATTTAGCGCAGGCAATATCGGTGGTGGTGTAAAGATAGCCCCCGTCTTTTTTCTGGATAATAACGCCCATCGGGTCGCCATCTTTATTTTTATACTCATCCAGGAAGACCACGGTGGCGCCTTCACTTTCAACGGCCAGACCTTTTGCTTTCAGATCGGCAACGATGCCGGGCAGCATATCGTTATAAAGGCTCTCACCCATCACATCGTTGCGCGTCAGGGTGACGTTCATCCGATCGTAAATGGACTGATTCTGCGTCATGGTGATGTCGACCAGCTTTTTCCACATCGTGCGACAGTATTCGTCACCGCCCTGAAGCTTCACCACATAGCCACGAGCACGTTCGGCGAAGGCGGGATCTTCATCATAAGTGCGTTTGGCCTCGCGGTAGAAGCCTTCAAGGTCGGCCAGTGCCATTTCGCCGTGCTGCTCATTCTGCTGTTTTTCCAGGAAGGCAATCAGCATGCCAAACTGCGTTCCCCAGTCACCAACGTGATTAGCACGAATAACCTTATGCCCCAGGAAGGAGAGCGTACGCGCCGCCGCGTCACCAATAATGGTGGAACGTACGTGACCCACATGCATCTCTTTTGCCACGTTAGGCGCGGAATAGTCGATAACGATGGTCTGTGGCTCAACCGGCGTTACGCCCAGGCGGGGAGCGGCAATGGCGCTATCGATCTGCGTTGACAGCCAGGCAGAATCGAGAAAAAGGTTAATAAAGCCAGGGCCGGCAATCTCAACTTTGCTGGCGATGCCCGCCAGATCGAGATGTTTAATGACGTCTTCTGCCAGCTGTCGGGGCACCTTGCCCATCTTTTTTGCCACGGCCATGATGCCGTTGGCCTGGTAAGCACCGAACTGTGCTCTGGCGGATTGACGCACCTGTGGCTCGCAGTCGCCTGGAGCACCTGCGGCGATCATCGCCTGACTGACTTTTTCTGAGAGAAGAGCCTGAATATTCACCGAATTACCCTAATTATGCTGATATGACCCGCGCGCCGGGGCGCAAAAAAATAAGGGGGGAAGTATACTGCATTTCGGAGGGAGTTATCCATGAAGCTGGTCGCAAATGACGGCAAACCCGGGCATTTTTACCGATGTGAGCAGTGGAGCTGCCACTGCGATGAGAGGGGGACAGTATGGGCTGTCCCCCCTCGGGAAATCGCTATGGACGACGACGGTGGGTGCGGTGCGGGCTGGAAATAGTGTTTTTATTATTCCGTACCTTCCAGTGGCGTACCAGCGCAAATCCCATCATCGCAATCAGCACGATGACAAGTAGCAACATAAGCATAGGGTTATTCCTTGAGTGAGAGTCACGATCAATCTGTCTCAAATAAGAATAGCCTGGAAGATGCCGCTCAGGAATTAAGAAAAGTCGCATTTTTGTAAATTAACTAAATGAAAACATATAGTTAAGTATAACTATCTAAAACAAAAACTGGTACTGAACCAGCATAAGCTGGGTATAATTGAGTGAAGAATGGCTTATATATCATCTTCTCAGCATGAAATTGGATAAATAAAGAGTTTAACTGGTCCGATACGGGCGCTGGCGTTGAAAAAAATCAGTAATTTAACTTAAGTATCGAAGGGGGAGCCATTGACAGGCCCAATTGCAGAAGAGTTAACCGACCTTATCAATGATCTGCCGCGTTTCTTGACTTCGCTGGATGAATTTTCAGAAAGTCTGGGTTTAAGACTGGCCGATCTTGAAATTGATCATATTGCCGTGCGCTGTAACCAGATTACGACGGCGGAACGGTGGAAAAAAGGTTTTTTACAGCACGGCACGCTATTTTCAGAAAAAAATATTAATGGTCGCCCCGTTGCCCTTTTTGAACTGACGGAAGGGCTGACGGTGGGCCCCTGGGCGATCACCCTGATCGAGCTTCCCTGGCCCGGCAATCGGCTCTACCGACATGAAGGCTGGGAGCATATTGAGGTCGTATTGCGTGGTAAAGAAAGCGAGCTGGGCAACCGCGCGCTGGCGCTGTTATCTGATACCGGACTGGTGCAGCCCGGGGTGACAATAAAAAATAGCGCACCGGCGGGGGAAGGTGAACGGCTGCCCAATCCCACTCTTGCCGTGTCGAATGGCAGTATCACCATCAAGTTCCATCCCTGGAGCCTGAAGGAAATAGTGGAAAGCGAAGGGGCGTAAGCCCTAGCGATTCATTAGACTGACCGCGTTTTTCATGCGTTTCAGGGCTTCGTTAATCATATCCCGCGGGCAGCCGAAGTTGAAACGAACAAAGGCATCATCACCAAAATCGCGCCCCGGCGAGAATCCCAGCCCGTGACGCTCGAAGAAGAGCGCGGGGCTGGCCACATTTAACTGACTGGCATCGATCCACGCCAGATAGGTGGCTTCCGGCGCAGACAGCGTCAGACCCGACATGGCGTTAATCTCTGCCGTTAGCAGATCGCGCGTTCCACGCAAATAGGCCAGCTGCTTATCAAGCCAGGGCTGTCCATCGCGCCAGGCGGCGGTGGCGGCTACGTAGGCAAGAATATCCACGGGCGGTACGACGCCTTTTCGCTGCTGCATGAAGCGCCTGCGCAGTTCAGGATTAGGAATGATCGCCAGCGATGCGCCCAGACCGGCAATATTGAAGGTTTTCGAGGGAGACATTAGCGTAACCGAGCGCTGCGCGGCGTCTTCACTGAGGCTGGCAAAAGGGATGTGCTTCAGACCCGGCTCCAGAATGAGATCGCAGTGGATCTCATCCGAGCAGACAATCAGATCGTGGCGCTGAGCGAAGCGCAGCTGGCTCTCCAGCTCTTCACGTCGGTAAACGGTGCCGCCCGGATTCTGAGGATTACAGAGCATCAGTAATTTTTCGTTGCCGGTCATCTGCATTTCAAGCGCCAGCAAGTCCATTACCCAGCGCTGATTTTCCAGACGCAGCTGCGCATTGAGCTGCGTACGGTTTGCCAGTTTTGCCGCTGAGCGAAAAGGCGGGTAAACAGGCGTCGGCGCGATGGTCCCCTGATGGGACTCGGTAAAGGCGCGGACCGAAAGATTAAGGCCACTGATCACTCCTGGCAGGAAAACCAGCCAGTCCGACTCTATTTTCCACTGGTAGCGTTCTGCCATGCGGGCAATAACCAAATCAATCAGTTCAGGCGGCGTAATGCCGTACCCGAAGATGCCGTGTTCAACACGCTGTTTCAACGCGTTAATCACACATTCTGGCGATCGGAAATCCGTATCGGCCACCCACAGGGGAAGGATGTCCTGGTTCCCGTATTTGTGCCATTTTTCACTATCGCTGTGACGGCGATCGATCCGTTCATTAAAACTGGATGTCATGTCAGTGATTCCCGTTAATATAATTACTAATGTCTTAAGGCAGATTAAACATCAGCTGTGATTTTCACAACCTGACGGCGGTCATTAACAGGAGGATGGGATGTGTAAACTGGAAGTATGCTGCTACGGAGTCGATTGCGCACTGGCGGCCGAAAAAGCCGGAGCCGATCGTATCGAACTTTGCTCTGCCCCGGCTGAGGGAGGACTTACGCCTTCTGCCGGTAGTCTGATGCAGGCTCGAGAGAGGCTGACCATCCCGGTCCACCCGATAGTACGACCACGTGGCGGAGACTTCTGCTATTCCGCTGGCGAATTTGAGGAAATCAAATCTGATATCGATTTTATTCGGGAACGGGGTTTTCCAGGGCTGGTGGTCGGCGTACTGGACGTGGACGGTCATATTGATCTTGTGCGCATGAAGCAGGTAATGGCGCTCTGTAATGGCATGGCGGTGACCTTCCATCGTGCGTTCGATCTCTGCCACAGCCCATTGACTGCGCTGCAACAGCTGACCGATCTTGGCGTAGCGCGCATTCTGACGTCGGGGCAGCAGCAAAGCGCCGAAAGTGGTTTACCCTTATTAAGGGAACTAACGCGCACTACCCGCGGTCCAATCATCATGGCGGGTGCTGGGGTGCGTCTCAGCAACCTGCAAAAGTTTATTGATGCCGGGCTCAGCGAGCTACACAGCTCGGCCAGCCAGCGAATTTCATCATCAATGCGCTATCGCAAAGCGGGTGTTTCAATGAGTTCGGTGGCAGAGACCGACGAATTCAGCCGAACCTGCGTGGACAGTGATATGGTTGAAGCCATGAAGGGCGCGATGTTACACAGTTCATCTGTTAACGTCGCCTGAAACGATTTTGCCGCGCAGCACGCCAGTTCAGCGACGTGATGTTTGCAAGTACCAGGCCCCATCATTTTGGTGGGGCTTTTTTTATCTGGCGAGAGTTGCGCCGAGGATAATCCCATTATACTTTGCAGGGATGCCTGCCTACTGACGAGACCCTGTATGAAACCCCTTCTGCTAAGTGCCTGTTGTGCTGTCCTGCTGCACACGGGTGTTGTAATGGCAACGCCGGGCTGCCCGCCTCATTATCAGCAGATTAACGACAGCAATGCTCTTTTAGTGCTGGGTGGAACCGCAACCGGCCCGGTAAAGCAGGTGGTCGTCGGTGAATTTGGTAAGGACGTGGATCGGCAAAAGCGGATGCTGGCGAAGTTTGACGCCTGCGGCGTGCTGCTTCAGGCGAATATTAGCGTCGATAAAAATGAAGGCAATCTGGTGATGAAGGCGGTGCAGAGCATCACCCGCGTTGAAGATGGCTGGCAAACTGCGTATGACATTTCGGTGTTTGTAATCAGGGCGGGCGAGGCTGAGCCGGTGACGCGCAAGGAGGGCATCATCAGCTATATGACCGGCAGGAATGGCACTATCACCAGTTCTACCGATACTTTCCTGTTGCAGGGAGTGAAAGGTTTTACCGCAACAACGAACAGTTTTGATGCACATTTCCGGTTGATTAAGAGCGTTGCGCGCGGTTCGGACAGTCTGGCGAACGGTGAGAGCATTTATCAGTGGAATAAGAAGAATCAGCTGACGTCTTCCTTTTCGGGTAGCAACCGGATGTTCCTGCGTTATGACAGCCAGGATCGTGAGCTTATGCTGCGTACGCTGACGACATCGCCCTTGAGCCAGCTGCACACAGTTGATGAGTGCCAGCTTTGGGACGATCGCGGCAATTGTACGCTTAGCTATTCACGCGAGACGGAGTTGTTTCCGGCGGGAATGATTCGCCGTGATATCACGACTGCCTATCGCTTTGAGTATTGGGATAAAGCGGGCAGGGCAGAGGAAGACGATCGGACTTTCCCTTGACCGATGCCAGGCTTTGTCTTTGACGCCGACTTCGCGTTGAGGTCTTGTGCGTTGGTCTGCCATGAAGCTGCAATATCTGAGGTGCTGGTAGACAATCCCAGCGTTTGCCGGTTAGTTGTTTGGGCTGCCATACCTGTGGTGTCGGTGGATAATCCCAGCGTTTGTCGGTTAGTTGTTGGGCTGCAATAGCTGTGGTGTCGGTGGATAATCCCAGCGTTTGCCGGACGTCGCAGCTACACGCTTCGCGTGGTGCCTTTGGCTCCGACGCCAGGCCGGACGGCCCGGTCGCGAGCGGGCGTCCTGCCCGCCGCTCCCTGAGTGCAGCATCCCTGCTGCCCTCGCCTGGCCCTCCGTCTCTGCCGCAGCGCTGCGGAATGCCCGTCACCCGCTGGGATTGTCCACCTCTCAGGCTTCTGAGTCGTTTCAGATAAGACCTTTTATCAATACGCAGGGTTCTTTCCACAATAAAACCGGGCAAGGAGTTTCCTGTCACCCCGGAACCGCCCTTAACCGCAGCCAGCACAATGTAGTAAGCCGGCGGGTGGGGCCCGGTGACAGGCAATCCGCAGCGCTGAGCGCAGGGAGGGAGACCCGGATGGGCCAGCAGGGATGCTGGCACAAGGGCATGCCGGGACAGGGATGTCACGTCATGCCCGGTCCGGAAAGTCGACGAGCGAAGCGAAGGCACCGCGCCACGCGCGGCGCGAGGACCGCCAGGCACCGGGCACCACCCGTAGGCGACGGCACCAGACCTGTAGGCGACGGCACCAGACCTGTAGGCGACGGCACCAGACCTGTAGGCGACGGCACCAGACCTGTAGGCGACGGCACCAGACCTGTAGGCGACGGCACCAGACCTGTAGGCGACGGCACCAGACCTGTAGGCGACGGCACCAGACCTGTAGGCGACGGCACCAGACCTGTAGGCGACGGCACCAGACCTGTAGGCGACGGCACCAGACCTGTAGGCGACGGCACCAGACCTGTAGGCGACGGCACCAAACCTGTAGGCGACGGCACCAAACCTTTAGCCAGCCGGGCCCCACCCCCAGGCGACACCTCCAGCTTTTGTAGCACCGGGCCCCGCATGCCAGCAACGGACTTAACCGAAAGGACGCTATTTAACCGTCTGACTGAAGGCATCAACGGCCATAATGGCGCTGGCGATATCCTCTGCGCTGAGATTCGGATTGAGATTCTTAAGCGTATCCCCTTCGTTATTGGCCAGTGCGCCAATCTTCACCAGATTCTCCCAGCTCTCATTTTCCAGATGCAGCTCCTTCAGCGTAACCGGCATCTTAATCGCGCGATAAAAACGAATATAGCGGGCAATCTCCTCATCCGGACGCTGCTCAAGCACCATCTGCGTCAACGTGCCATAGGCTACCTTCTCACCGTGGGTAAGATGATGAATATCGCCTTCGATGGCGGTAAAACCATTATGGATCGCGTGTGCGCCTGCCAGTCCTGCATTCTCAAACCCCAGTCCGGAAAGCAGCGTATTCGCCTCAACCACGGCCTCCACGGCGGGCGTCACCAGCTTTTTCTCGACGGCCTGATAAGCGCTGAACCCATAGGTCAGCAGCGTTTTTTCACAGGCCTCGGCAATAGCCATGCCCGCAATGGTCGGATCGCCATTGACCATCGACTTACTGTGCGAGCGTTTTACCGCCTGCGCCTCAACAAAGGTCGCCAGCCCATCGGCGATACCGGAAGCGAACAATCTGACCGGTGCGCGGGCGCAAACCTGAGTATCTACCAGCACCAGGTCAGGGTTTTTACTGTAGAAACGGTAGCTTTCAAACACGCCGCTATCCGAATAGATCACCGACAGTGCGCTACAGGGGGCATCCGTTGATGCAATCGTCGGAACGATAACCACAGGCTGCTTCAGTTCATCCGCGACGGCTTTCACGGTATCCAGGGTTTTCCCACCGCCGAGACCGACGACCAGGCTGGCTCCGCCGTTTTTTGCCAGTCCTGCTAGGCGGGTAATTTCATTACTGGAGGCTTCACCATTGAACTGCTGATAGTGAAACGCAATGTTGTTCTGCTTCAGTGAGGTTTCGACATCTTTTCCAATCAGCCCCCAGACGATGTCGTCCGCGACCACAAACGCGTTGTTGCCAAGCTCAGCGACGTACTCGCCCAGCTGGGCCAACACGCCTGCACCCTGAACATATTTCCGCGGTGAAGAGAATACGAACTTACTCATGCAAGACTCCTTGTAATGAAATAAAACAGAAGTGTGTCTCCTTTATCCTGGTCTTTTTATCGCGTCGTGGCTTGTTAAAAAACGCTTTTCGGAAAGTTTCACATAAGTTGAAACTGCTGAAAACTACGCCAGGGTGTCGGAGCGAAATCGAACGAGGGTTGAAGGGCAACATTACCCGGAATAGCCTTAATCCGAGGCGGCACAGGGCGTGCCGCCTCGGCGGGTACGGGCAAAACGCGGGCGCGGTCTTAAGGCTTGCGCGCCACCAGTACCGCGCGCAGCGGAGCCGGGTAGCCCTCGACGGTTTTAGAACTGTCATCGGGGTCAAGGAACTCCGCGAGTGAGCCGGTCACCATCCAGTCGGTACGGCGCTGTTCGTCCGTCGTGGTACGCGAATAATCCACAATACGCACATCCTCGAATCCGCACTTCTCCAGCCACCCTTTCAGCGCACCGGTAGAGGGAATGAAATAGACGTTGCGCATCTGCGCATATCGCTCGCCCGGCACCAGGACATCCCGCTCGCCGCCCTCAATCACCAGCGTCTCCAGCACCAGCTCACCGCCGCTCACCAGCTGGTTTCTCAACTGGAGCAGATGATCAAGCGGTGAACGGCGGTGATACAACACGCCCATAGAGAAAACGGTATCAAACGCCTTGAGTTCGGGAAGCTGCTCAATACCTAACGGCAGCAGATGCGCGCGCTGATCGCTGCCCAATAGCTTACGTACCGCCTCGAACTGGCATAAAAACAGCTGCATCGGATCGATGCCCACCGCCAGGCTGGCGCCAGCACCCACCATCCGCCACAGGTGATAGCCGCTGCCGCAGCCCACGTCCAGAATTGTCCTGCCCGCCAGCGGTGAAATGTGCGGCAGCACGCGCGTCCATTTCCAGTCCGAGCGCCACTCGGTATCAATGTTCACGCCGTAGAGCGAAAACGGACCCTTACGCCAGGGCATCAGATTACGCAGCAGTTTCTCAATACCGTCGCGCTGGCGATCGCTCAGCTGGCTGCTGTCAGCGCTGACGCCGTGCAGCAAATCCAGACTCTCGGGCGTCAGCGCGGGCAGGTACTCCACCGATCGATCCCAGTTTTTGAAATGACCGTGCAGCTGCTCGCGTTGCCAGGCGGCAAGCTGGGCAGGGAGCGTTTCCAGCCAGTGGGCCAGTGGACCTTTGGCAATAAGCTGGTAAAAATTTCCAAAATCCATCAGGCAGATCCTGCTTTAAGCGCGATCAGCGAGCCGAAATTAAAACACTGGAACCAGAGTTCAGCATGTTCAAAACCGGCGGTACGCAGCCGCTGTTTATGGGTTTCCACGCTGTCCGTCAGCATAACGTTTTCCAGCATACTGCGCTTCTGGCTGATCTCGAGCTCGCTGTAGCCATTGGCTCGTTTGAAATCGTGATGCATGTTAAACAGCAGCTCACCGACGTCCTGGTCGGCAAAGCTGAACTTCTCCGACAGGACCAACGCGCCGCCGGGACGCAGCCCCTGCCAGACGTTGTTCAACAGCTGCTGCCGCTCGGCAGGCTCCAGAAATTGCAGGGTGAAGTTCAGCACCACCATTGAGGCATTTTCAATGGTGATATCACGGATATCCGCTTCGATAACCTCAACCGGCGTGTCGGCCCGGAAAGCATCGATATGGCGGCGGCAGCGCTCAACCATGGCCGGCGAATTATCAACGGAGATAATCTTACAGCCATTAACATGAATATTACGGCGCACGGAGAGCGTCGCCGCGCCCAGCGAGCAGCCCAGGTCATAGATCTGCGTGTCGGGCTGGACAAAACGTTCGGCCAGCATGCCGATCATCGAAATGATATTCGAATAACCCGGCACCGAGCGCTGGATCATATCGGGAAAAACTTCAGCCACGCGCTCGTCAAACGTCCAGTCACCCAGTTTGGCAATTGGCGCGGAGAACAGCATATCGCGGTTAGACATAGTGGTAAGTCCGAAAGGAAAACGGAAAGGCGGTATTCTGGCAGAAAGCGGCGCAGGCTGCACCCTTTCTGCCACGCGGGGCGATCGGCGGGGCGGTACCGCCTGCCCGTTTTAGCGTTAGCGCAGCGTCAGAACCAGGTCCCAGGGCAGATAAATCAAATTGATAATCACCATTCCCAGCAGCGAAAGGATGGAAATAGTGGTGCCATTTTTGCGCCACAACCGGGTGCTGGTGCGCAGGCCATAGATATGCAGCAGGCGGCCCAGGAAAAAAAACAGCGCGGTAAGGTGCAGCAGCCAGATATCAGCGCCGTTCATTTCCATACTAATTAGCAGCAGGGCAGCGATCGGGATAAATTCCACCGCACCGCTGTGAATGCGCAGCGCGATTTGCAGCTCGTAAAACCCGCCGTCACCCCAGGCAACCCGATACAGCTGGCGCAGTCGTGAAACGTTTAAAGACAGCTTGATAAGAAACAGGGCACCAAGCACAACATACAGGGCGCTGACCATTCCAACTCCATCGTTTTATTAAAAATATCTGGCAACATCATAGCGATGAAAGTGCAATCTGTCAGGGAATGGCGACAAGTTGAGGATGATTTCGGACGTTCAGCGTCAGAACAGCTGCGCCTGCTGCGGCCAGTCCGGCGCTTCTCCGCACTGCGGCAGGATCGCCTGCAGGGTGGGCCAGAGAGCCTGAACCAGGTCGGGTGCAAAGCCAATGTCGGGGGTATGGATGAACAGCCAGGGCTGGCCCTGTTCGGCCCATTGCGGCAGCAGCGCCCGCCAGGATTGAAACCAGGCCAGATTAGCCCCGGGATCGTCACCGCCGATAAATCGAATCATCGGCTGATCGGCGGTCTTCACCGCATGCACCGGCAGTACCGGTTTTTTGCGCTGTGCTTCGATAATGGCTGGATTACTCGGTTTTGCCGAATGTACGCCGCGCGTATCGAGGATCACCCGGTTAACGCTACGATCGTGCAACCCACGGTTAAGCGCCCGTTCAGCGTCTCCCTTGGTGAAAAATGCCGGATGACGGACCTCCACGCCGTAGCGAAAGCCAGAGGGCAGGGTATCCAGAAATGCCCAGAGTACCGGTAGCTCATCCGGGCCGAAAGCCGGGGGCAGCTGCAGCCAGTACTGACCCATGCGCGCATCAAGCGGGGCGAGCAGGCTAAAAAATTCTGCGGTGAGATCCTGACAGTTGCGCAGAGCCGACTGATGGCTGATGGTCGCCGGGAATTTAAAGCAGAAGCGGAAGTCGTCGTGCGTCATGTCGTACCAACGCTGCACGATCTCCGGCCTCGGCAGGGCATAAAGCGTGGTATTACCCTCTACGCAGTTAAAATAGCGGGCATAGTCCGCAAGGGTAGCCATACCCAGCTTCTTCCACTGAGGATGCTGCCACTGCGGCAGTCCAAGATAAAAAGGCTTCACCGGCGTTCCCTCTCGTATCGTCCAGCAGGAAATGTAACGAGGCCAGCAGCGGAGTGCAACCCGTCAGCAGGCGTGACGGGCTGTCAGCTTATAATGCGGCGATAATGTCGGCGGAGTGACGGACACGGCCCAGGCGCGGGAAAATATTTTTCATGCTGCCCTGGTGCTGGTCGGTGCTGCCCGCGCTGCAAACGTCCTCAGCGACGATCAGGTTGAAACCCAGCTCCCAGGCGTTACGCGCGGTGGACTCCACGCCAATATTGGTGGAGATACCGCCCAGCACGATGGTATCAATACCCCGGCGGCGCAGCTGTAACTCCAGGTCGGTGCCGTAGAATGCGCCCCACTGATGCTTGGTTACTTCGATGTCGCTCTCCTCTTTGCCCAGCGCGGCGGGGTAGACCCACCAGTTCCCGGGCAGGGCACCGCCGTGGCTGACATCGACCGGCTGCTTCGGCGCGTCGCCGAAGTCTTTGGCCCAGCCCACGCGTACCAGCACTACCGGGGCATTGACGGCGCGAAACTTCGCGGCAAGCGTTGCGGCGCGGGTGACTACCTCAGATGCGCTGTGTGGTCCACCGGCAAAGGGCAGTATCCCTTCCTGAAGGTCGATTAATACCAGTGCGGTTTTGGCTGCATTTATCTCTAACATCGTCTCTCCGGTGCAAAAGGGAAACCATTGAGAATACAGCTAATCCTGCTTTTTCTGCGATAAGAACAATGTTCGCAAAGGGTGAAATTTGTTAGCGTTTATGAGAGGCGGGGTGTCTGCGGGCTATTTTGCCCGCTTTCGGGGGCGTTGATGCGGTTACGGCTCTTATCGCGCCGGGCTTTTTCAATTATAATGGCCGCCATTTTTCGCGACAGCATCGCCTGCATGGGCAGAGACAACAAAACTGCTGCGTGTGAGCGGCGAAGTTTAAAGGATATCGTTATGCGTACTGATTATTGCGGACAGCTCAATCTGTCCCACGTAGGCCAGCAAGTGACACTGTGCGGTTGGGTCAACCGCCGCCGCGACCTGGGCAGCCTGATCTTTATTGATATGCGCGATCGCGAAGGTATCGTACAGGTATTTTTCGATCCGGACCGTCAGGAAGCTTTCCAGCTGGCCTCTGAACTCCGTAACGAATTTTGCATTCAGCTCACCGGCACCGTCCGCGCTCGCGACGATAAAAATAAAAACAGTGAGATGCCGACCGGTGAGATCGAAGTGTTTGCCACCGACCTGAGCATTATCAACCGCGCCGAGCCGTTGCCGCTCGATTCCAATCAGGTCAACAGCGAGGAAGCCCGTCTTAAGTACCGCTACCTCGATCTGCGCCGCCCGGATATGGCTCAGCGCCTGAAGGCGCGCGCTAAAATCACCAGCTTCGTCCGTCGCTTTATGGATGACAACGGCTTTCTGGATATCGAAACGCCGATGTTGACCAAGGCCACGCCGGAAGGCGCGCGCGACTACCTGGTACCCAGCCGCGTGCATAAAGGCAAGTTCTATGCTCTGCCGCAGTCGCCTCAGCTGTTTAAACAGCTGCTGATGATGTCGGGCTTCGACCGCTACTATCAGGTGGTCAAATGCTTCCGCGATGAAGATTTACGCGCCGATCGCCAGCCTGAATTTACCCAGATCGATGTTGAAACCTCGTTTATGACCGCCCCGCAGGTGCGTGAGATCATGGAACGTCTGGTGCGCGAGCTGTGGCAGGACGTGAAGGGCGTTGATCTGGGTGATTTCCCCACAATGACCTTCGAAGAGGCGATGCGTCGTTACGGCTCTGACAAGCCGGACCTGCGCAATCCGATGGAGCTGGTGGACGTTGCTGACCTGCTGAATACCGTTGAGTTTAAGGTGTTCTCCGGGCCGGCTAATGACCCTAAAGGTCGCGTGGCGGCGCTTCGTGTGCCGGGCGGCGCTCAGCTCAGTCGTAAACAGATTGACGAATACGGCAAGTTTATTGAAATCTACGGCGCGAAAGGCCTGGCTTATATCAAGGTCAATGAGCGCGCGAAAGGCCTGGAAGGCATCACCAGCCCGGTGGCCAAGTTCCTGAATGCGGACATCGTTGAGTCCATTCTGGCCCGGACCGACGCCGCCGACGGCGATATGATCTTCTTCGGCGCTGACAGGGCGAAAGTGGTGGCTGATGCGCTGGGTGCGCTGCGCCTGAAGCTGGGCCGCGACCTGGCCATCACCGATGCTGCCGCCTGGAAGCCGCTGTGGGTTATCGACTTCCCGATGTTTGAGGATGACGGTGAAGAGGGTCTGACCGCGATGCACCATCCGTTCACCGCGCCGAAAGAGCTGACGCCGGACGAGCTGAAAGCGGCTCCCGAAGCGGCTATTGCCAACGCGTACGATATGGTCATTAACGGCTATGAAGTCGGCGGCGGCTCCGTGCGTATTCATAATGGGCAGATGCAGCAGACGGTGTTTGGCATTCTCGGCATTACCGGGCAGGAACAGCGTGAGAAATTTGGCTTCCTGCTGGATGCGCTCAAATACGGTACGCCGCCGCATGCGGGTCTGGCATTTGGCCTCGACCGTCTGGTGATGCTGCTGACCGGTACGGATAACATCCGTGACGTGATCGCGTTCCCGAAAACGACGGCGGCAGCCTGCCTGATGACCGAGGCCCCAAGCTTCGCGAACCCGGCATCGCTGGGCGAACTGGGCATTGAAGTCGTGAAAAAACAGCAGGCCCGCGCGTCTGATTCGTCATCAGAGAGCGAGTAAATGGCTTTTAAGCATCCGGTATCGGTGCTGGTGGTGATTTACGCCAGTGATACCCGGCGGGTGCTAATGCTGCAGCGGCGGGATGACAGCAGCTTCTGGCAGTCGGTTACCGGCAGTCAGGAGCCCGCGGAAACGCTGGCTGAAACCGCCGTGCGCGAAGTGTGGGAGGAGACGGGAATTGACGTCAACGCTGAGCAGCTCACAGTCAGCGACTGCCAGCGTCAGATAGAATTCGAAATCTTCGCGCATTTCCGCCACCGCTATGCGCCTGATATCACGCATAACGCCGAGCACTGGTTCAGTCTTGCTCTGCCAGCGGAGCGGGATATCATGCTGAGCGAGCACCTGGCGTTTTGCTGGCTGCCCGCCGAAGAGGCCGCGCAGCTGACGAAATCCTGGAGTAACCGCCAGGCAATTGAAGAATTTGTTGTATCACTTTTGGCTTAACTTTCTGACCGCAAGACGGTTTTAAATTATCTGACTATCCAGGCGTTATCATTGAGGTAGCCTGTGAGGGATCGAGGAGAGAGGAATTAATGGCTGGTCACAGTAAATGGGCAAATACCAAACACCGCAAAGCGGCTCAGGATGCCAAACGCGGTAAGATTTTCACCAAAATTATCCGCGAGCTGGTCACGGCGGCCAAGCTGGGCGGCGGCGATGCCGCCTCCAACCCGCGCCTGCGTGCGGCAATGGATAAGGCGCTGTCAAACAACATGACGCGCGACACCATGAATCGTGCGATTGCGCGCGGCGTGGGCGGTGAAGATGACAGCAACATGGAAACCATCATCTATGAAGGTTACGGCCCCGGCGGCACGGCTGTGATGGTCGAGTGCCTGAGTGATAACCGTAACCGTACCGTTTCCGAAGTGCGTCACGCGTTTACCAAAACCGGCGGCAACCTCGGCACGGACGGCTCCGTCGCCTACCTGTTTACCCGTAAAGGTGTGGTGTCATTTGCGCCGGGTCTGGAAGAAGACAGCGTAATGGACGCAGCGCTGGAAGCGGGTGCGGAAGATGTGGTGACCTATGATGACGGTGCCATTGACGTGTTCACCGCCTGGGAGTCGCTGGGTGAGGTGAAGGATGCGCTGGAAGCGGCGGGACTGCCCGTGGAATCCGCCGAGGTCACCATGATCCCATCAATGAAGGCCGATATGGATGCTGAAACGGCACCTAAACTGCTGCGCCTGATTGATATGCTGGAAGACTGTGACGATGTGCAGGAAGTCTACCATAACGGTGACATCTCTGATGAGGTGGCGGCAACCCTTTAATGGCGTTGCACTCACTTAAAATCCCTCTGGCCGGAGACGCGTGATGGCGATCATTTTAGGTATCGATCCAGGTTCACGCATAACCGGCTATGGCGTTATTCGTCAGGTCGGACGGCAGCTGACCTATCTGGGCAGCGGCTGTATACGCACCTCGGTGACTGATTTACCCACCCGCCTGAAGCTGATTTATGCAGGCGTCAGCGAGATTATTACCCAGTTCCAGCCGGAATATTTTGCTATTGAGCAGGTGTTTATGGCGAAGAATGCGGACTCCGCGCTAAAGCTTGGTCAGGCGCGCGGTGCGGCAATCGTGGCGGCGGTAAATCAGGACCTGCCGGTGTTTGAATACGCCGCCCGGCAGGTGAAACAGACCGTGGTCGGCACGGGCAGCGCGGAAAAAAGCCAGGTGCAGCATATGGTCAGAACGCTGCTTAAGCTGGCCGCAAACCCCCAGGCAGATGCCGCCGATGCGCTGGCCATCGCCATCACCCACTGTCACGTTAGCCAGAATGCTAACCGCATGGGAGAAGGGCAGCTTAACCTGGCGCGTGGTCGCCTGCGTTCCTGAGAGGCTGGATATCCATCCAGCTTTTTTTATGCTATAACCCCGCACTGATGCTCATCAGCAGGTAGCCTAAAAGATAAGGGGTAAGATGTGATTGGTCGTTTACGAGGCATTATTCTTGAGAAGCAGCCGCCGCAGGTATTGCTGGAAGCCAACGGCGTGGGCTATGAAGTACATATGCCGATGACCTGCTTTTATGAGCTTCCCGAACTGAACCACGAAGCGGTGATCTTCACCCACTTTGTGGTGCGCGAAGATGCCCAGCTGCTGTTTGGTTTTAACAGCAAGCAGGAGCGCGCGCTGTTTCGCGAGCTGATCAAAGTGAACGGCGTGGGGCCTAAGCTTGCGCTGGCTATCCTCTCCGGCATGTCTGCCCAGCAGTTTGTGACCGCCGTAGAACGGGAAGAGATTGCCGCACTGGTTAAACTGCCAGGCGTGGGCAAAAAAACCGCCGAGCGGCTGGTGGTGGAAATGAAAGATCGCTTCAAAGGTATGCATGGCGATCTGTTTGCTGCTGATGCACCTTTCGCACTGACCAGCGAAGTGCAAAACGCCGCAGTATCCAATGATGCGGAAAGTGAAGCGGTTGCTGCGCTGGTATCGCTGGGGTATAAACCTCAGGAAGCCAGCCGGATGATCGCAAAAGTGGATCGCCCGAATGCCGACTGCGAAACGCTTATTCGCGAAGCCCTGCGCGCAGCTATCTGAGGTAAAGCATGATTGAAGCCGACCGCCTGGTCTCGCCGGGAACCATCACTGAAGAAGAGGTCATTGATCGGGCTATTCGCCCCAAACTGCTTGAGGAGTATATCGGCCAGCCGGTCGTTCGCGAGCAGATGGAGATTTTTATCCAGGCAGCCAAAATGCGCGGCGATGCGCTCGATCACCTGCTGATTTTTGGCCCGCCGGGGCTGGGTAAAACCACGCTGGCGAATATCGTTGCCAACGAGATGGGCGTAAACCTGCGCACGACCTCCGGGCCGGTGCTGGAGAAGGCAGGCGATCTGGCGGCCATGCTGACCAACCTTGAACCGCACGACGTGCTGTTTATTGACGAAATCCACCGGCTGTCACCGGTTGTGGAAGAGGTGCTCTATCCGGCGATGGAGGACTACCAGCTGGATATTATGATTGGCGAAGGCCCTGCCGCGCGCTCAATCAAGCTGGATCTGCCGCCCTTCACCCTGATTGGCGCCACCACGCGGGCGGGATCGCTGACCTCACCCCTGCGCGATCGCTTCGGCATCGTGCAGCGGCTGGAGTTCTACCGCGTTGAGGATCTCCAGTATATCGTGGCGCGCAGCGCGGCCTGCCTGGGTCTGCCGCTCAGCGAGGAGGGGGCGCTGGAAATTGCCCGTCGCGCCCGCGGCACACCGCGTATCGCAAATCGACTGCTGCGGCGCGTACGGGATTTCTCGGAGGTGCGCGCCGCGGGCAGCCTGAGTGGCGAGGTGGCATCCCGCGCGCTGGATATGCTGAGCGTCGATACCGAGGGGTTTGACTATATGGACCGCAAGCTGCTGCTGGCGATCATTGACAAATTTACCGGTGGTCCGGTGGGGCTGGATAACCTTGCTGCGGCAATTGGTGAGGAACGCGAAACCATCGAAGACGTACTGGAGCCTTATCTGATCCAGCAGGGATTTATTCAGCGCACCCCGCGCGGGCGCATCGCAACTCAGCACGCTTATAAGCATTTTGGCATCACCCGGGAAGAGTAGATCCCGGTTCCGGAGAGTGCGAGAGAGGGCGCGACGGCGATAGGCCGACCGTCGGGCGCATCAACGTGGAGCGGTATTGCGCGCATGCCCGGGTCAGATGAGACCGAAAAAAAACACCCTGACAGCATAACGCTGGCAGGGTGTTTTTTTGTGTGTTATCTCAGACGCGGGGTTTGACCGCCATGCTGAGTAAAAACATCAGTGAGGCCCCAAGAACCACCGACGGCCCCGCCGGAGTATCCCAGGTAGCAGAGAAGCTCAGGCCCGCCGACACGGCCACTATCCCCACCAGCACGGCAACGCCGGCCATCTGTTCCGGCGAACGCGCAAAGCGCCGGGCGGTGGCCGCCGGGATGATCAGCAGCGACGTGATGATCAGCGCGCCGACAAACTTCATTGCCACGCCGATGGTCAGCGCGGTCACCAGCATTAACACCATTTTGCTGCGCTGGATATTCACGCCATCCACCTGCGCCAGTTCCGGGCTAATGGTCATTGACAGCAGCGAACGCCAGTTAAATGCCAGTACCGTAAGCACCACGGCCACGCCCGCCGCAATGCTGTAGAGATCGGTTGGGGTCACCGACAGCAGATCGCCAAACAGATAGGCCATCAAATCCACCCGCACGTTTGACATCAGGCTGACCACCACCAGCCCCAGCGACAGCGCGCTGTGCGCCATAATGCCCAGAAGCGTATCGATCGCCAGGTGGGGACGACGCTCCAGCCAGACCAGCACCATCGCCAGTAACAGCGTGACCGCGATAACCGCATAAAACGGACTGACGTTAAGCAACAGGCCAAACGCGACGCCCAGAAGGGAGGCGTGGGCCAAGGTATCGCCAAAATAGGACATACGACGCCAGACCACAAATGACCCCAGCGGGCCAGCCGCCAGCGCCAGTAACACTCCAGCCAGCCAGCCGGGTAAAAGCAGTTCAATCACTGACCTGTTCCTCTGCGTAGAACGATACGTCCCTGGAGATCGTGCCGATGGTTATGATGGTGGCGATAAATTGCCAGCTGCTGGGCTCCCTGAGAGCCAAACATGGCGATAAATTCAGGATGCTGCGACACGGCTTCCGGCGTGCCGGAGCAGCAAATATGCTGATTCACGCACAGCACCTCGTCGGTCTTGGCCATCACCAGATGCAGATCGTGCGATACCATCAGTACGCCGCAGTTCAGCTCATGACGCAGCTGGTCTATCAGATCGTAAAGGGCGACCTGACCATTAACGTCAACGCCCTGAGTCGGCTCATCCAGCACCAGCAGCTGCGGATCGTTAAGCAGGGCGCGGGCAAGCAGTACGCGCTGCATCTCCCCACCAGAGAGTTTTTGCAGCGGGTAGTTCAGCAGCTGGGCGGCCTGGACACGGCTAAGCGCCGGGACGATATCCGCGCGCCGCACACCGCCGCGCAGCAGCATAAAGCGCTCAACCGTCAGCGGTAGCGTGGAATCCAGATGGATCTTTTGTGGAACGTAACCGATACGGAGCTGGGCAGGGCGGTGGATGCTACCCTGGTCGGGTTTTATTAACCCCAGCACTACGCGAACCAGGGTAGATTTCCCTGCCCCGTTAGGGCCGAGCAGCGTCAGAATACGCCCCGGCTTAAGCGTAAGCGACACATCGGAGAGGACGCGACGAGCACCAAAGCTGACCGAAATTTTTTCAAGACTTATCAGTGAGGTCATAGTGATTACAGGTTGCAGAAGTTTTAGAATGTTATAATATCACATTCCATCGACCCCTCACGATGGAATGACGCATTATGTTACATAAAATTAAGCCCGCCTTCGCCTCCCTTGCGGGGCTTGCTTTTGCCGCTTCGCTGACCCTGCCTGCCCAGGCGGCGGTTGTCGCCTCGGTTAAACCCCTTGGCTTCATTGCTGCTGCCATTGCTGACGGCGTGACGCCTGTCCAGGTTTTGCTGCCTGATGGCGCATCCGAGCATGATTATGCCCTGCGGCCTTCTGATGTCAAACGCCTGCGCAGCGCGGATTTGGTGGTGTGGGTGGGGCCGGAAATGGAGGCGTTTATGCCGAAAGCGGTGGGACAACTGCCCGCCGGGAAATCCATTGAACTGGCCGCGCTGCCGGCGGTAAAACCCCTGCTTATTCGCGGTGCCGATGATGACGATAGCGGGCATGAAGAGGGGTCACAAGCCCATGAAGAGTCGGGGCATTCTCATCATCATGGCGAGTACAATATGCACCTGTGGATGTCCCCAGAAATCGCAAGGCAATCTGCGGTTGCAATCCACGCAAAATTGTTGGAACTTATGCCGCAAAGCAGAGACAAACTAGACGCGAACCTGCAGCATTTTGAGGCAGAATTGGCTACCGCCGATTCGCAAATCCAGTCTCAGCTTGCTCCGGTGAAAGGAAAGGGTTATTTCGTTTTTCACGATGCCTACAGCTACTTTGAAAAACATTTCGGATTGACCCAAACGGGACATTTTACCGTTAACCCTGAGATCCAACCCGGCGCGCAGCGACTACATCAAATACGAACAGAGCTGGTTGAGCGTAAGGCCGTTTGCGTCTTTGCTGAACCACAGTTCAGGCCAGCCGTGATTGAGGCCGTTGCCCGCGGGACTGACGTACGTTCTGGTACGCTGGACCCACTGGGCACCGCCATCACTCCGGGCAGAGACAGCTATGTGAAATTCCTCTCACAGCTGTCCACCCAGTACGCGAGCTGCCTGAAAGGAGACTAGAGGAATATAATACGTGCAGCAGATTGCCCGCGCTGTCGCCATGGCGTTCAACACATTGCCAAGAACCCACCGCATTATGCTGGGTTCACTTACCGCTGTTACTCTGGCCGTCTCTGTCTGGCGGCCTTATGTCCATCATCCCGCTGATGAAAATCCCATCGTAAAAACGATTGAGATGGATAAAAATCAGCTGCGTAAGCTGCTGCCGGAGGCCAGTGAACCTCTCGATCAGGATACGCCCGCCCCTGAAGATGACGTACCTAAAGATGAAATAGATGAAGACGTGCAGAATGAAACCGGTACGCACGACTATGTCGTGTCCTCCGGCGATACCCTGAGCAGCGTTCTGAATCAGTACGGCATTGATATGGGCGACATCGCTCAGCTGGTTAAAGCCGATAAAGACCTGCGTAATTTACAGGTAGGCCAGCAAATTTCCTGGACGCTGACCGATGACGGCCAGCTACAGCGCCTCACCTGGGAAGCCTCCCATCGCGAAACCCGCACCTACGATCGCTCGGGCGATACCTTTAAAGTCAGTTCTGAAATGCTGAAAGGCGAGTGGAAAAGCAGCGTACTTTCCGGCACGGTTGAAGGCAGCTTTGTCACCAGCGCCAAACAGGCAGGGCTGAGCAGTGGTGAAATCAGTGCGGTGATCAAAGCCCTCCAGTGGCAGATGGACTTTCGCAAGCTGCGCCACGGTGACAAATTTTCGGTATTGATATCCCGCGAGATGATGGATGGCAAGACCCAGCAGAGTCAGCTCAAAGGGGTACGCCTGGAGAGCGGCGGCAAGGATTATTATGCCATTCGTGCCGATGACGGTAAGTTCTACGATCGCAGCGGCGCCGGGCTTGCCCGCGGCTTTATGCGCTTCCCTACGGTTAAACAGTATCGCATCTCCTCAAACTATAACCCCCGTCGTCTGAACCCGGTAACGGGGCGCATTGCGCCGCATAAAGGCGTTGATTTCGCGGTGCCAATCGGCAC
The DNA here is from genome assembly GCF_039621855.1 of Erwinia sp. HDF1-3R. Taxonomy (NCBI): domain Bacteria; kingdom Pseudomonadati; phylum Pseudomonadota; class Gammaproteobacteria; order Enterobacterales; family Erwiniaceae; genus Erwinia; species Erwinia sp. HDF1-3R. Next base: position 2,741,525 of record NZ_CP155071.1, on the reverse strand, counting down.
GCCAGTGCTGGCGGTGGGCGATGGTGAAGTTATCGTCTCTAAGCGCAGCGGCGCGGCAGGGAACTACGTTGCCATCCGTCACGGTCGCCAGTATATGACCCGCTATATGCACCTGAAAACGCTGCTGGTGAAGCCGGGTCAGAAGGTCAAGCGCGGCGATCGTATCGCCTTAACCGGCAACACCGGACGCTCAACCGGCCCCCATCTGCATTATGAAATCTGGATCAATAATCAGGCGGTCAATCCACTGACGGCGAAGCTGCCAATGATGGAAGGCCTGACCGGCAGTGAGCGCAGTGCTTATCTGGCCCAGGTCCGGGAAGTGATGCCGCAGCTGCGCTTCAAATAGGCTTAGCGGATTTTTCTTAAGCCGACGGGATGCTCCCGCCTGCTTTTTCGTTTTATCCGTAAAATGATGGGGCATTGCATTATCGCCCGTCGGCACTATCATAGGCCGGTTATTGTTTGAGGCGAGTGCATGGAAAAGAGCAAAAAAAGCAGCATTGAATTTATCCCCGTTTTTCAGAAATCCTTTCTGATGCCGCGCTACTGGGGCAACTGGCTGGCGATTGGCTGCTGTGCCGGACTGGCCTGGGTGCCAGCCCGCCTTCGCGATCCGCTGCTGGGCGCGCTGGGGCGGCTGGCGGGAAAATTTGCGAAAAGCGCACGACGTCGGGCACAGATTAATCTGTATTACTGCCTGCCTGAGCTTCCTGAAGCAGAAAGGGAAAAAATCATCGACGATATGTTCGCCACTGCACCACAGTCAATGGTGATGATGGCAGAGCTGGCGTTGCGTCCTGCGCATACCCGTCCGCGCATTAAGTGGCATAACCGCGAAATCATTGACAGCTGTCGCGATGCGGGGGAGAACGTGATTTTCCTTGTCCCGCACGGCTGGGCGGTCGATATTCCGGCTATGGTGCTGGCCTCGGAAGGGCAGAAAATGGCGGCGATGTTCCATAACCAGCGCAATCCGCTGATGGACTACGTCTGGAACGCGATCCGCCGTCGCTTTGGTGGCAGAATGCATGCCCGTAATGACGGCATCAAACCCTTTATCAGCTCGGTCCGTCAGGGATACTGGGGCTACTATCTGCCCGATCAGGATCACGGTGCTGAACACAGTGAGTTTGTCGATTTCTTTGCCACCTACAAGGCGACGCTGCCTGCCGTAGGGCGGCTGATGAAGGTATGCCGTGCCAGAGTGGTGCCGCTGTTTCCGGTTTATAACAGCAAAACGCACCAGCTGGACGTCCTGCTGCGGCCACCGATGGATGACCTGCTGGAGGCCGACGATACCACGCTGGCCCGGAGGATGAACGAAGAGGTGGAAGTGTTCGTACGCCCGCATCCCGAGCAGTACACCTGGATCCTCAAGCTGCTGAAAACGCGTAAAGAGGGGGATATCGAACCTTACCGGCGTAAGGACCTCTATCCTAAGTAGTGCGCAGTAAAAAGGGCGGAAATTCCGCCCTTAATCGTCTCCAGCGCCGTGCGGGTTAAAGCTGCACGACATCGCCTGAGGCTATCGCGCCGCTACTCCACGCGCAGCACACGGCTGGTATTGGTGGTACCGGTCGTGCTCATCACGTCGCCCTGGGTAATAATCACCAGATCCCCGGACATCAGAAAGCCCTTATCGCGCAGCAGGTCGGTGGCGTCATGCGCTGCGGCGACGCCATCCTTGTCACTGTCGAAAAACACCGGCGTCACGCCGCGATACAGTGCGGTCAGATTCAGCGTGCGTTCATGGCGGGACATGGCGAATATCGGCAGGCCGGAGGTAATGCGTGAGGTCATCAGCGCGGTACGCCCCGACTCGGTCATGGTGATAATGGCCGTAACGCCCTGGAGATGGTTAGCGGCATACATCGCCGACATGGCGATGGCTTCTTCAATATTATCAAACTGCACGTCGAGCCGGTGTTTGGACACGTTGATGCTCGGGATCTTTTCCGCCCCCAGGCACACTTTTGCCATTGCGGAGACGGTTTCCGCCGGATACTGTCCGGCAGCCGTTTCGGCGGAGAGCATCACCGCATCGGTGCCATCAAGCACGGCGTTGGCCACATCCATTACCTCTGCGCGGGTCGGCATCGGGTTGGTGATCATCGACTCCATCATCTGGGTGGCGGTAATCACCGAGCGGTTAAGCTGACGGGCGCGGCGGATCAGGGCTTTCTGGATACCGACCAGCTCGGGATCGCCGATTTCTACCCCTAAATCGCCACGGGCAACCATCACCACGTCAGAGGCCAGAATGATATCGTCCATCGCCTCCTGGCTGGCAACGGCTTCGGCACGCTCCACTTTGGAGACGATTTTTGCATCACAACCGGCATCACGCGCCAGGCGGCGGGCATAGTTGAGGTCTTCACCACAGCGCGGGAAGGAGACGGCCAGGTAGTCACAGCCGATTTTGGCCGCGGTCAGGATGTCCGCTTTGTCTTTTTCGGTGAGGGCTTCCGCTGACAGGCCGCCGCCCAGCTTATTGATCCCCTTGTTATTGGAAAGGGGGCCGCCCACCGTCACTTCGGTAAAGACCTTCATGCCCTGGACCTCGCGCACTTTAAGCTGCACGCGGCCGTCGTCCAGTAGCAGAATATCCCCCGGCACGACGTCGGCGGGCAGACCTTTATAGTCGATACCCACCTTCTCGCTGTCGCCTTCACCTTTCCCCAGGCTGGCGTCGAGCAGGAAGCGATCGCCAATGCTCAGGAACACCTTGCCCTCTTTGAAGGTGGAGACGCGAATTTTTGGCCCCTGCAGGTCGCCGAGGATCGCCACATGACGCCCCAGCTTCGCGGCGATTTCACGCACTTTATTCGCCCGGAGAAGATGATCTTCAGCCGTACCATGCGAGAAGTTCAGACGGACAACGTTGGCACCCGCGGCGATGACTTTTTCGAGGTTATTATCGCGATCGGTAGCGGGACCCAGCGTGGTAACGATCTTGGTTCTTCTGAGACGTCTTGACATGTATAACTCCATTGACGTTATAAGGGGGTGTTGCAGCAGCAACCCCGGTAAAGGTGAGCGCTTGTTATCGGGCGGGCCACGGATGATTAACCTCTGTGCCTCTTCGGGCGGTTAACCCGGCGTGAGCGGCTCTTTTTCAAAACGTGACTCTTTTAGCGCCGACTTTACCCGTTTGAGGTTATCACGAAAACTGGCTCCCCGACGCAGCGTAAACCCCGTTGCCAGCACGTCCACCACCGTGAGCTGTGCCAGCCTGGAGACCATCGGCATATAGATGTCGGTGTCCTCCGGCACGTCCAGCGTCAGTGCCAGCGTGGCTGCCAGCGCTAAGGGCGACCCCGGCGAGGTAATAGCCAGCGCGGTAGCATCATTTTCCCGCGCAAGCTGCGCCAGTTCGACTAAATTTTTAGTACGCCCGGTGTGCGAGATAAGCACAATCACGTCGCCTTCCGCACTGTTAATGCAGCACATGCGCTGCATCACAATATCATCGGAATAGATCACCGGTACATTGAAGCGGAAAAATTTATTCATGGCATCGTGAGCCACGGCGGCGGACGCGCCAAGACCAAAAAAGGCGATCTTTTTCGACTGCGTAAGCAGGTCGACGGCGCGATTGACGGCCACGGCGTCAAGGCTGTTTTTCGCTCTGTCGAGACCGGCCATGGCCGATTCAAAAATCTTTTGCAGATACGCTCCGGCGCTATCATGTTCTTCGACATGCCGGCTGACATAGGGGGTACCGTTCGCCAGGCTTTGCGCCAGTACCAGTTTGAAGTCGGGAAAGCCTTTGGTACCCATTCTGTGACAAAAGCGGTTCACAGTCGGTTCACTTACCGCCGCCTCGCGGGCCAGCAGGGCAATACTGACATGGATGGCCGATTCCGGGGCGGCCAGAATCACCTCCGCGACCTTACGTTCGGATTTGCTCAGGTGGAGGAGAGTGACCTGAATTTTTTCCAGCATATTCATGGCGTGCTTCGCTCATCTTTTCTGACGATTTCATTCAAAGGAGAAATCGATGTCAATTTGTAGAGAATATACAATGGGCTAAACAGGCAGCGGCAGCATTGAGACGGCAATCGCAGTTTATTTTGTCAGAGTTTGAGCTACATCGTATTTTTAGCGCGGACATCAGACACAAAACCGTTGAAAAGAACGAATGAACTAACCGACCTGAGGGCGGTATCGTCGATATAATCGGCTTAAATGGCATACTCTGTGCTGTTACAGAGCGGTCAGGTTTACGTGGACCGGCCAAAAGCAGTACATTGTATTGAAAGAGAATGATAATAAGAGCCTGGATGTTTATGGAATCAGCAGGTCAGGCTCGTCCTGCAACGAGGAGATTATAATGGCGGTTACACAAACGGCTCAGGCATGCGATCTGGTTATTTTCGGTGCCAAAGGCGATCTCGCGCGCCGGAAACTATTGCCTTCCCTGTATCAGCTGGAAAAAGCCGGCCAGATCCACGAGGAGTCGCGCATTATTGGCGTGGGTCGCGCTGACTGGGATAAGGCCGCTTATACCAAGGTGGTTCGCGAAGCGCTTGAAACCTTCATGAAGGAGAAGATTGACGAGGCGCTGTGGGACAAGCTCAGCAATCGTCTGGACTTCTGCAACCTCGACGTTAATGACTCTTCGCATTTTCCTAAACTGGGTAAAATGCTCGACCAGAAAAACCGCGTCACCATCAACTACTTCGCCATGCCGCCAAGTACCTTTGGGGCGATTTGTAAAGGCCTGGGCACCGCGAAGCTCAACGCCCAGCCCGCTCGCGTAGTAATGGAAAAACCGCTGGGGACGTCGCTGGATACCTCACGCGAAATTAACGACCAGGTTGGCGAATATTTCGAGGAAAACCAGGTGTTCCGTATTGACCACTACCTGGGCAAAGAGACGGTTTTAAACCTGCTGGCGCTGCGCTTTGCCAACTCGCTGTTCGCGTCTAACTGGGACAACCGCACCATCGATCACGTGCAGATCACCGTGGCGGAGGAAGTGGGAATAGAAGGGCGCTGGGGCTATTTCGACAAAGCTGGCCAGATGCGGGATATGATCCAGAACCACCTGCTACAGGTTCTGACGATGATTGCCATGTCGCCGCCGGCCGATCTCTCGGCTGACCGCATTCGTGACGAGAAAGTGAAAGTTCTGCGCTCGCTGCGCCGCATCGATCATACTAACGTGCGTGAGAAAACCGTGCGGGGCCAGTATACCTCCGGCTTTGTGCAGGGCAAAAAAGTGCCTGGCTACCTGGAAGAAGAGGATGCTAACAAATCCAGCAGCACCGAAACCTTCGTTTCTATCCGCGTGGATATCGACGACTGGCGCTGGGCAGGCGTGCCTTTCTACCTGCGTACCGGTAAGCGTCTGCCGACCAAGTGCTCTGAAGTGGTGGTCTATTTTAAAAACCCCGCGCTGAACCTGTTCAAAGAGTCCTGGCAGGAGCTGCCGCAGAACAAGCTGACCATCCGTTTGCAGCCCGATGAGGGCGTGGATATTCAGATCCTCAACAAGGTGCCAGGGCTTGATCATAAGCATAACCTGCAAACCACCAAGCTGGACCTGAGCTTCTCGGAAACCTTTAACCAGTCGCACCTGGCAGATGCCTATGAGCGGCTGTTACTGGAAACCATGCGGGGTATTCAGGCGCTGTTCGTGCGCCGTGATGAGGTGGAAGAGGCCTGGAAATGGGTTGACTCCATCATGGACGCATGGGCAGCCGATAAAGAAGCACCTAAGCCGTATCAGGCAGGAACCTGGGGGCCCGTTGCTTCTGTCGCGATGATCACCCGCGACGGACGCTCCTGGAACGAGTTCGAGTAGCGCCTCTTCGCGCAGCGTCATGGCACGCTGCGCGAGTTTTACGGGGCAGGCCCTTTATGGGGGCTATCCGACTGGCTCCACCAACGGCTATCAGGGACTGCCCTGCGCCGCCGGAATCTGTTCGATGTATCAGCCGCTAACCTTAATGCCTGCCGCACAGGCGACAGCGCGCTGAACGGCATCGTCGCAATCCTGACCCGTCGCCAGCGCGACGCCCAGCCTGCGCTTACCCTGAATCTCAGGCTTACCGAACAGGCGGATCTGCAAACCGGCCCCCAGTACCGCGCCGAGATTTGCAAACCGCACATTATCGCTCTCCAGCTCGGGAAGGATCACCGCAGAGGCCGCGCAGCCATACTGGCGGATCCCGCCAATCGGCAGGCCGAGGAAGGCGCGAACGTGCAGGGCAAATTCGGAGAGATCCTGAGAAATCAACGTCACCATGCCGGTATCGTGTGGCCGCGGTGACACTTCGCTGAATACCACCTCATCGCCGCACACAAACAGCTCCACGCCAAACAGGCCGTGGCCGCCAAGGGCGCTAACCACTTTTTCGGCTATCTGCTGCGCGCGCTGCAAGGCCAGATCGCTCATCTGCTGCGGCTGCCAGGACTCACGGTAGTCGCCGTCTTCCTGACGGTGGCCAATGGGGGCGCAAAAATGGATGCCGTCAACCGCGCTCACGGTCAAAAGGGTGATTTCAAAATCGAACTTAACCACGCCCTCCACGATGACGCGTCCGGCACCCGCCCGTCCACCCTGTTGAGCATACTGCCAGGCAGCGCTCAATTGTGAGGCATCGCGGATAAAACTCTGACCTTTACCCGATGAGCTCATTACCGGCTTAATGATGCACGGGAAGCCAATTTCATCGGCGGCCTGCAAAAAAGCGGCTTCACTGTCGGCAAAACGATAGGAAGAGGTGGGTAAGCTGAGCTCTTCCGCAGCCAGGCGACGAATACCTTCACGATTCATCGTCAGACGCGCCGCGCGGGCGGTTGGCACCACATGCTGACCCTGTTTCTCCAGCTCAACCAGCATATCCGTGGCGATGGCTTCAATTTCCGGCACGATATAGTCAGGGCGCTCCAGCGCAACGAGTGATTTTAGCGCCTCGCCGTCCAGCATATTGATCACATGGCTACGATGGGCCACGTGCATTGCGGGCGCATCGGCATAGCGATCGACGGCAATCACCTCGACGCCAAGACGCTGGCATTCCAGCGCGACTTCCTTACCCAGTTCACCTGATCCTAACAGCATTACGCGGGTTGCGGCAGGGCGCAGCGCGGTTCCGAGAGTGGTCATAGTTGCTACCTGATTGGAGGAAAAAAACGCGCGCAGTATAAACGAAAACGTTTGCGTATTCATCTGCTTTTCCGGGCTTGAGCTAAAAAAAGCCTGCTGCTATACTGTATAAAAATACAGTTAAATGAGGTGAGCGGAATGGCTGTTGAGATAAAATACGTTGTCGTTAGAAAAGGTGAGGAAAAGATGACATTCGCCAGTAAAAAAGACGCGGACGCCTACGATAAAATGCTTGATATGGCTGAAGTCTTCAGCGACTGGCTGAGTGAAGGGCCGGTGGCGCTTGATGAGCAGCAGCGTGAAGCCTTTGGCCTGTTCCTGGCAGAGAACAAGGATGCCGTACAGCATATTGTGAAGACCAGCAAAATGCCGGAAGGGGCAAAAGCAGAGGCGAATCACGCTTCTGCCCGCGCAGAGGCTGATAGCGCTGACCCTGTTGAAGTGAGTGAGCAGCAGCCTACAGACGTGCAGGCATCCGCGGATGAATTGGATGAAGAAACCGCTGAGGGTGCATCCGCTAACGCGAGCAAACGTAAGTCTGCCCGTACGCCAAAAGCGGCATAACGGTCAGTCGCCCCAGCGGCAGGCCGGGGCGAATAATCATACGAGGTCGTGCGGCGAACCAACCGGCATAGGAAGGGGTTTGCAGCCGTTATGCTACCCTAAGCGGTTACGCGACCCGCCGGGCTGAGCGGGTTTTACTGGCCCCGCTGGGCAATACAGCGTTTCAGGGCGTGCATCGCCTCTTTCGCAACTTCATCAGGAGCCTGCTGGTGGTAGCTGTCGTTAAAGACCTCCAGTCCAAGCGGGCCTGCATAACCCTGAGTTTCCAGGTAGTCCAGCAGCGTGTAGAGCGGGAAATTTCCCTGGCCAGGCAGCAGTCGGCTGTGGCGGGCGGTATCTATCAGCTGGTCCTGCCCGGGTAGGGTGCTAAGATCTGAAAGCTGGACGAGGAAAATCTTTTCCATCGGGATCCCCGCAAGATCGGCAATGGTACGGTTGCGGGCAAAGATATGAAACGCATCGACGACCAGCCCGAGGTTGGGCGCATTGATTCGCTGCACCATCTGCCATGCCTGAACGGTGGTATTGATATGCGTGCTCCACGCCATCGCTTCAAACGCCACGCGCAGCCCACGTTTATCTGCCTCCTTCACCAGCCAGCGCAGGTCATCTTCTTCCCGATGGGCCACGCAGGCATGATGCGTAGATGCCGGGGTGAGTAGCGTGGTTGCGCCCAGGCTTACGGCCGTATCCAGCATCTTAAGGGCCAGCTTACGCTTATCTTCACGCTCGCCATCCGGCGCACCGTCAAAATCCAGCAGCACCTGGTAATCCGTCAGAGAAAGTTTTTGTTCCCGGGTAAACGTCCCTACGTCCTGTGCATTGCCTTTCGCGTTTTCCACGTCCTGACGCCAAAGCTCAACCTGCTGAAAGCCAGCTTTAGACGCAGCAATCAGCTTCTCTTCAGGCGTGCCACCCAGCAAAACGGTGTTGATAAACAGTGGGTTATTACTAAAGCGCATATCTGCTCCCTTTTAAAAATGTGCAGTAAAATCTGCGGGCCGTCGTCAGGCCTCACATCTGCCTGATATCGCCCTGGCGAGGGTCTGAGGTTGCTGGCAGAGTAATGAGTATAGTCATCGCTTCAGAACGTGCTTCAGATCACACTTTATCGTTACCTGGCATTCATCGCAGCAACATGCCACCCTTAGTGCATATGTTTTAGTGAGCGGGACAGATGTGATGAAAACACCACCGATAGCCAGAAAAAAACCTTTCGAGATGACGCTGCATGGCGATACGCGAACAGATAATTATTACTGGCTGCGCGATGACCAGCGTGACGATCCCGACGTGCTGGACTATCTTCATGCCGAAAATGATTACGGCAGGGCGGTGATGCAGTCGCAGCAGGCGCTTCAGGACCGGCTGTTAAAAGAAATTGTCGATCGCATTCCACAGCGCGATCGCTCGGTGCCCTATATCAAAAACGGCTACCGCTACCAGCGCCGCTATGAAGAGGGGAATGAGTACGCTATCTATACCCGCCAGCCTGAAAATACTGATGCGCCCGACGTATGGCAGACGTTGATAGACGGTAACCACCGCGCCGCACGCAGTGAATTTTACACGCTGGGCGGGCTGGGTATTTCTCCGGACAACACCATTATGGCGCTGGCTGAAGACTTTCTTTCCCGCCGCCAGTACGGCATTCGCTTCTGCAATCTGGAAACGGGGCACTGGTACGATGAAGTGCTGGAAAATGTGTCATCAAGCTTTGTCTGGGCCAACGACAGCACGACGCTTTACTATGTCCTGAAGGACAAGCAAACCCTGCTGCCCTGGCAGGTATGGCGACACAGGCTGGGCACCCCGCAGCAGGAAGATGAGCTGGTGTATGAAGAGAAAGATGACACGTTTTACGTCAGCGTGCATAAGACCACCTCCGAGCACTTTATCCTTATTGCGCTGAACAGTAGTACCACCAGTGAAATTCTGCTGCTGGATGCCGAATATGCGGACACCGCACCTCAGGTGTTCAGCCCGCGCCGCAAAGATCACGAATATACCCTCGACCATTATCAGCATCACTTCTATGTGCGGTCGAATCGTGAAGGAAAAAACTTCGGGCTCTACCGCACCGATCACTTCCGTGAAAATAGCTGGGAAACGCTGATCCCCGCACGCGAACACATTGTGCTGGAGGATTTCAGCCTGTTTCGCGACTGGCTGGTGGTGGAAGAGCGGCAGCGCGGCCTAACCAGCCTGCGGCAGATCGACAGGAAAAGCGGCGAGTCCTTTGGTATCGCCTATGACGATCCGGCCTATGTGACCTGGCTGGCCTACAACCCCAACCCCGAGACTAACAGGCTGCGCTACGGCTACTCCTCGATGACCACGCCAGACACCCTGTTTGAGATGGACATGGACAGCGGCGAGCGTCGGGTGCTTAAGCAGGCTGAAGTGAAAGGGTTCGATGCCAGCCACTATAAAAGCGAGCACCAGTGGATCAAGGGGCGCGACGGCGTGGAGGTGCCGGTTTCGCTGGTCTACCACCGGGAGCATTTCCGTCCCGGTAAAAACCCGATGCTGGTTTATGGCTATGGCTCCTACGGCAGCAGTATGGATGCCGACTTTAGCGCCAGCCGCCTGAGCCTGCTCGATCGCGGCTTTGTGTTTGTACTGGCGCATGTTCGCGGCGGCGGCGAATTGGGGCAGCAGTGGTATGACGATGGCCGGCTACTGAATAAGTTGAATACCTTCCACGACTTTATTGATGTCACCAACGCGCTGGTGGAACGCGGCTATGGCGATCCACAAAAGCTCTATGCCATGGGCGGTAGCGCGGGTGGCCTGCTGATGGGGGCCGTTATCAATATGGTGCCGGACCGTTTCCACGGCGTTGTGGCGCAGGTCCCTTTTGTCGATGTCGTCACCACCATGCTGGACGAGTCCATTCCGCTCACCACCGGTGAATATGACGAGTGGGGCAACCCAGCGGAGGAGCAGTACTATCGCTACATATCTCAGTACAGCCCCTACGACTGCGTTAGCCGTCAGGCCTATCCGCATATGCTGGTGACCACCGGTCTGCACGACTCACAGGTTCAGTACTGGGAGCCTGCTAAATGGGTGGCGAAGCTGCGCGAGCTGAAAACGGATGACAACCTGCTGCTGCTGTGCACGGATATGGATGCCGGACACGGCGGGAAATCAGGCAGGTTCAAATCTTATGAAGGGGTGGCAATGGAGTATGCCTTTATCATTGCGCTGGCGCAGGAGACGCTCAGCGCGGGTAATGCACACTAGTCTGCTGACAACGCCCGTTCCATCGCACCGCGAAGGTCGGGCTTCAGGTCGGGGATGTTTTTCAGCATCCATTTAAGATAGCCGGGGTCGCGCTTTGCCACCTCGTCGATTTTACTGCCGCGATATTTGCCAAAAGGGAAGGTGCTGCTGGAGCCGCGAACGTTCATCCGGCGAACCAGTTCCGCCTCATCCCAGCCGGAAAAATCCATGATGCGGATCAGCAGTGCCGCCGTTACATAGCAGTCATACAGCGCCCGGTGGGCATGCAGGCCCGGCGGCGTCTCCACCTCCAGCTGCAACGATTCGCGCAGTGCCTGATTACCATACTTACGCCCCGGCCACAGGCCGCGTGCCAGCGTCATGGTGCAAATCCATTCTCCGTGCATCTCCGGCAGCATTCTGCGGTCAAAGCTGGCGTTATGCGCTACGTAAAACGCGCTGCCGTGATAGCGGCTGATAACCTGCTCAATGGGTGGTTTATCGGCAACCATCGCTTCCGTAATGCGATGAATCGCCATCGCCTGGCGGCCGATGGGGCGATCCGGACACACCAAATCGCTCATGGGATTGATAATGGTTCCACCCACCACATCCACGGAGGCTATTTCAACAATCCCGCCCTGCAATCCACAGGTTTCAGTATCTATTACGCGCAGCATAATGCGTCCCTTTTGAAAATCTGACCGTTAGCCTACAGAATGCACTTCGCCTTGCCAATCTTTACCCTGTCTGCGGGCAATGACCAGCTCTTCGCCGCTGCCCCCCAGCACAATCTGTTGTCCGGTTTCATCCCACAGCGCACTCTGACCGGCGCTCTGGTAGCCACCAGTGGGCAGGGCGTGGTTAGCCATTAAGACCGCCATTTTGTATTCGCGCGACCAGCGGGCAAGAAAGTCACAGTCCTTCTGGTAGCCCTGCTTAGAGACCAGCACCCCGGTGGCATATAAATTTGCCCCGCGCTGTGCCGCCTCGCGGGCGAAGGCCTCCACGCTGATGTCGGCACAGATTGCCATCGCCACCTGATGCCGGGGATAACCGAACAGGGGGATGCTCTCACCGATCTGAAATATCTGCTTCTCATCGCCAAACAGATTGCGCTTACCGTAGGCGATGCGTGTTCCTTCCGGTAAAAAAGTGATGGCGGCAAGCAGCGTACGATTTTCGTCCCTGAGCGGCAGGCCGACGATAATCGTCATGTGGTATTGGCTGGCCGCATCGGCAAAAACCTGCAGGCGGGGATCGTCCAGCGACATCGCCAGGGTTGCTGCCAGCGCTAACTCGTAGCCAGTGAGAGAGAGTTCAGGGAAGATCAGGACGTCGACGTTAAGTCGGGCGGCCTGATGTATAAATTCAAGATGGCGCGAAATGTTCCACTCGGTTTGACCGGGACGCGATCCTGACTGTGCAGCGGCAATACTCCACACGGACATAGGCTTTCCTGCTGGGGCTGTGATGAAGCGCTATATCAACCGAAGCGACCGGGAAAAACAAGCGGGGAAGCCATAAATTTAACGCTATTTTAGTTTGGGTTCATAGGGCAGACGGGAAAGGCTGAGCGATGCCTGCCGGTACTGCACCAGTCGCTGACGAAACCAGTCACGCAGCGCTTCTGGCTGTTCGCGCTCAACCATTTCAGCAATGACCGGCATATTATACCGCTCTTTAAAGGCCACACCTGCGGCGGCAAGGTCCACGTTAACCTTATCTTTCTCTTCCTGGGACACTTCAGCCAGATTGTATTTCATGGGGATCTCCTGATATCCGCGCCAAAAGTAAAGCAGTTGCGCGACTTTCGCAAGCCTCACGGCGGGAATCGCCCTTATCGGCTCGACACCTTATTTTAAGCGGAGTATTCTTTCGGCCTTAGCGCAGCCAACAGGTTGCCAGGCAAAGGATAATAGGATGATTATGCGTAAGTTCTCAATGGTTTTTACGCTGGCACTCGCGGCCGCGTTCTCGCAGCAGGCTTCTGCTCATGCCCACCTGAAAAGCCAGTATCCGGCAGCGAACGCCAACGTAGAGGCTTCTCCGCAGGCCCTGACGCTGACCTTCTCTGAGGATATCGAACCCGCCTTTAGCGGCGTAGACGTGCTCAATGCCAGCCAGCAGGCCGTGCCGCTGGAAAAGGCCGAACGCGCGCCAAAACAGCACAACCAGCTGATTGTCCCCCTGAAGCAGCCACTGCCAGGCGGCCAGTACCAGGTCAACTGGCACGTGCTGTCGGTTGACGGGCACAAAACCAATGGGAACTACACCTTTAGCGTGAAGTAATATGTCTGTCAGCCTGTGCTGGGTGCTGTGCCGCTGGCTGCACTTTATGGCGCTGCTCACGCTAACCGGCGCCAGCGCCTTTACTGTCTTCCTGGCGCCCGCCCAATTCAGGGCGCATATGTCGGTGCGACTCTCTCCACTGCTTAAGTCAGGCGCTATCGCCTCGCTGCTAACGGCGGTGCTACTGCTGGTGATTCAAACCGGCATGATGGGCAACGGCTGGCAGGACGTGAGCAATGTCGACGTCTGGCGCCTGGTGCTGCAAACCCGCTTTGGCGTGGCCTGGCAGTGGCAGCTTATCGCCGGCGTGGTCGGTGTCGCAGCGCTGGGGCTAAAGGGCAGGGGGCAACAGTGCCTGCTGCTGCTAAGTGGTATTGGACAGCTTGCCGGTCTGGCATTTACTGGCCACGCCGCCATGCTGGACGGCGCGCTCGGGTTTTTACAGCGCAGTAATCACGCCGTGCATTTGATTTCCGCTGCCTTCTGGGCGGGCGGGCTGCTGCCGGTACTGCTGCTGATGGCGGATGTGCGACAGCCCGCCCGCAATGACGCGATCCATACGCTGATGCGCTTCTCACGCTATGGGCATCTTGCCGTGGCGCTGGTGCTGCTGAGTGGGGTGGTTAACGCGTGGCTGCTGCTCGGCTGGCCGCCGGGCCATTTTCAACTCTACAGCCGGCTGCTGCTGCTAAAAATTGCGCTGGTGGGACTAATGTGCGGCATCGCGCTGTTTAATCGCTACTGGCTGGTCCCACGCTTCCAGCACAGCGGGGAGCAGGGCCAGCGCCGGTTTATACAGGCGACGCTGGCTGAACTGCTGCTGGCGGCCATGGTGCTTCTGCTGGTAAGCCTGTTTGCCACGCTTGAACCCGCCTGATTATCATTTTCTACCGTCTGCGCGGCAGATGTTTTCTTAAGAGGAATTGAACCACCATGAAGAAGTTAGCCAGTCTGATGATTGCGTTGAGTTTTTGTTCCAGTGCGATGGCGGCAGAGATTATTACCGTCAGTCGTTTCCAGGTCGGCAAAGACAAATGGATGTTCGATCGTGAAGAAGTGATGCTGACCTGCACTAAGGGCAACGCGCTGTTCGCCATCAACCCCAGCACGCTGATGCAGTATCCGCTCAATGACAAAGCCGAGGCGCTGGTAAAAAGTGGCAGCGCTAAAGGCCAGCCGATTAGCGTTATCCAGATTGACGACCCGCAGCATCCGGGCCAGAAGAAAAGTCTGCAGCCGATTATCGATCGCGCCCAGAAGCTCTGTGATTAAATACGATTAAAGGCTTTGTGACGAAATAACGCTTTGTAACAGCTATTTAGAAATCTATATAACGCACTCAGACGGCGCTGGTATCGGGTTTTCACTTTATGCCAGCGCGTTAACTGTTTTTCCCGCCCCTTTTTCAGATCCATTTGCAATTGTTCCGTTACGATCACAAAGCGAACATCTTCTTTATGCTCGGTTTACAACTGGCTGGATTATCCCCGCGCCTGTACTACCTTTTAAAGTGCAAGGCGACATAGCCTGCATTAATGCCAACTTTTAGCGCAAGGCTCCGTTAAAAGAGCCATTTCCCTGGACCGAAGACAGGAATCGTCTTCGGTCTTTTTTTTTAATGTATTTAAAAACAGTAACTTAGTGTTAAATCAATCAGTTAGACACCCTGCTGTTATACCGTGTTACCCCCTGTAGGAACCTCTGTAGACACTTTGTAGTCATTTTTACCTGTGATTTTCGCCAATGGATTATTGGTAACAGCTTCCTCCAAATGGTCAGGAGCGAAGTGAGCGTAACGCATAGTTACGCGGATATCTGAGTGCCCGAGGATGCGTTGTAGAACGACAATGTTGCCACCGGCCATCATAAAGTGACTGGCGAAGCTGTGGCGTAAGACGTGGCTCATCTGACCCTCTGGCAACTCTATCGCGGCAAGGCGAATAACCCGGTAGAACTGGCGATAGCATTCAGAAAAAAAAGAGCCTTCTTTATCTTTAAGATCGTTATAAAGCTGGTCCCCTATTGGAACCGTACGGTTTTTCTTACCCTTGGTATTTATGAAGGTGATTTTATTCGGGGATATCTGACTTGCCTTGAGTCCAGCAGCTTCGCTCCAGCGTGCGCCAGTGGATAAGCAGATTCTGACTATGAGGGTTAATTCGGGGTTGCCGTGTAAATCACAAGCTGCGAGGAGTCGTAATATCTGCGCGTCCGTGAGCCAGGACATTTCCTTTTCAGGTTCGTCAAACTCACGAATATTTTTGAGCGGGTTAGGGTAGGTGATCTCACCCAGGCGTTCCAGTTCGTTAAAGACTGCACGTAAAAAACAATGCTCACGATTTACCGTACCCACTTTGACCTTGAGAGATTTCTCACTGGTTTTATAGCCGTTCTCAATCTGGCCGCTTAGACGCCTTTCTCTGTAATGCGCCCAATCCTTTGCGGTGATGGTGGTTGCAACTGGATCACCCAATCCCCTACAAATTATATTGAGCTTGCCGAGCCGGCCTTTTTTATCACCCAGAGAGCAGCCATGTAATTTGTACCACAGGGTTATAAGTTCGCTGAGTTTACGGCGATCTTCTTTCTCGCCAAGCCAGGGTTTAGCTTTGGACTCCTCGACCTGATAACGTTCAAATGCTATTGCCTCAGCGCGAGTCTTGAAGCTCTTTCTGATGCGCTTACCCTCACGGCCATTTGGATAGAAATCGCAAAGCCATTTGCCGTCTGATTGTTTTCTGATAGCCATGATAAAACCTGAGTGTAAAAAACATAAAAATACTGTATGTAAATACAGTATTCAATGTTTGTTTTTCAGAATTCATACATGAAAAACCCGCCGAAGCGGGATAGTTTAAAGCCAGGGTAATTGCGATTGGCCACGCTCAGGGTGGGGTGGTGCTTTGGTTACTTGTCCTGGGTGCATGATGATACCTGCAATGCTTTCATGTGATTTAAAAGTGCAGCCGCAGTTAATATTTTGACATTGATGATACCGTTCTTTTGTCTCTTTTGAGATGTAACGGCTAGATCTGGCATGAGAAGCGTTCTGGCACAAAGGGCAATGCATCATGTGTTCACCAACCTGAATGTATTAAGCGCAACGGGATTAAGCGCATTTTGCATAATCAAGTTTGTGTTTGCAATTTATAGTTTAAGAATCTTCCTCTTCATATTCTACGTTCGACAAAAGCACCTCAAATTCAAGACTCGTTGTGTAGCCATTATCCCCTAAGTTATGAATCACCTTGCTGATTATCCACGGCTGCGCATCGATCACCGATTTGAACCCCCTCACTGCAACAGGCGTTTCCGGGTATAGGTCCGCGCGGCCCATGGCCAGGGTTATCGAAAACTCCGCAACGCCGCGCTGCAACTTTTCCCACTTAGCCTGTGCTGCCCGCATTGCCGCCGCTTTAGTGCTGTAAACAGTGGTAATGGCAAAGACATTATCCTCAGACCCTGCCAGATAATCTCCCTCTTTTGCTTCAGGCACTTTTGTTGAAGCGGCTTTGGATTTAACTGCCTTTGGATGTTGCAGCGCACGCAGGTGCTGCTCTTTTTTCTTTCTCTGCAGCTTCACCTTTTTTGGCTTTGGATCTTTCGTATGCAGCCAGCTTGCAGTTACGCCCGTATAAGCCCCGCGATCTGCAATGCTGAAACTGTGCCGGTCGCCGTCCTGACGCGTTATAGTCATTTGAGGGATGGGCTTGCCGCTGGCAGTTAATCCGTTTCCCGGCTTGATAAAAAGCAGTTTACCCGCCTTAATGGCGGCAACCGCACCGTTCAGCGTTGCAAGTCGGGTCAGGAATTTCGCATCATTTTCCTGAGTCTGATCGATATGGCTGATTTTGATTTTCGCCAGCCCGTCAGCAACCGTCGCCTTGAGCTGATTGCGTTCTGCAATCTGGCTGACAATTTCGCCCAGGGTAATATCGTGATAAGAGTTTTCACGACGGGAGTTAAGCGTGCCGCGAAAATCCACGCTCCGCGCCCTGATGGTCAGCGTATCGGGTGCGCCGTGGTGCTCCACCTCATCAACGGTAAAACTGCCTTTACCGATCAGCGCCGAGCTTTCCCAGCCAAGCGCCAGAGTTATGACCGCCCCCCGAGCCGGTAGCTGCATTTGGCCGTCCGCATCATCCAGTTCAATATCAAGCTGATCGGCTTCAAATCCCCGATTATCCGTCAGTGAGAGTGAGATCAGGCGAGGCCGGATATTTGCCGTTATATCTTGATTGCCAATAGTCAGCAGGAAATCAGGGGTCAGTTGAGCGCCAGCCCCTACAGGTAAACCGGTTATCATCCGAGAATCCCTCCCAGCCCTGACAGCGCGCTGCTGGCTGCAGAATTAATCTGGCTCTGCAGATTGCCAACACCGCTAATCAGCCCGTCAGCCTGCTTTTTCAGATCCCCAAACATTGAGATAAGCGATTCATCAACCCGCTTCAGATTGACGGTAAAGCTGATGTTCCTGGCTAAGCCATCCGAAAAGAAATCACGGTGAGTCTCTGAAAAGTCCTCGACCACATACATGCCGTAAATCGTGCCGTTCCCGCCAATTAGGGGCCATGCCCGCCCCTCATCAGCCATTACCTTTAAGACCAGAAGGGAAACCGTGCCGCCGGTAATTTCAGGGCGTAGCTCTCCCGACAACGTTATTTTTTCATCACCAACGCCAATAAACTGCGAAGATGGGCGCAGGCCAACGCGGCTGTTAGAGGGCCAGCGGTAATTAACCCTGCGCTGCATTTCCTGATAGGGTAGGGTCTGACGCATAAACACCATCATGCCAAATACCATCATCATGATTAATCCTCCCATCCCATGCGGCTACGTTGTTGAGCCTGAGTCTTTCGCTGCTGCCGCTCCTGATGTTGCGCCATAAGAGCCAGGGCATCATCTTTGGACATACCCGGATGCATGTGAATATCGTACTGATAGCTGTTTTGACTCTGATCGCTATACCCGGCATTGGCAGCAGGTGCCGTGACTGGCCGGTAAGCTGCGCCGCCCAGTGCGATATTACGCTGCAACCCGTCAGCCACCATTCCCGCGCCGCCGGTCGCCACTGTGTCAGGTGACGGTACTTTGTCTTTCAGTCCGTCTGATTTAGTATCAATAATGCCCAGCTTTTCCAGCACCCAGTCAATACCGCTTCTCAGCTGATCGAGCGCCTGTCCTGGAATTTTCAGACCTTCTGCCAGCATGTTGCCAAACTTTTTACCCATATCCCCGGCAGTGGCAAGCTCTGCCTGCGTTGACTTCACCGGCTCCAGCAACTTTCCAAACCAGTCCCAAAGCTCTTTAACTTTATCCGTCACCCAACTGAATACAGGCTTCAGACTGCTGAATGAATCACTGATTGGCCCGGCAGCGGCAGTAAATCCTTCAGCCACACCCCCAATGAAAGCCTTTATCGGTTCCCAGTATTTACGGATAAGCAGCGCCCCGGCCACCACGGCGGCAACAACGGCGATAACAGGGAAAGTGATTGCACCCAGAGCGCCCGTTATCAGCCCTCCAACAACCGTGAACGCGGTACCCAACAGGCCAGTCCCGGCGATCAGGGCATTGATTCCCAACATAACCGGCCATGCCGCCAGCGCAAGTGCACCAAAAGCGCCGACCAGGATAAGGCCAACCGTTGCCGCTTTTGCAATGCCTCCCGCCAGAGCCGGGTTTTTCTGTATCCAGTTATCTACCTTCAGCAGAAACTTGGTCGTGTCCTGAGTCAGTGCACGCAGACTGGTGTCAAGCTCATCAAACAGATCGGTACCAATTGCCTCACTGGCTGACTGAAACTCCTTAAAGTCGCCGCCGAGGTTGTCCTGCTGTACCTTGACCAGTTTCTCAGTGCTCCCATTTGAGCCCTGGAAGGTTTTGGTCAGACCGTCGAGCATGCCGTTTGATGCTGCGCGCATCAGCGTGGCCGCAGACGCAGATGCTTCCTCACCAAAGATGGTTTTCATGTACTCGGCGCGCTGTGCGGTGCCGAGTTTATTTTTATCAAAGGATCCCTGCATTTCCTTCAGAATGGTGAAGAAGGGCCGCATATTTCCTTTGCTGTCGGCTGTCTTTACGCCCAGCTCTTTAATTGCGCTGTATGCCTGACCGGTGGGTGCCTGCAGGCGTGACAACATCGCCCTGGCTCCGGTTCCCGCCATGCTGCCGGTAATACCATCTTTAGCCAGGGCGCCAATGATTGCCGTGGTCTGCTCAACGCTCACGCCCGCATTTTTCGCTACTGGCGCAATATACGTAAGGGCATCACTCAGCCCGTCAAAGTCTGCTGCGGTTTTGTTCAGCGTTGATGAAATCACATCGCCCAGGTGCGCGACTTCACTGTTAGCCATACCAAAGGCGCTTTTGGTACTCATCAGCAGCTTGGCACTTTCTTCCATCGTGCGGTTGTTGGCGAGTGACATATTCAGCGTGACCGGCGTCGCCGCTTTAATGTCGTCAACGTTGCCGCCAGCTTTGGCGATGATGATTTGTGCATTAGCCGCGTCGCCAGCCGAGGCGGCGGTATTATCCCCAATCTGTCTGGCCTGAGTTCTCAGTGACTGAAACTCGGGCGAGGTCTTATCAAGACCAAGCGTTGCCTGCAGGGTCGAGTTGGACAGCGCAAAGTCATAACCTGGTCTTAGCAGTGCCGTACCAGCCACGCCGCCCACGGTTGCGGCACCGACTGCAGCCGCGCCGGAATTGCGCACCTTACCCGCGAGTTCCTGCCCGGAACGGTATCGTTCGCTGATACGGTTAAGCTTTTCCTGTTGCTGGCTGAGTCGCTGCAGCTCCATCTTCTGACGGCTGAGTGATACGGTGGCCTGCGCTGAGTTTGTTTTGAGGCGTTGCTGTTCACTGCTCAGGTTTTTGGTAGATATGCCAGCCGCATTGAGCGCTTCGCGCTGCTGCTGCACGGACAGGCGCAGGCTGTTTGATTTAGTCTGCAGTTCGGCGGCAGCGCGTTTTGCGGCTTCCAGTGCGCGGGCCTGCGCAGTTGTTGGACGCTCCGTGTTTTTGAATGCCAGCGCCAGCGCGGCCGCTTCGTCTTTTGCATCCTTCAGTGCGCGCTGAGTGACGGCAAGCTGCGCACTGGCCTTTCTGAAACCGTCAATTTTCGCAGCCTGCTGATCGAGTGCCTTGATGTTCGCCTGCGTTTCACGAATTGAGCCGGAAAGGGATTTTGTTGCGGTCTGTATTGCCTTAAAAGGCCGGGTCGCCTGGTCCACGGCCTTGAGCAGCACCTGCAGCTTCAGGTTATTACTCATCGGGGGTTACTCCGCTACGGATCATCGCTTTATGCCGCCAGTCGAGAAGCTCAGCCAGCGGCAGGTCGTACAGTTCAGAGGGGGGCCAGTGGAATATCGTGGCAATGTCGGCCATCAGGTCATTGACCGTCAGGCCGGCAGGCCAGTTTACTCGTCCGATTTCGGCGACAAAAAACCAATCACCTTGCCTGCGATCACAATCAAATCAACCGGGTCCAGTGCGGCGCAGTCGGATTTGGTCAGGGGGGGAATGGTGATGCGGGGCAGCACGGTGATCAGCGCGTCCACGTCCGAGCCCGCAAGGTCAGCAAGGCGCGTGCCACGCAGTGCGCCGGAGTTGGGCTTAATAAGCTCAATGCTTGAAATAACCTGATCGCCACGGGTAATCGGGGTCTCCAGGGTAACGACGTTTTCTTTGTTTTCCATTTCAGTTCTCAGATTTGTTGTTCAGAAAAAAGGACCAGCACCGCAGCGCCGGTGCCGGGATTAAACGAGGCCGATGTTTTTGCGGTGCTGCTCCAGCCGGTCAGTGCCGTTTACCTTCTCAATCATGTTCACGGTATCGATCTCGATCAGCTCTTTACCGTTCCAGGTTATTTTGTAATAGGTGCACTTGGTGGTGATTTTGGTTTCGGTATCCTCGCCCTGTTTGGCTTCGCCAAAATCAAACTGCTGATGCTTGCCGCGCATCTCCACTTCAACAGCCACCGTCTCGGCGGTGTCGTCCCGCTGGTAAGAGCCTGCGAAGCGCAGCGGCACGTCACCGGCTCCCCATTGCGTCAGCACCAGGTCATCAATGCCGCCAATCGTCCATTCCAGATCGAGGGCGTCATCTTCCAGGCCGTTATCAATATGCGCCGCGCCGTTCATGCCGCCGCCCCGGAACGGGTCCAGCTTGCGGGCGAGCTTTGGCAAAGTGAGCGAGGTCACAACGCCCTGGTAGCTGTTCGCATCGTTGAAAAGATTCAGGTACTTCAGTTTCTTTGGCAGTGCCATGGGTCAGGCTCCTTAGCTGTTAACGGCGGCAGCGAAGTTCACCAGATAGCTGTCGGTGATGCGCTGGCGCAGGGTGAGGTCTTCCAGCGGCGGCACTGGCGTGTAGTCATAGTCAATAAAGAGCTTGCCCGCTTTGAGGGTGTCCTTATCGTTGGCGGTGACGTCCGCAGATAACAACCAGCTCCGGGTCTTCCTGGTACCACGGCTCGATCATGCTGTTGGTTGCGTCCATCACCAGTGCGTCAAGGTTGGCATAGTCACCGGCTTTGCCGACGCGGACTTTAGCGGAGATAACCTCTCCGTCTTCACCGGTGATTTTGCTCATTACACGCTTTGGTGCGTTGGCGCGGTACTTTTGCAGCCAGCCCACGGCGACATCCTGCAGCAGCGGGTTAGCTGCACGGTTAGAGGTTTTGGCGCGGGCAATCCCGTTGAAACCAGCCATGATGCGATCCAGCGCCTGACGCTTGATAATCGCGTCACGCAGGCGGGCCTGAAAATCTTCATAGCGCGCCCACAGATCAAGCTGGTTGTAACGAATGTGGAAGTCGTAGTTGGTCTGGGTACATTCGTAACCGTCGGCGGTCAGGTCTGAAAAGTCAGCCGTTTCACGCTCGTCACCGCCTGCGGTGTCCGTGGTGCTGGCAATCGAACCGGTCACGCCGATGCCGATTTTTTCCCCTTTCATATCCACAACTGGGGTGATGTTGATGCGGGTCAGGAAATCAGAAGACTCCTGCACGCGGGTCATCAGCGTCTGACTGACGGACGGCTCTACGGAAAATTTCTTGTCCATATCGCCGGTGTCCACGCCGTTCAGCTCGGCCAGGCGGGTCAGAAAGGCGTTAAATTTAAAGCGGGTGTTCTGGCGCATTGTTATTCCTGTAATCAGAGATTGGGTAAGCCGTTCTTTGCTGCCATAGGGCAGCGGTTAGCAGTCGGTTTCCACGGACATTTTGCCGTCGCCACCGCTGGCACGCGGACGGCGGTTAAAGTTACCGTCGGTCTTCTCAAGCTGCTGGGTCAGCGCGTTGACTTCACTGCGGCCGGTCGTGGTTTCCTGCTCCAGCGCGTCGAGACGGTCAGAAAGTTTCTTTTCAAGCGCGGAGAACTGAGATTCAACTTTTTCACCGGCGCCCTGTACCTGCTCGGCAATCAGGGTGACGGCGGCGTGCACGTCGGCAGACTGTGCGTCACTTCCTTTTTTATTCGCAGAGAACATCGCACTGATGCGGGCCATAAGGGACGGCGCGGGATCGGCTTCCTCATAGAACTCAATCGGGGTTTCTTCGGCGGCAGTAAAGAGATTGCCTTTAGCCTGTTTGCGGGAGGTCAGCGGGTTTACTGCAGCACTCGCGCTGAAGCTCAGAATTTCCGTGCCGAGACTTGCCGGATCGTCGGTCACAGCAAGGCCAACCAGATAGGCCTCACCGGTGTCAGCAAATTCGGGATTCACTTCAACGGAGGTGTAGATTTTCTGGCGTGCTTTCGACATAGCGATCAGCTCGTCGGTGGGGTCGATGTAGCCATAAAGTGCCAGCTTACCTTTCAGTGGACCGTCCGCGATTTCTTCCGCTTCAACAGACGTCACATCGCCAAATCGACGAAAAGCGCTGTCGGCAGAGTAACCACGGATGTGCTCCATATTGATGCGGGCACCGTACATTTCCGGGTTGTAGTTTTTCGCCATCTGCGAAATCCAGTCGCGGGAAATTACGCGTCCGTCGGTGGTTGCGCCTTCAGTTGCGATGCGAAAACGCTTTGCTTTAGTTGCCATTAATCAGGCTCCGGTGAGTGGTTGGTTCAGGTCACGGCCAGTTTCACCACGAACACAACGCCACTCAACGAAAGCCGGTTTGCTCACTTCTGGCACAACAGAGAGAGCGCGCAAGGCAGGGCGGGCCTCGGTAGCCTGATGCCATGAAAACGACACCGACAACCATCATCAGCGATCCCCGCCGACAGGCCGCACTGCTTTACTGGCAGGGATTCTCCGTGCGTCAGATAGCGGAAACGCTGGGCCAGAAAACGCCAACCGTGCAGAGCTGGAAGCTGCGCGACGCATGGGAAGACGTTGCGCCCATCAGTCGCGTTGAAAACAGCATGGAAGCCCGGTTGATTCAGCTCATCATGAAAGAGGTGAAAGGAAATGGTGATTACAAAGAAATAGATGCGCTGGGGCGGCAGATTGAACGGCTTGCCCGCGTCGAACGGTACCGCCAGACCGGCAGCGAGGCCGATCTCAATCCTAACGTGCGCAACCGCAACCGGGGCGAGCGCCAGCCGGTGATTAAAAACGAGTTCAGCGAAGAGGCCACGGACAAACTGACTTCGCTGTTTATGGATAACTGTTTTGAGTATCAGCTGCACTGGCACAAGGCCGGGCTGGCTCACCGTATCCGCAACATCCTCAAATTCCGCCAGATTGGCGCGACGTTCTACTTCGCCCGCGAGGCGCTGATTGATGCTCTGGTGACGGGCCGCAACCAGATTTTCCTCTCAGCCAGCAAGGCGCAGGCCCACGTTTTCAAAAACTACATCATCGACTTTGCTCGGCAGGTTGATGTTGATCTGAAGGGCGATCCGATTGTGCTGCCAAATGGCGCACGCCTGATTTTCCTGGGGACCAACGTGCGCACGGCGCAGAGCTACACCGGCAACCTGTATCTGGATGAATATTTCTGGATACCGAAATTCCAGGAGCTACGCAAAGTTGCCAGCGGTATGTCGCTGCACAAGAAATGGCGAACCACGTACTTTTCCACGCCGTCGAGCCTTTCCCACAGCGCCTATCCGTTCTGGTCCGGCGAGCTTTTTAACAAAGGCCGGCGCAATAAGTCAGACCGGGTTGAGCTGGATCTCAGTCACTCGCATCTTGCAGGCGGCGCGCTGTGCGCTGACGGTCAGTGGCGGCAGATTGTTACCGTTGAGGATGCGCTGACCGGCGGCTGCAATCTGTTTGACCTGGACCAGCTCTCGCTTGAATACAGCCCGTCTGAATACCAGAACCTGCTGATGTGCGAGTTTGTGGATGATGAGGCCAGCGTGTTCCCGTTCGCTGAGCTGCAGACCTGCATGATCGACAGTCTGGAAGAGTGGACCGATTTTAACCCCTACGCGCTGCGCCCATTTGATTACCGTCCGGTCTGGATTGGCTATGACCCGTCCCACACCGGCGACAGCGCTGGCTGTGCTGTTCTGGCCCCGCCGCTGGTTGCGGGCGGCAAGTTCCGCGTGCTTGAGCGCCATCAGTGGCGGGGCATGGACTTTGCCGCGCAGGCCAAATCCATTAAAGAGCTGACGGAGAAATATACCGTTGAATATATCGGTATCGACGCCACCGGCATCGGCCAGGGTGTGTTTCAGCTTGTCAGGCAGTTTTTCCCGGCAGCGCGGGAAATTCGGTATTCGCCCGAGGTGAAAACCGTGATGGTGCTGAAAGCCAAAGACACCATCAGCAGCGGGCGCCTGGAATATGACGCGGGCAACACCGATATCACGCAGTCATTTATGGCTATCCGCAAAACGATGACCGCCAGCGGGAACCGTTCTACCTATGAGGCCAGCCGCAGTGAAGAGGCCAGCCATGCTGATGTTGCCTGGGCAATTATGCACGCGCTATTAAACGAACCACTCACCGCCGCCGATGGCGGCCAGAGTCCAAACTTTGTGGAGTTTTACTGATGATGAATACCAGACACGGCGCGCCGGAAATAACAGGGCTGAACCCTTTTTTCCCTGAGCTGACTGAGAGCGAAATAAAAGAGCTCTCAGTCAGGCTGAAAGGGAAGCTTTCACCGGAAAGCTTCCGGAAAGTTTTTGTATGCACTTTCAGTGGTGAAGTTTCTGATTCAGGTGGCAAAGATGAGTAAGCGCAGGGGTCACAGGGCATTTGAAAATCAGTCTCAGCAGGTACAACCTGCCCCGCAGCACGCCGAGGCATTTAGCTTTGGCGAACCGATCCCGGTGCTGGATAAGCGCGATATTCTGGATTATGCCGAGTGCATCAACAACGGGCGCTGGTACGAGCCGCCGGTCAGCTTTCACGGACTGGCAAAGAGCCTGCGCGCCGCCGTTCATCACAGCTCGCCCATTTACGTTAAGCGCAATATTTTATTGTCCACTTACATACCGCACCCGATGCTTAGCCAGCAGGAGTTCAGCCGCATTATTCTGGACTATCTGACGTTTGGAAATGCCTTCCCTGAGCTGCGTAAAAATGCGCTGGGCAACGGGTTCAGGCTAGAGTGCTCACCGGCGAAATATACCCGGCGCGGGGTTGAGGATGAGGTTTACTGGTTTATTAACGACTGGCAGGACGCGCACCGGTTTGAACCCGGCAGCATTTTCCAGTTGCTGGAGCCGGACATTAATCAGGAAATATATGGTTTGCCTGAGTATCTCAGCGCGCTTAACTCAGCGTGGCTGAATGAAGCGGCAACGCTTTACCGCCGCAAGTACTACCAGAACGGCGCGCACGCGGGTTATATCCTGTATATGACTGACGCCGCTCAAAGCAGCAGCGATATTGAGCAAATGCGCAAGGCGATGCGCGATACGAAAGGTGTGGGCAACTTCCGCAACCTGTTCATGTACGCACCCAACGGCAAGCCCGACGGGATTAAGATCCTGCCGCTAAGTGAAGTTGCAACGAAAGATGATTTTTTCAATATCAAAAAGGCAAGTCGAGATGATCTATTGGCGGCGCACCGTGTTCCACCACAGATGATGGGGATTATTCCTGATAATGCTGGCGGATTTGGTGACGTTGTGAAAGCGTCGCAGGTGTTTGTAAGAAATGAGCTGAGTCCGCTGCAAGAACGCATGAAAGAAATTAACATATGGCTTGATGAAGACATAGTAAGATTTAAAGATTATAACTTGGAGTAAACGGAGATAAGGTGGCTGAATTTAGCCACCTTATTATTACGGATTAACTGTCAATCTCGAATGACCTAAATATAGTTTCTCATCCAATATGTAATTTCTTAGTATTTTTAATCTTCTATAATAAGCCATTATTGCTCGCAACTGTTGTAATGGATGCGAACCAATTTCATCAAACTTCTCTTGATATTCTTTCCACCCAAAGAAAAGAATGAATAGCCTAACTAACTTAGATAATATTAATGTAACTTCATTAGGGATATTGCTTAGATCGATGCCGCCATCCTCATCAAACCCTGATAAACCTTGAAGTTTGAGATAGTCTTTGGTCACCTTATAAAGCTTTTCCAATCGATTGAAAATATGTTCATTTTCAACTCTAGATGAAACTTCCTCAACGCTCTGGGCTAATGCGGGAAGTAGGCTTAATTCGATGTGTCCCGGTGAACTAAATTGTAGAGATTCTATTTCAGGTTGGTGGATGACAGGGATTGTATTTTTTAATCCTGTAAAAATATTCACAGCAGATATTCCGCCAGTCCAACTCCCAAATAATTTTTTCATTGTTTCTCGAACGTGACTTCTATCTAAGTGAGCCAGTCCATAATGGAAAGAATAAAGTTGGTCATAGACTTTAGGGATAATTGATAAATCATTTATAAATAATTGATTATCTAATCCCAACATATAACTAGACGTTCTTTCATTTTTCAATGATAAGGCTTCAGGAGTGCAAATTTCTTCATAAAGATATGAGTCTTCATCTGGCATGTAGTCAGCCGGGAAGTCAGATACTAGTATCTTATTTATTACCTTTCTTCCGCTTTCTGCAAAGTGATTACATATATATATGTAATGGTTTGAAGTAATCGTCTCTCTCAAAGAAGTTTGTTGTGTTAAATAGTCATCAAGCATCTCTCGCGAAACCGGAACTAAACACCAACGATTAGCTCTTTCCGAGTTATCTAACCAAACATACAATGCATCTTTGTAACCAGCTCCACGAAATAACGATAATAGTGGACCATCGAAATCAATCAAATCGGCATACCAAGAAAACTCACTAATCTCAGATGCATAGACTCTTTTGCTATTTAATTTAATCATGGTAATTTACTGGTAATATTAAAGTTATTGGGAAAAGCAGAGCTAACATAAGGATGAAAATCAAAGTGTCCGGCATGATTAGGCGGAGTACATTCCCCATCATTTGTTGTTACAAAACCGTGTGATAAATGATCACCTATAGCTTTTTCAATGTTTTTTATACTTTTCTTCAACTTACTATAGGCTTCAGTTGCCTCTGGCTCAGACTCATACATTGATAAAGCCCACATTGCACAGGCTTCATAGTCGTTCTTTGCCACTCTCATTGGACTCCTACGTGCTGGAGGCCAAAAGCAGTTAGGTGTATGCGGATTCAATGTGAATCTCCAGCAATCTTTGTTGAGCGGCTGCGCGCAAGCTGGAGGACATTGAGGAAGATTACTGATACTTGAATCATACTCGAAGGCAACGACGCCTGATGGAACAACAGGACTACTAACACTTGCGTTTATAGAGGTATTCATATGATTTTGTTGATTATTATTTGGATTAAACATGCCTGCTGCTCCTTCAGACCCATTTGGAAAATTGCTGATTTATTGTAATTTACACAAATAATATATTTAAAATAAAATTTGGCTAGTTTTTTTAATATTCTAAAAAACTAATTTTGTGATTATGAAAGACTCACCATTTTTATGATTAAATTTTAACCTGGCTAATGTATGACGTTCAGTCAAGCGCGCAATGCTATCCCCGCCACGCCTGCCCGCTTTAGTGACCTCATTTCATGCAACTGCACGATCCTCTGAAAGCAGCGTCGTACATGGCGTGGGGGAGGGTATAGATCCAAGTTTCCCGCATGCAGATCCATGCAGTGTACGCATGCATGGCTATAGGCCACCACTTCGGGTGGCCAAAAGCGGGTCATAAAGTAAAGCGGAGGAGGCGGAAACCGGTAAGGCCTTTAACTGTTCCTAGGCTTAGTTTGTGTTGATGGTAGAGGGTGAATTCAACTTGCATTGCAATCCCCACCTAGGCTAATTAGCCGAGTAAAAAAGGCCATCACTATCTTCATTGCATGGCTGCGAATTAGTCAGGTCAGCAATGATGGTTAGTGCCAGCTCATAATCGGTTGGTTTGCAGTTCGCTATCAACGAAACCTCGGCAATAAAACGTACGCACGCCATTTTTTTATGCATGGCGTTTACTTCGTCCAGCTGCATATTCCCTCCCTATAAAAACACTGTGTTTATATACAGTATCATGCCGCTTTAGTGGATTGAAAGGATTTTGTTAAGATGATCCTTAACTTTTACCCTTATGATTATCCTGATAAATATTGTTCTACCACAATATGTTAGCTCGCAGCCCTTGATATGCCTTAACCTGTGCTAGTTGAGAATGCCCATGATTTCATGTTGCGGCCATTACACGCAGATCATGAAGTCTGGCTAACAGTTCTGTGAATGAAATCGGTCTTGGTGCGCGGAACAGCTCTCCATTACTGGCGCTTCGACACCATTCCCCTGCGATTTTAGTTTCTACGCCGCTGATAAGACGCGTAGCTAACCCACGGCTGATGGTTTCACCCGTCAATTCTCTGATTTGGTCGATTACCCTGGCGCATGCAGCTTCCACTTTGTCGGAGCGCCTGAAGGTTTTTGCCGCTTTCTCCGGTCGTTCACTAGCCAATCTCCTCAATAAACGGCGCCGTTCTATCCGGGGCAGATGGTCAAAGTCCATATTTAGCATAACGTCCGGCTGCGTCAGATCCTCACATCCCGATCTCCCCGTACAGTTATTGACAGAACTCCGAGAGGGCGCATTCGCACCCTTAAGGTCAACCGCCAAATCAATGGCCCGCTTCGCTACAATCTTCCATTGCGCGAGACGAGTTAAAATTGGTGTGTCCTCCCCTACGGATGTTGCATACACGCCTTTGATACGCAGAGTTTCCTCGCCGTATTCGTTGCGGTCTTGAGATGCCTGATACCATGTGCGCACAGCCAGATCGTCATGACGAACAAATGGCCCGCCCTGAGCATTAACGTATTCGGCCCAGTCACCATCATCGGCAGCATCATGAGCGGCAGCAAATTCAACACTGAGGCCGTGAGCGGTTTCGCTGTCTTTCATACGGCGTAATTCGCGGTAAACCGTGACCG
This sequence comes from Erwinia sp. HDF1-3R, assembly GCF_039621855.1. Lineage (NCBI taxonomy): Bacteria > Pseudomonadati > Pseudomonadota > Gammaproteobacteria > Enterobacterales > Erwiniaceae > Erwinia > Erwinia sp. HDF1-3R. Next base: position 2,711,949 of record NZ_CP155071.1, on the reverse strand, counting down.
GCGCACCGCCAACAAACTGAAACTGGCGAATGTGCCACCGTGCCGCCCAGGCTGAAACGGCTGGCGCAGTCTCTTTCAGCTCTTTGCCACTCTCATCATCCAGCTCACCATCAAGGGCGTATCCGTCGATGTTTTTGGAAATATATTTAGCCACATAGCCCGTCGCACTGCCTTTATCGGGATCGATGGCTTCCGCGTGAAAGCGGGCCTTGCGGGCTTTATCCGTAGTCAGTTCATCACTCTCTTCCTGATAGGCGTAATCACGCAGGATTTGACGTACGCGGTCCACATTTTCTGGAAGCATAAACATCAGCATGTGCCAGTGAGGCGTAGCGTCATGATGCGGCTCAGCCACGCGAATGCCGAAGATGCGAATATCTTCACGATGCAGTTTTGCGCGGACTTTCTGCCAGACATTGCAAAGATAGCGCTGGGTCTCTGCCGGGCTGGCGCCATTCCATTTACGGTTGCGATAGCCGGTTTTGATAGTGGCGTGATACCGCGATGGTGCAGTGATGGTATAAAACTCCCCCACAAAACCCATCTCGTTACAGATATCCTCAAAGCCACGAATTCGGGTCATCAGCTCACAACGGCGGATCGCGGGGTTAGCAACGCTGCCATCATATTTCTCAATCAGGCTGATGCGGTTGCCTTCCTCGTCTTCCAGCTCCATTCCTTTAAGAAATTCACGGGTGCGGCGTTTCTGTTCACGCCATTCGATAATGGTCATGCTGCTGGCATAAGGGGTGTGTTTTTTGCTGACGTTAGCCAGGGCAATCTGGAGATGTTCCCGCCACGATGCAGCGATACGGCGTAGCCGGCCTTTCCACCATTTTTCCATCTGCATACGCATAATTGCGGGGGTAACCTCTTCAGGGTCAAAGAGTCGAGACGTAACTTTCTCCCAAAGTGGAGGCGTCTGCTTAAACTCCCTGGTGATGGTTGCTGCCATCATGAAGATACGGTGAGTGTATTTGTATTCTGATTCATCGCTCTCCAGGCCATGTGCCTGAACTATTTCAGCCAGAATGAAGCTGGCAACATCACCGGCCAGCAGATCAACATCCGCACGGGCCATTTCTGGAAGACGGTTGAATCTTCTCATCAACTCCCAGAGAGTACCGGCGGCGGTTACTGCCCGGCTGTTATCGCCGGCGTTCTCGGTGAGCGTCATAAACGTACCCTGTTTCATTTCCCCCAGACGATACTGCGCGTTCACCAGCTCAAGGCGTGGCAATGTCCGCTCTACGAAGGTTTTCGTTAAGTAAACATTGGCCCGCTGAACACCATGTTCTTTTTCCAGCTCATTCAGACGGCGGTTAACATCGATACGGACAAGGGCGGGCTGCGCTTCCAGTAATTCCCGCGCATGCGAAACAGCCGCAATCAGTTGATCGCGGCGTTGGATTTGGTCATAGGTGAGATAAGGACTACTAATAGCCTGCCGTGGTGCGTTCCACGGCCAGGCGTATTCTTGAGTCATGCAAACTCCCCGTTCACAGGACCGGGGTATACAGCAGGATTAGCATGTTGAATCTGCGTTCCTGCGGGACGGCTGACACAGATAAGTTCTTCAGCGCTCTTACCTTTACCAGCGGCTACACCAATGCTGCGCGGGGCTGTGATCTGATGAAGGTCAAACTGGCGATACAGGCTTTTAACCAGGCGGGTGTGGCTGTTGGAAGCGATGACCGGATGGCGGTTAGCCACATCACTCAGGACAGATGCCAGCTCATACTGTTTATCTTTTCCAAAGCCTCCACTGTGATAATCCGCAAAGGTGTCATCGTATGGAGGATCGCAATAAACCACATCGCCAGCTTTAAGCATGTTCAGCGTTTCAGTAAAATCAGCACAAATGAACGTTGCCCGTTTTGCTTTTTCTGCAAAGGCTTTGATTTCTTCCAGTGGAAAGTAAGGCTCGGGGTAATTACCAAAGGGGATATTGAAATTGCCCTTATGGTTATAGCGACACATGCCGCGATAGCCATTGCGGTTCAGATAAAGGAAATAGGCAGCGCGTTCCAGCAATGGCAACCCAAGATGATGATTAAATGCTTCGCGGATTGAGTAATAACTTTCCTGCGTGCGATTTTCCGCAAATGCCCGGAATGCCAAAATAATGAACTGCCGAGAGTTATCTTTAATTTGACGATAGAGGTTAATCAGGTCTGGATTAACGTCCGCCAACAGATACGCCGGATAATCAGTGTTCATCATCACAGCACATGAACCCGCGAAAGGCTCAACGAGGCGCTCACCCGCCGGCAAGTGTTTAGTAATCTCAGCAATGATGCGTGACTTACTGCCAGCCCACTTCAAAACGGTGTTCATACTGACGCCCCTCTGAAATGAGAAGCGTGCAGCTCCTCGACTTGTTTACAGGTCACACACAGCGTCACACCAGTGAGTGCCTTGCGGCGTTCTTCGGGGATCGGTGCTTCGCATTCTTCACAGAAGAACGCGCTAATCTGCACAGGGCGATTGATCACATTTGCCAGGCTGCGGGCCAGATTCTCAGCCTCGCGCTGCTGCGCTAAATCCATTGAATCAGCCATTAGTGCAGCTCCTGCGATTCGTGCTCAAAACGCAGAGCCTCTTGACGAAGGAGTTCGGCCACATCTTTGTGGTTCATCTCCTTGCGGGTAATAACAATTGCCAGCGCCTCAAGACGGATTGAAACGGCCAGCGCTTTATCCTTTCTTTCTTCAGAACGGGCTTCTGTCAGTAACTGATTCAGGTGCAAATCATTGGCTGACGGCATGACTTCTGATTTATTCATTGCGCTTCTCCTGATTGCGGGCAAAAGAATGCCCGGCGTGTTTACGCCATTGATTTTGAGATTCGTTATTTATTCAGATAAAAGACTGTCTGCGACTGAAAAATGACGGGGAAGAATACGGCCCCAGCGACACATTTTATTCATTGCCCTGATAATCATTTCGCGCTGCGATTCAGTGAAACTTTCGAATGGTCTGCCTATTTCATCCTGCTTGAATGTTGCCGGGCGCTCGCGATTAGCCAGGGTCATTACGCAGAATTTAAACTCTTCATTCTGGCGGTTGAAATAACGCAGCGCCGGGTTGTCATTGTTCTTACGCATTCTGCGCCACGCCTGCTGAAACTCGCTGAAAGACATTCTCTCAACGGTATCAACACGGGCATGCACAAGGTGAATCTGTGTGAATGGTTTTGCAGGTTGCTCGGTTTTTATTGCCAGTCCGGTGCGCCCCATATTATGCCCCTACCTTAAGAATGAATTTGAACGATGGCTTTTGTTTCTTTGTCAGCCCACGCAGCAGAGCTTTCTGCTCATTACTTGGATGCCAGCGCTTTCCGTCTTTCCCCATAATCCAGCCGTGTCCGTAAGCAGGTGACGGATTCTGGCGCTTAAGCAATGATGCAAAGGAAATCATATTGTTCACCTCAGCTCAGGCCAATTGACGCGCCTATCCCGCTGATTGCATCAACGGTGCTTGCAAGAGTCGGGTTTGACTGGACACGCGCATGAACGGTTAAGCCGATAAGCGACAGGCAGCGAATGCCTGCGTTAACGTTTTCCATGAAAGCGCTTGTGCGTGAGGCTGTCATTCTTTCGCCAGATACTGCGGCGGCTGCAACTTTCCCCAACTCGGCAGTTGCCTGCATAACGTAGTGCGTCATGCGCTCGGCTTTTACTTCATTCATTGGTACGGCTGGCAGGCATTTCATCTGCGCCAACAGGCCATCGATCAGCGTGGCATCTTCAGTAACGTCGGTCAGCATTGCGATTTCTGGTGCAGTAAGCTGATGCGCTTGATCGGGGTTCAGCTTGTTACGTAAAGTCTGCTGATTCATGCCTACCTTGTCGGCCAGCTCACGGATGTTGTGGCGGGAGACAAAAGCCCGGCAGGCATTTTCATAGTGCGATTGTTGGGAAACCTGAAAATCAAACATGGAGTTCGCTCCTTTAGCTTGCATAATCAAGTTAAGGCTTGATGTAGCGGCAGTTAAGAGCGTGTTGGCGATTTTTCTCGCGCCACGCAGCCACGTTAATCAGGGGGTTGCCATGTTTTGTCATGGTGGTTTCCTTAACTTCGCCTGTTTTCTTATTCTTGCGGTTTTGCGTGTAAGTCGTTGAAGGAGTGGGAGCGAGTAACACAACGCCATTGGCAATCCATTTTTCTAATACTGACTTGCTTATCCCGTTTGCTGCAGCAAAATCCTCTTTGGACATCGTTGCAGAGGTGTTTAATACCATTGCCTTTTCAACAGCGGCATTCACAGCTGCACTGAGCACAGGCATTAGCGCAGATGTAATATTAGCGATCAGTTCAGGTGATTGTTTTAAGTCAAATGCGTTCTGGCTGTTTGCATTTTGAGTATGCATATCGCAGTATCTCCTTTGGGGCGTTTCGTTCTATGGTGTTTCATGTGGTGTGAGTGCACTTTAGATCGTAAAAGCGATTAGGTAAATGATTATTTATCACCTAGTGGTGTTTTTTATGATTGATGAGATGGGTAAAAGTACCGAAGTGCTTGAAAGATTGATGTCTTCTTATGGGGTCAAAACGCAAAAAGAGTTGGCTCTGGCATTAGGTATACCTGCCAATAATATCAGTGGTTGGACTCAGCGTGACAGTGTTCCGGGTAACTCGATCATTAAGTGCGCCCTGGATACAGGGGCCGATTTGCAATGGTTAGTAAGTGGCGAACTTGCAAAAGCAAACTCTGATGCTCCGCATTCACTTGGTCAAGGTAAAGCTTTATACGAAGAAATAATGTCCAACGGCGGTAAGCCAGTTCTTCGCAGAATTCTGGATGCATATGGCTTTACACTGCAAAAACAGCTTTGTGATCTTCTCAAAATATCATCTGGCACCGTAAGCACTTGGGTACGGCGTGATTACTTCCCTGGCGATGTTGTAGTTACATGTGCGCTTGATACTGGTGTTCCTTTGTTATGGCTTGCCACAGGAAAGGGGATTAATGTTGAAAGTAACGATAAAACCATTACCGCCTCTTTCATTCCTCGTAAAAACTTAACGGCGGGGGTTCTTCAGGATGCCGCCAGTTGGAATATTGACTTAAGTTTTATCCCACACGCGATGATCGAACCGCTATATGTTTTCAGCAATGTCGGATCATGGATTGTTGACACTGGGGTCACGGAAATTAGCAATGGTCGCTGGCTACTGGGTATTGATAATAAATTCGACGTTTATGATGTTGCAATGTTACCTGGGCGAAAAATTAGCGTATCTAACAAAGCGTCAAGTTTCACTTGCGGTGCTGAAGAGGTCAGTGCTGCAGGTAAAATTGTTTTAACAATGGATTATAATTTCTAAGAGGGTAGGGATATGCCAACAATATTAGCACTGTTAGGTTTGATTTTAGGTGCGTGGTCTGTACGCAGTATATGTATAAAGCAGCAGAGCAATTCTAATAAATTCTTTAAGTCGTTATTAGCTGGTTTTTACTTCTTAGCTACTGGCGGTTCAGCAGCTAATGATGATAACCAATTTCCTGCGATAATAATAATGCTCATAATTGGCGGCGTTATACAGCTGTATTGCAATTACAGATATATAGAACCAAAGGAAAGCTATATTGATGCTGCAAATGGGCATAAAAACAGTCTAGGTTTCTTTAATGATCAAGTTCAAGACGAAGCTCAGCAGTCTTATCGCTCCAAAAACTATGCAAAAGCTTCAAAATCAAAAGGCTTAAATGATGTTGCTTTCAACTATGTTAACGCTGAAGGTGTAAGTCGCTTCCGTGAGGTTGATGTCAAAAGTTTTGATGGTCAGTACCTTGAAGGTTACTGTCATGCTGCCCGAAAATTCAGGACGTTCCGTCTTGATCGCATTGAGGGTGACATTATTTTGCGGGGTACTGGCCAGTCGATGGATCCTTATGAATGGGCAACAGAGATTGAGGCCTGAAATAGATTAGCGGAATTTACTTTTAATAGGAAATATGATGTCGCAACAAGCATGGTCTTTTAAGACAATCAAACACGAAGATTTGAGATATCATGGTAATAATGGTTATGATGATGACTACTCTAAAAATTATCGCTACGATAATGATGTAGGTAATCATAAAAATGTAAAAGTCGGTGATTTAGTGATTATTACCGATAGAGATGTAGTTTTGGGAGTATCATTAATTACGGAATTAAAAACGAGTCCAAAAGTGAAATCTAGGAATAAATGTCCATTTCCGGGGTGTGACGCAAAAAAACTGGTTCCTCGAAAAAAATTACTTCCCCTATGGAGATGTAGTAACAATCACAAATTTGATAAACCTCTAATTTTGAATGTCAATGCTACTGAGTTTACAGCGGAGTATGGTACAAATTTCAAAAAAATAGATTTCATTTCTATGGATCTACTTAAAGAAAATACTCTTAGATATAATGGTCAAAGCTCAATCCAAGAAATTAATTTTGAATGGATTGATACGTTGCTAAATCTGAATAAAGTTATAGATCCCACAATTGGTAAGCACGATGCCGACGACAATGTTGAGCGTAATTGTAATGATGAAAGAAAAATTTTAGAAAGAAGCATAAAGCAGAGGCGAGGTCAAAGAAAATTTCGCGAAACTCTCCTTTCAAAAAATCCACGTTGTGCTATTACAGGATGTGAGCTGGTTGATATTCTCGAAGCTGCTCATATTGATGCTTATAGGAATAATACACATAATCACATCAGCAATGGAATACTCTTGAGATCTGACCTTCATACTCTATTTGATTTGAATTTAATGGCTATTGATCCAACAAGTCTGACGGTGCACTTTTCTAAACTGGTGAAAGAAAAATACTACATGACATTCGAAGATAATAAGATAGAAATCAAACATTCTTTATCTACTGCAGCTTTAGAAGAAAGATGGGCATCCTTCATTTTGATGCTGTAGCCATTCAATCGCCATTGTTTAATATAATCTTTCGAACTAAATGACTGAGTTTAGTATGGACATCTGAATGAAAATGAAACAACATAAAATGACCACATTTTCTCATAAAACATCATTATTTTACGGCAGATTAAATAACTCGCAGAAAACGCTAGTTAATCTAATTGCTTTAATTTTGATCTGCACAATATTCAACCATATTCTATCACTCGAAACCATGAGAGCCTTACTCCTAATAACAATGACATATTGGACTTATGCCGTTTCAGCTGACGCGATAAGAATTCATAAATATCTATATGAAACGACGTTAGGTAAAGCTACCCTATTACTAGGGTTAACTATATGTACGAATTTCGCCGTATGTATAGCAGGACTATTAATAAACCAGATCACCAGCGTATCACCAACAAACTTTCCGCATGCACTAATATTATCCTCTATTGCATTCATACCAGCCTTAATATCAATCGTACTTTTCTCTCTATCCCTTATAGCTATAATTAGCTTACCCATTTGGTCCTGGTTTTTTATATACAATGATAAACTTAAATCAATAATATTCCCGGGATACAAAATAAATGAAGAGAACTTCCTATTTAAGACAACAATATTCTTGAAAATAATATCATTGGTAATGTATGGCTCGTTTGCATATCATTTTTCATCATTGATTTATATAAAGTCTGAAAATTCAATTAAAAGCACAATCACCAATTTTATTTACCAATATGAAATGTTCGATAAGAACCCTTGTTTAAATGTTACTGATGGAAAAGTTTCTTTTATTAGCGATGACAAGGTTCTATATTCAGTTAAATATGAAGATGATTACAAATTTATAGTTCGAACTTGTGACTATGGAGATAAGAAATAAGTTACATAATTGTCTAGTCCGTCAATGTGACATCGTAGTCATTTTGTAGCAATCTCACCATCTAAGTGATTGATATTTATAACCATGATTAGTATTCGGTCTGTTCTTCTGCCATAAGGCTCTTTCGAGCAAGCAGAATAATGAAAAATTCCTTGCTGTAGTTCAATCTATTGAGTCGTAGTTGGCGCTACCATAGGCGAATATAAAAAATATCAAGGAACTTCAGTGGCTTTAAATGGAAAGTTTTTACTCAACGGAGCAGATATAGCGCCATTATCTTTTCCCGGGGTAGGTACATTGATGGCATTCTCCGGCAATGGTGCTTATAAAAACCGGGGCGGTTGTGGGAAACATCCGGGAGATGGTCCAATCCCCGAGGGGCGATATTGGATCGTAGGACGAGGCAGCGGTGGCCCCGTTTCGAAAATAATTGCTTTTTTTAAAGACACTTACAACAAATACCATAGCGGCGCGGAGTTCGCCCGTTCAGAATGGTTCGCGCTTTACCCTAATGACTGGAGTATTGATGATTCTACATGGATAGAAGGAGTCAAACGCGAGCATTTCAGGCTACATCCGGGCGTTTTATCAGACGGCTGTATAACACTTGTTAGTAACGCTGATTTCCGCACACTCCGCAATGCCCTGATCAATACCCCGCAGATTCATGTCCCGTGCATGAAAGACCTTATGGCCTACGGCAAGATCGAGGTTGTCTGTAATGGCTATAACATTTGCTCGTAGAATTGCCCATCTGGTTTGGTTTGTGCTGTTGTGCTACATCGGGGCGAGATTAATAGATCCTGCTAAGTTTATCAGCCTCGAAACTACACAACATTTTGCAGAGTGGCTGGATGGGAATGTAAGCCAGGAAAACTTTGATGATTTATGGGCCCTGGCTTGGGTTATTTGCTCGCTAGCATTCGCCATGGTCTGCTACATAGCCACAATTCGAATAATCAGAAAAATACGCCGATAGCTGCATGTTTTTTCAAACAGTTTTTCGCTCGTTCCACGCATCGGCAAATTTCACGTTACCGTCTACGTAGTGCCAGGTGATTTTTTCGTAATTGAGGCTGACGTGTTCTACATGGTTTAGCTGTGAACTGGATAGCTTCGTGTTAGGAATAGAGCTGTTTACACTCGTTACCTTAACGTTTTCCAGAAGTATGATGTAATAGCAAACCTCTTGCCCCGCATCATTGATTTTATAAAAACGGATTTCAGCGATTTGCAGCGCCTGCCCTGTAGCAGCTGCACGATTGAGATATGGAGAAGAACTATCAATTTCTTTTTCAAGCATCATAGATGAATGCTGGCGGGTACCGGTGATTTTACCGCTCGCAGCATCAACTGGCAGCGTTAAGCCGTGGGATAAACCGATAATTTCAATGCTGCCTTCACGATCCTGAACATCAACAGACCCTTTAATGTCTGCACCGCCGTCGTCCTTGAGCCACATGTTAGCAGGGATTGGCATCTATATATCCTTTTGTTTGATAAAGATCGTATTTTATTCTGATTAAGTGAACCTGACGTTGGCTTAGATCATTCAAACCGTCAAAATAAAAGGAAATTGTTATATATCAGTAATTTAATTCACAAGCGTAGTTTTATACATGATTGGACCTCAAACCCTGAGTGAAAATTAGTCTGGCTCCAGAGGGGAAAGTTATTCGTTATGGTAAGCGTACGGCAGATCCCCGTGAAGGAAAGGGGATGTTCCGCTATGAAACGGATATTTATAAACTACGCTACGATAGGCAGCGTCGTGAATACGTCCATCAGAAATACAAATTTGAAGTAATAGTCAGGGAATCAGACTGGACCATATCTCATTTTAAATATTTTCATTAGCTGACAGGGAAATTTCCATGTTTGATATCAGGAATGAAGAGTTTACATTCGCTATCGATCCCTTTGAACGCATAGTGGATAACGAAGCCGATCCAGTTAACCATCACTGGGACTGGATACAGTCATGGGTCGAATTTTCGGTTAGCGGCCTGAAGGTAGCGTTCAAGACAGAGTTTACCGTCGGTGAACTTAAAATGCTCAAAAAGGAATTCTCAGCTTTTCATCAGGCGATAATCAATCAGCAGAAACTCAAGCCGTTTAACTATCGGAGTGATATCAATCAGCTCGACATGATACTGACCAATGAAAATACTATTGATAGCGTAACTATCAATTTTATTCTTCGCCCAGAGCCCCATGCTGACAGCGTTCAGGTTAAAGGCAGTTTTGGTCTTAATGAGAGCTTTTTCCCTGACATATTGAAAAGGCTGGATGAAATGATTGATTGGGAGAATTAAACATTCCATTTTAATCAATTGATCTTAAGTCCACGCTTCGTCTGCTATGTGTTCTGGTATTTTTGAGGGATGAACTGACGCCGTTGCAGTAAAGGATGAAGAAGGTTAATGAGGGGATGGGAGAATATTCGATCGCGTTCCAGCCATACACGCTGGAAACATCAGCGACAAATTGAACCCATAATGCCTGCTTTTGCAGGCGATGATCATTTACCCAGCCAGCTAACATGTCAGCACAATCGGCCGCGTTTACCTCAGATTTAAGACTATAGTCAACGAATTTCCGATTATTCCGCACGAAATATGCGCTTTCTCTTGTTAATCGTGCGTCAAGGCTCTACCCTCAGGAGGCAAGACCGATACACGACAATTGCGTCCGTACGTAATGGCCTGGAGCCAACCTGATGAAAAGTGACAAAGAAATTTCGATTGACCAGTTTACCGATGCCGAGAAAGAGCTGGTTCAAGCCAAAGTGAAGCATCTGACGCTTAAACTGGCGCATATCGCCAGCAAGAAAGAGGAAAAAGAGATCCTGAAGGAAGCTAAGCGTTTGGTGATGAAAGATCGCGTAGTGAAGGAGACGACTAAAGCGGTTATCGCCAGCAAGCCTCGCAAGCCTGCCTCTGCGAAAGAGAGTGAGATTAAAGAGTATAACTGGTCGGCGTCGCTGCGCAAAAACCCGCGGGCCCTGAAAGCCAGGTAATCCCGTTATCGTTGCGTCAGGCGTGAATCACTCTGATTCACCGCTGACGCTGCCCCTGGCTTTATCCCACAATAATCAGGTGCACCAGTCTCGCCAGCCCCTCAATCACCAGCACGCTCCCCACGGTAATGACCGCCAGCAGGCAATAAAACTGTTTACGGCTGCTCATAAGCTCATACTACCCTCGTCGGTAAACTGCCTACACTGTAGGAGGTTAATCTTAAACATACAGTCAATAATTTCCGGAAATGTTTGGGCGGTCTCATTATGATCTATCAGTCTCTTAACGGTGAAAGCTGGCGACATATCTATATCGTCGGCGACCTGCACGGCTGTCGGCAACTGCTGGATGAAAGGTTGCGTGAGGTGAATTTTGATTATTCTCAGGACCTGCTGGTCGCCGTCGGCGATCTGATCGACCGGGGGCCGGACAGTCTCGGCTGCCTGACGCTGTTGACTGAGCCGTGGTTTCGCAGTGTAAGGGGTAATCATGAAGAAATGGCGATCGCTGCGCTGACCGTTGGACAGCACAGTTCGTGGATTCGAAACGGTGGCGACTGGTTTTATGAGCTGAGCGGGCCGGGCATGATCGAGGCAAAGCATGCGCTGAGCCAGTGCCGCCTGCTGCCGCTGATCCTGCATATCGTGCAGGGCAGCCGCATTGTCGTGGTCGCTCATGCCGATTACCCCGCCGCCGTTTACGCCTGGGGGGCCGCGGTGGATGCCACCGACGTGGTCTGGAGCAGGACCCGTCTTGAACGCCTGCAAAACGGAACGGGTGCGGAGATCCGTGGGGCGGATGCCTTTTATTTTGGTCATACGCCCCTTGATACGCCGCTTCACGCTTTCAATCAGCACTATATAGATACCGGTGCTGTTTTTGGTCACTCGCTGACGCTGGCGCAGATACAGTAAGCCATCAGGATGAGAAAAGTTTTCCGTCGCGCACCAGATCGCGCGGATAATTATTTTTTATCCGGCTTCCCACCTTTTTAGCTATGCCGACAGGCTGATGCTGGCAGGTGACCAAAATTTCACTTCCCGGCAGGTCCCGTTCCGGGTAGATATCCCGTCCTCTGTACCACTCTTCGGCTTCGGCAAGCGTCAGTTCGAAGCGGTTGGTGGCGTGCGGGTTCGCCAGCGCAATCACGGCTTCATGCTGCCAGCGCCAGCCTTTAGGGAAGGTTTCTGCCAGCCTGATGCCGATACGTGAAAACCGCACTTTACCCAGCAGGGATTCTATCGCCTGCGGAAAGAGCCACAGCTCCTTATCGCGCTGCCACAGGCTGTGTGTCGCACTGTTCCATACCAGTCCCGCTTTTGCTGCTGCCGCGCTGATCTCCTGCTGCTCCCGGTTTTTGACCGGGGAGAAGGGGAGTTTGCCGACTTTATAGCCCGGCGCGGGCATCGGCGGAACGCTTTGCAGCTTGCGCAGGCGCGCCACAAAAAAGCCCTCACTGTCGAAAATCTGCGGGAACACGTGCAGAAAACCCTCCGGCGTAGCGGCGCGCTCTGCGCCCGCGAACAGCCCGTTAAGCGGCTCAATCGCCACCGCGTCGGGATATTTGGCCATCAGCCAGGCGATGACCTGCTGGTTTTCACTCTGATTCAATGTGCAGGTGGAATAGACCAGCGTGCCGCCCGGACGCAGCGTATGGAAAGCGCTGTCGATTAAATCGTACTGGGTGGCAGCAATGTCAGCCGTGCTTTCGGGCGACCAGTTGCGCAGTGCATCCGCATCCTTACGGATAACGCCTTCACCCGAGCAGGGCGCGTCCAGCAGTACCGCGTCGAAGCTTTCAGGCAGGGCCGGGCCGTATACGCGACCGTCGAAATGGGCAATCGCGGTATTGCTGACGCCGCAGCGGCTGAGGTTGGCATGCAGCACCTTCACCCGGCTGGCAGAGTACTCGTTGGCCAGCACGGCGCCCCGGTTACCCATGCGGGCGGCAATCTGCGTGGTTTTGGAGCCGGGCGCAGCGGCAACGTCCATCACCCGCTCGGGCTCTGGCATGCCGTCAAACAGCGCGGTGACCGGCAACATTGAGCTGGCTTCCTGAATGTAAAACAGGCCAGCGAGATGTTCCGCCGTGCTGCCCAGCGGCAGGGCATCGGCGTCTTCCCGTGCGATCCAAAAACCTTCTTTACACCAGGGAATGGGCGTCAGTGCCCAGCGGTACGGTTCAACCAGCAGCAGAAATGCCTCGACGGTGATTTTTAACGTATTGACGCGAATGCTGCGACGCAGCGGCTGCTGGCTGATAGCGATAAAGCGCTCATAATCCGCTGCATCGGGCAGCAGGGTGCGCATCTGGTCGAGAAATGACTCGGGGAAATAGACTCGGGAAGATTGGGACACTGAAAAATTCCGCTGGGATAAAGTGCAGGGAGTTTACCACAGGCGGGGGACGTAAAAAAAACGGGCAGCCTGGCTGCCCGTTATGACTTATTTAGCGGGAACCGCGGTCCCCCATTTACGCCAGTCTTTCGGCTCTTCGTCCTCCAGCAGATAGTGCTTGCCAGAGGTGGCCTGCGGCGCCAGCGGGATCGTTGGCGGCGTGGCAAACGCAATGCCGCCCTGAATGAACTGCTGGAAGGTGCCGGTTTTCACCACCCCGCCGATCAGACCGAATTTCAGGTTATAGCCCGAGGCCAGCCAGAAGACCGAGTTATTACGCACCAGATGCTGGTACTTTTTACTGATCCGCAGGGTTATCTGCACCCGGTCAGCCATTGCGCCCAGAGAGGTGCCGGTCACGGTACCCACTTCAATTCCGCGGAACAGCACCGGTGTACCCACGGAAAGCGAGCCGCCCTCAGGCGCATCCATTACCACGTTCAGGCCATCAAGATAGCGCGCGTCGGTGATGGTGGACTCCTGAAGTTCAAAGGTGCGCTGCGCCTGGCCTTTACCCGGATCGACATTGATATAGGGCTGCAGCAGCGTATCAAGATGATTAACCCCGGCCGCGGAGATAACCGGCGAGACCACCGAGAAGCGGCTGCCATAGCGCGCAAAATCATTCACGTATTCAGGGTAAAGCACGGCTTTTGCGATCACCTGGTTTTTATCCTGATTCAGCGCCAGCGATTCAAGCTGCCCAATGGTTATGCCAAGGTAGCGAATCGGCATACCGGGTGAAAGCTTACTGGCATCAAAGGTGTGCAGCATAATCTGGCTGCCTACCGCACGCGCCATCGTCTCAGAGGCGTAGAGCACGCGTTTGTCTTTACTGGTCAGGCCGATGCCCGCGCCGGTCAGGTTATCAAAGCTGATCGCTCCTTTTATCGCACGGTTAAGCGGTGAAGCCTGGACCGTCAGTCCGCCGCCGTTAAGCTGTACGCGCGCGCCGCCCTCAGCCCAGAACACGCTGTTCGCCGTGAGCAGATTGCGATACTCCGGCTTGATATGCACGCGCACGTCAAACTGGCTGGCTTTCGGAATGACATCTACGATCTCGCCCACCTGGAACTTGCGGTAGAGCACCACGGAACCGGCCTGAATATCGGGCAGGCTGTTGGCTGTCAGGGTGAGGGTGGTGGGCAGCTGATTGGTGGTAATACCCTCCGCCGCCTTCTCCGCATTGGCATAGAGCGGGTAGCTGGATTTCACTTCACCCTTGTTACCAGGCTCCAGCCGTATGCCGCCGTTGACCCATTCACTGGCGCTGGCACCCAGCACTTCCATCCCGTCCAGTCCCAGCTTCACGTCCAGCCGGCTGTTGATGATAAACTTACTGTCACCGTGTACCAGATGGCGGTATTTAGCCGCGATGGCCACGCTGAAATTAACCCCTTTGTCGGTAAGATCGCGGCTGACAACCTGGCCAATCTGCATACCGTGCAGCATCAGGGGTTGCCCTGCATCAATGCCGTAGCTTTCGGGGGCGGTCAGCTTCACCGCAATGGCGTCCGGCTGCTGGAGTAGCGCAGCGTTGCTTTGCAAGACGGTAAAGCGATCCTGCGGCTCACCGTCGCCGGGGATCAGCTCCAGCGTATTGCCGGTCAGCAGGCTGCTGAGGCTGCTGTCGGTCAGGCTGATTTTAGGGCTGCGCATTTCAATACGCGTGCCGGTACGCATCAGCCCGGTAACGGACGGATCCAGCGTCAGTTCACCGGTTACCTTGCCGCCCGGCTGCAAATTGAGTGCGGTCAGGGTGCCTACTTCCAACCCCTGATACATCAGCGGCGTACTGTTGGCTCGCAGATTTTTACCGTCAGGCAGATCCAGCGCAATCACCACCCCACGATGGCTGTGCGCCAGGTCGGGATAGAGATCGTAGTTATCATCCGTTTTTGCCTGGGGTGAGGCATCCGGCGAGTCAAAGGCGATGGCACCGTTCACCAGCGCCGCCAGACTCTCCAGCTGCACTTTCGCCCCGCTTAACCCAACATCTGCCTTAAGCCCGGAGACATTCCAGAAGCGGCTGTCCTTTTTCACCAGATTAGTGAAGCGTCGCTCAATCAGCACATCGACAGTAACGCCCCGATTACCCGCATTAATGCTGTAGTCGTAAACGCGGCCAACGGGAATTTTACGGAAATAGACCAGCGAGCCGCTGTTCAGCGATCCCAGATCGGCCGTATGCAGATGAATGAGCATTTCGCCGGTGTTAACGCGGTATTTAGGCTGCGTATCCAGCGCGACGAAATTCTCACGCGGTTTGCCCTTGCCCGGCATCATACCGATGTAGTTGCCGCCCACCAGCGCATCCAGACCCGATACGCCTGCCAGTGATGCTTTGGGCGTCACCAGCCAGAACTGCGTTTCGTCGCGCAGCGCATCGCGCATATCGCTCTTGATACTGGCCTTGATTTTGATGGTGCGCAGATCGTCAGTCATGCTGATGCCCTGCACAAGCCCGACCTCTACGCCCTGATAGCGCACCGGCGTACGGCCTGGGACGATGCCGTCAGCCGTGGCAAAATCAATGGTGACCGTGGTGCCGCGCTCCTGGTAATTCGTCCAGACGAGCCAGCCCGCGATAAGCAGCGCAATAAAAGGCAGCAGCCAGAACGGTGAAATTCTGCGCCGTCTCTTTATACGTGCGTCAGTCGGTGTAGTCGGCGTTTCCTGTTGCATGAGCATCCCAAAGTAAACGGCTATCCAGCCACTCAACGGCAAGGATAGTAAGTATGACCGATGAGCCAAAATAGAAGGCCGCCGGTCCCATAGTAAAAGCCAGAAGCTGATCGCGATTGACCAGCGACATGGTTAACGAGATGACAAACAGGTCCAGCATAGACCAGCGCCCAACCCAGGTAACCACTCGCAGTAGCCGGATACGGGTTTTAAGACCCTGTTCACAGTTAAAATGTATGCTGATCAACAACGTCAGCAGGACAATCACTTTAGTAAAGGGTACTAAAATACTGGCAATAAAAACCACTGCCGCGACGGGCACATTCCCCGATCCCAGCGAGAGTATCCCTGACAGTATGGTGTCCTCTTTACGGGCACCATTCAGATAGATAACAGAAATGGGCAGCAGGTTGGCCGGAATGAGCAGAACTATCGCCGCTATTAGCGCCGCCCAGGATTTTTGCAGGCTAAAGCGGCGACGGTGGCGCAGCGGAGTATGACAGCGGGGACAGCGTCCGCGTTCGTCAGGTAGCCCGGTATGGTGGCAGCTCAGGCATACCCTGAGCTTATCGGGTGAAACCTGCGGCTGCGGCTGTGGATAAAAACGGTGCCACAGCTGCTCAATGTTCATATGAATCAGGGTGACCAGGCTGAGCACTGCCAGCGAGATAAAGGCCACCAGTCCGGGGCCGGGTGTGATGCTGGCGTAGTCCTGCACTTTAATTGAGGCGACGGCAATACCCACCAGGTAGATATCCAGCATGACCCACTCTTTCAGCCGTTCGAGCATTAAGAGTACCGGGCGAAGATTCATCCCCAGCTTTTTGCCGAAATAGAGGTAAGCAATTGACGCCACCAGCGTCGCCGGCGCACCAATGGTGCAGAACGCCACCATAGAGGCGGTGATCACGTTGCCCTGCTGGGCCATCTGATAAATGCCCCCAATCAGGGTTGCGCTGATATTGGTGCCGAGCAGCCGAATAGAAACCAGCGACTCACTAAAGGCGAACGGCATAAGCAAGAGCATGGTGACGGCCATGGCGGTCAGACGGGTCATTGACCAGTCGCGACCGTTCAGGATGCGTGCATTGCAGCGCGGGCAGTGCGCAGACTCGTTTGATTTCACATCCGGCAAGGAAAAAAGGGTATCGCATTGTGGACAACGCTGATAACGTGCCTGAGGCAGAGCATGACTAATGGTGAGTATTTTCATAATCCTGACTATGCTGATTGACCCGGCAGTGCGTATGCAGGGCAGGGTTAGGCCTGGTCGTACACCATGATGTCAGATAACACATCGGGTCATGCTTAAGGTCCAGACGGTACTAAGGGTATATTAACTCTTGAGATGATTCACCTTATCGATCTGAACATATCATGCTTATTTTATCAGGTGCGGTCATCATCCACCGCGCGACAAGTTTCCACAATGGTTAAAAAATGACAAAAACAGAATTTTATTCGGACCTCAACCGCGATTTGCGCGCGCTTATCGCCGGTGAAACCAGCTTCCTGGCCGCAATGGGTAATTGTAGCGCGCTTTTATTCGAGCGTCTTGAAGGCGTCAACTGGGCAGGGTTTTATCTTCTGACCGAGCCAGACACGCTGGTATTAGGGCCGTTTCAGGGCAAAATTGCCTGCGTACGTATTCCTGTGGGTAAAGGGGTGTGCGGTACGGCGGTAGCCGAATGCACGATCCAGCGCGTTGCGGACGTTCACGCCTTCCCGGGCCATATAGCCTGTGATGCGGCCAGCAATGCTGAAATCGTCCTGCCGCTGGTGGTGAATGGCCAGACAATCGGCGTTCTGGATATCGACAGCGTGGAATATAACCGCTTCGACAATGATGATGAAGTCGGACTGAAAACATTGACCGACGGGCTGTGTGAAGTGCTGGCCGGATCGGATGTGGAAAAATTTATTCACATCAAACGCAGCTAAAGCGCTGGATCACGTAGCATTTGCTGACGGTGTCATTATAATGACGCCTGTTCATGCCTGCGCTGATTGGCAAACCCGTTGTAATCAGGAAATTTCATGGAAAATCAACCTAAGTTGAATAGCAGTAAAGAAGTTATCGCCTTTCTGGCAGAGCGTTTTCCCGAATGCTTTAGCGCTGAAGGTGAAGCAAAACCCCTTAAGATCGGCATCTTTCAGGATTTAGTTGATCGTGTTCAGGGCGAAATGAACCTGAGTAAAACTCAGCTTCGTTCTGCTTTGCGTCTTTACACGTCAAGCTGGCGTTATTTGTACGGCATCAAGGCAGGCGCAACGCGCGTTGATCTTGACGGCAATGCGTGTGGCGTCCTTGAAGAGCAGCATGTTGAGCATGCCCGTAAGCAGCTCGAAGAGGCGAAAGCCCGCGTACAGGCCCAGCGCGAACAGCAGCAGGCAAAAAAACGCGAAGCGGGTGAAGAAGGTGCTCCACGCCGTCCCCGTAAGCCGGTGCGTAAACCTGGCGCTGAAGGTGAGCAGCCGCGTAAAGTCCGCAGCAAACCTGCCGCCGAGCGCGCACCTTCCGCAGAGCGTCAACCACCGCGCAGCAAACCCGTTACCGATACCACAGCACTGCAAGTCGGCCAGAACATCAAAGTCACCGCAGGCAAAAGTGCGATGGATGCCACCATTCTTGAAATTACCAAAGATGGCGTCCGTGTACAGTTAGCTTCCGGCATGGCAATGATAGTACGCGCAGAACACTTGCAGTTCTGATACGGAGGCCAATCAGGGCATGAACAACTTTTTTAAAACGACCGCACTTGCGGGACTGCTTCTGGCAGGGCAGGTCTTTGCCGCCGATACCATCGTGCGCGCAGACCAGATCCCTCAGCTTCATCAGGAGCCGCAGCATGCCACAGTGAGTGAGCGCGTAGCTTCTCGCTTTACGCGATCTCATTATCGCCAGTTTGATCTTAATAAAGATTTTTCGGTTAAGATTTTTGAACGCTATC
Organism: Erwinia sp. HDF1-3R; assembly: GCF_039621855.1. Taxonomy (NCBI): domain Bacteria; kingdom Pseudomonadati; phylum Pseudomonadota; class Gammaproteobacteria; order Enterobacterales; family Erwiniaceae; genus Erwinia; species Erwinia sp. HDF1-3R. The sequence goes on along the minus strand of NZ_CP155071.1, from coordinate 2,693,110 downwards.
TTAATCTGCTCGACTACAGCCATAACGTGCTGCTGACCTCTGATATCCAGCAGTACGACAGCAAGAAGAGCACCCTGGGTGACGAGCTAAAATCCGGTCAGCTGGACGTGTTTTACGATTTATACAATCTGGCGCAGAAGCGTCGTTTTGAGCGCTATCAATATGCGCTGTCGGTACTCAATAAGCCGATGAATTTTAATGGTCATGACACCGTTGATATCGACCGCAGCAAAGCGCCGTGGCCGAAAACGACGGACGAACTGAACCAGCTGTGGGATGCGAAAGTCAAATATGACGAACTCAGCCTCAAGCTGGCCGGTAAAACGGATAAAGAGATCCGCGATGTCCTGACCAAACGCTACCAGTTTGCCATTCGTCGTCTGGCCCAGAGCAACAGCGAAGATGTGTTCCAGCTGGCGATGACCGCGTTTGCTCACGAGATCGACCCCCATACCAACTACCTTTCTCCACGCAACACCGAGCAGTTCAATACCGAAATGAGCCTGTCGCTTGAAGGGATCGGTGCGGTGCTGCAAATGGATGACGATTACACCGTCATCAACTCTATGGTGGCAGGCGGACCGGCGGCGAAAAGTAAATCAATCACCGTCGGCGACAGAATTGTCGGCGTAGGCCAGCCGGGCAAGCCAATCGTGGATGTGATTGGCTGGCGACTTGATGACGTTGTTGCGCAGATCAAAGGCCCTAAAGGTAGCAAGGTGCGCCTTGAAGTGCTGCCGGCAGGTAAGGGCACCAAAACCCGCCTGGTTACGCTGACGCGTGAAAAGATCCGTCTTGAGGATCGCGCGGTGAAAATGACCGTGCATAACGTGGGCAAGCAGAAAGTCGGCGTACTGGATATTCCCGGCTTTTACGTTGGGTTGACCGACGATGTTAAGGTTCAGTTGCAGAAGCTGCAAAAGCAAAACGTTGACAGTATTGTCATCGATCTGCGCACCAACGGCGGCGGGGCACTGACCGAGGCGGTTTCGCTCTCTGGCCTGTTTATTCCAGGCGGTCCCGTGGTTCAGGTGCGTGACAACATCGGCAAGGTGCGTCAGGACAGCGACAACGACGGGATCGTTTATTATAAAGGTCCGCTGGTGGTACTGGTCGATCGCTTCAGCGCCTCAGCCTCGGAAATCTTTGCCGCTGCCATGCAGGATTATGGCCGGGCACTGATTGTGGGTGAGCCGACCTTCGGGAAAGGGACGGTGCAGCAGTATCGCTCGCTGAACCGCATTTACGATCAGATGCTGCGTCCTGAATGGCCTGCGCTGGGCTCCGTCCAGTACACCATTCAGAAGTTCTACCGCATCAACGGCGGCAGTACGCAGCGTAAAGGCGTGACGCCGGATCTGATGATGCCTACCGGGGTGGAAGCGATTGAAACCGGTGAGAAGTTTGAGGATAACGCGCTGCCATGGGATAGCGTGACGGCCGCGAACTATACCAAAACCGGCGACGTTAAAGCGCTGGTACCGCAGCTGCTGAAGGATCATCAGGAACGTATTGCGAAGGATCAGGAGTTCCAGTACATCCTCAAGGATATCGCGCGGTTCAACGCGATGAAGGAGAAGCGCAACATTATCTCTCTCAATCTGGCCGAGCGCGAGAAAGAGAATCATGAAGATGATGCACTGCGTCTGGAGCGCATTAACGCGCGTCTGAAGCAGGAGGGCAAGAAGCCGCTGGCTAAGCTTGACGATCTGCCTAAGGACTATAAGGAACCCGATCCTTATCTGGATGAGACGGTGAATATTGCCAATGACATGGCGCAGCTTGAGAAAGCTCAACCGTCAGATTCCGCAGCAAAATAACGTCCCAGGGCACAGCACAGTCTGTGCCCTTGTTTTTACTGCCAGCCCCCTCCAGCGTATTCCAACCCTCCTCAGCACCACCAAAGTGCATCTCTTACCGATCCGCTATCGGGTTCATTCACAGTGTAAAGTTATGTTTTTTTAGGTACTTAACGATTAAGAGCGCTTGAAATGTTTTCCGGAACCCATACGATAGCTATCCGCGTTGTGCGAATCCGTTAACTGAGGAAGATGAAATTATATGATGCGTATTGCGCTTTTCCTGCTGACCAACCTGGGTGTAATGTTGGTTTTCGGGCTGATACTCAGCCTGACGGGGATCCAGTCGAGCAGTGTTTATGGCCTGATGATTATGGCGGGTCTGTTTGGCTTCGGCGGTGCGTTCGTTTCACTGCTGATGTCGAAATGGATGGCCCTGAAATCCGTTGGTGGCGAAGTGATAGAGCAGCCGCGTAATGAAACTGAGCGCTGGCTGATGCAGACCATATCGCAACAGGCTCAGCGTGCGGGCATCGCCATGCCGCAGGTGGCCATTTATCACGCACCGGATATTAACGCGTTCGCCACCGGCGCGCGTCGTGACGCGTCACTGGTCGCGGTATCTACCGGGCTGCTCCAGAATATGAGCCGGGATGAAGCTGAAGCGGTGCTGGCACATGAAATCAGCCATATTGCTAACGGTGACATGGTCACCATGACGCTTATCCAGGGTATCGTGAACACCTTTGTTATCTTTATTTCACGCATACTGGCCCAGCTGGCCGCAGGTTTCCTCTCCGGCGATCGGGATGAAGGGGAGAGCAACAACGGCAACCCAATGGTCTACTTTGTCGTTTCGATGGTGCTGGAACTGGTCTTTGGTATTGCTGCCAGCATTATTACCATGTGGTTTTCGCGTCACCGCGAATTTCACGCCGATGCCGGATCGGCTAAGCTGGTGGGGCGTGAGAAGATGATTGCCGCGCTACAGCGTCTGAAGACCAGCTATGAGCCGCAGGAGGCCAGCACCATGCAGGCGTTCTGCATCAACGGTAAGTCGAAATCGCTCAGCGAGCTGTTTATGTCCCACCCACCTCTGGATAAGCGCATCGAGGCGCTGCGCAGCGGTCAATATCTGAAATAGCGGTAGGTTTGAGTCAAAACCGGGCCTGTGCCTGATGCTGAGCACCTTTGAGTGACAGGCATCAGCACAGGCCCGGTTTTTTTATGCCGCAGAAGGCATCAATCGGGGTCGGGCTGGCGGATGCGCATTGCGCTGACCACCGCCGCCGCGACGGCGAAACTGCCTGCCAGCACCAGCGAGGCGTGCGTGCCACGATCGCCAAACAGATTGAACATCAGCGCCACTAGCGCCGCACCGCTGGTCTGGCCCAGCAGGCGCGCGGTTCCCAGCATACCGCTGGCCCCGCCGCTTCGCTGACGCGGAGCCGATGAGATGATCGTATGGTTATTTGGCGACTGAAACAGCCCGAAACCCGCGCCGCACAGCGCCATGCGCCAGATAATATCCATATCACCCGGCGAGGCGGGCAGCAGCGCCAGCGCAAACAGGCCGGAGGCAAACAGGGCAAGCCCAATAGCGCCCAGCAGACCGGCGTGGTAGCGCTCAATCAGTCTGCCTGCGATGGGTGCCACGATCATTGTTGCCAGCGGCCACGGCGTCAGCAGCAGGCCTGTGGCGACCTCATCCCGCATCAGTACCGATTGCAGAAAGAACGGCAGTGAAACCATGGCCAGCATTTGGGCACAGAAAGAGCAGACCGACGTCCCAATGGAGAGGGAAAAGATCGGTATACGGAAGAGATCAACCGGCAGCAGTGGGAAGGGTAAACGCAGCTGGCGACGGATAAAGAAAAAGCCGATAACCACCAGCGCAGCCACTTCAGCCAGAATCAGCCGGGTGTTCTGCCCCTGTGCAAAGCCGCTTAGGGCCGAGATGAGCAGGCCGAAGGTCAGCGCATTCATCATCGCACTGATAACGTCAAAGCGCTGCCCCTGGGCTTTCTGCGCGTTGTCCGGCAAAAAACGCAGGGCCAGAGCCAGCGCCGCAATTCCTATTGGCACATTAATCAGAAACAGCCATTTCCATGAGGCGACCGAAAGCACAGCCGCCGCGACGGTTGGACCGGCGGCGGTGGACACGGCGACGATAAGAGAATTGATGCCCATTCCGCGCCCGAGAAACCGCTGCGGATAGATAATCCTGATCAGCGCCGTATTCACGCTCATCAGCGCCGCGCCGCCGAAGCCCTGTAGCACGCGCGCCAGGGTAAGCATGCCCAGCGTACTGGAGAAGGCGCAAAACAGCGAAGTACAGGTGAAAATGACCAGTCCTGCCTGATAAATGCGCCGGTAGCCGATAATATCGCCGAGGAAGGAGAGGGAGAGTAGCGAGACGATTATCGCCATCTGATAGGCGTTAACAATCCAGATAGATTCAGCCGGACTGGCCAGCAAATCGCGGGCGATGGTCGGCAGGGCGACGTTGGCGATAGCCCCGTCCATCACCGCAACGGTAAGGCCGAGCGCAATGGCCAGGATAGCGCCATAGCGCTGGGGAACGGGCAGTCCGTCCATTGGGGGAGTTTTCGGCATCGACCTTACTGTGCAGGAGGGGTGAATATCACCATGCTAATGATTTTTTGGCGATCAATCCAACTTAACCGCGCGGATCTGCATGGCGCAGACCCGCTTTGTATCAGTTATCAACCACTTCGGCGCTTTTTTTCAGTAGCGGACAGTCGGTTACGCCCACAATACCGCTATCGGTGTGCAGGTACTGAGCCGTTATCATCCCCCTTGCGGTGAGGTACTGACACTGAAGGCCCATGCCCGCAACATTTTTCGTGCTGCCAGCCAGTACGCCATAGCCGGTCACCAGCAGGGCCAGCCAAATGATGATTAACAGCGCAACGAGTCGAACTAAAAATCTCATGTTTTCTCCTTAAGATTGTTTTAACAGCAATCCTGACGTTACCGCCTCGCTGCTGGCACTCATCATAGCAGCATACTGCGGCGCGGCCCGCATTTCGTAATGAAGCATACACAAAGGGTCGTCACACGCCTTCGCGAAGGTTCTTAAATAACAGTGATGACGCTATCATTTCCAGGCGGAGCGGGTAGAATTCGGCTAAGTCTGCATTGGCAGATAATGTATTACATTAGCTTTTAGAGGCCTTTATGAATGAATTAGCAAATGGCGCGGCAGGGCTCGCTTCCACAGGCTTTATGCTCGCGCTGGTTATCCTCGGGCTGATAGTCTGGTTTTTTGTCAATCGGGCCAGCGTGAAGGCCAGTCAGCATATCCGCCTGCTGGAGTCGCTGCTGGAGGAGCAAAAACGGCAAACCCTGCTGCTTCGCCGCCTGAATGACGCATTGGCCGGTAATGAGAAGGGCGATCCCGCCTCCGACAGCCAGAACAAAGAATTTATTCGCCTCATTCCTGAACGTTAATTATTCCAAAGGAAACGCATGGCCTGGAAAAATCCCTGGTACGATCCTGCCAAGGCGCATCATACGCCTGAAGGTTTTCGCAATCCCGAACCTGACCTGCGCCAGAATGGCGATCTCAGGCGCTGGCGAAAAGAGCGCAAAGCCGCCGGACTACCCTTTCCGCCCGCGCAGGGTTACGACGGATTTATCGGGCAGTGGTGGCGCCGGGCCGAGCTGGGCGGCAGTGAAGATGCCGTCTGGTGGCTGGGCCATGCCTGTCTGCTGCTGCGGCTGGAGGGGAAATACATCCTTATCGATCCCGTTCTCTCGCCGCGCGCGTCACCCCTCAGCTTTTATGGGCCGAAACGTAAGACCCCGGCCGCGTTGAGCATCGAGGACCTACCCGCGCTGGACGCTGTGCTGATCTCTCACAGCCACTATGATCATCTTGACCGCAAGACCATCAGACAGATCCTGCGACGCTTCCCCGACGTGGAATTTGTTGTTCCGCTTGGGCTTGAACCCTGGTTCCGCAAGCGCGGGGCGGTGAAGGTAACCCAGCTTGACTGGTGGGAAAGCACCCAGACCATGGGTATCACGGTGCATGCGGTTCCGGCACGCCACTGGAGCATGCGCACGCCCTTTGATCGGAATCGTGCGCTCTGGTGCGGCTGGACCGTTAAATCATCGGCGGTGAATTTCTGGTTTACCGGCGACAGCGGGTACAGCGATAACCTGCTGGAGATTAATCGTCGGCTGGGCCCCTTTAATCTGGCGGCGCTGCCGGTGGGTGCCTATGCACCAACGTGGTTCATGCGCGGGCAGCATATGGATCCCGAACAGGCGGTTTCACTGCATGCTGCGCTGGGAGAGCCGCTAAGCATTCCTATTCACTGGGGCGTATTTGAACTGGCAGATGAATCACTGGACGAGCCGCCAGCCGTGCTGGCAGCGGCTATGCAGGCTGCTGGCCTGGATGCCGCACGCTTTCAGGCGTGGAAAATAGGCGTAAAAAGGTCACTGAATAATATCAGCCAGGAAAATTCTTAAAACGCTGTGTGGGCTAACAGGCAGGGAAAGCCTGATATTCCAAATAAAACAAAATCACTGATGGTACGACCATTATTAATTGTTGTCTCTCACTGCCTGCTAATGGGGCAGTGAGAAATATAGTCTCCTGATTTTGGTGCAATTTAAATTGCTACTTTTAAATGTGACTTTTTTTTGTACCAGACGGGCAGCGGGGTAATCACTTACTCACCCCAATTTAAATGAATTTTTTTGAGTAAGCTTTGCCATAAAAGTGCAATATCAATGATTAGTATTCACTTAATGTTTTAACAGGTAATAGACTTAAGCACGACGGCAGGATAAGCTTGGTTTCAGGATACGGAAATCAGTAACAGGCTGTCTGTACAGGCGTTAATCCCTCATCCGGCGTAAAACCTGTCTGACATGGCGTGCGCACTTCGCAGAAATGTGCATTCGCTCCTTGTTCTGTTTCAATCCTGAGCGATATCTCATATACCGTTTAAAAATGACTTGCCATTAATAAACGAATATGTGATAACGCTTTTAGTTAAAACGAGGTACAGTTCTGTTTATGTATGGCATCTTCAGTAAAGAAGTTTCGAGTAAAGACGTTGAATACCGCTTCCTTGCCGAGCCTTAATCCGTGCCTCATGCAGTAATGTCTCTGGTTTTTCTGTACGTTAAGCCCTCGGGCGAATAAACACTCTAAGGAATTTGCAAAATGGCAAAGATTAAAGGTCAGGTTAAGTGGTTCAACGAGTCTAAAGGTTTTGGTTTCATCACCCCTGCAGACGGCAGCAAAGACGTGTTCGTTCACTTCTCTGCAATCCAGGGCAATGGCTTCAAAACTCTGGCTGAAGGCCAGAACGTTGAGTTCGAAATTCAGGACGGCCAGAAAGGCCCTGCTGCTGTGAACGTCACCGCTATCTAATTTCGATCTTAGCCTCTGACTCGCCGTGCGCGGTGAGTCTTTCAGGCCAAAATCTTAATGCTAAAGCCCTGCCAGCACCGGCAGGGCTTTTTCATGCACGCCAATAAATTCTGCCCTCGCTTCCCGTTTCCGGTAAACTGCCGCCGTCAATACTATCCGGAGAGTCGTTATGTCCTACCAATGCCCACTTTGCCACCAGCTTCTGCTGCCTGATGCGTCTGGCTGGCGCTGCGAGAACAGGCACCAGTTTGATCGGGCAAAAGAGGGCTACGTTAACCTGCTGCCCGTGCAGCATAAGCGCTCGAAGCAGCCCGGGGACAGCGCAGAGATGATGCAGGCAAGACGCGAATTCCTTGATGCCGGACATTATCACCCGCTCCAGCAGAAGGTCTGTGACATGATTGCGCGTGTTCTGCCTGAAGGGCCGGTCAGGGTTCTGGATATCGGCTGCGGAGAGGGGTATTACACCCACGCCGTGGCGCTTCGTCTGGCGGTCCAGGGCGAGGCGGACATACACGGCCTTGATGTTTCCCGGGTGGCGGTAAGGATCGGTGCTAAGCGCTACCGTGACGTCTCATTCTGCGTGGCATCCAGCCATCGTCTGCCCTTTGCCGAAGGTACCTTTGATGCCGTATTACGTATCTATGCGCCCTGTAAAGCCCAGGAGCTGGCCCGGGTGGTGAAAGAGCAGGGATACGTGCTGACGGTCACGCCCGGTCCGCGTCACTTGATTCAGTTTAAGGCGCTGATCTACCAGGATGTGCGGCTGCATGACGACACCCCGGAGCAGATGGAAGGGTTCGAACTGGTGGAGCAACACTCTCTTAACTACCCGATGCGGCTTAACAGCGAAGAGTCCGCCGCCCTGCTGCAAATGACGCCGCTTGCATGGCGCGCGCGTCCGGAAGTGTGGGGCGTACTGGCGACCACGCCTGAGTTTGAGTGTGAAACCGACTTTACGCTGCGCCTGTGGCAGCGTAATAGCCACTCTGCCGTAGTCTGACGGATAGCGGCGTCGTTCAGGTATCAGCCAGGTGCTGCCGGACCATAAAATGGTAAATGCTCTCCAGGTCGTCGAGCTTACTGACGTGGACGTGGAGTGGGCGCTGCTCAAGCTGGATAACCAACACCCCGTCCTCTGAAAGATTCATGCTCTGAATGCGCTGATATTCAATAAATACCGGGCCATAGAAAAAACCTTCTGCCTTAAACAGCAGTTTAGGCTGGCGCAGCCAGAACAGATAGACAGAAAAAAAGGCCAGCACCATCAGTAAAGTGGTGGTGACCTGCGTCCCCTGGCTGGTGATATTCCTGTAGATGAGGATGGCAATCAGCCCGGTAAAAATAGCGCTGTCCAGTCCATTGCGACGCTTGAGGGGAACCCTCAGCCGGGTGTCACCCCGTCTTCGAGCCGTAATCAGCTCATCATAAATCGCATACATCATAAACAGTGCGATAAAAAGCACGATGAAATAATCAGTCAGTGACATCTTTTAATATCCCCACAAAAGGCCGACCGGAATGATAAACCCGCGTTCCGGCCGACCTTTTAAGTTCGCCGGGTTACCCCGGCGACGCGTTACACGCCAAGCAGGCCAATCCAGTAGCCAAAAATACCAATGACAAAGAAGCCCATGATAATCCACAGCGCATTGACTTTACGACGGAGCAGCCACATACAGCCGAAGGTCAGCAGCAGCGGTATCATGCCTGGCATAAGCTGATCCAGGATCGACTGGACGGTGGTTACCGTGGTTTTTCCGGTATGGTCGGTAATACGGGATACCACCAGCGGCACATCCACGTGCGTCCACTTATTGACCAGCGCCCCCATCACAAAGAGGCCAAGAATCGACGCCCCCTCGGTCAGCTTTTGCAGGAAGCCGCCGCCCATATCCCCTACGATATCGACGCCCTTACGGTAACCATAGGCTACGCCGTAGTAGCGCACCAGCAGACGGACAAGGTTAAACAGGACAAAGAACAGAACTGGCCCCAGCAGGCTGCCGGTCATGGCGATGCCCGCACCCAGTGCAGCAAAAACCGGGCGAACGGTGCCCCAGAATATCGGGTCGCCCACGCCAGCCAGCGGACCCATCAGGCCGACTTTGATGCCGTTAATGGCCGCATCGTCGATTGCTGCGCCGTTCGCACGCTGCTCCTCCATGGCCATGGTGACGCCGAGTACCGGTGCCGCGACATAAGGGTGGGTATTAAAAAACTCCAGATGGCGTTTAATGGCCTGCTTGCGGGCGTCATTATTTTCAGGATAGAGCCGACGGATAACCGGCACCATAGAGAAACAGAAGCCCAGGGCCTGCATGCGTTCGAAGTTCCATGACCCCTGAAACAGGTTTGACCGCAGGAACACGCCACGCACGTCACCCGGCGTCAGTTTCTTTTGCACAGTCGTTGCTGTGGTAGTAGAAGTGGTATCAACCATTTTGCTCACCTTTTCCCTAATCTAATTCGTTATCGAGGTCATTAGCGGCTGGCCCTGAAGCCTGCGCACCTGCCACGCGATTATATTTTGGCGCCAGCTGGATATAGAGCACCGCCATCACCACGCCGATGACGCCCAGGGCAACCAGGTTGAAGCTGGTAAAGGCCGCCGTGACGAAACCCAGATAAAAGAAAGGCATCAGATACCCGGCGCGCATCATGTTGATGACCATGGCGTAACCGACAACGACAATCATGCCGCCCGCGATGTTAAGACCGTTGGTCACCACCTCAGGGATGGAATCCAGCAGCCCCTGGACAACGTTGGTTCCCACGGAGACGGCGACGATGGCTGCCGGGATCGCGATACGCATTGCCTGCAAAATCAGTGCGGAAACATGGAGCCACGAAATTGCGGTCAGGTTGCCCTTTTCTGCGGCCTTATCGGCTGCATGCTGGAAGGCGACGGTAATGGTTCGAACAATGATGGTCAGCACCTGACCGGCGGCCGCCAGCGGAATAGCCAGAGCGATACCGGCCCCAACGCTTTGCCCACCGGCGATAACCAGGATAGTTGAAATGATGGAGGCGAGGGCGGCATCAGGTGCCACGGCGGCACCAATGTTCATCCAGCCAAGGGCGATCATTTCCAGCGTACCACCGATAATGACGCCGGTTTTAACATCACCGAGGACAAAACCAATCAGGGTACAGGCCACCAGCGGCCGGTGGAACTGGAATTCATCAAGAATTGATCCCATGCCTGCAATACAGGCAACGATAAATATTAGTACAATTTGAAGAGTGGTAATCTCCATTGCACTTCTCCTCTAAAAGTCATGAACTGAGTTAAGCCTGTGCGTTCAGGCAATAATGCGAACTTTTGCTATTTATTCATTTTGGTGATCAGGTCCATCATTTTTAACCGCTGGTCGGAGGAGACCTTACGCACCTCCAGTTCGATACCGCGCTCGTTAAGCTTTTTGAATGCCGCAATATCTTTGTCATCAACGGACACGGCGTTATTAACCTGAATTTTTCCCTGACGAAATGCCATGCCGCCAATGTTCACGCTGGTTATTTTCACCCCTTCCTGAACCAAACGTTCGACGTCGGTAGGATTGGTAAACAGCAGCATGACGCGGTCCCGGGCATATTTTGGGTTATTCCATACCCGTATCATTTTCGCGACGTCGACGACGTGCGCCGTTACACCCGGCGGGGCCACCTGGGTAAGCAGCGTTTTACGCACGGTATCGGCGGCGACTTCATCGCTGACGACGATAATACGGTTCACATTGGTTTCTTTCGTCCAGCGAGTGGCAACCTGACCATGGATTAACCGGTCATCAATACGCGCCAGCCCGATTTTCATATGATCCTCAGGTCCCAGAGGTTTCTGAGGGGCGGCAGGGGCGTTGACCGCTGCGGGGGCAGGTGCAGGGGCAGGTTCAGGCGCTTTGGCTTTGAGTGCCTTAACCCCTTCACGCCCCGTTTCCACGGCAACGGCCACCAGCTCAGCAAAGCTGGGGTCGTCATCGCGCGCCATCAGCGTTTCCACCAGCATGGGAATATTGACCCCGGCGATGACCTCATGATTTTCTTTATCAACCACAATACGACTGGCGGCATTAAAGGGACTGCCTCCCCAGGTGTCAACCAGAAACAGGACACCCTGGTGGGTATCTAAATTGGTCAGCCGCGCCTGATATTTCTCGATCAGAGTTTCTGCATTTTCACCCGGGACAAAATCTATCCACGCGATATTTTGCTGTTCTCCGAGAAGCATTTCGGCCGTTTTAATGAGCTGCTCAGCAGCCCAACCGTGCGTGCCGATCACAATAGCAATGGTCACTTGCTACCTCCGTTTACTCTATCCAGCGGCCCACAAACACTTTTGAGCCGCGCGTGTAGTCATCAAAGGGTCTTAGCCTTTATGATGCTGTGTATAAAACATGACGTGGCAGGGGACGAATAATTATTTCATCAAGCGGTGTAAACGTTTCCCCTTAAGACGCGATTTATTTTAATGTGCGAAAAAATAAATTATGTGACCGTGCTCAGCTATTTAGACCCTTGTTTCACTCATTAGGGTCTGTTGTAAGAATGATTAGCATTTAAGCCAGGTTCGAGTGTAAGTGTAAGAAAATATTTTTGACGTAATGGTCACGGCTGTTTACAGTAGGGATCCTTTTTTAACACAGGAGTAACGGGCCTCAGCCCACCCTATGGACTGTCATCGACGTCGCTTCACTCAGCCCCTGGTACCTTCGACCAGTTTTATCTTCGTCACCTCTTCAGACGACCCGCTTCAACCCCTTTGCGATTATTCAGCCCGCGCGAGTTTCTCGTCGCCCGCTGCGTTTTCACCTTCACGTATCTGGAGTCTGTAATGGAATTTATTTTAGACCCCTCGATCTGGGCCGGTCTGCTGACGCTTATCGTTCTTGAAATCGTGCTGGGGATTGATAACCTGGTTTTTATTGCCATTCTTGCCGATAAGCTTCCACCAAAGCAGCGCGATAAAGCCAGACTCATTGGCCTTTCTCTGGCGCTGGTGATGCGTCTGGGGCTGCTGTCTTTGATCTCCTGGATGGTGACGCTCACGCGGCCGCTGTTCAGCGTGGGCGAATTCAGCTTTTCCGGCCGCGACCTGATCCTGCTGGTGGGGGGGCTGTTTCTGCTGTTCAAAGCCACCATGGAGCTGCACGAACGGCTGGAAAACCGCGATCACAACGGCGAGGGCAACAAGGGCTATGCCAGCTTCTGGGCGGTCGTTATTCAGATTGTGGTGCTGGATGCGGTATTTTCACTCGATGCCGTGATTACCGCCGTGGGCATGGTGAACAACCTGGCGATAATGATGACTGCCGTGGTCATTGCGATGGGCATTATGCTGCTGGCCTCGAAGCCGCTGACCCGATTCGTCAATGCGCATCCGACCGTTGTCGTACTCTGTCTGAGCTTCCTGCTGATGATTGGCCTGAGTCTGGTTGCCGAAGGTTTTGGCTTCCATATTCCTAAGGGATACCTGTATGCCGCCATCGGCTTCTCAATCCTGATTGAGCTGTTTAATCAGATTGCACGGGTGAACTTTATGCGCCATCAGGCCAGAAGGCCGATGCGCGAGCGAACCGCCGAAGCGATTGTCCGTCTGATGGGGGGCCGCCGTGGCCCGGCGACCGGCAGCAGTGAACAGAGTGAGATGAATGACAGGCCGCGCGAAACCTTCAAGGATGAGGAACGCTATATGATCAATGGCGTGCTGACGCTGGCCTCGCGCTCGGTGCGCAGTATTATGACGCCGCGCGGTGAAATCTCCTGGGTCAATGCAGAGCGTCCGGCTGATGAGGTTCGCCTCCAGCTGCTGGATACGCCTCACAGCCTGTTCCCGGTGTGTCGTGGCGAGCTGGATGAAGTTATTGGGGTGGTGCGGGCGAAAGAGCTGCTGGTTGCGCTGGACCACGGCATCGATGTGGCAACCTTTGCCTCTGCCACTCCGCCGATAATTGTACCCGATACGCTGGAACCGCTTAACCTGCTTGGCGTGCTGCGTCGTGCCAGAGGAAGCTTTGTGGTGGTCACCAATGAGTTTGGCGTAGTGCAGGGGCTGATTACCCCGCTGGACGTGCTGGAAGCGATTGCCGGTGAGTTCCCGGATGAAGATGAAACCCCGGATATCATCGCCGACGGCGAAGGATGGCGGGTTAAGGGCGGCACCGACCTGCACTCGCTACAGCAGTTGCTGGACACGCAGGTGCTGGTCACGGCGGACAGGGACCATGCTTCGCTGGCCGGGCTGCTGATCGCCCAGAAGGGGCAGCTGCCCCAGGTGGGTGAGATCATTGAGCTGCCGCCGCTAACGTTCCAGATCCTCGAAGCGACCGAATACCGTATTGACCTGGTTCGCGTCACGCGCCAGCGCCAGGATAATGAGGAAGAAGAAGAAGGTTAATTCCAGCGCCGAAAAGCCTTTACCGCAGCTGGCGGCGGACAGCGAAAAGTCTGCCGCCATGCGTGGGTGTTGAACTGAGGGCGATTGTCTCTTACTCGTGGGCAAGCGTTTGTCTCTCAGCGGACAGCGGGTAACTTCACTCCCTGCCCGCTGAGACGTCTCAGGCAAACAGCAGGCTTTTATGGCTACTCAGCCAGTCTGGAAAATCCCCCAGCGGCATGGGCCGCGCATAGAAGTAACCCTGTAATACATCCACGCCTTTATCCCGCAGGTAGGTAGCCTGCTCTTCCGTTTCCACGCCTTCCGCCACCAGGCTGATATTCAGACGCTGGGCCAGGGAAATCACCATATCCGTTACCGTAGCATTAATGGCATCTGTCCCGATGGCCGCCGTAAAGACCTTATCAATTTTCAGCACGTCCGGGCTGAGCGTTTTGAGGTACGAGAGGGAACTGTGGCCCGTACCAAAATCATCAATGGCCAGCTTTACCCCTAAAGTGTGCAGATAAGCCACCACGCGCTGATCGACCTCCGGCAGCGAGTCGCGTTCGGTAAGCTCGACAATCAGCTGAGGAACCGGATTTGCCGGCCACCACAGGCGCTGGAGATCGTCGATAATCTGGTGCTGATGGAAATGGCTGGCCGCGACGTTAATCGCAATATGAAACCTTGGGCAGCTGGGCAGCAGAGGCAGATGGCGCACGACTTCGCTTAAAACAAAACGCGTGAGCGGCGCAATCAGATCCTGGCGCTCGGCCAGGGGGATAAAGACATCCGGCGGTATCCAGCCCTGTCGCGGGGTATGCCAGCGCAGCAGCAGTTCGATACCGTCGCAGTCGCCGCTGCGTGAATTAATCAGCGGCTGGCAGTAGACCATAAATTCGCGGGCATTAATGCCATAGCTGATTTGCCAGGAGAGACTCATGCGATTGGCGGTTGCCAGCCAGACGATATAGCCCATCAGCAGGCTCAACAATAGCGCTAACGGCAGCTGCGAGGGCATGGTCATCAGCGCCAGCCGGGTCGGGGCCGGACCAAACAATGTGATAGAGAAAGGATAACGCAGTGAAGCCTCCTGCCAGGTGACTTCATCTTCTGAGGGCAGAGCCTTTTCCACCATCGGATTACCGTATTCCAGGCTTTTATCACCCACGTTGAAAATGGCGCGCTCAACCCATGGCAGGGTCGGTTCCAGCAGATAGTTACTCATCATTTCGATATTAATGACCTGCAAAATACCGGAGTGATTATCGGTATCCTGCGGCGTCCAGAACAGCAGAACAGGCGAGCCCTTAAGGAGCTGCTGGTCCGAACTGAGCATCATGCGCTGGTTATTCACTGCCAGTTCAGGGTAGTTGTTACTGAAACTGAGATCACCGGCACCGGACAGGCTGGAACAGTACAGGGTGTCGTTATTTACCAGAATAATGGTTCGCACGGTCTGCAATGACGCCAGCTTTTCAATCAGCGGAAAACGCACCTGCTCGCAGGAGAGCCCTACCAGCCCCAGCGTATTATTGGCCGCAACGTCAAGGGGGGAAAACAAACGGTCGAAGCGCTGAATGGCGTTATTGGCGAAAATATGGGACTGCTGTTCAATGCGATTTTTCTCTTCCATAAAGCGGAAGGCTAACGTAAGGATGAGCACTAACGCGGCGACAATAATGGCGATAAATAATCGCTTGCGCCGAAACTGTCCGAATACTTCCTGGGACATTTGCATCAGTAACCACCCTAAATCAAGACGCCTATACAGAGACTGAGCACCTGTTATCGGCCTGCCAGTCATTAAGTTTAGCCATGCAGAAGAGAAAAGCATGATTAACTAAAACAGTGGGTTATCTGGCTCTGCCGCGACGTAATTCTCGTTCAGGGTGAGGGCAGGCCAGTGCTGTGTTACCCAAACAGGTATCTGCACTGGCACACCTTAAGCGAGGGGATGAGGAAAGACAATAGTAACCCGCAGGGCTAGTCGCACTGAACCTTAATGGCCAGGCCGCCACGTGAGGTTTCCCGGTACTTGGCGTTCATGTCTTTTCCGGTTTCGTACATGGTTTCAATGACCTTATCGAGAGAAACCCGGGCTGCGCTGGTGCGTCGCATTGCCATTCGGGCAGCATTGATGGCCTTAACCGAGGCGATAGCATTGCGCTCAATGCAGGGCACCTGTACCTGACCGGCGACCGGGTCGCAGGTGAGCCCCAGATTGTGTTCCATGCCGATCTCCGCCGCTACGCATACCTGCTCCGGGCTGGCACCCAGCAGTTCGGCCAGCCCGGCCGCCGCCATGGAGCAGGCAACGCCGACTTCGCCCTGACACCCCACCTCTGCGCCGGAAATTGAGGCATTCATTTTATAGAGAATGCCCACCGCACCGCAGGCCAGAAAATAGCGGATAAAAATGTCCGGGCTGACCGACTCGATAAAGTGGTCGTAATAGGCCAGAACGGCGGGAACGATGCCGCAGGCGCCGTTGGTGGGGGCGGTAACCACCCGTCCACCGGCTGCGTTCTCTTCGTTTACCGCCAGGGCAAACATATTGACCCAGTCGATGACGTTCATCGGATCGCTGGAGAGCTTATCAGAGGAAACCAGCAGGCGGCGAAGCGCGGAGGCGCGACGGGGAACGCGCAGTGGGCCGGGCAGTACGCCCTCGGTATTCAACCCGCGATCGATACAGTCGCGCATACTCTGCCAGATATCAGAGAAGTACTTCTCAATCTCCTGCTTATCATGCAGCGCCAGCTCATTTTTCATGATCATCCCGGAGAGCGACAGGCCCGTCTGATGACAGTGGTCCAGCATCTCCGTTGCCGAGTTGAACGGATAGGGGACCTCGACCTCTTCCAGCGTGGTCTGGCCGAAATGCTCTTCATCGACAATAAATCCGCCGCCGACGGAATAATAGGTCTTGCTGTAAATCACCGTATCGCCCGCGAAGGCGTGAATGCGCATGCCATTCTCATGCAGAGAGAGGGTGTCGCTGCGGAAAACCATCCCACCCTCGCGCGGGAAATCTACCTCATGCGCGCCGTTCGCCAGCAGCAGGCGCTGCCGCTGTTCGACATCGCGAATAAAGCCGGGAATGGCATCAATATCTACGCTATCCGGAGCGGCGCCCGACAGGCCCATTACGATGGCAATATCGGTATGATGGCCTTTGCCGGTCAGGGAGAGCGAGCCGTAAACGTCAACGGCAATACGGGTCACGTCATTCAGCCTGCCGCTGCTCACCAGATCGTCGACAAACTGTTTCCCGGCTTTCATTGGACCGACGGTGTGCGAACTGGAAGGGCCAATGCCGATTTTAAACATATCGAAAACGCTAATCACAAAAACTCCTTGAGGGCCGCAGGCCGTCGGAACGGAATGCTGATGAGGCTGACTACTGCTGTCTGGCGCTGCAATATAAATGATTCAGGGCATTTGTGAAGTGATTTGACCGGAAGAAACGGTAAAAAGTTGGTTTAAAATAGTGGCAGTCGTACGCCAGGCAGGTTTTCTGTCGGTGAAGCCGTGAGTGGCCGCTCTGCCGATACCTGCAGGCTGAGCTGGCGTAAAATCCCTGCGGTCATTCCCCAGATAAAATACTCATCAAACCAGGAGAGCCATACGCGGTGCTGCACACCCCGACGATGGATATCCAGCGGCGTATAGCGCCCTAAACGCAGGGCCTCCTGTAGCGGCATTTCAAATACCGATTCAACCTCATCCTCATTCGGACACCACTTTAGCGTATCGGGCAGGATCCCCACCACCGGCGTGACCTGAAAGCCCGTACTGCTGGTCACGGCGGGGAGAACGCCCACTACCCGCACGGCAGCGGGGGGGATCGCCACTTCTTCGTATGCTTCACGCAGCGCGGTAAAAATAAGGGAGCTATCCGCCTCATCCACCATGCCGCCGGGAAAGGCTACCTGACCCGCATGTTTACGCAATGTCGCGGCCCGCCGCGTCAGGAGTAACGAGGGGCGGGGACGCGCAATAATCGGCACCAGCACCGCCGCCCGGCGCAGTGGCAGCGGGCCCGCATCAGGCTGCGGGGGTTGCAGCACAAAGCGGCTGATAAACTGCTCAAGCGTCAGTGGACCGTCAGACATTGGCGGTGTCCAGGCAGGGCAGGATCCGGCTGACCTTATCAAAGGTTTCCTGATACTCCGCCTGCTCTTCGCTGTCGGCGACGATACCGCCACCGGCGGTACAGTGAATCTGCCCCTGCTCAGCAGTCAGCGTGCGGATGGTTATGCTGGTATCCATTCTGCCGCAGAAGCTGATATAGCCAATAGTGCCGCACCAGGCATTGCGACGGTGCGGTTCCAGCTCATCAATAATCTCCATCGCACGGACTTTTGGCGCGCCGGTGATGGAACCGCCGGGAAAGCAGGCGCGCAGCAGGTCGCAGGGCGTTAGCGGCGCCTTCAGCTCCGCGGTAACCGTACTGACCAGGTGGTGCACCGCCGGGAATGGCTCAACCACAAACAGCTCGGGAACGCGTACGCTACCCGGAACGGCTACGCGGCCGATGTCGTTACGCAGCAAATCGACAATCATCAGGTTTTCCGCCCGGTCTTTTGCCGATGCCGCCAGCTTTTCTGCCTGCAGGCGATCGGCGACGGGATCGCTCAGGCGAGGAAGCGTGCCTTTAATAGGACGGGTTTCGATCTCACGGCCGACGATTTTAAGAAAGCGTTCAGGAGAGAGACTGATAATCGCGCTTTCAGGCAGGCGGATAAATGCGCTGAAGGGCGCGCGATTTTCCCGGGTTAGCTCCCTGAACGCCTGCCACTCGTCACCCGTGTAGCGGGCGCTAAAACGCTGGGCGAGATTAACCTGATAGCAGTCTCCAGCCTGGATCCACTGCTGTACGCGGCGGAACTTTTCACCGTAGGCTTCGCGCGTCATATTTGACTGCCAGCGGTCGGTTAACCGGAACGGATCGATGCCGGGCGGCGTCAGGGCGTTAAGCCACGCCAGGCGCTTATCAGCATCGCCCTGAACCACCAGCGTCAGTGCCTTGAGATGATGATCCGCAATCAGCGCCCAGTCATAGAGGCCTGATGCCATATCGGGCGTGGTTAAGTCCTGCTCTGCCTGCTGGGGGAGCGATTCAAATCTGCGGCCAAGATCGTAGCCAAACAGTCCGAGCGCGCCGCCCTGAAAGGGCAGGTCAGGATGCGAAGGCGCACTCAGGCCGGTTTGCGCCATGACCCGGTCCAGCAGCGTCAAGGGATCGTCTTTACTCTGCTCTGACGCATCATCGCTCTCAATGGTGGTCACTTCGCCACGCGTCGTCAGGGTAATACGCGGATCGGACACCATAATATCAAAGCGATTATCATGGTGATCGGCAAAGCCGGAGTGTAGCAGCATCGACCAGGGCTGCTGGGCTACACAGTTAAACAGATTCAAAAGCGCTTCAGGCGTATACTTCAAAGAATGATAAACAACTGGCATGATAATTTAGCAGGCCTTGACCAGGACAGAGTACAAGCCTGACATATTTTTTTAATGCTGACATCTGTTTGTTACGCGCAGACGGGCTACGCGATTTTTACTGGAGTGGATATGATTACGGGATTACCAGCGCTTTCGTACGACCAGCAGCAGCAGGCGGTAGAGCGCATTCAGCAACTGATGTCAGAGGGTATGAGCAGCGGGCAGGCGATACAGCTGGTAGCGGCTGAGATCCGTGAAAATCATACGGGCGATATGATAACGGCCCGCTTTGATGACGAAGAGGATGACGACGACGAAAACGAGGATCAACGCAATCAGGATAATGACGATTACGGGGATGACGATGAAGAGGAGTATGAGGAGTAATTCTGCTTTCTGAGAGGTGATAACGTTTATTTTGGCGTTACGTCATCGTTGACAGAGGGTGGCGACGTGCTACGCCACCCGGAACGCGCTGGCTGCAACGTCCAACGCCAACGATCGGCTAATAACGATTATTTTGCGGCGATGATTTTTATCTCGACCCGATATTTGGGGTTCATCAGGTTGGCCTGAACGGTGCAGCGAACCGGCGCATTCCCCGGTGAAACCCAGGCATCCCATGCGCGATTCATCGCGGCGAAATCTTCTTTTTCCACCAGAAAAATAGTCGCATCCAGAATGCGGCTCTTATCCGACCCTACGCGGGCCAGTACCCGGTCAATTACCGCCAGCGCGTTGGCCGTTTGCGCGTGCGCATCCTCATCAAGGTTCTCCGGTACGCTGGTGTAGTAGATAGTATCGTTATGGATAACCGCTTCCGACATGCGGTGTTCTGGATCCAGACGTTCAATGCTCATGACTTCCCTCATTTATAGCAGTACAAATTTGCAGCCAGCCTGCCACAGTTTTATTGCTGCTGTCACCTAAAGGGTGGAGTGGCAGGGCGGATACTGACATAATTACAGTGTTTTCTTACAGGTGGTGAGGGTGTGTGGCAGACGATTTTGCAGCAGACGGCGCGCTGGCGCTGGCTATTCCGGGTTTTAAACCGCGTGAACCGCAGCGCCAGATGGCAGAAGCGGTGGCTCAGGCTATCGAAAATAAGCGCGAGCTGGTGGTTGAAGCGGGAACCGGCACGGGTAAAACGTTTGCCTACCTGGCACCGGCGCTCCGCTCCGGCAAAAAGGTGATTATCTCAACCGGCTCAAAGGCGCTGCAGGATCAGCTCTACAGTCGCGATCTTCCCACCGTTGCACGGGCGCTTAAGTATAAAGGCTCCCTCGCGCTGCTTAAGGGGCGCTCAAACTATCTCTGCCTGGAGCGCCTTGAACAGCAGTCGATGGCTGGCGGTGAGCTGGTGGCGCAGGCGATGAGCGACCTGGTCCACCTGCGCGGCTGGTCGTCAGAAACCCTGGACGGTGATATCAGCACCTGCGGCGGCGTGGCCGAGGACAGCACGGTATGGCCGCTGGTGACCAGCACCAATGATAACTGCCTGGGCAGCGACTGCCCGCTGTATCAGGAGTGCTTTGTGGTGAAGGCGCGCCGCAAAGCGATGGATGCGGATATCGTGGTGGTAAACCATCATCTCTTCCTCGCTGACATGGTGGTGAAAGAGAGCGGATTCGCCGAGCTTATTCCCGATGCTGACGTCATGATCTTCGACGAAGCGCATCAGGTGCCGGATATCGCCAGCCAGTATTTTGGGCAGCAGCTCTCAAGCAAGCAGCTGCTCGACCTGGCTAAAGACATCAGCATTGCTTACCGCACCGAGGTCCGTGATGCGCAGCAGCTGCAAAAATCGGCGGACCGTCTGGCGCAGTGTGCACAGGATTTCCGTCTGGCGCTTGGCGATCCGGGCTTTCGCGGCAACCTGCGCGATCTCCTCAGCGATGCCAATATCCAGCGCGCCCTGACGCTGCTCGATGATGCGCTCGAACTCTGCTATGACGTGGCGAAAATGTCGCTTGGCCGTTCGGCGCTGCTGGATGCGGCTTTCGAGCGTGCGGCACTCTATCGCGGCCGTCTTAAGCGGCTGAAAGATGTCTCACAGCCCGGCTTTAGCTACTGGTATGAGTGTAACTCCCGTCACTTTGTGCTGGCGCTGACGCCGCTTTCCGTCTCCGATCGCTTTCGCGAAGTGATGGACGAGCGCCCGGCGACCTGGATATTTACCTCGGCGACGCTGGCGGTAAATGAGCAGATGACCCACTTCGTGGAGAGGCTGGGCGTCAGCCAGGCCGAGACGTTGATCCTCACCAGCCCGTTTGATTTCGCCAGTCAGGCACTGCTCTGCGTGCCGAGAAATCTGCCGTCACCTAACCAGCCTGACAGCGCCAGCCGAATGGCGCGTATGCTGCTGCCGCTGATTGAAGCCAATAACGGACGCTGCTTTTTTCTCTGTACTTCCCATAAAATGATGCGCGATTTGGCGGCGCAGTTCCGATCGCTGCTGACCCTGCCGGTTCTGTTACAGGGGGAAACCAGCAAAGGGCAACTGCTGAAACAGTTTATCGCGGCGGGGAACGCGCTGCTGGTGGCCACCAGTAGCTTCTGGGAGGGCGTCGACGTGCGCGGGGATGTGCTGTCGCTGGTGATCATTGATAAACTGCCGTTTACCTCGCCCGACGATCCGCTACTTAAGGCGAGAATGGAAGATTGTAAACTGCGGGGCGGCGAACCCTTTGATGACGTCCAGCTGCCGGACGCAGTGATCACTCTCAAGCAGGGCGTGGGCCGCCTGATCCGTGACGTTGACGATCGCGGAGTACTGGTTATCTGTGATAACCGGCTGGTTATGCGCCCCTATGGTGCGGTGTTCCTTAACAGCCTGCCGCCGACGCCGCGCACGCGTGATATTCAGCAGGCAGTGGCCTTTCTTAAGCCGGACGCTTAGCCGCAGCGTCCTTAAGCTGGACGCATAGCCATATCGTCGGCAAAGACCTGATTTAAGCCGGAAGTCCGGCAGTAAATTATTGCGCAGTATGCTATGCTGCGCGCCGAAAATTTTCCCCGCCAGAGGTGAGTATGTCCACGCGAATTTTAGCCATTGATACGGCCACGGAGGCCTGCTCCGTGGCGCTGCTTCACGACCAGAAGGTCACCGCCCAGTTTGAGCTTTGCGCCCGCGAACACACCCAGCGCATACTGCCGATGGTGCAGGCGATCCTCCAGCAGGGCAATACGGCGCTGACCGAACTGGATGCACTGGCATTTGGTCAGGGGCCGGGCAGCTTCACCGGCGTGCGCATCGGCATCGGCATCGCCCAGGGGCTGGCACTGGGCGCGGAACTGCCGATGATTGGCGTGTCGACGCTGAAAACCATGGCGGAAGGCGCATGGCGCCGCCAGGGTGCCACCCGCGTTCTGGCAGCGATTGATGCCAGAATGGGCGAGGTCTACTGGGCAGAATATCAGCGGGACGAGCAGGGTATCTGGCAGGGAGACGACAGCGAAGCGGTGCTAAACCCCGAGGCGGCGCAGGAGAGAATGTCCCGGCTCACCGGGTGCTGGGCGCTGGTGGGGACAGGCTGGAAGGCCTGGCCGCAGCTGGCAGAAAGTGCTCACCTTGATTTACAGATGACCGGGGTCGAGCTTCCGCAGGCGGAGGATATGCTGCCCCTGGCCGCGCTGGCGCTTAAGCAGGGCAGGACCGTGGCGGTTGAGCTGGCGGAACCCACCTACCTGCGTAATGAAGTCGCATGGAAAAAGTTGCCGGGGCGTGAGTGAGTTGGCAACTAATTAACGCGCCCGGAGTCAAAAGGAACGGTATCTCGGAGAACACTATGCGTAAACGATTTTTGGTACAGACGGGCAGTATATTACTTGTCAGTATGCTGCTTTTCGGCTGCGTAAGCATACCGGACTCAGTAAAAGGCACGTCGGCTACGCCCCAGCAGGATTTAACGCGCGTGATGAGTGCGCCTCAGCTGTTTGTCGGTCAGGAGTCACGCTTTGGCGGCCGGGTGGTGAAGGTGATAAACCAAAACGGCAGCACCCGGCTGGAAATTGCCGCTATGCGGCTGGATGATACCGCCCGGCCGATATTAGGCAGTGCCTCTGTTGGGCGTATTTATGCGGACATCAGCGGCTTTGTCGATCCGGTTGATTTTAATAATCAAATGGTCACCGTTGTCGGTCCGATTAAGGGCACCGAAAAGGGTGTGATTGGGCAGGCTGCCTATAACTTCGTGGTGGTGAGCGTGACCGGCTACCAGCGCTGGCACCTGACGCAGCAGGTGGTCTCGCCGCCGCAGCCGCTTGATCCGTGGATCTGGTATGGCCCGCCACGTGGACGTCACTCCGGTGGCTACTGGGGACCGCCGCCGTTCGGCTACTTTAATCAGGGCCCGGCGCAGGTACAGACCATCCTGACTGAGTAGCCCGGTAGAAAATAATCAACGTGACCCGCTGGCTGTCTTTCCGCTGGCGGGTCATTTTTTTATATTTTTTCTGAATGAAAATGTTTTTAGTGATGGGCTTCGCAACCTCATAACGGAGAAGTAATCAAACTGGTACGCTGAGTTAAAATAATGTTAACAAACGCGACGAGCTGAGGGTGCGATGGAAAATATCACGTGTTCAGGAGGAACTTATTTGAACAAGATTTGGTTAAAACGCTATCCCGCCGATGTGCCTGCGGAGATCAGTGCCGATCGCTATACATCCCTTATTGACCTCTTTGAAGAGGCGGTAAAACGCTACGCCGATCAGCCCGCCTTTATCAATATGGGGCAGGTGATGACCTTTCGTAAGCTCGAGGAGCGCAGCCGGGCTTTTGCCGCCTGGCTACAGGAAGGGCTGGGGCTGAAACAGGGCGACAGGGTGGCGCTGATGATGCCGAACCTGCTGCAATATCCGATTGCCCTGTTTGGCATCCTGCGCGCAGGGATGGTGGTGGTTAACGTCAATCCCCTCTACACGCCGCGCGAGCTTGAGCACCAGCTTAACGACAGCGGTGCCAGCGCTATTGTGATTGTGTCGAACTTTGCCCATACGCTGGAAAAAGTGGTTGAGAAAACCCAGGTTAAACATGTGATCCTTACCCGCCTGGGCGATCAGCTTTCGCCCGCCAAAGGGACGCTGGTTAATTTTGTGGTCAAATACATCAAGCGTCTGGTGCCTAAATATCATCTTCCGGACGCTATCTCATTTCGCAGTGCGCTGCATAAAGGTTACCGGATGCAGTATGTGCGACCGGACATCGTTAACGACGATCTGGCCTTTCTGCAATATACCGGCGGCACCACCGGCGTTGCCAAAGGGGCGATGCTGAGCCACCGTAATATGCAGGCGAATCTGGAGCAAACCCGGGCAACCTATGGTTCTCTGCTGAAAGACGGGAAGGAAACGGTCGTCACCGCGCTGCCGCTTTACCATATATTTGCGCTTACGGTGAACTGCCTGTTGTTTATCGAGCTGGGCGGTGCAAACCTGTTAATCACCAATCCCCGGGATATTCCCGGACTGGTGCGGGAGCTGGCTAAAACGCGCTTCACCGCCATTACCGGGGTGAATACCCTGTTTAATGCGTTATTGAACGACAGTGATTTCCAAAAGCTGGATTTCTCCAGCCTGAGCTTGTCGGCAGGTGGGGGAATGTCAGTGCAGAAGGCGGTCGCCGAGCGCTGGGAGAAACTGACCGGACACTATTTGCTTGAGGGATACGGCCTGACCGAATGCGCGCCGCTGGTCTCTGTCAATCCCTACGATATTCGCTACCACAGCGGCAGTATCGGGCTGCCGGTGCCGTCAACGGACATCCGCCTGGTGGATGAGCAGGGTAATGAAGTCGCCGCAGGTGAAGCAGGTGAACTGTGCATCAAAGGCCCCCAGGTGATGCAGGGATACTGGCAGAAGCCGGAGGCCACCGATGAGGTGCTCAAAAATGGATGGCTTCACAGCGGAGATATTGTTACCGTTGACGCCGAAGGTTTTATCCGCATCGTCGATCGCAAGAAAGATATGATTCTGGTTTCAGGGTTTAACGTTTATCCTAATGAAATCGAAGATGTGCTGATGCTGCACCCAAAGGTCAGGGAAGCCGCCGCCGTCGGCGTGCCCAATGAGGCCGCGGGTGAAACGGTAAAAATCTGTGTGGTAAAAAAAGATCCCTCTCTTACCCAGGAGGAGCTGATTATCCACTGCAAAAAACATCTTACCGGGTATAAAATTCCCAAAATCGTCGAATTTCGCACTGAGCTGCCCAAGAGTAACGTGGGGAAAATCCTGCGGCGCGAACTCCGCGATGAGGCAATCAGGATAGCGAAAGCATCCTGACGAGGTGACAACACCGCCGATAAACGCTATCACGCCGGGTTTCCCGGCGTTTTTTTGTGATGACACTGAGGCGCAGAACGCCGCAGCGAGAGGATCGTTTTGAATTACACCATGATAACCACCAACGAGGCGCTGGCTGAACTTTGTCAGACTGCCCGTCAGTTCCCCGCGCTGGCGCTGGATACCGAATTCGTCCGGACCCGTACCTATTATCCCCGGCTGGGGCTGATTCAACTGTATGACGGGGAGCACATCGCGCTTATTGACCCTCTCCCTATTACCGAGTGGGCACCGTTTCGCGACCTGCTGCTTGACGAGGGTGTCATCAAGTTCCTGCATGCTGGCAGCGAAGACCTGGAAGTCTTTTTGCACGAGTATGGCGTTCTGCCCACGCCGATGATTGATACCCAAATACTTGCTGCCTTTACCGGACGCCCGATGTCCTGCGGCTTCGCCACGCTTGTTGAATCCTTTACCGGCATCGCACTGGATAAAAGTGAATCCCGCACCGACTGGATTGCGCGACCGCTGACGGAAAAGCAGTGCCAGTATGCCGCCGCCGATGTGTTCTATCTGCTGCCCATCGCCCACAAGCTGATGGCCGAAGCCGGGGCCGCCGGTAAGCTGGACGCTGCGCTTGATGAGTGTGGGCTGCTGTGCCGACGTCGACAGGTGGTGGTTGCGCCTGAAGAGGCTTACCGTGACATCACCAATGCCTGGCAGCTGCGTCCACGCCAGCTGGCGGCGCTGCGTTTGATGGCGGCCTGGCGGCTTGACATGGCTCGCGAAAAGGATATGGCGGTTAACTTTGTTGTGCGCGAGGAGAACCTGTGGAAGGTGGCGCGCTTTATGCCGGGGTCGCTGGGCGAACTCGATCACCTCGGTCTGGCCGGTCAGGAGATCCGTTTTCACGGCAGGGCATTGGTGGGCATGGTGGCGCAGGCAAATGCCTTTGATGACAGCGAGCTACCCGAGCCGATCGTTAACCTGATTGACAATCCTGCCTACAAAGCGGCATTCAAGGCGCTAAAATCGCTCGTGGTGGCGGCCGCTGAGCAACACGGCGTCAGCCAGGAACTGCTGGCTTCACGTCGTCAGATTAATCAGCTGTTAAGCTGGTACTGGAAAATAAAGCCGCAGGAAATAAGGCCAGAGCTGATTGATGGCTGGCGGGGACAGCTGTTAGGCAACGACATCATGGCGCTGCTGCAGGCTGAATACGCCTGATGGTTTCCCCTGCAACCCGCAGGGGAAAGCCATACGCTGATGCGGCTCATTTCGGGGCGTCTTCTGCCTCCGGGAGCGTCACGTTTAGCTCCAGAATCGAAATGTCGTCGTCTTTCTGATCCAGCTTCACGCTAAGCATCTCTGGATCGATCTTCACATACCTGCAGATGACTTCCAAAATATCCCTCTTCAGCTGTGGCAGATAGTGGGGCTCGCTATCGCCCCTCCTGCGTTCTGCCACGATAATCTGCAGCCGCTCCTTGGCTATATTGGCTGTGCTCTTTTTACGGGATAAAAAGAAATCGAGTAAGGCCATGGTTTATCCCCCAAACAGGCGTTTCAGGAAACCCTTCTTCTCTTCTTCAATGAAGCGGAAGGGGCGTTCTTCACCGAGAATACGGTCAACGGTATCGGCATAGGCTTTGCCCGCATCGGATTCAGCGTCAAGAATGACCGGCTCGCCCTGGTTGGAGGCACGCAGCACGGACTGATCTTCCGGGATAACGCCCGCCAGTGGAATACGCAGGATCTCCAGCACGTCTTCCATGCTCAGCATATCACCACGGTTAACGCGGCCCGGATTGTAACGGGTTAACAGCAGATGTTCTTTAATCGGATCCTGGCCGTTTTCTGCCCGACGGGATTTCGACGAGAGGATGCCCAGGATGCGGTCGGAGTCACGCACGGAGGAGACTTCAGGGTTGGTAGTAATAATGGCTTCATCGGCGAAGTAAAGCGCCATCAGCGCACCGGTTTCGATCCCGGCCGGGGAGTCACAGACGATAAAGTCGAAGTCCATTTTCCCGAGGTCATCCAGCACCTTCTCAACGCCTTCACGCGTTAGCGCGTCTTTATCACGGGTCTGCGAAGCAGGCAGAATAAAGAGTTTTTCGGTACGCTTATCCTTAATCAGAGCCTGATTCAGCGTAGCGTCACCCTGTATTACGTTCACAAAGTCGTACACTACGCGGCGCTCACAGCCCATAATCAGATCGAGATTACGCAGGCCGATATCAAAATCGATCACCACGGTTTTTTTACCTTTCTGGGCTAAACCGGTAGCGATGGCCGCGCTGGACGTGGTTTTTCCCACGCCTCCTTTACCCGAAGTAACTACAATAATGCGTGCCATATAATAATTTCCTTAAGAAAAGAAAGGGCTCGTGAGCCTGGCTCAGTTCAGTGTCTGTATAGTCAGCTCGCCATCTTTTAAACAAAGACGCGAGGCTTTTGCAAAAAATTCAGCAGGGATCTGGTCCATAATCCAGTATTCACCGGCGATGGAAACCAGCTCGGCTGATAAGCTGGTACAAAAAATCTGGCATTCACGATCGCCACTCGCACCGGCAAGGGCGCGACCACGCATCATGCCATAAATATGGATATTGCCATCAGCAATCAATTCCGCCCCGGCGCTAACGCTGCTGGTCACAATCAGATCGCTGTTTTTAGCGTAAATTTGCTGACCCGATCGGACCGGCGTATTAATTAATCGGGTTCTGACGGCGGCAGGTTCAGCGGCAGGCTGCGGGGCGGGAGGCTCAATAATCTCAGCGCTTCTTTGCTGCTCCTTGCCTTCCGACAGCAGCGGCAGACCTGCCCGGCTGATAACACGTTTTAACGACTCGTCTTTACAGCCGCTAACGCCAACGATATGCAATCCGGCGGAGGTAATCGCTTCCTGCATCTGTCGCCAGTTGACGTCGCGGGTTAATGAAGCCACGTTTAACACGACCGGCGCATTTTTCAAAAAGGCTGGCGCCTGATTGACTTTATCCTGAATCGCCTGACGAACCACGTCCGGATCGGCATGGTGCAGGTGAACAACTGACAGAGTAAAACTGCTGCCTTTTAACTCAATTGGCGTTTGTGACATCTGGCCCGGCTCAGTCCTGTTATTCAAATTCCCCAATCAGGCCAGCTGAACCGGCATTTAATCGTAATGGGGAAATATTCCGAAGTTCTGCAAGCATGTTATAGTTACTACTATATTCAGGCAAGGTGCCAGCCAGGTTAATTCGAGTAAAAAATATGTTTTGTGTGATCTACAGAAGTCCAAAGCGTGACCAGACTTATCTTTATGTTGAAAAAAAGGACGATTTCTCCCGCGTGCCGGAAGAACTGCTCAGGGGTTTTGGCAAGCCGCAAATGGCGATGATGCTGCCGCTTGATGGCAGTAAGCGTCTGGTCAATGCCAGCCTGGATAAGGTAAAAGCCAGTCTGCAAGAGCAGGGTTATTATTTACAAGTTCCCCCGCCGCTGGAAAGTTTGCTTAAGAGTCATCTGGAAACGGCGAAGAAGCCTAATTAAGAATCGTCTGCAATTATTCACCGCTACCGGTTTCGTCGTTCAGATTTAATTTGTGGCGGTGTCTGAATCCAAAAGGATGCCGCATGAAGACTCCCTCGCTCAGCACAATTATTCTCGCGCTTGCGCTGGCGGGATGCGCCAGTAAAAACAGCGCGGCCCCCACGCAGGCATCAGCGGCTCCTGCGCTGCCATCATCAGTTTCAGCCGGATCTGCTGTCACCCACGGCCACTTTCTTTCGTCCACGAGCAAAAGCACGCTGGCCACGGAAGGGCGCGATCCTGCCGAATTCCCGGCCTATGTGGCGCAGTTAAAAGATAAGGCAAGGCAGCAGGGTATCGACGATGCCACCCTCAATACCGCCTTTAACGGGGTACACTTTGTCGATCGCGCCATTTCAGCCGATCGCAATCAGCCTGAGAATAAAGTCACCCTCAGCGAGTACCTGGGGCGCGTATTAACGACGGCGAAGATTCAGCAGGCGCGCGACAGCTTGCAGCAATACCGGGCGCAGTTGGCCCCCGTAAGCCAGCGCTCGGGCGTGCAGCCAGAGTACATTGTCGCTCTGTGGGCGATGGAGAGTCATTTTGGCAACATTCAGGGTCGGGAAGAGGTGATCTCCGCGCTCTCCACGCTGGCGTTTGAAGGACGGCGCGAGGCCTTTTTCACCCGGGAGCTGATTGCGGCACTGCACATTATTCAGCAGCAGCATATTGCCCCCGGCGATCTGCAGGGCTCCTGGGCCGGTGCCATGGGGCAGAATCAGTTTATGCCCAGCTCATTTTTACGCTATGGCGCAGATGGCGATGGGGACGGCAGAATCGATATCTGGCACAACACGGCTGACGTCTTCGCGTCCACGGCTAATTATCTGGCCAAAGAGGGCTGGAAGGCGGGCGGAAGCTGGGGCCGGGAGGCCATCCTCCCGGTTGATTTCGTGCCGGAGATGGCGGGTCTGAAAGCAAACCAGGCGAAAACCGTCGGCGAGTGGCAGAAGCTGGGTGTACGGTTGACCCGCGAGGCTAATCTGCCTGATACGCAACAAAAAGCATGGATCATCATTCCCGAGGATTCACCCGTCAGGGCATTTATGGTGTATGACAACTTCCGTACCCTGCTGCGCTGGAATCGCTCCTGGTATTTTGCTATCAGCATTGGCATGATGGCCGATGCGATGTCTCAGTAACTGAACGGATGCCCGCTATGGGCTTTACCTCATTCAATCAGACAGGGGAAGGATATGTATCAGCATCATAACTGGCAGGGCGCGTTATTAGACTTTCCGGTAAGCAAAGTCGTTTGCGTAGGGAGCAACTACGCTAAGCACATTAAAGAGATGGGCAGTGCCACACCGACCGAACCCGTGCTGTTCATTAAGCCGGAAACGGCGATCTGCGACATCCGTCAGCCGCTGTCTATCCCGAAAGATTCAGGTGCCGTACATCATGAAGTGGAGCTGGCCGTGTTGATTGGCTCTACCCTGAAGCAGGCTTCGGAAGAGCACGTTGCAAAAGCCATTGCCGGCTACGGCGTGGCGCTTGACCTGACCCTGCGCGATATCCAGGCGGGCTGTAAAAAGGCCGGTCAGCCCTGGGAAAAAGCCAAGGGGTTCGATAATTCCTGCCCGCTGTCCGGCTTTATTCCGGTAAACGAATTTGATGCCGACCCGCAAAACGTCGATCTGCGGCTGGTGGTCAATGGCGAGGTGCGCCAGCAGGGGAATACCTCTGATATGATCCACCCCATTCTGCCGCTCATCGCCTTTATGAGCCGCTATTTCACGCTGCGCGCCGGGGATGTGATCCTTACCGGCACGCCTGAGGGCGTGGGCCCGATGGTTTCAGGCGACCGACTTGAAGTCTCACTCGGCGGCCACGGCATCGCGACGCGGGTGCTGTAAGGCTTGCAACTGAAGCCCGAACTGTTTATAAGGTGCGGGCTTTTTACTTAAACGGATACCACGATGACTGACACCCCTTTCTGGCAGCGTAAAACGCTGGAACAAATGAGCGATGAAGAGTGGGAATCCCTCTGTGATGGATGCGGTCAGTGCTGTCTGAATAAGCTGCAGGACGCCGACACCGATGAGATTTACTTCACTAACGTTGCCTGCAACCAGTTGAACATCAAAACCTGCCAGTGTCGCAATTACGAGCGCCGCTTCGAATATGAAGAGGATTGCATCAAACTGACGCGGGATAATCTGCCCACTTTTTCGTGGCTGCCGCCCAGCTGTGCCTATCGTGTACTGGCAGAAGGGAAAAATCTTCCTGTCTGGCATCCCCTGCGTACGGGGTCCAAAGCGGCGATGCACGCCGGGCGCATCTCCGTGCGGCATATCGCGGTCAGGGAGAGCGAAGTGACAGACTGGGAAGATCATATCATCAATAAACCGGGCAGGGGCTGAAGCCGCCCGCCGTCAGCCGCTCCGAATCTTTGCTATGCTTATCCTTATGTTTTACAGGTAAAAAGGATAAGTTACGTGATTCAACGCAGAGAATTCCTCGGCGCCAGCGGTGCCATGCTCGCCCTATCCCTGATAACGCCCTCTGCGGCCCGGAGTCAGCCCACCGGGCAGCCATTGCCTGCTGCGAAAGATAAGCCGCCACAGCTCACGCTCCGTGACATCACCATCGGACAGGGCAGTCCGAAAGTTATCGTGCCGACCACTGCCAGCCACCCGGCGGATGTTCTGACCTTTGTCGATAAAGTCGCATCCAGCCAGGATTTTCACGTGCTGGAACTCCGTCTGGATATGCTGGAGAACGCACTGGATGCGAACGCCATGGCCGCGCTAACGCACCAGGTACGCGACCGGCTCGGGAATAAGCTGCTGCTGCTGACGTTTCGTACCCAGGACGAAGGCGGCAAAAAAGCGGTCAGCGACGAGCAGTACGTACAGCTGTATCAACAGCTGCTGGCCGAAGGCACTGCTGACCTGATTGACGTTGAAATGTATCGCGATCGGACAAAAACCGATCCGCTAATCGCCCTGGCTCACGAGCGGGGGGTTAAGGTGATATTGTCTAACCATGAGCTAAAGTCCACTCCGGCGAAAGAGGAGATCGTCTCACGGCTGCGCGAACAGCAGGCGCGCGGGGCGGATATCCTCAAGCTGGCTGCGATGCCTGCCGACCCGGGAGATGTCCTGACGCTGCTAACGGCAACCTGGGAGATGCATCAGCATTACGCCCAGCGTCCGGTTCTGACGATGTCTATGGGCGACCTGGGTGTACTGACGCGGATGAGCGGAGAGCTGACCGGATCGGCGCTGACGTTCGCCATGGTCGGTGAAGCCTCTGCATCCGGTCAGGTTGCTCTGGAGGATTTAAGCAGCGTGCTGGGGATCGTGCATAAAAGCATGGGTTCCTGATACCTGCAGGGATAACGCCAGCGGAATCACCCGCTGGCGTTGGCAAGGGTACCGTTTCTGTCAGGACTGAGGCTGACCGACCGGGCCGCTGCCGCCTGGCGCGCCGGGTGGCTGCTGGCCGCTGGGTGGAGCCGGTGGGGCACTGTGGGTATTTTCTCCTCCCCACCACGCACAGCCGGAAAGCGCGGCGGCAGAGAAGGACAGAACCAGCATTAACGCGATGTTTTTCATAATATTCCTCTTCGATCAGACGTGTCATCTAAGCGTAGTCGCCGTAAGACAGTCCTTCAACCCTGGTCTCTGCCAGGGCGGGAGGTCAACAGGTGATAAAAAAACCCACCGGCGGTGGGTTGAGTAGCGGCAGAGCTAGCGAGAAAACAGATCCCGTCTTTTCGGTTTTAACGGCTGACCCACCAGCACGAGAATACCGACCAGCAGAAAGGCCGCAAAAATCCCAATCAGCCACTGCGGCATCCCAAGCGTAAGCAGGGCCCACTGATTCTGCGAACAGTCACCGCTGGCCACAAAAACGGAGGGCAGGATTTTGTCCAGCGGCAGCCACTGTGGAAAGCGGGCGGCAAAATCACAGGTCACAAACGGATTGGGATGAAGCTGAATCATCGTATGTTCCCAGGCCAGACGGACGCCCTCCCAGGCGCTGTAAATCCAGATAGCGATCGCTGCCAGACGCAGCGGCGTTGCTGGCGCGATGGCGCCGACAAGTCCTGCCGCCATTATCCCGAAAAGGGCGCAGCGTTCATAAATGCACATAACGCACGGTTTCAGCATCATGACGTGCTGAAAATAGAGTGCGACCATTTCCAGAGCAAAAGCAATAAAGGCCATCAAAAGCCAGGCGCCGCGCCCGCGGGAGCAGCTATTCAAATATCTCAACATAGTCAATCCATGTAATAGGTGTTGAACCGGCAGTGTAAACCAAAAGCGCCGGTTCACCAGCATGTTAGCGTAGAATTTCACCGAGAAATTGACCTGAGTGGGACTAATTCTTTCCGGAGAGTGCTATCTCAGAGCTTTCAGAGCCTGCTGATTACAGAGGTGCGAAAGTGGGAGTGACCTGCCCGCAACTTTTTTTATGTTTTGTTAGCGCCTCAGCGTTTTCGCAGCCTGCCCGTCTATGTGATGCCGGGAGCATCTGGTATGATGAGCACAATTTTGCAGTCATGAACGCAATGGAAACAAAACGCTATGGTCATTAAGGCGCAGAGCCCTGCCGGTTTCGCTGAAGAATATATTATTGAAAGCATCTGGAATAGTCGCTTTCCGCCTGGCTCAATTCTGCCGGCGGAAAGAGAGCTTTCGGAACTGATTGGCGTCACCCGTACGACATTACGGGAAGTGTTACAGCGACTTGCCCGCGATGGTTGGCTGACCATTCAGCATGGCAAACCGACCCGGGTGAACAATTTCTGGGAAACGTCCGGCTTAAGCATTCTTGAAACGCTGGCACGTCTGGATCACGACAGCGTTCCACAGCTGATAGATAACCTGCTGGCGGTGCGTACCAATATCTCCTCGATATTTATTCTTCGCGCGATTCGTACCTATCCGGATAAAGCTCTGGAGGTGCTGGAAACGGCCAGGGGCGTGGATGATAGAGCCGAAGCCTATACCGATCTTGATTACAGCATCTTCCGTGGTCTGGCCTTCGCCTCTGGCAATCCTATCTATGGGTTGATCCTGAACGGTCTGAAAGGGCTGTATACCCGCGTCGGGCGTCACTATTTTTCTAATCCTGAAGCGCGTAAGCTGGCCCAGGATTTCTACCAGAAGCTGAACGTTATCTGCCAGCAGCAGCAGTACGATATTATTGTGGATACCGTGCGCGACTATGGCCGCCGCAGCGGTGAGATTTGGCATAACATGCAGACCAGCATGCCGACGGATCTCCCCCCACAGCGTCGGTAATCAGAGGCAGATAAGCCTCTTTACGCAATCGTTCACCCTCAGGGCGATCCGCAGCGGAGTCAGATGACTGACTCCGCTTTTTTTATGTTTTAACGAGGTTAAAGCGGGGAAGTGCGCGGCGGGCAGCGATCGAGAATTTCAGTGCTGCCGTCGTCGTTCTGCTGCTCGAGATGAATATCAAAGCCCCAAAGACGGTGCACGTGCTTAAGCACCTCGCGACGGCTTTTATCCAGCGGCGCGCGGCTGTGCGGCACATAGCGCAGCGTCAGGGAGCGGTCGCCGCGCAGGTTAACGTCATACACCTGAATATTCGGCTCCAGATTACTCAGATTATACTGTGCTGACAGCTGCTGACGAATGGCCCGATAACCCGCTTCATCATGAATGGCGGCGATCTCCAGGAAATTGTTACGATCGTCATCCATTACCGTGAACAAACGGAAGTCGCGCATCACCTTCGGTGACAGGAACTGGCTGATAAAACTCTCGTCTTTAAATTCACGCATGGCAAAATGCAGGGTTTCCAGCCAGTCGCTGCCGGCAATATCCGGGAACCAGTAGCGATCTTCCTCCGTTGGCTCCTGACAGATACGCTTAATATCCTGGAACATTGCGAACCCCAGCGCGTAGGGGTTAATGCCGTTATACCACTGGCTGTTGTAGGGGGGCTGGTAAATGACGTTGGTATGGCTATGCAAAAACTCCAGCATGAAGCGTTCTGATACCTTACCTTCATCGTAAAGATGGTTAAGGATGGTGTAGTGCCAAAACGTTGCCCAGCCCTCATTCATCACCTGAGTCTGCTTCTGCGGGTAGAAATACTGGCTGACTTTACGCACGATACGCAGCACCTCGCGCTGCCATGACTCCAGCAGGGGGGCATTTTTCTCCATAAAGTAGAGCAGATTTTCCTGCGGCTCGGAGGGGTAGCGAGTTGCCGCCTGCTGGGATTCTTCCCGCTCGCGACGCGGCAGGGTGCGCCACAGCATATTAACCTGACTTTGCAGATACTCCTCGCGGCTTTGCTGTCTTGCCGTCTCCTCCTGCAGGGAGATTTTTTGCGGGCGCTTGTAGCGGTCAACGCCGTAGTTCATCAGGGCATGACAGGAATCAAGGAGCTTCTCGACTTCTTCCACGCCGTGGCGCTCTTCACACTGGCTGATATAGTTTCGGGCAAAAATCAGGTAGTCAACAATGGAGCTGGCGTCGGTCCAGCTGCGGAAAAGGTAGTTATTTTTGAAGAAGGAGTTGTGTCCGTAGCAGGCATGGGCAATGACCAGCGCCTGCATGGTGATGGTATTCTCCTCCATCAGATAGGCAATACAGGGATTCGAATTGATAACAATTTCATACGCCAGGCCCTGCTGGCCGTGTTTATAGCGCTGTTCGGTTTCAATAAACTTTTTACCGAATGACCAGTGAGCATAATTTATGGGCATGCCGACGCTGGAATAGGCATCCATCATCTGCTCAGAGGTGATCACTTCAATTTGATGTGGATAGGTTTCGAGCCGATAGAGTTTGGCTACGCGGTCAATCTCTGCCAGATAGTCATCCAGCAGGTCAAAAGTCCAGTCGGGTCCATCACTGAGTCGTTTGCTGTCCTTAATCGGATCGTCAAAGATAGTCGTCATAGCGTACCCCTTTTAAAAAACCGGTTTTCGACGTTACAACCTGTAGCGACAAAAGATCCGTTTTCCACCCGGCTACCAGAGCATAGATATACTCCTGCAAAACCGGAACGCAAGCCAATAACTCAATGATAGTTCACTCCCGGCGATCCTTCTGACGAATCCAAATGAATTATTTAGGACAAAATAGAGCGGATTATGAAATATCATTTTTAGGCAGCAGTAAATAAAGGTTCAGATGAAATAGCTGAAATTATATGCTGTTTATAAGGGAATGTTATGGGCAAATCATATTCTGCTGGGAAAGCGCAAAAAACGCCAATCCTCGATAATTTGCTGCTGATAATAGCTAACCTGCGGAATTAAACTCCGTATTTCATCGCGCTAACTCTTTTTATTACCGCTTAGAGTAAAAAAGATGTGAAATGTGTCAGCGTAATGTTAGATAAAGTGACGTAGCGTAATCGTTCGCAGCAGTCGCGTGAAGGCAGTTTAATCCTCTTTTTTTTAAACGGCGGTGGAGAGTTATGCGAGTTGTCATTCTGGGAGGCGGTGTGGTTGGCGTGGCCAGCGCCTGGTATCTGGCACAGGCCGGGCATGAGGTTACGATTATCGATCGGCAGGCCGGCGTGGCACAGGAAACCAGCGCGGCAAATGCCGGACAGATTTCACCCGGCTATGCGGCACCCTGGGCCGCGCCGGGCGTGCCGTTAAAGGCGATCAAATGGATGTTCCAGCGCCACGCGCCGCTGGCAATTCGTCCTGACGGCAGCCGCTTCCAGCTGGCCTGGATGTGGCAGATGCTTAAAAATTGTAATCTTGATCACTACCAGCAGAACAAAAGCCGCATGGTACGCATCGCTGAGTACAGCCGCGACTGCCTGAAAACGCTGCGCCAGCAGACGGGCATTGCCTATGAGGGCAGGCAGGGCGGTACGCTGCAACTGTTTCGCACCGCGCAGCAGTTCGAAAGCGCCACCAAAGATATTGCGGTACTGCGGGAAGCGGGCGTGCCTTATCAACTGCTTGAGGCGGCTCAACTGACCGACGCCGAGCCTGCACTCGCGGCCAGCCAGCACAAACTGACCGGCGGTCTGCGTCTGCCCAACGATGAAACCGGTGACTGCCAGCTCTTCACCCAGCGGCTGGCTGATATGGCCGCTGCTGCCGGCGTGACCTTTCGTTTCAACACCCCGATCGATGCTCTGCTACAGGAGGGGAACCGGATTACGGGCGTGAAGTGCGGCGCGGAAACGGTCGAGGCCGATGCGTACGTTGTGGCACTGGGGGCCTGGTCCAGAGGACTGCTGGAACAGACGGTCAGCGTGCCGGTTTATCCCCTTAAAGGGTACTCACTGACCCTTCCGGTCAGGGACCCGCAGGCCGCACCCATCTCTACCGTACTGGATGAAAGCTATAAGGTGGCCGTCACCCGCTTCGACAACCGCATTCGCGTTGGGGGGATGGCTGAAATTGTCGGTTATGACCTGTCCCTTCGTCCGGCGCGACGTGAAACGCTGGAAATGGTGGTCGGCGACCTTTTTCCTGGCGGAGGGGAAATCGCCCAGGCGTCATTCTGGAGCGGGCTGCGACCCATGACGCCTGACGGGACGCCAATTGTGGGGCGAACCCCGCTAAGCAATCTTTATCTCAATACTGGTCATGGAACGCTCGGTTGGACAATGGCATGCGGTTCGGGGCAGCTGCTTTCTGATATCATTTCGCGAAGGATACCCGCCATTGCCGCTGATGACCTGTCGGTAATGCGTTATCTGCCAGGATTCTACCCGACCGTTGGCCAGACGTTGCATGGTGCCAGCCGCTGATCGTTATCGTATCTGATTCAGGAGAAGTTATGTCTCGTCCGATTGTCGCCGCTATCGACACCAGCGCGCTGCGACATAACCTGGCGGTTGCCCGCCAGGCTGCCCCTCATTCCCGTCTCTGGTCGGTGGTGAAAGCCAACGCTTACGGACACGGTATCGATCGCGTTAGGGAAAGTCTTAACGAAACAGATGGATTTGCCCTGTTGGATCTTAATGAGGCGATTCTGCTGCGCGAGCGCGGCTGGAAAAAACCTATCCTGCTGCTGGAAGGGTTCTTTCATGCCAGCGAGCTTGAGATCCTCGATCGTTACCGGTTAACCACCAGTATTCACAGCAACTGGCAGATTCAGGCGCTGGCGAAGGCTAGGCTGTCAGCGCCGCTGGATATCTACCTCAAGATGAATAGCGGCATGAACCGGCTCGGCTTTCAGCCCGGCCAGGTCAACCAGACGTGGCAGTCGCTGCGGGCGCTGCAAAATGTCGGTGAGCTGACGCTGATGGCGCATTTTGCCGAAGCGGAAAGTCGCGAGGGGATAGTCGAACCGATGCGGCGTATCAATGCGGCAGCGGAAGGGCTGGACTGCCCCCGCTCGCTGGCGAACTCCGCCGCCACGCTCTGGCATCCCGAAACGCACTTTAACTGGGTGCGACCGGGTATTGTGCTTTACGGCGCCTCTCCCAGTGGTCGGTGGCATGACGTAGCCAGCAGCGGCCTGCGGCCTGCGATGACCCTGAGCAGTAAGATCATAGGCATTCAGACGTTAAAAAGTGGCGACGGCGTGGGCTATGGCGCCCGCTATCGTGCGGCTGGAGAACAGCGTATCGGCGTGGTGGCCTGCGGCTATGCGGACGGCTATCCGCGTCATGCACCGAGCGGGACACCGGTATGGGTTGACGGCGTGATGACCCACACGGTGGGGGCCATTTCAATGGATATGCTGACCCTTGACCTGACGCCCTGCCCGCAGGCGGGGATAGGCAGTCAGGTGGAACTGTGGGGTAACAACGTTAAAATTGATGAGGTGGCCTACGCTGCCGGCACGGTGGGCTATGAGCTAATGTGCGCACTGGCGCCGCGCGTGCCGGTCACGGTTATCTGAAGTTACAGCGCGGTCAGCGTACCGCGCACTTTTTTACTGTAGATCCACGCCAGTGCGATTAGCACCGCCCCTGCCAGCATCATCACGCCGAGGGCGGATTTCTCAGCAATCGGTAGCGCCATCACCAACAGGCCACCGCTCGCGCCGCCCGCCATTTGAATAAACCCCGCCAGCGCAGAGGCAACGCCAGCCTGCTGCCGATAAGGCTCCAGCGCGTAGCTGGTGGCCGGTCCGACGGTGAAAGCCAGGCCGGCTACCGCAACGGCCACCGGCAGCATATACAGCGCCCAGTGACTTTGCCAACCCGCGGGGAAAAGGGCGACCCCGGCAAACAGCAGAAGTGCACCGAGTGCCATCGCCATGCTGCCGATCATCAGGCAGACCGGGCGGCCCACTTTGCGGATCATCTTATTGACCAGTACGCTGACCAGCATAATCCAGAAGCCATTAGCGCCAAAGGCCACCGAGAACTGTAGCGCGGAAAGTTTTCCCTCGTTCATCAGCACCTGAGGGGCGAGAGAAACATAGGTAAGCACCATTCCCAGCGCACCGGCATTAGCGAAGGCAAAGGCCAGGAAGCGCGGCTGACGCAGGATCTGAGCGTATTGCTTAAGCGGCAGTCCCTTGACCGGCAGCGTGCCGGCGGGGCGGGTCTCCGGCAGGAAGAACAGCACCAGCACACCCACCGCCAGCGCATAGCAGGCTAAAAACCAGAAGGGCGCGCGCCAGCCAAAAGATTCAGCCAGAAAGCCGCCAAGCATCGGTGCCAGGGCCGGAACAATATTCAGCGCCCCATTAAGAAAGCCATAGGCTTTGGCGGCATCATCGCCATCCAGGCGATCGCGCACGCCGCTGAACGCGACCACGGCCGTACAGCAAACTGCGCAGCCCTGCACGACACGGGCGGTGAGAAACTGCGGCCAGCCGGCGGCGGTGGCAGCCAGAATGCTGCCAAGCAGGTAAAGCAGCAGGCCGATCAGGGCAATCGGCTTTCGGCCAAAGTTGTCGACCAGCGGCCCGGCGACAATCTGCCCGAGGCCCATGA
Organism: Erwinia sp. HDF1-3R; assembly: GCF_039621855.1. NCBI lineage: Bacteria > Pseudomonadati > Pseudomonadota > Gammaproteobacteria > Enterobacterales > Erwiniaceae > Erwinia > Erwinia sp. HDF1-3R. The sequence continues at coordinate 2,653,344 of NZ_CP155071.1, read as the reverse complement.
CCAGTAAAAAGAGGGGAATGGTGGTCTGCAGGGTACTCACCGGCGTGTTCAGGCCCTGAGCAATATCAGGCAGGGTGGGTAAATAGAGATCGATACCCAGCGGGGCCAGCAGGACCAGGCTAAGAAGAATCAGGGTGAATTTTTGCATCGTACGAGGCGACATCCGTTTGAAAGCCAGCCGCACAGGGTAGAGATTACGACAGGAAAAGGAAAGGGGGAGGCTGATAAAAATTAATCCTCTGGCAGAGGCCCATTAAACCCTTTGGCTCATGCCGACCTGAGCTAAATGACAAAGGTCGGCATAAACAGTTTGGCGCAGGCCGGGCTAAAACCTGTGTGGCCGGTGCCGCTTAGTAGGCACCATCCCGCCGTAAAACAACGCCTGCCGTTTTGAACATGATGGCCACATCCGTCCACAGCGCCCAGTTTTTTACGTACCAGGAATCGAAGTAAACCCGGGTGTCATAATCAACGTCATTACGGCCGCTTACCTGCCAGATGCCGGTCATCCCCGGTTTAGCCATCAGGTAATAGTCCACATCCCCCGCATAACGCGCCAGTTCTGCTTCGATCACCGGGCGTGGTCCCACCAGGCTCATTTCACCGCGAATGACATTCCACAGCTGCGGCAGCTCATCCAGACTGGTTTTACGCAGAAAGGCACCGATTTTGGTGATTCGTGGATCATTTTTAAGCTTGAAGTCTTTGTCCCACTCCGCGCGGGCTTCTTCACTGCTCGCTAACAGGGCATCAAGCACGTCTTTCGAGTTGGTGACCATTGAGCGGAACTTAAGGCATTTGAATTTCTTACCATGCTGACCGACGCGTTCATGGCCGTAAATGCGGGCGCCGCCATCACGGCCAACCATCCAGCAAATAAGCGCAAAAGCGGGCGCAAGAAACAGCAGTAGCAGCGAGGCGACCAGGATATCAAAGGTACGCTTAAGGAAGCGTGACGAGCGTTTAGCCAGATTATTACTGACCCGGAGAATAATCACCTCATGGCTGAAGATGTAGGACATGTCGGTGCCATAGAGCGGCACACCGCGCAGGGTAGGGATAACTGAGACTGACCGGCAGCGTTTTTTCGACAGTAGTTTCAGCCAGTCATCGCGCATCACCTGCTGTTCGTACTCCATTGCCACCACAAACTGGGTATTTTCCAAATCAACCCGATCCCAGACAATGTCTTTAGCGGTGATCACCGGCACGCCATTGAGCTTCTCAGCACCTTTGTGTCCCTGGCTGGCTACAAAGGCGATAACGTCATAGCCCAGCAGCTCCTCACTTTGCAGGGCGGCATAGGCTTCCCGCGCATTTTTCCCGGAGCCGATGATAATGGTCTGTTTTTGCCACTGACCCGCGTGGATGAGCACTCTCTTGGCGCACGCGCGCAGCAGGGGGAGCAGTATCAGTGCGTAAATCCAGGTGAAGCTCCACAGGGTGCGGGAAAAGTCCCATCTTGAAAACGCGATCAGCGCCAGATCGAGCAGAGAGAATACCACCAGCATTTTAATGATTTCATTCAGCTCAAACCAGAAGGGTTTGCGGTAGGTATAATGGCGCAGACGCATCCAGAACCCCGCGATACACACTACCGACATAACCAGCTGGGTAATAAAACGAATTTCAAGCTGCTGAGGGGGAATAAAAATATCTAAATTACCCCAAATGCCCTGCACGGTAGCAGCGGCTAAAAACAAGGCCAGATTAATGGAAATTAAATCTGAAAGGCTGAGCGCCACCTTGGCAATAATATTTTTTTGAGTACCGCTAAAAACCCGACGACCGTTATTAAGCACAAGAGTACTAGCCATAATAGCTGCTCTCTATTCATCATGAGGAATCAGTAACCTGACGAGGAACAAGCACGCGTTCAGGGGCGATGATACGGGTATTAACACCTTGAAATTAACTATTTTATCCTTGCGAAGGGCTGCTGCCAAAATCAGTTGTAATAAGGCAGCAGACATCTTCACGCTGTTTCAACCTGAAGCAGTAGTGAGAGTATGCAGCAGATATTTGCGTTAGTTAATACGGGAAATTCCTAAAAAAATGCTATTGGTGGCGCGGGAAATCAGGGGTGAAATTATTTAAACGAAGCGGGGGCAGAGTATTATCGCTTTTTCTTATGACAATAAAATAACAATTAACGATCGATTTTAAAAAAAATCCACCGCAGCGAAGAGTCGCTACGGTGAAGGGGCGGGTAGAATCAGGCAGGCTTTTTTAAAACCCATCGATCGTTTTCTTTGTCATAGTGACAAATGGCAAGATCAACCGGCTCGCCATCAATCCAGGCCGGTACACTGGTTTCTGTGTCCCAACCATCCAGCTGGTAGCTCAGACCGGGGTTGGTGTTGCAGGGAATGCTGACGGTATCAATATTTTCCGTATCCATATCGGCATCAACAATCTCATAGCGACCAATTTTAACGACGTGACCCATGGTAATCCTCCCTTTTGACAGAAACGAACTTTAAGCGTAGACGCTATCCGTCTCAAAAGGGATCGGATCAGGACTATTCTTTGTCTTCCGCCACCCTGACGCCCACGCGGCTTATCTCATTGGCTTCTTTTTCAGCCACGGTCCAGATCATGTTTTTCCACTCAACCTGATCGCCGACCACCGGTGCGCCACCAATCATACCGGCTATCAGATGCCCCAGTGACTGCTGGAGATTGATTTCATCCGTTAGCTCAATCCCGTAGATTTCAGCGATGTCCTGAAGGCGGGCGTCAGCCTGCAAAATAAAGTCGCCGAAGAAGCGCTGGTCCAGGGCTACCGGTGGCGACTGACTGAAAAGTTTACCCAGGGCAGGCAGATCGCGCTCGCGACCTATCACGCAGAGCACATCGCCCTCTTTCAGCCGGGTACTGCTGGTGGGGTGCAGCAGTAAATTGTCGCGAAACAGGGCGGCAATGCGCGTTTCGCGCGGCAGTTTCAGATCGCGCAGCGCAGCGCCCACGCACCATTTATCCGCCCCCAGCTGGTAAACGAATTGTTCCCAGGGGTTCTCAGGGTGAATATCCAGACCGACGCGAGAAATGGGGGAGGCGGTAGGTGGTACCACCACGCGGGCTTTCCGGGCCGCATAGCCCAGCGACGTGCCCTGAACCATCAGGGAGACCAGCACCACAAAGAAGGCGATATTAAAGAACAGGGAGGCGTGAGGCAGCCCCGCCATCATCGGGAAGACAGCGAGAATAATAGGCACGGCTCCGCGCAGCCCGACCCAGCTGATAAAGAAGCGTTCACGGGTCGTGAAGCCCCGAAACGGCAGCAGCCCGACAAAGATGGAAAGCGGTCTGGCAAACAGGATAAGCCACAGCGAAAGCAGCATAGCCGGTAGCGCAATATTCCACAGATCCTTAGGGTTAACCAGCAGGCCGAGCACCAGGAACATACCAATCTGGCTCAGCCAGGCCATACCATCAAACGTCTGCAAAATGCCGTGACGGTTGCGGATAGGGCGATTGCCCAGTAAAAAGCCGCACAGATAGACCGCAAGGATACCGCTTCCTTCCAGCATCGTCGTCAGGGCGAAGACCAGGATGCCGCCGCTGACCGCTAACAGCGGATAGAGGCCGCTGGCCAGCGACACGCGGTTGATCAGCTGTTGCAGCGCCCAGCCGCCGCCCAGTCCCAGTACGATACCCAGCCCGAACTGCTGGATCAGATGGACCACAAACATCCAGCTCAGCCCGGTTTGCCCCTGCTGTATCATCTCGATAAGCGTGATAGTCAGAAACACGGCCATGGGGTCATTGCTGCCGGACTCGATTTCCAGCGTGGCGCTGACGCGCTCGTTCAGCCCTTTTCCACCCAGCAGGGAGAATACGGCGGCGGCATCCGTCGAACCGATAATGGCACCGACCAGAAAGCCCTCAATCATATTCAGATTAAACAGCCAGGCGGCAGCCATACCGGTCAGGCCGGCGGTGATCAGCACGCCGACCGTTGCCAGCGAGAGCGCGGGGCCAAGTGCAACTTTAAATGAGCTGGCCTGGGTGCGCATGCCGCCATCCAGCAGGATGACCGCCAGCGCCAGATTACTGATCAGATAAGCTGCGGGGTAATTGTCAAAGGCAATGCCGCCGATTCCATCAACGCCCGCCAGCATGCCGAGCGCCAGGAAAATGACCAGAATGGGAATGCCAAGCTTTGACGAGAACGAACTCAGCAAAATGCTTGCGGCGACCAGCACGGAACCAATAATAAACAGACTGTAAATAGCGCTGGCTTCCAAAAGGCAATTCTCCTGTGTGGGTAAAGATGTGTTTTAACAGTGTGTTGTAAAACGACTCCAGCTGTCAAAATTTCTGAGGGTCCGCAGGGCGAAATAAGCGGAAATTACAGAGAAGGATAAAATAGCATACATTTTGCCATTACAAATGCCGCTGAGTGCCTATGATTAGTGTTGTATTTGCGGAATTGGACAAAAAAAAGCGCCAGGAGGACGATTTTTGCTGCCGATACTGTCATGTGGGGAGAGTGAACAGCCAGTAAACCTGTACTGGCTGGAAAGATCAGGCCTGAATTTAGTAGTTTTCTTCCGCCTGTTTGTGGAAAAGCTCACGAAATACCGGGTAAATATCCTCAGGTTCACGAATATGCTGAATGGCGAAGTTATCAAATCGGGCCTGGAGCTGCTCGTATTCGCGCCACAGGGTCTGATGCGCACGTCGGGTTATCTCGATATAACTGTAGTAGCGCACGACCGGCAGAATGTTTTTGGCCAGGATTTCATGGCACAGGGGTGAATCGTCTGCCCAGTTGTCACCATCCGATGCCTGGGCGGCATAAATATTCCACTGCGCCGGATCGTAACGCTCTTTCACCACCTCATCCATCAGCTTTAGCGCGCTGGAGACGATGGTGCCCCCGGTTTCCTGTGAGTAGAAGAACTCCTGTTCATCGACCTCTTTAGCCTGGGTATGATGACGTATATAGACCACGTCCACGTTTTTATAGGTACGGCTCAGGAACAGATAGAGCAGTATATAAAAGCGCTTGGCCATATCCTTCGTCGCCTGATCCATTGAACCGGAGACATCCATCAGGCAGAACATCACCGCCTGGCTGGAGGGTTCCGGACGTTTCTCGAAATTTTTAAAGCGGAGATCAAAGGTGTCAATAAAAGGCACCCGCTTAATACGCGCGCGCAGTTCGGCAATTTCATTGCGCAGGCGCTCCTCTTCCAGCAGCTGAGCAGGTTCAGAATTCTCTATCAGCTCCAGACTGGCTTCAAGCTCGCCGAGCATGCGACGCTTACCGGCGGTCATGGCAGTACGGCGCGCCAGCGAGTTTTGCAGCGAGCGCACGACGCTGATATTGGCGGGCACACCGTTGGACGTATAGCCCGCACGATGGACCTTGTATTCGTTAAGCTGGCGATGCTGATTTTTCTTCAGATTCGGCAGGGCCAAATCTTCAAACAGCAGGTCGAGGTACTCATCCTTTGAAATATTGAAAACAAAGTCGTCCTCGCCCTCACCATCCTGACCCGCCTGGCCCTGACCGCTGCCACCGCTCCCGCCCCCCTGCGGGCGCTCAACGCGGTCATTCTGCACAAAGTGATCGTTACCAGGGTGCACGCGATGACGCTGGCCGCCCCGGCCCTGATGGAAAATAGGTTCGTTGATATCACCCACGGGAATGGAAACGGATTCGCCGCTATCAACGTCGGTTACCGAACGCTTATTGATGGCCTCGGAGATCGACTGTTTGATTTGCGACTTGTAGCGGCGTAAAAAGCGCTGGCGATTCACCGCGCTCTTATTTTTGCCGTTAAGACGCCGATCGATAAAATAGGCCATAGCTCCCCCAAACAATGTTGCAAGCTGGGCCGGATGATTCCGGCCCGATTAATGCACTCTGCTGCTATCAGGACGATTTTCTGACCCGCAAATACCATTCGCACAGCAGGCGAACCTGCTTGCGGGTATAGCCTTTTTCCATCATTCGGTCGACAAAGTCGTCATGTTTTTTCTGCTCATCCGTGGACGTTTTGGCATTAAAGGAGATGACCGGCAGCAGCTCCTCGGTATTTGAGAACATTTTTTTCTCAATAACCGTGCGGAGTTTTTCATAGCTGGTCCAGTTTGGATTCCGGCCACTATTGTGCGCGCGGGCGCGCAGGACAAAGTTAACAATCTCGTTGCGGAAATCTTTTGGATTACTGATCCCGGCGGGTTTCTCGATTTTCTCCAGCTCAGCGTTTAATGACTCGCGGTCAAATAGCTGGCCGGTATCCGGATCGCGGTATTCCTGGTCCTGAATCCAGAAGTCTGCATAGGTCACGTAACGATCAAAAATGTTTTGACCATATTCAGAATAGGATTCCAGATAAGCTGTCTGGATCTCCTTACCAATAAACTCAGCGTATTTCGGGATCAGATAGCCTTTCAGGTGCTCAAGGTATTTCTCGGCAACATCCTGCGGGAACTGTTCACGTTCAATTTGCTGTTCCAGCACGTAGAAAAGATGTACCGGGTTCGCCGCCACTTCTGCGTGGTCAAAGTTAAACACGCGGGAGAGGATCTTAAAGGCGAAACGAGTCGAGAGACCGTTCATGCCTTCGTCGACGCCCGCGTAGTCACGGTACTCCTGATAGGATTTAGCTTTAGGATCGGTATCCTTCAGGCTTTCCCCATCATAAACCCGCATTTTAGAGTGCGTGCTGGAGTTCTCCGGCTCTTTCAGGCGCGAGAGGATACTGAATCTGGCCAGCGTCTCCAGCGTGCCGGGTGCGCAGGGAGCATGGCTCAGCTCACTGTGGTTCAGCAGCTTGTCATAAATTTTGATCTCTTCAGAGACGCGCAGGCAGTACGGCACTTTGACGATGTAAACGCGGTCAAGGAAGGCTTCATTATTCTTGTTATTACGGAAGGTCACCCACTCTGACTCATTCGAGTGCGCAAGAATAATGCCGTTGAACGGCAGGGCAGAGATACCCTCGGTGCCGTTATAGTTGCCCTCCTGGGTTGCCGTCAGCAGGGGATGCAGCACCTTGATCGGCGCTTTAAACATCTCGACGAACTCCATAATCCCCTGGTTTGCCCGACAGAGCGCACCGGAATAACCATACGCATCAGGGTCGTTCTGCGCGTGGTTCTCCAGCTTACGGATATCCACTTTACCGACCAGCGCGGAGATATCCTGATTGTTCTCGTCACCCGGCTCGGTTTTGGCAATGGCCAGCTGCTCAAGGATAGAAGGCCAAACCTTAACGACTCTGAAGCGGGAGATGTCGCCGCCGAATTCATGCAGGCGTTTTGCCGCCCACGGAGACATAATAGTGCCGAGATAGCGGCGCGGGACACCGTACTCTTTCTCAAGAATATGGGCATCCTCCTGCGGATTGAACAGGCAGAGTGGATGATCGTTAACCGGGCTTCGTTCGCCATCGGCGCTTAGCACATAGATAGGCACGCGCTGCATCAGCGACTTAAGTCGCTCGGCCAGTGAGGATTTACCGCCGCCTACCGGACCCAGCAGGTAGAGGATCTGTTTCTTCTCTTCCAGCCCCTGCGCGGCATGTTTCAGGTAAGAGACGATCTGTTCAATCGCTTCTTCCATGCCATAAAATTCTTCAAAAGCGGGGTAGCGCGCAACGACACGGTTAGAAAACAGTCGGGAAAGGCGTGGCTCCAGGGCAGTATCCACCATTACCGGCTCACCAATAGCCATTAACAGTCGTTCTGCCGCGTTGGCGTATGCACTGCGATCCTGCCGACAAACGGTCAGGAACTCCTGCAGAGTGAACTCTTCGTCCTTGGCAGCTTCATAACGCTGACGATAGTGATCGAATATATTCATAGCGATGCCCGTCCTTTCATTTTTAGCACAGGAACCAGGAGCCTAAGTGTGGTTAGCCCCTGAAGGAACTGATGAATGAGTACAGCAACCCTTATGCCAACCAGACATTTTTTTATCGGGATACACAAATCCTGGGGTCACTCTGCTCATTAAAACTAAGCGTCATCTATTAAAGCGTAGTTGGCATTCGTAAAATGTCCTGATGCCGCAAAGCTTTTCAATGATATTTCAATAACAAAGTTATAATCCAACTTAGCGACAACCTGAACTGGTGCGGTCTGTCGGGAATTTGTAAATTAGCCGCAGCAATTGATTCATGCTGATTCATGGCAAAAATTGATTCTGAGTGCTACAGGTTGTATTAGGATTTTAACTTACGCGGCAGAGATTGTTAAACTACCGTACTCGATTGTTATATTTATGGAACGAATTAATTGTGAACTATTTCAAAGTTAGCGCTGTGGCAGTCATTTTATCCTCATCTCTGGCAGCATCCCTTGCTCAGGCCAACCCCTTAACTCTCGGTGCCTCTGTCATCTACAGTCAGAGCCCGTATAAAGGGGGGCAGAACCGCTATTACCCTTTACCAATTATCAATTATGAAGGTGACAGCTTCTACGTTCGCAGCTTTCAGGCCGGGTATTATCTTTGGAATGACAAACAGGACCAGCTATCGCTGACCGTGCTGGGATCACCGGAAAATTTCAAAACCAGCGACACCGATAATAAACAGCTGAAAAAACTGGATAACCGCCATATGACCGCGATGGGCGGGCTTGCGTATCGTCACACCAGTGACTGGGGCATCGTACGCACCGTGGTCGCGGGCGATCTGCTGGATAACAGTAATGGCATTATCTGGGATCTGGCCTATCTTTATCGCTTCCAGATTGGCGATCTGAGCCTGACGCCGGGTATTGGTGCGCTGTACAGCAGTGAAAATCAAAATGACTACTACTATGGCGTCTCCAAACGCGAGTCGCGCCGTAGCGGACTTAGCAGCTATGACGCAGACGATAGCTGGAGCCCCTATCTGGAGCTGACCGCCGCATATGCGATTAATCAGAGCTGGAACGCATCGCTTTCAGGCCGCTATACCCGTCTGAGCAGCGAAGTGAAAGACAGCCCAATGGTCGACAATAACGCTCAGGTCATGCTGTGGACGGGCGTTAGCTACACGTTCTGATCGCCTGTTATCGCATCAAAAAAGGGCGCTCTGCGCCCTTTTGCATGATAGTCACCCCCAAAAGAGTGCAGGAGGTATGCATGAGCTCATCCGTAAACTTTTCAAAAGAGATAACCTTGCCTTCCATCGGCCAGGGAAGCTGGTATATGGGGGAAAATAGCGGCCAGCGTAAATCAGAGGTCGCTGCCCTGCAGCACGGACTCGAACTGGGTCTTAGCGTAATCGACACGGCTGAAATGTACGCAGACGGCGGAGCAGAGGAAGTGGTCGGCGAAGCATTGCAGGGAAGAAGGGACAAGGCCTGGCTGGTCTCAAAAGTTTATCCCTGGAATGCCGGGGCCGGGAGTGCCATTGAAGCCTGCGATCGCAGCCTGCGTCGGCTGAAAACGGATTATCTCGACCTCTATCTTCTTCACTGGCCTGGCAGCATCCCGCTGGAGGAAACCATCACCGCCATGCAGCAACTCCAGCAGGCGGGTAAAATCCGGCACTGGGGCGTATCCAATTTCGATAAGAGTGATCTACAGGACCTGCTGACAGAAGAAGGGGGCTTGGGCTGCGCGGCTAACCAGGTGCTTTACCACCTGGCCTCGCGCGGAATTGAGTACGATCTTCTGCCTGCGTGCCAGCAGCGCGGCATTCCGGTGATGGCCTACTGCCCGCTGGCGCAGGCGGGGCGTCTGCGTCACGATTTGATGAATAACGGCGTGCTTGCGGAGATTGCACAGCAAAAGCGCATCAGTGTAGCCCAGCTGCTGCTGGCCTGGGTTATTCGCCAGCAGGGCGTCATGGCTATTCCCAAAGCAGGATCGGTGCAACACGTTGACGAGAATGCGGCTGCGTTGAAGGTGGTGCTGAACAGGGAGGAGCTGGCGCTGATGGACCAGGCCTTTCCACCGCCCACCGGGAAGGTCGCGCTCGACGTCGTCTAAGCCGAGCCAGCGCAGGGTCGCGCCTGGCGGCATTCAAACCCGATCGGGTGCAAGGTAAGGCAGTAAGGGATTAAAGCCTGGTCAGGCGGTAACTTTTTTACCGCCTCACTGCGTATCGTCAGGCGTTTTTACGCACTTTAATGGTGGTAGCCAGCCGGGATGGGCTTTCGCCCGAACTCTTCATTGCGGATGAGATACGCGCTGTTTCCACGCACACCATCGTTTTATAACCCTCATTGGCCATGTCTCCCATACTGCATGACAGTGCAGGGCCAGGGTTCCACGTGACAACGTCACTATGGTGGTGGTGGTAGACTTCGATGGTACGCTGACCGACAGTATCGGTGATAACGCTACAGTCTTCAGGTTGGGTATACACGCGATCGACCCGATCGGGGTAGGTTTGCCTGCCGGATGCAGAGTTTCCCTCAGCCCCGTCACTGACCTTATCAATATAGGGGTGGCCAAGCCCACTCACTTCAACACCGGCGATGTCGGCAACGTTAAAGTAGCTGTGCAGCGCGGCCGTTGCCTCAAAGTCTCCGTGCGCCTCCAGTTCAATTTCAAGGCGATCGCTGAAGCGGAAGCGCGCAATCAGGGTGAAATCATGCGGCCAGAGCTTTTTCGTGCGCTCGTCACTTTCCAGCACGAAGGTCAGCATCACGCTCTCTTCATTCTCATCGTGTGCTGACAGCGTCCAGGGCAGACTACGCGCAAAGCCATGAGCGGGTTCACCTGCCGGACCAAACCACGGCCAGCAGACAGGCACGCCGCCCCGGATGGCTTTCCCTGCGGTAAAGGCTGTCTTCTCGCTCAGCCAGATAACGGGCTTTTCACTACCAGGCTGCCAGGCAATCAGATGCGCGCCCTGTAAGGTGATGGCCGCCCTGACTTTTGGATGAACAATGGTTAAAAGGGGCAGGTCGCCTATTTTTCTCTGCGAAATATAGGGGGTGATCTGGTCAGTAACCGCCAGGGAAAAGAGTTTTTCGCTCATGAGGAAACCTTTTTCAAGCCGATAAAAAAAGGGCGACCGGAGTCGCCCTGATTAGTCTTTCAGCTGCTTATTTAGCAATGTGAGAGATCAGATCCAGAACTTTGTTTGAATAGCCCGTTTCGTTGTCATACCAGGCAACCAGTTTGACGAAGGTGTCGCTCAGGGCGATACCTGCTTTGGCATCAAATACAGAAGTCAGAACTTCGCCGTTGAAATCGGTAGAAACCACGTCATCTTCGGTGTAGCCCAGAACGCCTTTCAGTTCGCCTTCAGAAGCCGCTTTGATTGCATCACAAATTTCTTTGTAAGAGGCAGGCTTAGCCAGACGAGCAGTCAGGTCAACCACGGAGACGTTTGGCGTAGGGACGCGGAAAGACATACCGGTCAGTTTGCCGTTCAGCTCAGGGATCACTTTACCTACGGCTTTTGCTGCGCCGGTAGAAGAAGGGATGATGTTCTGAGATGCGCCACGACCGCCACGCCAGTCTTTGTGAGACGGGCCATCAACGGTTTTCTGGGTTGCAGTGGTTGCATGCACGGTGGTCATCAGCGCTTCAACGATGCCGAACTTGTCGTTGATCACTTTTGCCAGCGGTGCCAGGCAGTTAGTGGTGCAGGATGCGTTAGAAACGATGTCCTGGCCGTCGTAAGACTTGTGGTTCACGCCCATAACGAACATTGGGGTGTTGTCTTTAGAAGGACCGGTCAGTACGACTTTCTTCGCGCCAGCCTGAATGTGCTTACGTGCGGTTTCGTCGGTCAGGAAGATACCGGTTGCTTCAGCAACAACGTCAACGCCGATTTCGCCCCATTTCAGGTTAGCTGGATCTCTTTCAGCGGTAACACGAATGGTTTTGCCGTTAACAACCAGGTGGCCGTCTTTGACTTCTACAGTACCGTCGAAACGGCCATGGGTAGAGTCGTACTTCAGCATGTAAGCCATGTACTCGGCGTCCAGCAGATCGTTGATTGCAACGATTTCTACATCAGAACGCTGCTGAGCAGCACGGAAAACGATGCGACCGATACGGCCAAAACCATTGATACCTACTTTGATAGTCATATATTCCACCAGCTATTGGTTAGTGAATAAAAGGTTGGCTGTAAAATTACAAAAACCTTACCAGGCGTCAAGCGGAATCGCTTCAATTGTTGCGACAAATCAAACCAGCGAGCAGGAATAATTTATCTGAAAGCATGATTCGCGGCACCCGTTAGAACCTAATCTTGGGCCTTCCTGCACGAATATAAAGGGGCAGGGGTATCAAAGAGTGATCTGAATCACATAATCGTCTGCTTTTACTTTCAGATATCTCTGTAAGCGAAAAAATCCCCTGACGTTGTTATGTATTTGTTAGAATGATAGACATTATCCAGAACACACCGCCAGAGAGTATCGATATGGCTAACAAACATCTGAACCCAGAAACCGATTTGAACGAAGTACAGCGTTATGTGACCCAGGAGCGCGGTACCGAGAGACCCTTTACCGGCAAGCTGCTGCATAACAAAGGCGAAGGGCTGTATCACTGCCTGGTGTGCAATTCGCCGCTGTTCCTGTCGGAAACCAAGTACGACTCCGGCTGCGGCTGGCCCAGTTTTTACCAGCCCGTCAGCGATGATGCTATTCGTTATATTGAAGATGACACTCACGGTATGCAGCGTATCGAAATTCGCTGCGGCAGCTGTGATGCCCACCTGGGGCACGTATTTCCGGATGGTCCTCAGCCTACGGGCGAGCGCTACTGCGTCAATTCCGCTTCGTTAAGCTTTTCTGACGAAGAAGGCAACAACATTAAAGGATAGCGGCAATGGTGTTGGATGAGATGATTAATGCCATGACGCCGGATGTTTACCAGCGTCTGCTGACTGCCGTTGAAACGGGTAAATGGGCCGACGGCGTCGCGCTGACGGATGCGCAGAAAGAGAACAGCCTGCAGCTGGTGATGATGTGGCAGGCGAAATATAATGAGCAGCCGCAGCATATGAGCATTGGCAAGGGTGGCGAGATGGTGACAAAAAGCAAAAGAGAGCTTAAGGAAGCGTTTGGCATTGTGGATGACAACGTCACCCGCATTAAGCTGCAATAAATTATTCCTGGAGGAATAATTGTCGCTGGTTTACGCCACGATCCCCGGTTAAATCCCGGCAGCAGGTTTTACCGGAGCGTTCCTTCCGCCCCATCAGCATTGATAAGCAGCGCGCCGCTGGCCGCCATTTCCGCCAGCGCCCGCTCACCGTCACCCGCTTCCAGATTCACACCCCGACACCCTGCGACAACCACGCTGACGCGATAGCCCAGCCTTAGCGCGTCCAGCACGCTATATTTCACGCAGTAATCGGTCGCCAGGCCCATCACCGTTAGCGCCGTCACCCCCTGCGATTTTAACCAGCTGTCCAGGCCGGTCTGGCTGCGCTGGCCATTGTCAAAAAAGGCGCTGTAGCTATCTGTGCGGGGATCCGTTCCCTTATAGATCTGCTTGACGAGCACGCTGCGATTAAGCTCAGGGTGCAGCTCTGCCCCCTTACTCCCCTGAACGCAGTGATCGGGCCACCAGACCTGGGGCAGCCCATCCAACTCCCCCATGGTCCAGGGCACTTCTCCGGCATTTGAGGCGAAGCTGCCGTGGTGATGCGGGTGCCAGTCGAGCGTGGCGACCACCGGCTGACCACGCTGGTGAAAACGCATCGCAACCTGATTTGCTACGGCGATAACCGCATCACCTTCCTCCACGGCCAGCGCGCCGCCGGGACAAAAGTCATTCTGTAAATCAATGAGTAACAGTGCCTGCTGCGTTTTCATTATGGTTCCTTATTTCTCGTCTGGCGTCAGTTCGCCGCGCAGATTAACCTGCATCAGCTGACGTACCCTGTCGCTCGAAAGGCCCTGTGACAGTAAAAAATGGAGCTTGGTCAGCGTCGCCTCGACGGTCAGATCGTAACCGCTGATCACCCCTGCAAGCGCCAGCGCGTTGCCGGTGGCATAACCGCCCATATTGACCTTACCGGACATACACTGAGTCAGGTTGATAACCACTATCCCGCGCGAGGAAGCCTCTTTAAGCTCCTTCAGGAAGGCAGGGTTTTGGGGGGCATTACCTACACCGTACGAGCGCAGAATCAGCGCCTTTACCGGCTGCAGGAGAAAATTACTGACCACATCGGCTGAGATACCGGGATATATCGTCACCACGCCAACCGGCTGCGGGGTAATCGGATGCACGATCAGCTCACCCTCGCCGTGGGGAGCTGGCGGGGTGTTCAGACGGCGGATATGAATACCGGCTTCAAGCAGCGGGGCCAGATTGGGTGAGGCGAACGCATTGAAACCGTCGGCATGTGCCTTGGTCGTGCGGTTACCGCGATAAAGCGTATTGTTAAAAAACAGAGATACTTCATTTATCGGGAAGTTCGCCGCCACAAAGAGTGCATTCAACAGATTCTGTTGTCCGTCGGAGCGGAGTTCCTCAAGCGGAATCTGTGACCCTGTCACAATTACCGGCTTGGCGAGATTTTCCAACATAAAAGAGAGCGCAGACGCGGTGAAGGCCATGGTATCGGTGCCGTGCAGGATCACAAAGCCGTCATAGCGATGGTAGTTCTGACGAATATCATCGGCGATGATTTGCCAGTCCTGCGGGGTCATATCCGATGAGTCAATCAGTGGCTGATACTCATGGATGGTAAAGTCAGGCATTTCGGCGCGATGAAACTCGGGCATATTTGCCAGTTGGGTCTGCAGATGCCCAGACACCGGAATATAGCCCTGGGAAGAACGCTGCATGCCTATGGTTCCACCCGTATAGGCCACGTAGATAGATTTCTTTTGCATGTATAAGCTCTGGCCTGTCGTACAGGCGCATGACAGGAATAGGGGTAAAGGCAGCCCGACGTGATGCCGGGCTGCCACCGGGTTATTTCACCTGACCACAGGTCAGGCAGATGGCATAGCGATTTTGCGGATCGTTAAGGTTATCAAACAGGCCGGGCTGATCCCTCATTGCCGCCATGGTGTCCATAACCGGCGCGGGCAGCCACACCTTCAGGACATCAGGCAGCGCGGCGCGAATTGAGACATCCATCTGACTGAACAGCATATCAAGCATGCCCGGATCGTCCTGATACCAGTTTAGCTGGGGCTGTTTCAGCTTAGCCAGCTCGGCCGCTTTGGCAACGGCATCGTCAAAGTCGCCCAGCGCGTCAACCAGTCCGTTTGCTTTGGCATCGCTGCCCGTCCAGACGTGACCCTGAGCGATCTGGTCGATCTGCTCCGGGGTTTTATTACGGGCCTGCGCCACCAGATTAAGGAAGTTTTTATAGCCGTTCTCAATGCTCAACTGCATCATCTGCTGAACTTCAGGCGGGAGCGCCTTAGTGGTGGCCACATCGGCCAGCGGCGAGGTAGACACGCCATCCGTATGAACGCCAATCGCATCGAGTGAGTTTTCGACGGTATTAATCACGCCGAAAATCCCAATCGAGCCGGTCAGGGTGTTCGGGCTGGCAATGATGTAGTTGGCCGGGGTGGAGACCCAGTAGCCGCCCGATGCCGCCAGGCCGCCCATGGAGACGACCACCGGTTTACCTGCGGCCTTCGCCGCCGCCAGCTCTTCGCGAATGGTTTCGGAGGCTGTTACGCTGCCGCCGGGACTGTTAACGCGGAAAACAATGGCTTTTATCTTCGGATCCAGACGTGCCTGACGAATTTCCATCGCGGTGGTATCACCCCCCACGGTGCCCGCCGTCTCGTCGCCATCCATGATCGCACCGTTAGCCATAATTACCGCGATATTGCCGTCGGCTGACTGCTGATCTTTGACCTGATAGTCGTAGATGCTGGTACCGTTGAAATCTTTTGCTTCTTTATCCCAGCCGAAAACTTTCGTCAGCTGCTGATCAACCGCTGAGCGCGAGGCTAACTCATCCACCAGCCGGGCATTTTTGGCGTATTCAGCCGTGTCGCCGCCGGTTTTCTGTAGTGCATCGAGCAGGCCCTGCGCACCCGGGAAAACCTGATCCGGGGTGATCTGACGGTTGGCCGCCAGGGTATTGAGATAGTTTTGCCACAGTTCGCCCATCCAGCGGCTGTCCGCCTCGCGCGCTGCCGGAGACATATCATCCCGCAGGAACGGCTCAACGGCCGACTTGTAGGTCCCCACGCGGAAGACGTGTGATGAGACCTTCAGGTTATCCAGCAGTGACTTATAGTAGAGTCCGTTAGTGGCAAAACCGTGGATATCCACCGTACCCTGTGGGGAGAGATAAATTTTATTGGCGAAGCTGGCAAGGTAGTACTGTGCCTGACTGTAGCTGTCACCGGTGGCGTAAATCTGTTTACCGCTGTCGCGAAACTCGCGCAGGGCCTTACCCATATACTGGAGCGAGGGCTGATCGGCACCGGCGAAATCGCGCAGATCGAGCACCATGCCAGTAATATTGGCATCGCCTTTCGCCTGGCGGATGGCATCCACTACGTCAAACAGCGAATTCTCCTTCAGGCGGTTGCTGTTGGTACCCAGCAGCTGGCGACCAAGTTTGCTGAGCTTATTGCTGACGGAGGGCTTATCGACCACCGTGCCGCTCAGATCAACAATCAGTGCGCCTTTAGGGGATTGTTCCGGCGTGGCAGGGCGGCTGAACTGAACGTAAACTCCAATACAGATCAGAATCAATACCACCAGAAACAGATTGAGAATGAACTCACGGACGAAATTCAGCAGTCGCCAGGTCCATTTAAAAAAACCAGCGATTGCTCGCCACAAAGTGCGCATATTATCTCCATAATCGCGGTAAAAAAGCCCGTTTCACCGGGTGCAAGAGCGCACGAACGGCGAAACCGGAGCAGGTTGGTGACATCCTAATTAGCCAGGGCGCTATTGTCAGCAGGAAAAAGCGCCATGCTGTAACAAATCATCATCCTGTGCTAGTTTCTGCTAAATCAGAATCATTATCAGGAGAAATTTATGGATGCGCTGGATTTAGTGGTTAACCGTCGTTCTGCCTCGCGGCTCAGTGAACCGGCGCCTGCGGGTGAAGCCCTGGAGAATATCCTTCGTGCCGGTATGCGCGCGCCCGACCACGGCACGCTCCAGCCGTGGCGCTTTAGCATTATCGAAGGCGCAGGACGCGAGCGCTTCAGCCAGCTGCTGGAAACGACGGCCCGTCAGGATGATATGGATTTAAAGGCCATTGAAAAGGCAAAACAGTCCCCGTTTCGCGCGCCGATGATCATCACCGTTGTAGCGCGCTGCGAAGACCATCCGAAGGTCCCGCGCTGGGAGCAGGTGGTTTCCGCAGGCTGTGCGGTGATGGCAATGCAGATGGCCGCGCTGGCGCAGGGGTTTAACGGCGTCTGGCGTACCGGTGCCTGGACTGAGCATCAGGCGGTGCGCGAGGCGTTTGGCTGCCGCGAGCAGGATAGCCTGGTGGGTTTTCTGTACCTTGGTACGCCCCAGCTCAAATCTTCCACTACCGTTCTTCCGCCCGACACCGCTCCATTTGTCAGTTATTTCTGAGTGACAGCGGGTCACAATCCCTGCAGGCTTGTGACCCGCTCTGCAATTTGTCGCGATAATAAGCAAACGGAGCGGCAATTATGCGCCCGGACTTACCACGCTTAGCCTGACAGGTTACCATTGCGGGCCATGATACCCGCGCCCGCGTCGCGGGTCAGTTGAGGTGCACGCCACAGGGCGACACCGGGTGAACTGATGCCGCGGTACGCCGTGCGTTCAGTAACAGAAATTGTAAGTTAAGCAGGATGTCATTTCGCATGCGTTTGTTTATTGCCGAAAAACCCAGCCTTGCCCGCGCGATAGCGGATGTATTACCTAAGCCGCACCGCCGGGGCGAGGGCTACATTGCCTGCGGACCGGATAATATGGTGACGTGGTGCGTCGGGCACCTGCTGGAACAGGCGCAGCCGGACAGCTATAACAGCCGCTATGCGCGCTGGTCGCTGGCCGATCTGCCGATTGTCCCGGAAAAATGGCAGCTACAGCCGCGGCCTTCGGTAGCAAAACAGCTCAATGTGATCAAGACGCTGCTGGAACAGGCGACTGAAGTGATCCACGCCGGGGACCCGGACAGGGAAGGGCAGCTGCTGGTGGATGAGGTGCTGGATTATCTGGCGCTGCCGGCAGGCAAGCGCGAAAAGGTGCAGCGCTGCCTGATTAACGATCTCAACCCCCAGGCGGTTGAACGGGCGGTGGGGCGGCTGCGTGAAAATCGCGAATTTATCCCGCTGTGCGTCTCTGCGCTGGCGCGGGCGCGGGCCGACTGGCTTTACGGCATTAATATGACCCGTGCCTACACGCTGCTGGGGCGCAATGCAGGCTACGACGGCCTGCTGTCCGTAGGTCGGGTACAAACGCCGGTTCTGGGGCTGGTGGTACGGCGGGATGAAGATATCGAAGGCTTCGTTCCAAAAGATTTTTACGAAGTTAAGGCGCATATCGTCACGCCCGCTGATGAGCGATTTGTCGCGCTATGGCAGCCCAGCGATGCCTGCGAATCCTGGCAGGATGAGGAGGGGCGTTTGCTGCATCGCCCGCTGGCAGACCATGTGGTGGCGCGTATTGGCGGTCAGCCTGCCCACGTCACCAGCTATAACGACAGGCGGGAAAACGACACGGCGCCGCTGCCTTTTTCTCTTTCCGCGCTGCAAATCGAGGCGGCGAAGCGCTTCGGCCTTAGCGCGCAGACCGTGCTTGATACCTGCCAGAAGCTTTACGAAACCCATAAGCTGATCACCTACCCTCGTTCGGACAGCCGTTACCTGCCGGATGAGCACTTTGCCGGGCGTCATGCCGTTCTCAACGCGATAGGTGTACACCAGCCCGATCTGCAAACGCCTGCCGATTTTGACAGCGACCGCAAGAACCGCTGCTGGGACGATAAAAAAGTGGATGCGCACCATGCAATTATCCCGACGGCACGCGGCGGCACCCTGCGCCTTAGTGAAAATGAAAGCAGTATCTACCGGCTGATCGCCACCCAGTATCTGATGCAGTTTTGTCCTGATGCCGTCTACCGCAAATGCGTGATTGAACTTGATATCAACGGCGGGAAATTTATGGCTAAGGCCCGATTTCTGGCCGAAGCGGGCTGGCGTGCGCTGCTCGGCAGTAAAGAACGGGATGAGGAAAATGACGGCACGCCGCTACCGGTGGTGGCAAAAGGGGATGAGCTCCTCTGCGAGCGCGGAGAAGTGGTGGCGAAGCAGACACAGCCGCCCAGACCCTTTACCGATGCCACGCTGCTCTCAGCGATGACCGGTATTGCGCGCTTCGTCCAGGATAAAGATCTAAAGAAAGTGCTGCGTGCGACCGATGGTTTAGGGACAGAGGCTACGCGCGCCGGGATTATTGAGTTGCTCTTCAAACGGGCTTTTTTGTTTAAAAAAGGGCGCTATATTCATGCCAGTCCCGCCGGGCGGGCGCTGATCCACTCGCTGCCAGAGATGGCAGCCAGACCGGATATGACTGCCCAGTGGGAGTCCACGCTGACTAAAATCAGTGAAAAGCAGTGCCGCTATCAGGATTTTATGATGCCGCTGGTAGAGACGCTGCATAATCTGATTTCGCAGGCCCGGCAGCAGCCCGCCGCGCATGCATTCCGTGGCCTTCCTGCGGCAGAAAATCGTAAAAAACCGGCGCGTCGCAGGGCGTCCAAAGCGAAGGAAACTGAGTAATGAGAAGAAATGCCGTAGTGATGCTGTTTGCTGCGCTGCTGTTAAGCGGTCAGGCAGCGGCAACCAGTCAGAGCCTGCACGTTGGCGGCGGGCAGGGCAGTGACGTCAGCAGTGGATACGGGTCAGGCGGCGGCTATGTGCCCGCAGGCAGAAACAATACCGGCGTGGTGGTAGATATGCCGCCAGAGGCGTGGACGCAGGGGCAAAACAGCAATCAGCCGCCGTGTCTGCGCTGCTGTACCTGGGAGAATCGCAGCTATACCGAAGGATCGGTGGTGAAAATGGAAGGGGTACTTTTGCAGTGCCGCCGCGACGAACGCTCGGTCGGCACTAACAACCTGACCTGGCAAACGCTACATCAGAACTAACGATTAACCGGGCATTCGCCCGGTCAGATTAACGGACTAATCAAAATTAAACTGCGCCCAGACCGGCGCATGGTCGGAGGGTTTTTCCATTCCGCGAATGTCATAGTCAATACCGGTTGCGACGCAGCGTTCGGCCAGTGGCCTGCTGGCCAGCAGCAAATCGATACGCAGACCGCGATTATCGTCAAAGCCTTTTGAGCGGTAATCGAACCACGAGAAGCGATCGCTGACCTCAGCGTTCTGCGCCCGCCAGGTATCCACCAGGCCCCAGCCCATCAGCCTGTCCATCCACTCCCGCTCTTCAGGCAGAAAAGAACACTTGCCGGTGCGCAGCCAGCGCTTACGGCTGTCTTCCCCGATGCCGATATCGGTATCGGCGGAACTGATATTCATATCACCCATAATCAGTACCTGATTCACGGGCTTTTGCTCCGTCTCAAGGAAATTCTGCAGGTCGCGATAGAATTTTTCCTTCGCCGGGAATTTGGTGGGGTGGTCACGACTCTCCCCCTGCGGGAAATAGCCGTTGATCACCAAAATATTTCCTGCCGGACTGGGGATCTCGGCCATGATCAGGCGGCGCTGGGCGTCTTCTTCATCTCCCGGGAAACCACGTCTGACGGTGAGAGGCTCGGCTTTCGTCAGCAGGGCGACGCCGTAGTGACCTTTTTGCCCATGATAAAAGACGTGGTAGCCGTGGCTGGCGACCTCATCAAGCGGAAACATATCGTCGTGAACCTTGGTTTCCTGCAGGCCGATGACGTCAGGCTGATGCTGCTCAATAATGGCGGCCAGCTGGTGAGGACGGGCGCGCAGCCCATTGATATTAAAAGAAACAAATTTCATGGCGGAGGCCGTCTTTACGAAGGAATAAGCCCGGATGGTAGCAGAGTCTGGCGGTATATGTCATCCGTCATGCTCAGCCGGCGCCCGGTCATCTGCTTATCTACATGGCTCCACCTGCATCGCTATCAGCAATCGCTATTATCGCTATCAGCAATCGCTATTAAGGTGTAGGTGAAACTGCGGCTAAAGTGCGGCATGTAGGTGGGTAAAGGTGTAGATCTGGATTAAGCGGGGGAGGTCGTAATGGTGGTGGGGGAAGGATTCGAACCTTCGAAGTCGATGACGGCAGATTTACAGTCTGCTCCCTTTGGCCGCTCGGGAACCCCACCAGGGGAAGCGTATTACAGTATCAAATCTGAAACTTCTCATCCTTTACCTTGCGGTGCTGGGATGGCCTGAAAAGCGCTAACAATACGGCTGGTGCGAATGGTGGTGGGGGAAGGATTCGAACCTTCGAAGTCGATGACGGCAGATTTACAGTCTGCTCCCTTTGGCCGCTCGGGAACCCCACCACTGGCCTTGCTCGCTCTGTTCACTCAAGCGGGGCGCATCATATCAGATGAAATACGGGTGTAAACCCCGCGCGCCCCGAATATCAATCGTTTGCCGCTTTTTTGCCCTGACTGCTGCATTGTCAGTCAAAAAAGCCTTTTATGCCATGACAGACCAGGGCATTACAGGATAATCGTGCGGTTGCCATAAACGAAAACGCGCTGGGCAAGCACCTGATAAAGCGCGCGACTCAACGCATTTTTTTCAACGTCGCGGCCGGCACGCATCATATCCTCGGCCGTATAATTATGATCTACGTGGATCACTTCCTGGATAATGATAGGACCTTCATCAAGATTGTCATTCACGTAGTGCGCTGTGGCGCCAATAATTTTGACGCCACGTTCATAAGCCTGGTGATAAGGGCGGGCTCCGATAAAAGCAGGCAGAAACGAGTGGTGGATATTGATGATTCGATTGGGGTAGCGCTGAACAAATGCTGGCGTCAGTACGCGCATATATTTTGCCAGCACCACGTAATCGGGCTGAAAGCGATCAATTTCCGCAGCCATATTGTTATCGTGCTGGTCGCGGGTCAGACCTTCGTGGCTCTGGAAAATAAACGGAATATCAAAGCGCTCGACCAGCGTGCGCAGGGTTTCATGGTTGCCAATGACTGCTGCGATCTCAACATCCAGTCCGCCGTAGGCGCTTTTCATCAGCAGATCGCCCAGGCAGTGCGCTTCCCTGGTCACCAGGATAACGATGCGGCGACGTCCGGCCGAATTCAGCTCACGTATCGAACCCTCTGGCAGCGCGCTGTCTAAATCGGCCAGCAGCGTTGCGTCATTGAAAATGCCTTCCAGCTCGGTACGCATAAAGAAACGCCCGGTACGGTGATCGACGAACTCATTGTTCTGCACAATGTTCAGCTCGTGCTTGTAGCAAATGTTGGTGATTTTTGCGATCAGCCCTTTGGCATCCGGGCAGATTGTTCTTAAAACTTTTCGTTGCAGTGTTTGCGGGTGCATTGCGATGGGGGTCCTGTCGAAGCAATTCTTGTGTTAATGGCGAACGCTACTGGCCGCAGCATTTCTTAAATTTTTTACCTGAGCCGCAGGGGCAGCGGTCATTTCGTCCCGTTTCAGGGAATGTTCCGTCGATATAGTACCAGCGTTGTTCCTCACGAAGAAAGCGTGAACGTTCACTTATAAAGCTATGACGCTGATTTTCAGAGAATCTGGCAAAAAATGTAACAAACCCTTCAGAAGAATCCCGTGGTTTTTTTGCTTCAATAATATGTAAACTTAACCACCGGGTAGTGGCAAAGCTTGCTTCAAGCGCCGGGCGAAAGCTCTCTGCGCCGCAGGAAGGGTGCCAGGTCGCGATCAAATAATTCGCGTTTTGCATCGCATAAGCGGTATAGCGCGAACGCATCAGCGTTTCAGGCGTTGGGGCTATTGCCATATCGTTTAGATAGGGGTGGCAACATAGGCTATACTCCAATCCGCTACAGCAGGGGCAAGGGTCTGACACATTGACTCCGATAGAAAAATTAAGATGCTGATTTAAAACCAGGGCACCATGGTAACCGAGCAGCAGGGATGATGCTATTTGTAACTCAAGTCAACGCCAGAGGTGGGATGAGAAAGGTTAAAATCGGACTGGCGCTAGGTTCAGGCGCTGCCAAAGGATGGGCTCATATAGGCGTTATACATGCGCTGGAAAGGGCAGGTATAAAAATCGATGTCGTTGCGGGCTGTTCCGTCGGCGCGCTGGTGGGCGCGGCTTATGCCAGCCATCGGCTGCCGCTGATGGAGACCTGGGTGCGGTCGTTCAGCTACTGGGATGTTATCCGTCTGATGGATTTCTCATGGCGTCGGGGTGGGTTGCTCAGAGGCGAACGCGTCTTCAATCACGTCAGGCGGCTGGTGCATCACGACAAAATCGAACAGTGCGCCCTGCCTTTTGGCGCGGTCGCAACGAATCTTAGCACCGGCCGTGAGCTATGGCTTACTGAAGGCGATCTGCACCAGGCCGTTCGAGCCTCCTGCAGCATGCCGGGTCTGCTTGCGCCCGTTAGCTGGAATGGTTACTGGCTGGTGGATGGCGCGGTCGTCAACCCGGTGCCCATCTCTCTGACCCGTGCGCTGGGGGCGGATATCGTCATCGCCGTTGACCTGCAGCATGACGCGCATCTGATGCAGCAGGATCTGCTGTCCGTTACGCCCAGAAATGAAGAGGAGGCCAGCCAGTCGGTCCATAGCTGGGGAGGAAGGCTGCGACAAAGTCTGGCGAAAAAAGTGCAGCGCAAGGTTAACCAAAGCCCAGGCGCGATGGAAATAATGACCACATCTATCCAGGTGCTGGAAAATCGCCTTAAGCGAAACCGCATGGCTGGCGATCCACCGGATATACTGATACAACCCTTTTGCCCGCAAATCTCCACGCTGGACTTCCACCGCGCGGAAGAGGCAATTGAAGCCGGCAGGCTGGCCGTTGAGAAAAAAATGGATGAATTACTTCCCCTGGCCCACCAGAATGCGCTGCCGGATGTTTGAATGAGAATACGAAAGGTAATTCTGACGGGCACGGATGTTGATTATGAGCCACTATTGAGTTATCTGCTGTGTGAGGGGGGATAATGGACAAACCATTAACGGGAAAACAGATTCTGATTGTTGAAGACGAGGTCGTTTTCCGCTCTCTGTTGGACAATTTTCTTACTGCGCTTGGCGCAACAAACATACTGGCAGATGATGGCCTGCAGGCGCTGGAAAAAATGAACCAGCTAACCCCCGACCTGGTTATCTGCGATCTTGCCATGCCCAGAATGAACGGGCTTAAACTGGTAGAACATCTGCGCAGTAAGGGCAGTGCAGTGCCTATTCTGGTTATCTCCGCCACCGAAAACATGGCGGATATCGCGCGCGTACTCCGTCTTGGCGTGCAGGACGTGCTGCTGAAGCCGCTTAAAGACCTGGACCGCCTGCGGGAGGCGGTTTACGAATGTCTCTATCCCTCTATGTTTACTTCGAAAGTTGAAGAGGACGAACAGCTGTTTCAGGACTGGGATGCGCTGGTGCGCGACCCACAGGCCGCTGCCAAACTGCTCAAGCAGCTACAGCCGCCGGTGCAGCAGGTTATCGCCAACTGCCGTATTAATTACCGCCAGCTGACGATGGCCGAGCAGCCGGGTCTGGTCCTGGATGTGGCAGCCCTGTCGGAAAAAGATTTGGCTTTCTACTGTCTTGACGTCACGCGCGCCGGGGATAACGGCGTGTTAGCGGCGCTTCTGCTGCGGGCGTTATTCAATGGGCTACTCCAGGATCAATTATCGGGCCAGGCTCCGCGTCTGCCTGAATTAAACGGCCTGCTAAAACAGGTTAATCTGCTGCTTCGGCAGGCCAATCTAAAGGGACAATTTCCTTTACTGGTTGGTTACTATCATCAGGGTTTAAAAAATCTGATTTTAGTCTCCGCAGGTTTAAACGCCACGCTCAACGTTAATACCCATCAAATTCAGCTGAGTAATGGTATTCCCCTTGGCACGCTGGGTAGTACGCATCTTAACCAAATAAGTCAGCGGTGTGACACATGGCAGTGCCAGGTATGGGGTGCGGGCGGCAGACTGCGTCTGATGTTGACGACGGAATAACCGTTTAAGGGATTATTTTGCGCCGTGCGGGATTAGCAGGGCCAAAAATTGGCTTTACACTTGGGTAATAATCTTAATTTACGCTGAAATGGTTTAACCAGGATAAATCCACCCGTATACAACTGGTATACTCATCTCGTTTTTAAACTCGACATATCAAGTAATAACTTGAACGGCCTAAAGAGAGGTACTTTGATGTCTGCCTATAAGTCTAAAGTAAAAAAAGCGGTAATCCCTGTAGCAGGTTTGGGTACGCGTATGCTGCCAGCAACCAAAGCAATTCCGAAAGAGATGTTGCCGCTGGTTGATAAGCCGTTAATTCAGTATGTCGTTAATGAGTGTATCGCAGCTGGAATCACAGAGATTGTGCTGGTGACGCACTCCTCTAAAAACTCGATTGAAAACCATTTCGATACCAGCTTTGAGCTGGAAGCTATGCTGGAAAAACGCGTTAAGCGCCAGCTGCTGGAAGAGATCCAGTCTATCTGCCCTCCACACGTCACCATTATGCAGGTGCGTCAGGGTCTGGCGAAGGGTCTGGGCCATGCGGTCATGTGTGCCTATCCGGTTGTCGGTAATGAGCCTGTGGCCGTTATTCTGCCGGACGTGATCATTGACGAATACGAATCAGATTTGGCGAAGGATAACCTGGCCGATATGATGCGTCGCTTTGATGAAACGGGCCACAGCCAGATCATGGTTGAGCCAGTGGCAGACGTAACCGCCTACGGCGTTGTTGACTGCCAGGGTGCAGAGCTTAGCGCGGGTGAAAGTGCGCCTATGGTTGGTGTCGTAGAGAAACCAAAAGCGGATAAAGCACCGTCTAATCTGGCCGTTGTGGGTCGTTATGTGCTGTCTGCGGATATCTGGCCTCTGCTGGCTAAAACCCCTCCGGGTGCGGGCGACGAAATTCAGCTTACCGACTCCATTGCCATGCTGATGGATAAAGAGACGGTTGAAGCCTATCACCTGAAAGGCATTAGCCATGACTGTGGTAACAAACTGGGCTATATGCAGGCTTTCGTAGAATACGGCGTACGTCATAATACGCTGGGCAGCGACTTTAAAGAGTGGCTTGAAAGCACTGTTGGCAATAAAAAATAAGTTTAATTTCTAACCGGGACAATTCAATGAAAGTCACCGTATTTGGTATCGGCTATGTTGGTCTGGTTCAGGCTGCGGTTCTGGCCGAAGTCGGACATGACGTTCTTTGCATCGATGTCGACGAAAATAAAGTCGAAAATCTGAAGAAAGGGATCATTCCAATATTTGAGCCAGGCCTGACGCCGCTGGTTATGCAGAACTATGAGGCAGGTCGCCTTAAGTTCACCACTAACGCGGAAGAGGGCGTTAACCACGGCGTTATGCAGTTTATTGCCGTAGGTACACCACCGGATGAAGACGGCTCTGCCGATCTGAAATACGTTACTGCCGTGGCGCGCACCATCGCGCAGCATATGAATGGCCACAAAGTGGTGATTGATAAGTCAACAGTGCCCGTGGGTACCGCTGACAGAGTGCGTGCAGTAATGGAAGAAACGCTGAAAAACCGTGGTGCTGAGTTCGCGTTTGACGTGGTATCTAACCCGGAATTTCTGAAGGAAGGTGCTGCGGTAAACGACTGCATGCGTCCTGAGCGTATCGTGGTGGGTACGGATAATGATGAGGTGGTGGAACTGCTGCGCGAGCTTTATGAGCCGTTCAACCGTAACCATGATCGCATGATCCTGATGGATATCCGTAGCGCTGAGCTGACCAAGTATGCGGCTAACTGCATGCTGGCCACCAAAATCAGCTTTATGAACGAAATTTCCAACCTGGCAGAGCGTTTGGGTGCAGACGTAGAGAAAGTTCGTCAGGGCATTGGTTCAGATTCCCGCATTGGCTACTCGTTTATTTACCCAGGCTGCGGTTATGGCGGTTCGTGCTTCCCGAAAGACGTTCAGGCCCTGATCAGAACCGCAGAGCAGATTGGTTATAAGCCGCGCCTGCTACAGGCGGTAGAAGACGTGAATGACTCGCAGAAAACCAAGCTGCCAGCCTTTATCAAGCGTCATTTCGGTGAGAATCTGGAGGGTAAAACCTTCGCGCTTTGGGGCCTGTCCTTTAAGCCTAACACCGACGATATGCGTGAGGCTTCCAGCCGCGTGCTGATGGAATCTCTCTGGCAGGCGGGTGCATCCGTGCAGGCGTTTGACCCGGAAGCGATGGACGAAGCGCAGCGTATTTATGGCCACCGCAGCGACCTTAAGCTGATGGGAACCAAAGAAGCGGCCCTGCAGGGTGCTGACGGTCTGGTTATCTGTACCGAATGGCAGAGCTTCCGCGCGCCAGATTTCGATGTTATCAAAAATGCTCTTAAAGAAGCGGTGATTTTTGATGGTCGTAACCTGTATGATCCTGAAAGAGTCAGCAAGCGCGGGTTTGTTTATTATGCAATCGGCCGCGGTGCTTCAATACAAATTGCATAATTAACGAGGGCAGTATGAAATATCTGGTTACCGGCGCAGCAGGCTTTATAGGGTATCACGTCGCACAACGCCTGCTCGCTGCCGGTCACCAGGTTGTCGGTATCGACAACCTGAATGACTATTATGATGTAAACCTCAAGCTGGCCCGCCTGGCGTTAATTCAATCCTCTAACTTTACCTTTATCAAATGCGATCTTGCCGACCGCGAGGGCATTGCCCAGCTGTTCCGTAATGAAGGATTTGACCGCGTTATCCATCTGGGAGCACAGGCTGGTGTACGTTATTCGTTGGAGAATCCTCTGGCTTATGCTGACGCTAATCTGATAGGGCATCTGAATATTCTTGAGGGATGTCGTCATCATCAGGTGGGGCATCTGCTGTACGCCTCTTCAAGCTCGGTATATGGTCTTAATCGCAAGCTGCCATTCTCGACGGATGACAGCGTGGACCATCCCGTTTCGCTGTATGCGGCGACGAAGAAAGCCAATGAGCTGATGTCCCACTCCTACTCCCACCTGTATGGCATCCCAACCACCGGCCTGAGATTTTTTACCGTCTATGGGCCATGGGGGCGTCCGGATATGGCACTGTTTAAATTTACGCGTGCCATGCTCGCCGGTGAGAAAATTGACGTCTATAACAACGGTCAGATGCGACGTGATTTCACCTATATCGATGATATTGCTGAAGCCATATTTCGCCTGCAGGACGTTATCCCGCAGCCCGATCTAGACTGGACGGTAGAAGAGGGCAATCCTGCGAGTAGCTCAGCGCCTTACCGTGTTTATAACATTGGTAACAGCCAGCCGGTTACGCTAATGGCCTATATTGAGGCGTTAGAAAAAGCACTGGATATCAAAGCTGACAAAAATATGATGCCTATGCAGCCCGGCGACGTATTAGAAACCAGTGCGGATACCGCAGCACTCTTCGACGCGATTGATTTCAAGCCTCAGACGGGCGTGGAGACCGGCGTCGCGCGGTTTGTTAGCTGGTATCGTGAGTTTTATAAGGTTTAACAGCAGACGGTAAATAAAAAAGGAAGCTTATGGCTTCCTTTTTTTGTGGCTATCAGAAACACCACGGAGGGTAGAACGTTGACACCATTAAAATGTGGCCTGTAACGTAGACACGTTTAAATGCCGTCAGACTTCAATTTACAGCAGGAAATCATCAAGAGATTTGCCGTCATCAAGGGCTTTCTTGATTACAGCGGGCGTACGGCCCTGGCCGGTCCAGGTTTTGGATTCGCCATTCTCATCAATATATTTATATTTAGCCGGGCGCGCAGCACGCTTCGTTTTACCCGGTGCTTTAACAGCAGCCAGCGTTGACAGTAATTCGTTAGGATCAATACCGTCTGCAATCAGCATTTCACGATATTGCTGCAGTTTGCGGCTACGTTCTTCATTCTCTGCCTGAGCATGGCTCTCTTCTTCGCGGCGCTCGTTAACAACAACTTCTAACTTTTCCAGCATCTCTTCCAGAGTTTCCAGCGTACATTCTCTGGCTTGCGCACGCAGGCTACGAATGTTGTTCAGAATTTTAAGTGCTTCGCTCATTGTCTAAATCTCAAAATTATAAAAAAGTGGGGGGCTGTTTTGCCTGATAATAATAGAGGGCGTTAATCCTAACTGCAATAGATAATTTTGTAAGGAATTCAGAATAACAAGTCACTCCTGCATTTACGGCTCTTAATAATGCAGTGAGAAAGTAAATTGAAAGGCAATATCACTCTGTAACCCCCCCTCGCTGACAGCTGCCATTTAGTAGATAAACAGCCTGTAAATTGCCTATTTGTGACAGCATATGAGATCACCTTTTCAGTGGGTATACCGGCTAACTTTTAGAAAAGTCAGTGGATAATCACAGCATACATCCCATTTATTACTAAGCTATTGCAGGGAAATTGTTAAGGAGGACATCTTTAGCGCGGCTTAAAAAATCAGCCTGACCGCCTGTAGCAGAGACATAAACATCTTATGGGGATTATTAACCTCGGCTACTGTGTAGCGGTACGCCGCCCGGAGGGCTTGTGATACACTTTACGGCCTAACACGAATCCTGTTTCTGGAGTCGAGCACAATGGCTCAGCTGTATTTTTACTATTCTGCTATGAATGCAGGTAAATCAACTGCCCTGTTGCAGTCATCCTACAACTACCAGGAGCGCGGTATGCGCACGCTGGTCTATACCGCTGAAATAGATAACCGTTTCGGGGTGGGTAAGGTCAGTTCCAGAATTGGACTTTCATCTCCTGCAAAATTGTATAATAACGAGACTGCATTGTTTGATGAAATTAACGCTGAGCAGAGTATTGAACCCGTTAACTGCGTGCTGGTAGATGAATGTCAGTTCCTGACCCGCGATCAGGTTAAGGCGCTTTCCAGGGTAGTGGATAATCTTGATATACCTGTACTGTGCTATGGCC
Source organism: Erwinia sp. HDF1-3R (assembly GCF_039621855.1). NCBI lineage: Bacteria > Pseudomonadati > Pseudomonadota > Gammaproteobacteria > Enterobacterales > Erwiniaceae > Erwinia > Erwinia sp. HDF1-3R. The sequence goes on along the minus strand of NZ_CP155071.1, from coordinate 2,623,449 downwards.
TACGTACAGATTTTCGGGGAGAGTTATTTACCGGCAGCCACTACTTACTTGCCTGGTCAGATAAGCTGGTTGAATTAAAAACCGTTTGCCACTGCGGGCGTAAAGCTGGAATGGTATTAAGGCTGGATCAAAATGGGGCACCCTTTAAAGAGGGGGAGCAGGTCGTCATTGGTGGAAATGAGCGCTATGTTTCCGTCTGTCGTAAGCATTATAACGCGGCAATTGAACAGGGTTGTCTACAGGCTATTCACGGTAAAACCGGCAATAAGGGCAGTAGCTGATCCGGGCTATTCTGGTAGGCAGGTATATGAATAGCCTGCTTCTTATTTCCGTCGTCTATTAGTTTTATTAAACATTACTGGAAAAAACCCGCCACTGGCGGGTTTTTTTTTACACAAATTTTACTATTTTACCTTTTTGCTTTTTCTCACAGGCGTATTTATTTCAACCGACTGTGAAACAATGGCCTCTGCCATGTTGCTAAAGGGTTCGGTAAATTCGCGGCCGTAGAAACTATCCAACATGATCTGTTTCAGTTCGGCAATCAGCGGATAACGTGGGTTGGCACCGGTACACTGGTCGTCGAAGGCATCATCCGCCAGCTGGTCAACTTTCGCCAGGAAGTCCGCTTCCTGTACGCCAGCTTCACGAATAGATTTCGGAATGCCAAGCTGACTTTTCATCTCTTCCAGCCAGCTAAGCAGCTTCTCAATCTTCTGTGCGGTGCGATCGCCAGGCGCGGTCAGTCGCAGGTGGTCAGCAACCTCAGCATAGCGGCGGCGGGCCTGCGGGCGGTCATACTGACTGAATGCAGCCTGTTTGGTTGGGTTATCGTTGGCGTTATAGCGAATAACGTTAGCGATAAGCAGGGCGTTGGCCAGACCGTGTGGAATATGAAACTCTGAACCCAGCTTATGCGCCATAGAGTGGCAGACGCCGAGGAAGGCGTTAGCGAAAGCGATACCCGCGATGGTCGCCGCATTATGCACGCGCTCACGGGCTACTGGATTCCTGGCCCCTTCACTGTAACTGGCAGGCAGGTTCTCCTGAAGCAGTTTTAATGCCTGTAGCGCCTGGCCGTCAGAGTATTCATTTGCCAGCACGGAAACGTAGGCTTCCAGTGAATGTACCACCGCATCCAGGCCACCAAAGGCGCACAGGGATTTCGGCATATTCATCACCAGGTTGGCGTCTACGATGGCCATATCCGGCGTCAGCGCATAATCTGCCAGCGGATATTTCTGACCGGTCGCATCATCAGTCACCACGGCGAAAGGTGTGACTTCAGAACCGGTACCAGAGGTGGTGGTAATGGCAATCATTTTTGCCTTCACGCCCATCTTAGGGAACTTGTAGATGCGTTTACGAATATCCATAAAGCGCAGGGCCAGCTCTTCAAAGTGCGTTTCAGGATGTTCGTACATCACCCACATGATTTTGGCCGCATCCATTGGCGATCCGCCGCCAAGCGCAATAATCACGTCGGGCTTAAAGGAGTGCATCTGTTCAGCGCCTTTACGTACCACGCTTAGCGTCGGATCCGCTTCGACCTCAAAGAACACTTCCGTTTCAATACCGTGTGATTTCAGTACGGTAATGATCTGATCGGCATAGCCGTTGTTGAACAGATAACGGTCGGTCACGATAAAGGCGCGTTTGGCTCCATCCGTCGCCACTTCTTCCATGGCGATAGGCAGGGAACCGCGGCGGAAATAGATAGATTTGGGAAGTTTATGCCACAACATATTTTCTGCTCGCTTGGCCACGGTTTTCTTGTTGATCAGATGTTTAGGTCCGACGTTTTCAGAAATGGAGTTACCCCCCCATGAACCACAGCCCAGCGTCAGCGAAGGGGCCAGCTTAAAGTTATACAGGTCGCCAATGCCCCCCTGTGACGCCGGAGTATTAATCAGGATACGTGCCGTTTTCATCTTATCACCGAAGAAATTGACGCGTTCACGCTCGTTATCCTGATCGGTATAGAGGCATGAGGTGTGCCCGATGCCGCCCATCGCTACCAGTTTTTCAGCCTTAACCACGGCATCTTCAAAATCTTTTGCCCGGTACATCGCGAGGGTAGGGGAGAGCTTTTCATGTGCGAAAGGTTCTGACTCATCAACCCTTTCCACTTCGCCAATAAGAATTTTGGTGTTACCCGGTACGCTAATCCCGGCCATCTCGGCAATTTTGACCGCAGGCTGACCGACGATAGCGGCATTCAGGCCGCCATTTTTCAAAATGATGTCCTGAACGGCCTTCAGCTCCTGGCCCTGAAGCATGTAGCCACCGTGGCTGGAGAAGCGTTCACGGACCGCATCATAAATAGCATCAACCACGATAACGGACTGCTCTGACGCACAGATGACGCCGTTATCAAAGGTTTTTGACATCAGGATTGACGCCACGGCACGTTTGACGTCCGCCGTTTCATCAATAACAACCGGGGTATTACCTGCGCCAACGCCGATGGCCGGTTTCCCTGAGCTGTAAGCTGCCTTAACCATGCCGGGGCCGCCGGTGGCGAGGATCAGATTAATATCCGGATGGTGCATTAGCTGATTGGAAAGCTCCACGGAGGGGACATCAATCCAGCCGATAATATCTTTAGGTGCGCCGGCGGCAATGGCAGCCTGGAGCACAATATCCGCTGCTTTATTGGTAGCATCTTTAGCACGTGGATGGGGAGAGAAAATAATACCGTTTCGGGTTTTAAGGCTAATCAGTGCCTTAAAGATAGCGGTAGAGGTAGGGTTGGTGGTTGGCACGATCCCGCAGATCAGCCCGGTAGGTTCAGCAATGGTGATGGTGCCGAAGGTCTCATCGGTCTCGAGAATGCCGCAGGTTTTTTCATCTTTGTAAGCGTTGTAGATATATTCAGAAGCGAAGTGGTTTTTGATCACCTTGTCTTCGACAATCCCCATACCCGACTCAGCAACGGCCATCTTAGCCAGGGGGATGCGCGCGTCTGCTGCGGCCAGCGCGGCTGCGCGGAAAATTTTATCCACCTGCTCCTGGGTGAAATTAGCATACTCACGCTGTGCTTTTTTAACACGCTCAACCAGTGCGTTAAGTTCAGCAACATTAGTAACGGCCATAATGCTCTCCTGATGAAAGTTAAACTCTATTAGTAAACGAATCAGAACCTTTAATTGTAGTAACCAGGCTTTAACTTATTGTTTTATTAATGTGACAGGCCCAAAGGTTTTACAAAATAAAGCGTCTGTGTTTACTGAAAGAGTCTCCCTCCTGATGTCATCATTGAACTGAATCGCCTGCTTTACCTGGCGGATCAGGTTTCTCATTCAGAGGGAGGTCCGTTAAGACCTGCTCTGACAAAACAAAGCTTACTCATAATGAGGTACTCCAGAGTTGATCTGGATCACCGATAATCTCTGCTGATACCTTTCAGCTCACATAATTTGAACCAGGCGGTAGATGTCGAGCGGCAAACGCCGCCTGACAGACAGTAATAGGGGGTATTAACCTGTATTGAGGTTTTTATACTGGTTTTTGGTGGAAAATACAGGCGGAAATTCTACCCCGGCGGGATGGTATGCGCATTGCTTTTGCATTAAATTACCGCACGTTGAACAGGCCCTTTCAGGAGTACAGTGTGAACCCGGTAATTTTAGATTTCTCAGGCTATATTAAATTTTTTGTGGGTTTATTCGCCCTGGTTAATCCGGTTGGGATCATTCCTGTCTTCATCAGTATGACTCGCTATCAGGTTCCCGCTGCGCGCAACAAAACCAATATGACAGCTAACCTCTCGGTGGCGATCATTCTCCTGACCTCGTTATTTCTGGGCGATGCCATCCTGCAACTGTTCGGCATCTCAATCGACTCCTTTCGTATCGCGGGCGGCATCCTCGTGGTGACCATAGCGATGTCGATGATCAGCGGTAAGCTGGGGGAAGATAAGCAGAATAAACAGGAAAAATCAGAGACGGAAATCAGGGAGAGTATCGGCGTAGTGCCGCTGGCGCTGCCGTTAATGGCCGGCCCGGGCGCGATCAGTTCCACCATCGTCTGGAGCACGCGGTATCACAGCTGGCAAAATCTGCTGGGCTTTAGCCTCGCCATTGCGCTGTTTGCGTTTTGCTGCTGGCTGCTGTTTCGTGCGGCACCGCTCATGGTCAGGGTATTGGGACAGACCGGCATCAACGTCATCACCCGCATAATGGGGCTGCTGCTCATGGCGCTGGGGATCGAATTTATTGTTACCGGTATCAAAGTGCTCTTTCCCGGTCTGACGCACTAAACGACTCCTGCCTGAAGAGCCCAATATAAAGCGCATAATCTGCGCTTATTTTCCATCGCAGGTCTCCTTGCGCACCAAAGTGATGCACTGTACGCGTTTATCGCCCCTTTATGGTGCATTTATTCCTTCTGCTTAATATCCGCGCTCAATTATTAATGTAATTACTGAAAATTGCATTCTTATCAGAAGCTAACCTGAAAATGTTATTAAAATTTCACGACTAAAATCCGATAGAATGGCTTGATGCTGGAATAAAATGCTAATCATTCCCTGCATTCTGGGCAAAGACGCCGGTAAAGTGTGGATTCTCACTCCTCTCCCTACGGCAAACGTCAAAAAAAGGCGCGATCGGCACATTCCAGGCCTGAATCGAGTTAACCTGTTGATAAATAGCCCTCTGTTACTTAATTTGCTTTGTTAAATAACACTTCTTCTTGTGATCGTTTCGTGATAAAAGAGAATAAGTTAACATTTTTGTTATTTAGGTTTGGCGTCGAAATCAGCGTTCTGATAGTTTTCGGAAATCGTCTTCATAATTGGCATTGGATGTGCAAATAAGATCGGCTTTAACCGATCTGAAAACAGATCCAAAAACACAGGTTAACTACGCTTAATGAAATATCTTTCGTACCGCCGCCCGTGTTTTAGCCAGGCGATGATAGTTGTTTTGGGTCTTTACTCCGGCGTATCGTCAGCTGCTACGGTACCCGCAGGCGTAACGCTCGCCGCCAGTCAGGCCATCACGATTAATAATGGCAGCGAAGTCTCTTCATTGGATCCGCAAAAAATTGAAGGGGTGCCTGAAAGTAACGTTGTCGGCAATCTGCTTGAAGGGTTAGTCACCACGGATAATAACGGCCACATTGTGCCTGGCGTGGCAGAGAGCTGGAGTCATCAGCAGAGCAGAATCTGGACGTTCACGCTGCGTAAGGATGCCCGCTGGAGCAATGGTCAACCGGTAACCGCAGCCGATTTTGTTTATAGCTGGCAGCGACTGGTGGATCCGAAAACGGCTTCACCCTACGCCAGCTATCTGCAATTTGCCCATATCGACAACATTGATGATGTTCTGGCGGGTAAAAAGCCCCCATCGGCGCTGGGCATCAAAGCGCTTGATGACGCGCATGTACAGATCATCCTCAGCGAACCCGTGCCCTATTTTGTGGCGCTGGCCGCCAATACCGCGCTCCGACCCGTTAACCGCCAGGCGGTGGAAAAATGGGGTGACCAGTGGACGCAGCCCGCCCACTTTATCGGCAACGGTGCGTATACGCTGAGTGAGTGGGTGATCAATGAAAAAATCGTAGTGAAGCGTAATCCACTTTACTGGAATAATGCCCGCACGGTTATTGAAACGGCCACTTTCCTGCCCGTTACCGCAGAGGGCAGCGACGTGAACCGCTATCGCAGCGGTGAAATTGATATGACTAACAGCGCACTGCCGCCCGATCTTTTTCCTACGTTGAAGAAAACCCTGGGCAGTCAGGTGCGTATCAGTCCGCTGCTCTGCACCTTTTACTACGAGCTGAACAACAAACGACCGCCCTTTAACGATCCCCGGGTAAGAGCTGCGGTTAAGCTCACCCTCGACCGCGATATCATCGCCAACAAAATTATGGGGCAGGGGCAGATACCGGCCGGGGGCTTCACGCCAACTTTTATTGATGGCGCGCACCTGATGCAGCCTGCATGGATGACGCTGACGCAGGCAGAACGCAATGCAAAAGCCAAAGCGCTGCTGGCAGAGGCAGGATACAGCGCTGAGAAACCCCTCCGCTTCACGCTGCTCTATAACACCTCCGACGTGAATAAAAAACAGGCCATCGCCGCGGCTTCAATGTGGACAAAGAATCTGGGCGCCGGGGTGAAGCTGGATAACCAGGAGTGGAAAACCATGCTGGATACCCGGCATCAGGGTAATTTCGATGTCGCGCGGGCCACCTGGTGTGCCGACTATAACGAACCCTCTACCTTTCTGAATGCCATGCTGAGTGATTCATCCACTAATACGGCGTTCTATAAAAGTCAGGCCTTTGACGACCTGATGGCTAAAACATTGACGGTATCGGATGAGCAGCGCGCGGACATCTATCAGCAGGCGGAAGCTCAGCTCGATAAAGACTCGGCCATTGTGCCGGTTTACTACCGGGTCAGTGCAAGGCTGGTGAAACCCTGGGTCGGTGGATTTACCGGTAAAGACCCACAGGATCTGACCGATATTAAATATTTCTACATCGTAAAGCATTAAGAACTACGGGTTATTCGTGACGGGCGAAAACCGTAATAAATCAGGGTAACGCATTAACGGCTCGGGATGCCGTCGTTCCGGAAGCCTGAGCCGATAGCCCGTTTAACGGGGGAAGCTGGTGTTAAGACCACATCAGCAATAATAAAAACTGGAGTAGATAATGACCAATATCACGAAAAAAAGTCTGATTGCGCTTGGGGTGTTTACTGCGCTGGCGGGAAATATGGCAATCGCGGCTACCGTACCGGCAGGCGTTGAGCTGGCGGCGAAGCAGGAGCTGGTAAAGGGTAATGGCGACGAGGTGCAGTCTCTCGATCCGCATAAAATTGAGGGCGTGCCTGAAGCGAACGTCAGTTACGATCTGCTGGAAGGGCTGGTCATCAACGATCTTTCCGGTCACCCGATCCCTGGCGTGGCTGAAAGCTGGGAAAACAAAGACGGTAAAATCTGGACCTTTCATCTGCGCAAAGACGCGAAATGGTCAAACGGTGAGCCGGTTACCGCTCAGGATTTCGTCTACAGCTGGCAGCGCCTGGCTGACCCTAAAACCGCTTCCCCGTACGCCAGCTATCTCCAGTACGGACATCTTGAAAATGTTGACGACATTATTGCCGGTAAGAAAAGCCCCGATCAGCTTGGCGTAAAGGCCATAGATGCGCATACGCTCCAGGTAACCCTTACCGAGTCCGTTCCCTATTTCTACAAGCTGCTTATTCACCCCTCCATGTCCCCGGTTTACAAGCCTGCTATCGACAAGTTTGGCGAAAAGTGGACTCAACCGGAGAACTGGGTGGGTAACGGTGCCTACAAGCTTGAATCGCACATCATCAATGAGCGCATTGTCGTGGTGCGCAATCCCCAGTACTGGGATAATGCCCATACCAAACTGGAGAAAGTCACCTTCCTGCCGATCCCTTCTGAGGTCAGCGACGTTAACCGCTATTTCAGCAGTAACGGCAGTGACATGACCTATACCAACCTGCCGATTGAACTGTTTAAAAAGCTACAGCGTGATAATCCAAAAGAGCTGCACGTTGATCCCTATCTTTGTACTTACTACTACGAAATCAATAACCAGAAAGCACCTTTCACTGACTCCCGCGTCCGTGAAGCACTGAAGCTGGGCCTGGATCGTGACATCATGGTGAATAAAGTCCTGGCGCAGGGGCAGCAGCCCGCCTACAGCTACACGCCGCCTGCGATTGACGGTGCCAATGTGACGAAACCCGCGTGGTTTAGCGAAACGCAGGATCAGCGTAATGCTGAAGCGAAAAAGCTGCTTGCCGAGGCGGGCTATACCGCCGACAAACCGCTGACTTTCGAACTGCTTTACAACACCTCCGATTTGCATAAAAAGCTGGCTATCGCGGCGGCATCCATCTGGAAGAAAAATTTAGGTGTGAATGTAAAACTGACCAATCAGGAGTGGAAAACCTTCCTTGATACGCGTCACCAGGGAACATTTGATGTTGCCCGTGCCGCCTGGTGCGCGGATTACAACGAGCCGACGTCATTCCTGAATACCATGACTTCCGGCAGCAGCAATAACACTTCTCATTATAAATCAGCAGATTTTGACAAGGCGATTGCTGCCGCGTCCACGTCCAGTAACGAAAAAGAGCGCAGCGCAGCCTACACCCAGGCGGAAGAGACTCTAGATAAGGATTCGACCATTGTGCCGGTCTTTTACTATGCCAATACCCGCCTGGTTAAGCCTTACGTCGGCGGCTATACCGGTAAAGATCCGCTGAACTACGTGTACGACAAAGATCTCTACATCATCAAACATTAATGGCAACAACAGGGGGAGGGTCACCTCCTCCTGCGTGTCTCATTTTAAGCAGTGCTAAGGCACAAGCCAGCAGGTACGGGCAATGTTAAAGTTTATATTTCGTCGTGTTCTGGAAGCGATCCCGACGTTACTCATTCTGATTACCATCTCCTTTTTTATGATGCGCCTTGCACCAGGCAGCCCCTTTACCGGCGAGCGCACGCTGTCGCCGGAAGTTATGGCAAACATTGAAGCCAAATACCATCTGAACGATCCCATCTGGAAGCAGTACGGCAACTACCTGATCCAGCTGGCACATGGGGATTTTGGTCCGTCGTTTAAATATAAAGACTATTCGGTTAACTACCTGGTAGGCCACGCGTTCCCGGTCTCCGCTAAGCTGGGCCTGGCGGCCTTTTTGCTGGCCATTATCCTCGGGGTGACCGCCGGGGTCATTGCCGCGCTGAAGCAAAACAGCAAATGGGACTTTATGGTGATGGGGGTGGCAATGACCGGCGTGGTAATACCGAGCTTTGTGGTGGCACCGCTGCTGGTGCTGATCTTCGCCATTGCACTGAAGTGGCTGCCGGGTGGCGGCTGGAACGGCGGTGAGGCGAAATTTATGATCCTGCCGATGGTGGCCCTGTCGCTGGCTTATATCGCCAGCATCGCGCGTATTATGCGCGGCTCAATGATTGAGGTGCTGCACTCCAACTTTATCCGCACCGCTCGCGCCAAGGGGCTGCCAATGCACCGCATCGTGCTGCGGCATGCGCTGAAACCCGCGATGCTGCCGGTACTCTCCTATCTCGGTCCGGCTTTTGTCGGCATCATTACCGGCTCAATGGTGATTGAAACCATCTACGGCCTGCCGGGCATTGGTCAGCTGTTTGTTAACGGCGCGCTTAACCGCGACTATTCGCTGGTGCTGAGCCTGACTATTCTGGTGGGGGTGCTGACCATCCTGTTTAATGCGATCGTTGACGTGCTCTATGCGGTTATCGATCCCAAAATTCGTTACTAAATCCGGAGCTCGCGATGATGTTAAGTAAGAAAAATAGCGCCGCTCTTGATGCCTTCAGTGAAAAACTGGAGGTCGAAGGACGCAGCCTGTGGCAGGACGCACGCCGTCGTTTTATTCATAACCGTGCCGCGCTGGGCAGCCTGATTGTGCTGGTACTGATTGCGCTGTTTGTCATTTTCGCCCCCATGCTGTCGTCGTTTACCTATGACGATACCGACTGGGGCATGATGTCCGCCGCGCCGGATCTGGTGTCGAAACACTATTTCGGCACCGACTCCTCCGGGCGCGATCTGCTGGTGCGCGTCGCGATTGGCGGCCGAATTTCGCTGATGGTCGGCGTGGCGTCGGCGCTGGTGGCGGTGCTGGTAGGGACGCTTTATGGTTCGCTGGCGGGCTATCTCGGGGGTAAAACCGACTCGGTCATGATGCGCCTGCTGGAGATCCTCAACTCCTTTCCCTTTATGTTCTTTGTCATTCTGCTGGTGACCTTCTTTGGCCGTAATATTCTGCTGATCTTCGTGGCGATTGGGCTGGTTTCCTGGCTTGATATGGCGCGTATCGTACGCGGTCAGACCCTGAGCCTGAAGCGCAAGGAGTTTATTGAAGCGGCCCACGTCGGCGGGGTTTCCACGCCGCATATCGTGGTTCGCCATATCGTGCCGAACGTGCTGGGCGTGGTGGTGGTTTATGCCTCGCTGCTGGTGCCGAGCATGATCCTGTTTGAATCCTTTCTCAGTTTCCTCGGTCTGGGCACGCAGGAGCCTCTGAGCAGCTGGGGGGCACTGCTGAGCGATGGCGCTAACTCAATGGAAGTGTCGCCGTGGCTGCTGCTGTTTCCGGCGGGCTTCCTGGTGGTCACCCTGTTTTGTTTCAACTTTATCGGCGATGGCCTGCGTGATGCCCTCGACCCGAAAGATCGTTAAGGAGTTTCCCGATGAGCATAATTGAACAACAGCCAGCGATGGCCAGTCTGACGGGAAGCAAGCTGCTTGACGTAAAGGATCTGCGCGTGACCTTTGGAACGCCGGACGGGGATGTTACCGCCGTAAACGACCTCAATTTTAGCCTGCGCGCCGGTGAAACGCTGGGCATTGTGGGCGAATCCGGTTCAGGTAAGTCGCAGACCGCCTTTGCCCTGATGGGGCTGCTGGCCAGCAATGGCCGAATTGGCGGCTCGGCGCTGTTTAACGGTAAAGAGATCCTCAACCTGCCGGAAAAGCAGCTTAACAGGCTGCGGGCCGAGCAGATTGCGATGATCTTCCAGGACCCGATGACCTCCCTTAACCCCTATATGAAGGTGGGCGAGCAGCTGATGGAAGTGCTCAGGCTGCACAAGGGGATGAGCAGCGCGCAGGCGTTTGAAGAGTCGGTACGCATGCTGGATGCCGTCAAAATGCCTGAGGCGCGCAAGCGCATGAAAATGTATCCCCATGAGTTTTCGGGCGGCATGCGTCAGCGGGTCATGATTGCGATGGCGTTGATGTGTCGGCCTAAACTGCTTATTGCCGATGAGCCCACCACTGCGCTGGATGTGACGGTACAGGCGCAGATTATGACGCTGCTGAATGACCTGAAAAGGGAATTCAATACGGCGATTATTATGATCACCCACGACCTCGGCGTGGTGGCGGGCATCTGTGACCAGGTGCTGGTGATGTACGCAGGCCGCACCATGGAGTATGGCCGCGCGCGCGACGTGTTCTATCAGCCTACGCATCCTTATTCTATTGGGCTGCTTAATGCCGTGCCGCGTCTGGATGCGGAGGGCGAATCGCTTACCACTATTCCGGGCAATCCGCCTAATCTGCTGCGTCTGCCGAAAGGCTGCCCGTTCCAGCCTCGTTGCCCCCACGCGATGGAAATTTGCTCTACCGCACCGCCGCTGACGCCATTCGGCGAAGGGCGTTTACGTGCCTGCTTTAAACCCGCGGAGGAACTGGTATGAGTGCGGTCGCTGAAAAGAAAGTTTTGCTGGAGATCGCCGATCTCAAAGTGCATTTCGACATCAAGGACGGTAAGCAGTGGTTCTGGCAGCCTTCCAAAACCCTGAAGGCGGTTGACGGCGTCAGCCTGCGGCTTTACGAAGGGGAGACCCTGGGCGTGGTCGGCGAGTCGGGCTGTGGAAAATCCACGCTGGCTCGCGCCATTATTGGCCTGGTGAAAGCGACCGATGGCCGCGTGGCTTGGCTGGGACGCGACCTGCTGGGGCAGAGTGAAGAGGAGTGGCGCAGGGCACGCAGCGATATTCAGATGATCTTCCAGGATCCGCTCGCCTCGCTGAACCCGCGCATGACCATTGGCGATATTATTGCCGAGCCGCTGCGTACCTATCATCCCAAAATGGCAAAGGCTGAGGTGAAAGAGCGGGTTAAAACGATGATGATGAAGGTCGGGCTGCTGCCTAACCTGATTAACCGCTACCCGCATGAGTTCTCAGGCGGCCAGTGCCAGCGCATCGGTATTGCCCGTGCGCTGATCCTGGAGCCGAAGCTGATCATCTGCGACGAACCGGTTTCCGCGCTGGACGTGTCGATTCAGGCACAGGTGGTTAACCTGCTGCAAAAGCTGCAAAGGGAGATGGGGCTGTCGCTAATCTTTATCGCTCATGACCTGGCGGTGGTGAAGCACATTTCCGATCGCGTGCTGGTGATGTATCTGGGCCATGCCGTAGAGCTGGGGACCTATGATGAGGTCTATCAGAATCCGCAGCATCCTTACACCCGGGCGCTGATGTCAGCGGTGCCTATCCCCGATCCGGATCGCGAGAAAAACAAGGTGATTCAGCTGCTGGAAGGGGAACTGCCGTCGCCGATCAACCCGCCGTCCGGCTGCGTTTTCCGTACACGCTGCCCGATTGCCGGTCCCGAATGTGCGAAAACCCGCCCGCTGCTGGAGGGGAGCTTCCGCCACGCGGTTTCCTGCCTGAAGGTTGATCCGCTGTAAATAAAAACGGCACCCCGCTTATGCGCCGTCGCACATAAACGGGGTGCCGCATCAGGCTCGAACTGAGCCGCGGACGTTACTGATGCCGTAACCGGTGGCCGTATCAGGCCTCAGCTCTGTTGACCGTCTTGCTTACTCACGCCATAAAATATGACACAGCTTGTGGTCTTTCTCACGGCACAGCAGCACGCGGGCGAAAACGTCGTTGATCGGTTCGCCATCGGCATCACCCAGACCAATGACCACCTCGGCGAAAAAGTCCGGGTTGAGATCGAAGTCCACATGTTCCGCCCAGTCGTCAGACGGGTCAAACAGCTCGGCGCCGCCGCGCTCTTCAAACTGCAGATTGAACAGGATGACATCGGCCGGATCGAGATTATCGACTGCCAGCTCAAGAAAAATGTCGTAGGCCTGTTCCAGCGTTTCATCTTCGGTAAGACGATTATTCAAATCCATATCATTTCCCATCATGCCCATTGGGCGCTGTGCAATTTCGCTCGTTTTACAGCAACGGGCTGAAGAAGTAAAACAGTCGTTCAACAATACGCTGCCAGTAGGCGCGACGCGCCCAGCGCTTGCCGTCGACCAGCCGTGAGCGGGCGATGTAATCGTCCTGGACGGTCGCCAGATCGCTGCCGAATCCGTCATCATCAATCACCAGCGTAATTTCAAAATTCAGCCACAGGCTGCGCATATCAAGGTTCACCGTCCCGACCAGGCTTAGCTGACCATCGACCAGCACGCTTTTGGTGTGCAGCAGGCCATCTTCAAACTGATAGATCTTCACGCCCGCTTCCAGCAGCTCGGCGAAGAAAGCCCGGCTGGCCCAGCCAACCAGCAAGGAATCGTTATGGCGCGGCACAATGATGCTGACATCCACACCACGGTGCGCCGCGGTACAGATGGCATGCAGCAGATCGTCACTGGGCACAAAGTAGGGGGTGGTCATAATCAGCTGCTCACGTGCGGAGTAAACCGCCGTCAGTAGCGCCTGATGGATCAGGTCTTCCGGGAAACCGGGGCCGGACGCAATTACCTGAATAGTATGACCACTCTCCTGTTCAAAGGGCATGATATTGGTGTCGGGCGGCGGCGGTAAAATGCGCTTGCCCGTTTCGATCTCCCAGTCACAGGAGTAGATTATCCCCATGGTGGTGGAGACCGGACCTTCCATCCTCGCCATCAGATCAATCCACTGCCCGACGCCGGCATCCTGTTTGAAATAGCGCGGATCAACGAGGTTCATGCTGCCGGTATAGGCGATATAGTTATCAATCAGCACCACTTTACGATGCTGACGCAGATCCATCCGGCGCAGAAAAACGCGCAGCAGGCTCACTTTTAGCGACTCCACCACATCCACGCCCGCATTGCGCATCATTGCAGGCCAGGGGCTGCGGAAAAACTGCACGCTGCCTGCGGAGTCCAACATCAGCCGGCAGTGTACGCCGCGCCGCGCCGCCGCCATAAGTGATTCGGCCACCTCATCGGCCATCCCGCCGGGCTGCCAGATGTAAAACACCATCTCGATATTATGCCGCGCCAGCTGAATATCCCGGATAAGCGCGGTCATGGTCTCTTCTGTGGAGGTGAGCAGCTGGAGCTGGTTGCCCTTGACCCCGGCAATCCCCTGTCGGTTTTCACACAGCTGGAACAGTGAGCGCGCGACGTCGCTGTTGTCCTGGGCAAAAATCTGGTGACAGGACTTCAAATCGTTAAGCCATCTGGCCGTTGAGGGCCACATGGTGCGCGCGCGCTCGGCGCGGCGCTTGCCCAGATGCAGTTCGCCGAAAGACAAATAGGCGATAATACCCACCAGCGGCAGAATATAGATAATCAGCAGCCAGGCCATAGCTGAAGGCACGGCACGGCGCTTCATCAGAATGCGTAGCGTCACACCTGCTATCAGCAACCAGTAGCCAAAAATGAGAAGCCAGCTGAGTAAAGTATAAAAAGTCGTCATGTCAGTGGAAATTCCGTTCACGCTAAGTAAGAGGAGTTTACGTGCAGATGCGAGCGGGCGAAACCTTTAATGTTTTTAAGTCATCGGACCTGGGCGAAGGCGATAAAGGTCTATAATGCGCCGCGTGTTTTTTAGCCGGGAGTCGAAATGAGACGGAGTAAGAATGAAGTTGCGCGCTGGCGCATGTCGCGTCAGGTTAAACGCCGCCGGGCGCGCTGGCTGGAAGGGCAGTCGAGACGCTATGGCCGTATGCATGCCATCCGCCACCAGTTGAGTCAGCAGCAGCGCCGTTCGATACTGTTTGTTAACCCACTACTCTCGTAGTGAGGACTGCCTGCGCCATCGCAGGCAGTCCTCCGGGTTAAAATACCCGCCTGAAGGGCTTTACGGCGACCTGTTTATAGACGCCCGCGGCAATGTACGGGTCATCCTGCGCCCAGGCCTGCGCCACCTCAAGCGACGGGAATTCGGCAATGATGGTTGAACCGCTAAAACCTGCCACGCCCGGTTCGTTACTGTCCACGGCTGGCATCGGTCCGGCCACAATCAACCGTCCTTCATCCTGTAACAGCTGCAAACGTGCCAGATGGGCAGGGCGCACGGCCGAGCGCTTTTCCAGTGAATCGGCATTATCTTCTGCATAAATTACGTAGAGCACGTTACAACTCCTGTGGAATCGACAAGATTTTGGTCATCACGTTATGTCATCGTTCACTATTGTGCAAATGAAAAGCCTGCTCGCGCTTGATTAAGGTCAGCCAAAAGTCAATTTCTGACAAATCGCACGCATGGCCGCCTGATGTTATTGAAACTGATTGCTATTTGCATTTACACTTAGTGCTTCACATTTACAGCAGAAAGATTATGACGACGCTGACCGAAACATCATTACCCCGCCGTTTTTCCCTGCCCATGCTGCTCTCCATTGCGCTGCATGCGGCAGCGATTGGCGGGATCCTCTATGCTTCATTTCACCGGAGTGTTGAACTACCTAAAGCGTCTCAGCCAATCAGCGTGTCACTGGTCGCACCGGCAGTACAGCCCGTGCCACAGCCGGCTTCCCAGCCAGCGCCGCCGCAGGAAACCGTGCCGGAACCTGAGCCAGAACCGGTTCCCGAACCCGAACCGCCAAAACCTGTGCCCGTTGCCATTCCTAAACCGGCGCCTAAGCCTAAACCTAAGCCCAAACCGGTCAGGAAAGAGGTGGTAAAGCCGAAGAAGCAGGTGAAACCGGAGGAAGAACCCCGGCACGCTTCGCCATTTAATGAACATCCGGCGCCATCGACCGCGCCCTCAACGGCGCCGAAGAGCTCGCCGACGCCTTCCACATCATCCGTTGCCAGCGGGCCGAAGGCACTCAGCATCGGTAAACCCGGCTACCCGGCACGCGCTTTTGCGCTGAGAATAGAAGGGCGGGTTCGCGTACAGTTCGACGTTGACAGCTCCGGCCAGGTGGGGAATATTCGCATTCTCTCCGCCGAGCCGCGCAATATGTTCGAGCGTGATGTGAGGCAGGCAATGAAGAAGTGGCGTTATGAGCCGAATAAGCCGGGTAAGGACATCAAGATGAATGTTGTGTTTCGCATCAATGGCGGCTCAAGTATTGAATAGGCTCTGCCGGAGGGGCGCACCGCACCAGCGAGGCGCCCATGCAGGGCAATGATAGTGGAGCATCTGTTACGGGCTGCTTCTCAGTAAGGGGGGAGTCAGTCCCGATCCTTCAGGTCAAAATGACCTTTTCCCGCCGGCAGCGGTCGGGATTTCCCCTGGCCGTCCACGGCGACATAGATGAATACCGCTTCGGTAGTGCAGTATCGCTGACCGATAGGTTCAGATGACACTTTCTTTATCCACACTTCAATGTTAATCGTGATTGAGCTGGTACCGGTGCGAATGCACCGGGCATGGCAGCTCACCACGTCTCCCACCGCTACCGGCTTCAGGAACGTCATGCCATCGGCGCGTACGGTGACGACACGCCCACCGGCAATCTCCTTTGCCAGAATCGCGCCGCCCATATCCATTTGTGACATCAGCCAGCCGCCAAAAATATCGCCGTTGGCATTCGTATCAGCAGGCATAGCCAGCGTTCGCAGAACCATTTCGCCCTGCGGAACGCGATTAGTGTCATCGCTCATTAATAGGCTTCTCAATAAAAAGTGCTGAAATGCCCGGAATGATTTCCGGGCGTTAAAAAATTATTTTTCTTCCTGGGGCATGATGCGGTAGATATAAAGCCCACTGATAACGGTGAAAACCAGGGTGAGGCCGGTCAGACCGAATACTTTAAAGTTAACCCAAAGTTCCTGCGGCAGCCAAAATGCGACGTAAATATTTGCCAGACCGCAGGCAAGGAAAAAGAGCGCCCAGGCAATATTTAGCCTGCGCCAGGCAGCGGCCGGCAGCGTCAGCTCTTTGCCGAGCATGCTCTGGATCAGGGGCTGTTTCATCCAGAACTGACTGAACACCAGCGCAACGGCAAACAGGGTGTAAATCACCGTCACTTTCCATTTGATGAACTCATCATTGTGAAAAACCAGCGTCAGGGTGCCAAAAACGGCGACCAGCACAAAGGTGATGATGGTCATTTTTTCAAGCTTGCGATAGAGCACCCAGCTGGCGACCAGCGCCAGCGCCGTTGCTGCAATCAGCGCACCTGAGGCGACGAAGATGTCATACAGCTTATAGAAAATGAAAAAGACAACGAGAGGGAGGAAATCAAGTAGCTGCTTCATAAGGGTTTCCGGATAACAGACTCAGGCGAACAATCATAATCTCGCGGGTGCCCTGTGGCAGAGCACCCGGTTATGACTAACGTAACAGCATATAGAGACGATAGAGATAGATAATCATTATCGCCGAAATCAGATTACTCAGGGCATTGAGCACGACCGAGGCGACGTTGGCGGGCAGAACGGTCAGCGAGGATGCCAGCAGCAGCACAACGATTTTGGCCAGCAGCCAGAGTGCCACCGCCGGTGCAACCAGCTTAAGATGTCCCCATACCAGGCGCACGCTGAGTCGCATCGAGGCAAAAATACCCACTTTCTCCGTGCTCAGTACGATGGGAGCCAGCGCAAGAACCACGGCCAGCAATACACCCGGCACGACCAGCACCATAAAGCCGAGCTGCACCACCAGGGTCATAATAAACACCAGCAGCAGCAGGCGCGGCAGCGAGGGTGCCGAGGTACCGATAGCACGTAGTGCGCTGACGCGCTGACCGGCTGACACCATCGGGATCAGGCTGAGCATGCCGCCGAGCAGCAGGGTATTTCCCACCAGCGAAGCAAAAGTACCGGCTGCTGAAGCGCGAAGCAGAATACGCTGCTGATCGGGCGACATATTCTGAACCATTTCCAGCAGGCTCATGCCCGAGCCACGGCTGCCGTCGGTCAGCATGGAGAGTTGGTCGGCCCCGGGCGTCAGCGCGTGGCCGATCAGAACGGTGATAAATGAGGTTAGCAGCGACATCAGCACGATGGTAACCAGCTGATGACGTAAAAAATTCCCCGTGTCACGGTATAACGAGCCAGCCGTGATTGACATGTACTCTCCTTTCAAGCCTGCATTAACGATCCGGGGATTGTACATGGTCTGGGGCGAACCTGGCACCCTGACTTACATAACTTTCATTTAAAGAAGGTGTTACCGGATAAAACAGCGGCGGCAATCCATAGCGTGCCCTTGCCCGGTCACAGGCCTCATTCGCCACGCCATCCTCGCCGGAACGGGCAAACTCGCGGCAGGGGGTGGGTCGCTGCTGATAAATTCCGCAGGAGACACAGCCGCCAGGTTCGCCCTCCAGCGCCACGCAGCGAGGGGTCGCCGCGTTGGTGCCGCGCATATTGCGCAGGAACAGATTCAACGGCTCGGTCAGGTCAGCAGGGACGGTGCCGCCGCCGTCGTCGGCTTCTGCCCAGTAAAAAGAGACGCGAAAATGGGCGCAGCAGGCGCCACAGTTAATGCAGGGGTTAATGTTATCGCTCATTCGATTACCCCGCCCTCAGGCGTCGAACCAAAATCACATGGAAGGAGATAAGCAACATAAGCCGCCGGATATGTTCCCGCAAGGGCTATTTATTGCACTTGTGAGGGGTGTAAATTGATCTAAATCAAATCGTTGTTTTTTAAGGAGTTTAAAAGAATTGATTAGGATGATCTTTCCCGTTAATCAATGTAAATATGTCGCCAATAAAAATGACGGCGTGTATTGCGCGCTTTTGAAATTGCAAAGGAGTGATGATGAAACTGAAAGCACTGGCCCTGGCTCTGGTAACGCTGCTGCCCGCGGTGGCGTCCGCACATCAGGCAGGCGATTTCTTTATACGGGCAGGCTCTGCGACCGTGCGCCCCACGGGCGGATCGGACAACGTGCTGGGGTTGGGCGAGTTTGACGTCAGCAACAACACCCAGCTTGGCCTGACGTTTACCTATATGGCCACCGACAATATCGGTATCGAGCTGCTGGGGGCCACGCCATTCCGCCACAAGGTGGGTCTGGCAGCCACCGGCACGCTGGCTACCGTACACCAGCTGCCGCCAACCCTGATGGCGCAGTGGTATTTTATGGGTAATACCAGCAAATGGCAGCCTTACGCCGGCATCGGTATTAACTACACCATGTTCTACGACACTGATTTCAACCAGACCGGTCGCGATGCAGGACTGAGTAATCTGAGCGTGAAAAACACCTGGGGCATCGCCGGACAGGTGGGGCTGGATTACCAGCTGACGCCGAACTGGATGCTGAACGCCTCGCTCTGGTATATGGATATTGATACCAAAGTCCGGTTTGATGCGGGCAGCGACCGTCAGAGCATTGACACCCATATCAATCCATTCGTCTTCTTCTTCGGCGCAGGTTATCGCTTCTGATTTCAGGCGAAAAAAAAGGCGCACTCAGTGCGCCTCTGTAATCGTGCAAAGCCGATTTATTTAATCTGCATATTGTTGGTTACCGCAGTTACGCCTTTCACGGTACGGGTGATTTGCACCGCACGGTTAGCCATCTGCGGGGTGGAGACAAAGCCGCTCAGCTGAACGCGACCTTTAAAGGTTTCAACGTTAATTTCCGTAGACTTCAGTGAGTCATCCTTCAGCAGTTCGGTTTTAACTTTGGTCGTTACTACCGTGTCATCAAGATAACCACCGGTGCCTTCTTTAGTCGGGGTTGGCGCGCATGCGCTGACTGTAATAGCCACTACTGCTGCAACAACCATACCCGTCAGCATTTTAAACAACTTCATTATCGATCTCCCTGTCATCTTTGATTGGCATAAGCCGTATTTACAGAAACGCTCTGTAGCCTATCTAGTGTTAGCCACGAAATGGAAATTATCAAATATGGGCGCTTAAAATAGTGTTGAAATAACGCCTTACCGGGTCAGGCAGGGCGTTAATCGCAATATTAGCGCGTTGCGGCTTTCAGGCTACTGACAAACGACGTCAGCTCGGCCAGCATCACCGGGGGATTGGCGTGATTTTTTTCAATAATTTTTACAATAGCGGAACCCGAAATGGCACCGGCTGCGCCTGCCGCCAGCGCCTCTTTCACCTGAGAGGGTTCAGAGATGCCAAAGCCCTGTAGCGGCGGCGCGGCATGATACTCACGAAGCTTATCCACCAGGTGGCCCAGCGGCAGCGCGGCGCGCGTCTCGGCACCGGTGACGCCCGGACGCGACAGCAAATAGGTATAGCCCCGGCCCCACGAGGCGATCTCCCGCAGCAAATCGTCGCTGGCATTTGGCGGGCAGATAAATATCGGCGCTACGTTGTGCCGCATGGCGGACTGACGGAAGGGGGCCGATTCCTCAACGGGGACATCCGCCACCAGCACCGAATCCACGCCGACCTGCTGGCAGCGGGCAAAGAAATTATCAATACCGTTTGAAAACACCAGGTTAGCATACATCAGCAACCCAATGGGAAGAGTGGGGTATTTCTGGCGAATGGTTGCCAGCATCTCGAAGCAGACGCCAGGCGTGACGCCGGCCGCGAACGCGCGCAGCGTGGCGTTCTGAATAGTCGGACCGTCAGCCAGCGGATCGGAGAAGGGAATACCCAGCTCCAGCGCATCGGCACCGCCTTCAACCAGCGCGTCGATTATGCGTAGCGACAGCTCGGGCGTGGGATCGCCCAGCGTCACGAAGGGGACAAAGGCACCTTCTTTCCGCGCCTTCAACTGTTTAAATAGCTCGTCGTAACGTTCCATCAGATCTCTCCCTTCGCGGTCAGAATATCGTGCACGGTAAATATATCTTTATCGCCCCGTCCCGACAGGTTAACCACCAGGAGCTGCTCTTCCTCAGGCGCGTCGCGCATCATCCGCAGGGCGTGAGCCAGTGCGTGTGAGGACTCCAGCGCCGGAATGATCCCTTCGCTTCGGCATAGCAGCTTAAACGCATCCAGCGCCTCATCGTCGGTAACAGAGACATAATCAGCACGACCTGAGCTGTTGAGGTGGGCATGCTGTGGGCCGACTGACGGAAAATCCAGACCGGCGGAGATAGAGTAGGACTCCTCTATCTGCCCGTCTTCGGTCTGCATCATGGGGGCTTTCATACCAAAATAGATCCCCACGCGTCCGTGCTTCAGCGGTGCACCGTGCTCGCCGCTTTCGATGCCGTGGCCGGCAGGCTCAACGCCAATCAGGTTGACGGAGGGCTCATCAATAAAGTCCGCAAACATGCCGATGGCGTTAGAGCCGCCGCCGACGCAGGCGATAAGCGCATCCGGCAGGCGGCCTTCTCTTTCGAGGATTTGCGCTTTCGTCTCTTCGCCAATCATGCGCTGGAACTCGCGGACAATCGTCGGGAAGGGATGCGGGCCTGCCGCAGTGCCGAGCATATAGTGGGCTGTCTCATAGCTGCCGGACCAGTCGCGCAGCGCCTCGTTGCAGGCATCTTTCAGCGTCGCCGAGCCGCTGTGTACCGGGATCACTTCAGCACCCATCAGACGCATTCTGAACACGTTTGGTGACTGGCGCTCGATATCCTTGGCACCCATGTAGATACGGCACTTGAGGCCCAGCAGGGCACAGGCGAGGGCAGAGGCGACGCCGTGCTGACCCGCGCCGGTTTCAGCAATAATTTCAGATTTGCCCATCCGCTTAGCCAGCAGCGCCTGGCCCAGAACCTGGTTCGTCTTATGCGCGCCGCCGTGCAGCAGATCTTCGCGCTTCAGATAAAGACGGGTCCGGGTGCCTTTGGTCAGGTTTTTACACAGGGTGAGCGCGGTTGGGCGACCGGCATAGTTTTTCAGCAAATCGTTAAATTCAGCCTGGAATTCCGGATCGCGCTGCGCGCTGACAAAGGCTTCTTCCAGCTGATTCAGTGCGGGCATCAGAATCTGCGGCACGTACATACCGCCAAATTCACCAAAGTAGGGATTCAATAAAGTCATATTGCTTCTCTTTTCGTTTGTCGGGCTGGACGGGGCCAGCCCAAACGGCATCAGTAAGCCTTCAGGGTTTGAAACACCGAGGCAATTTTGGCGGCGTCTTTAACGCCGGGCTGGCTTTCAACGCCGGAGTTAAAATCCAAGCCCGCGCAGCCCAGCTGTGCAGCCTGTACGCAGTTATCTGCCCCCAGACCGCCTGCCAGCAGGACGTTATCCAGCGTCTGGCCTTCCAGCAGGGACCAGTCGAAATTCTTACCGCTGCCGCCGTTACCATTATCGAAGACGTAGCGATCAACGCCCGTCCAGTCGCGAACGGGGAGGGTGTTCACAATGCTGAACGCCTTCCAAATCTGCACGTCAGCCGGCAGCTGTACCCGCAGCGCATTGACGAAATCACGATCCTCATCGCCATGCAGCTGTACCGCATGCAGGCTAAGTGCTGCGGCGGTGGTGACAATGTCACTGACAGGGCTGTTGCGAAACACGCCGACGTACTTAAGTTTAGCGGCATGCGTTAAGGTCCGCGCGGTGTCAATGTTCACACAGCGCGGGGATCCCTCAACAAAGATCAGCCCGCCGTAGATAGCGCCAGCATCCAGCGCGCTTCGGGCATCTTCAGGACGGGTCAGTCCGCAAATTTTGTTATCACCCATGATAACCCGACGCACGGCGGCGGACAGATCCTCTTCGGACATCAGCGCGGAGCCTATCAGGAAACCGTTGGCAAAATGGCTAAGCGCACGCACCTGGGCGTAGCTGTTGATACCCGACTCGCTGATCACCGTCACGCCGTGGGCCACCTTTGGCGCAAGGCGACGCGTGCGATCCAGGTCAATCGACAGATCGCGCAGATCGCGGTTATTGATGCCGACCACCCTGGCGCCCAGCGCCGTGGCGCGCGCCAGTTCTTCATCACTGATGGCTTCGGTCAGCACGCCCATATTCAGGCTGTGTGCGACGGCCGCCAGCTGACGATACTGTTCATCATTTACCACCGACAGCATCAGCAAAATGGCATCGGCCTGATAGTAACGTGCCAGATAGATCTGATAAGGGTCGATGATAAAGTCTTTGCACAACACTGGCTGAGTAATGGCCGCGCTGACAATGGATAAAAACTCGAACTGCCCCTGGAAATATTTCTCATCGGTTAGCACCGATACGGCCGAGGCGTAATCCTTGTAAACACCGGCGATAGCGGCCGGGTCAAAATCCTCGCGGATCAGCCCTTTTGATGGAGAGGCTTTCTTACACTCCAGAATAAACACCGTCCTGGCCCCTTTTAGCGCATCATAAAAGCTGCGGGTGGCGGGTACGATGTCGTTCTGGAAGGAGGCCAGCGGCTGCTGCTGCTGACGCGCGGTCAGCCACAGCGCTTTGTCCTGCACAATTTTAGCGAGTACGGTATCCTGCATGATTATCCTCTTGCTGCCAGTGCCACAACGCGCTCGTAAGCTTTGCCACTGCGAATGACGTTCAGTGCCTGCTGCGCGTTCTCACGCAGATCTTCATGTCCGAAAACCTTTAACAGCAGAGCGACGTTGATTGCCACGGCTTCTTCGTGCGCGCGCTCGCCTTTACCCTGGAGCAATCGCGTTAAAATGTCACGATTTTCTTCTGGCAGGCCACCTGCCAGTGCCTCCTGCGGGTGGAAGCTCAGGCCGAAGTCCTCCGGCGTCAGCTGATAATGGGTGATTTCGCCGTCGCGCAGTTCTGCAATATGGGTCGCGCTGTGCACCGCCACTTCATCCATACCGCCGCCGTGGACCACGGCAGCACGCTGGTAGCCGAGCATTTTCAGGGTCTGCGCCACCGGCAGCACCAGCTCCGGGCTGTAGACGCCGATCACCGCCAGCGGCGGGCGAGCCGGGTTAATCAGCGGGCCGAGCACGTTAAACAGGGTGCGCGTTTTCAACTGCTGACGTACCGGCATCGCATGACGGAAACCGGTGTGATACTGAGGGGCAAATAAAAAGCAGACGTTAAGCTCATCCAGCGCTTTGCGCGCCTCATCCGCAGGCAGATCGAGGCTGATACCAAAGGCGGCGAGCAGATCGGACGATCCCGACTTACTGGAAACGCTGCGGTTGCCGTGCTTGGCGACTTTCAGTCCGCAGGCCGAGGCGACGAAGGCGCTGGCGGTGGAAATATTGATGCTGTTGCTGCCGTCGCCACCGGTGCCGACAATATCTGCAAACGGGTAATCCGGGCGCGGGAAGGGCTTTGCATCTTCCAGCAGCGCGGTTGCCGCTCCGGCAATCTCTTCCGGACGCTCACCGCGTACTTTCATCGCAATCAGCGCAGCCGCCAGCTGTGTCGGTTCCAGCTGCCCGGTAATAATGGCGGTAAACAGCTGGTGGCTCTCGGCCTGCGTCAGGGAATTCGCCTGGTATAGTTTTTCCAGAATAGCGTTCATCATTCTCTCCTTATCTTACGCCAGCGCCCAGGCGAGGGTTTGTTCCAGCAGACGTGCGCCCTGCGTGGTCAGAATGGATTCCGGATGGAACTGGAAGCCGCAAACGCGATCGTTATCGTGACGAACGGCCATCACCATGCCGTTGAAGGTGGCATTAACCGTCAGTTCATCCGGAATATTGCTCCCAACCAGCGAGTGGTAACGCGCCACCGGCAGTGGGTTGCTGAGTCCGGCAAACATTCCCTCGCCGTCATGGGCGATCCCCGAAGCCTTGCCATGCAGGATCTCACCGGCCTGGCCGACGTGGCCGCCCCAGGCTTCCACAATGGCCTGATGGCCAAGACAGATACCAATAATCGGCAGATGACCCCGCAGGCGTCGCAGCAGTTCAGGCATACAGCCCGCGTCTGCCGGCGCGCCGGGACCGGGGGAGAGCATCAGCACCGGTTTTTCCATCGCCTGGAGGCGCTCTATCAGCGTCTGCGCAGGGACGCTGTTGCGATAAACCACGACGTTATGCCCAAAGGCCCGCAGCTGGTCGACAAGGTTATAGGTGAAGGAGTCAAAGTTATCGAGCAGTAGAATATCGGCCATCAGAATATCTCCTTGCAGTGATGAGCGGTGGCAATGGCGCGAAGAACCGCGCGGGCTTTGTTACGGCACTCATCCGCTTCGGCCTGCGGTATGGAATCCAGTACGACGCCCGCGCCCGCCTGTACGGTTGCGATGCCATCCTCAACGTATGCCGATCGAATCACGATACAGGTATCCAGAGAGCCGTTAGCGGTAAAGTAGCCCACCGCGCCGCCGTAGCTGCCGCGCCGGGTGGCTTCAGCTTTAGCAATCAGCTGCATGGCGCGCACCTTAGGCGCGCCGCTCAGCGTACCCATATTCATGCAGGCGCTGTAGGCGTGCAGCACGTCCAGATCGCCACGCAGCTGGCCCACCACGCGCGACACCAGGTGCATGACAAAAGAGTAGCGATCGACTTTGGTCAGGTCGGCAACATAGCGGCTGCCCGGCTCGCAGATGCGGGCCAGATCGTTGCGCGCCAGATCAACCAGCATCAGGTGCTCCGCCAGCTCTTTATGGTCGGTGCGCATTTCCAGCTCGATGCGGCTGTCCAAATCCCGGTCCAGCGTGCCGTCGGCGTGTCTGCCGCGCGGGCGGGTCCCGGCGATGGGATAAATTTCAATCTGCCGGCTGGCGGCGTCATATTTCAGCGAGCTTTCCGGAGAGGCACCGAACAGGCTGAAGTCGCGATCCTGCATAAAAAACATATAGGGGCTGGGGTTGCTGTTTTTGAGCGTCTCATACGCCGCCAGCGGAGAGGGACAGGGCAGAGAGAAGCGCCGTGAAGGTACCACCTGGAAAATTTCACCCGCCCGAATTGCCTTCTGCATCTCACGCACCACGCTGCAGTACTCTTCGTCGCTCTGGTTGCCGCTCAGCACCATCGATTCGACCGGCTGCACCGGAAGCGGGGCTGCTGGCTGGAGCATCTGTGCATGCAGCTGTTCGATACGGCTTTGCAGGCGCAGGAATTCGGCGGGTGCCGGGCTAAACAGGCTGGCCTGCAGTCGGGCGGTCTGGCTCTGATGGTCGATAACCAGCAGGGTTTCTGCCAGATAGAAGCAATAGTCAGGACAGCGCTGATCGTTGCTCAGGGGAGGCAGGTCCTCAAACCCGGCGACCAGGTCATAGGCAAACAGGCCGCCAAGCAGCACCGCCTCGCGCTCCTCCTGCGGGCTGTTAACCAGCTGAGGGATCAGACGCAGCGCGTCAAAAACGGAGGTTGCCTTAAGACGGGAATCTTCGTCCTGAACGTCATTATTCTTTGGGAACCTGAGTTCACGACCGTCGGGACGCAGGCTATTGCTTACGTCCTCGGGCAGGGCGGCATCAAGCAGCGGCAATATGGCCCGGCCATTCTCCGAAAGCGCCTGAATGCTGACCACGCCGTTTAGCGCACTGATGCGCAGCGCGCTGTCGACAATCAGCAGGCTTTTCAGGTTGCGCTTACTGTCGATATCAGCCGACTCAAGCAGCAGCGTGGAGGGACGGGCACCGCAGAGCTGATGAAATACGGATGCCGGATCTTCGCGGTAGGGCGCATTGCCGGTTATCAACTTCACTGTAGGTCTGGCGTTTTGCATGAGGTCAGTTCTCTGAATTTGCTAAAAAAAAAGCCCGCTGTAGGCGGGCTCGGGTATCTGCACAGCGTCTGATGACGTGTATGACTCCTCCGCCCGTTCAGGGAGAAGTACGCCACCAGCCGGTCATAACTAACGTGAATGTTTTCATTTTTCAGATACCCTTGCATGTGAACTTGTGTACTAGTTAACTGGTTCGCGGCAAAAAAGTCAATACTCTTTTTCTCTCCGCTGATAATTCTGGTTATCATGTTGCTCCATTTATTCCGCCGATGCCGGAGCCGTTTTGAGCGAACCCACCCTTCTTAGTTCTTTTCCCATATACGATCTTCACAGCCATACGCGCGCTTCCGACGGGTTTCTGACCCCGGAGGCGTTGGTGCTGAGAGCCGTGGAACATCGCGTGGGCGTGCTGGCCATCACCGACCACGACACCACTGAAGGCGTGCAGCCGGCGCGTGAGGCGATTGCTAAGCATCAGCTACCGCTAAGACTGATAGCGGGCGTGGAAGTCTCCACGCTGTGGGAGAACCATGAGATCCATATTGTTGGGCTTGGCATCGACTGCACTCATCCGGTGCTGGTCGAGTTTCTGAACGCGCAGACCGCGCGTCGCCACGCCCGGGCTGAAATTATTGCCGAGCGACTGGAGAAAGCACGTATCCCTGGCGCGCTGGCAGGCGCAATGGCGCTGGCGGAGGGAGGCGCGATTACCCGTGGCCATTTTGCCCGCTTCCTGATTGCCCAGGGAAAGGCGGATAATATGGCGCAGGTATTTAAAAACTACCTCGCCCGGGGGAAAACCGGCTACGCGCCGCCACAGTGGTGTACAATTAAACAAGCCATTGATGCTATTCATCATTCTGGCGGTCGAACCGTACTGGCACATCCGGGCCGCTACGGGCTGTCGGCCAAGTGGCTTAAGCGCCTGATCTCACACTTCAGTGAAGAGGGCGGTGACGCGATGGAAGTGGCGCAGTGTCAGCAGGCGCCACATGAACGGACTCAGCTGGCGCGCTACGCGCAGGACTATCGGCTGGCCGCTTCGCAGGGCTCTGATTTTCATCAGCCCTGCCCGTGGATTGAGCTTGGTAAAAAATTATGGCTTCCGGGGGGCGTCGAGGCCGTGTGGCAGCGCTTTCCTGAAATAGAGTAGGTTTGTTCCGCCAGCCGTGCGGCAAACGAGAGGTTTTTTTAATGAGTCAATTTTTCTATATTCACCCGGAAAACCCGCAGCCGCGCCTGATTAAACAGGCCGTTGAGCTACTGAATAAAGGCAGCGTGATCGTATATCCTACAGATTCGGGCTACGCGCTGGGCTGCAAGCTGGAAGATAAAACCGCCATGGAGCGTATCTGCCGCATTCGCAAGCTGGACGGTAACCATAACTTCACGCTGATGTGCCGCGATCTTTCAGAATTGTCGACCTATGCTTATGTCGACAATACGGCGTTCAGGCTAATTAAAAATAATACGCCCGGCAACTACACGTTTATCCTTAAGGCGACGAAGGAAGTACCGCGTCGATTGATGAGCGATAAACGAAAAACCATTGGCCTGCGGGTGCCGTCTAATCCGATTGCGCTGGCGCTGCTGGAAGCGCTGAACGAGCCAATGATGTCAACGTCGCTAATGCTGCCCGGCAATGATTTTACGGAGTCCGATCCGGAAGCCATTCAGGATGAAATAGGCAAGCTAGTGGATTTAATTATTCATGGCGGCTATCTGGGACAGCAGCCGACTACGGTTATTGATCTTACGGAGAATACGCCGGAGGTTGTCAGGGAAGGGGTTGGAGACGTACAGCCATTCCTGTAGTCATGCTGGCTGCCCGGCGGGATATCCTATCCGCTGGGCAGCTATTGATCGTTGCGCATGTCTGTCCATTTCTGAGAGGGCAATTAACCTGGTTCAGGTTGTGGACTTCGCCAGCCACTCTTTGAAATCCTGATAAGGAATATAGAGTGAAACGTTTTTCAGCGGTGTTGCCGCATTCCTGTGATTTTTGACTTCACTGGTGAAGCCCACAATCACCCCGCCGATCGTGTCATCACTGTTATAAGCCGCTCCACCTGACATGCCTTTTACCACGCCGGCATTTGAAGCCATGGCTACGCATGGACGTTTATTCCATTCATTTCTTATCCCGGTCAGCGCCAGGTTCACGCCCGAAGATTCAACCGGCATGGCAGAGATAAAGCTGTAGCCATACATTTTAACGGGGGCGCCAATTTCAGCGCTGCGGAATTTTGCGAGCGTAGCGGCATCATTTTTATGGTAAATGATCGCCAGGTCGCAATACGGGTGGTAAGCCTTAACGCGCTGTACGGAGAACTTAGCGACGTGTGCTGCGGTGAGGCTGTATTCAGGCGTCAGCGGGATACTGGTGCCCAGCGCACCGATACCGAGGACGGTAGGAATGCCGGTGAAATTCATATCAACACGCTTCATTGCTTCGCTGCTGTACTGATATTTCCCCACGGAACATCCGGTCAGCGTTAGCGAAGCTAACGCCGCAATTATCATTATCTTTTTCATCGTTCACTTACCGAGTCGGACACGTCAGAATATCCCTGGTGAAGATAATTGACGTGAAAGCCGATGCTGACGTCAGGTCAGCAGGAGGTGAGAAGCCAAAGCTTCCCGTATATTTAAATCAAAAGTTTATAAAGTTTTATATATTTATGTTTACGACTTAGAACTAAATTATAATATTCTTTTAACATTTCAATCCGGCGACACTCTGTCCGCCTGAATGAATTCTACACACTCTTATTCATCAGGCAAACTAATTAATAGCAGCTCGAAACGAAAAAAGAATTAAACAGGGATTAAGCTAATCTACCGTGTTGTTAAGCTGGCTGCTTTCCTTTGTGCAGCAGTAAATGCTAATAAAAAGCCATTTTTGCAGATAAAAATGCCGCATATGATTGGTGTGGTGGTTATTACAACTGGAAACACCTTTTACATCCTCTGCGGGTATTATAAGCCAAACTGAGGCTAAATAGCCCCTTTTTGGGGGCGAAATAAAGAAGGTGCTTATCACAGCAATAGGCCGCGAATTATCATACGCAGAGCTTAATTATTAATTTATCCTCAACGGACAGGTTATTTTAAGCCAAATCAAAGGTGTGGTTTAAAAAAGCGTTTCGAAAGCTGTATTAAGCCAAATTACTCTTCGAAAGGCTAAGCCTATTACAGCATTTGGTCAGATACTGGTTATTTAGAAATATCTTACTTGTGCCCGGCCTGGTAATGAAATCAACTCACGACGTCAGGCGATGCCCGGAATTGAATGGCGGCGTAACAGCGGCTACTGGGTAGGCGCTGCGCCAGATAATGGCCGGAATGCCTGTCGTCCTCTACTGCCACGTGATTAATTAACAGAATCCTTTATCGGTAAAATCATGTAGTATGTGCGGCCACGAATCCTTGTGGGTGGCCTTGCGCGCAAGCCATGCCATCTATAAAGTACATATAATACAACAGATTAAGTAGCTTACACCGTGCCTGTTGTTTAGCGATATATCATGACGCCTGGGAAGGCGACAAAGAGGGTGCTCCATGAGCGAAAAGTTACAAAAAGTTTTAGCGCGAGCCGGCCACGGTTCCCGTCGCGAAATCGAATCAATGATCTCAGCCGGACGCGTCAGCGTGGACGGCAAAATGGCTACGCTGGGTGACCGCGTTGAGCCGTCTCAGGCCCTTAAGGTGCGTATTGACGGGCACCTGCTGTCATTAGCCGAGTCTGCTACCGAAGTGTGCCGCGTGCTGGCTTACTACAAGCCAGAAGGCGAACTCTGTACGCGTAACGATCCCGAAGGACGTCCCACCGTTTTCGACCGTTTACCCAAGCTGCGCGGCGCACGCTGGATAGCCGTAGGACGTCTGGATGTGAATACCTGTGGGCTGCTGCTGTTCACAACAGATGGTGAGCTGGCTAACCGCCTGATGCATCCAAGTCGTGAAGTGGAAAGGGAATATGCGGTACGGGTATTTGGTCAGATCGATGATGACAAGATCAAGCAGCTCAGTCGTGGTATTCAGCTGGAGGATGGTCCTGCCGCCTTTAAGACCCTTAAGTTTTCCGGTGGGGAAGGTATCAACCAGTGGTATAACGTGACGCTGACCGAAGGCCGCAACCGTGAGGTTCGTCGTCTGTGGGAGTCCGTCGGCGTTCAGGTGAGTCGATTAATTCGTACCCGCTACGGTGATATCAATTTACCTAAAGGGCTGCCCCGCGGTGGATGGACGGAGCTGGATTTGGCCCCCACTAACTATCTGCGTGAGCTGGTCGGTCTGCCTCCGGAAATTAACAGCAAGGTAGCGGTAGAAAAGGATCGTCGTCGTACTAAGGCTAATCAGATTCGCCGTGCGGTTAAGCGTCATACCCAGGTCAGCGGTAGCCGTCGTCCTGCTGGTAAGCCGGCGAAGAGTAGCACCAGAAATAACAGCCGCTAAGTCGATACGATATCTGCTGTTGCGGTGCGCCGCGCGCACTCACGCGCTGCGTGCTGACTTCGACTCCCTTTAAGAGCGGATACGCTGGTCGGTTGTGCAGGCTGCGATATTTGCTATGCCGGTGGGCAATCCCAGCGGTTGTCTGGCGGCGATATCTGCTGTTGCGGTGGACAATCCCTGCGGCTGTCTGGCGGCGATATCTGCTGTTGCGGTGGGCAATTCCAGCGGTTGTCTGGCGGCGATATCTGCTGTTGCGGTGGACAATCCCAGCGATTGTCTGGCGGCGATATCTGCTGTTGCGGCGGACAATCCCAGCGGGTGCCGGGCGTCCTCACGCCAGGCTTTGCCTGGTGCCTTTGGCTCCGACTCCAGGCCGGACGGCCCGGTCGCGAGCGGGCATCCTTGCCCGCCGCTCCCTGAGTGCAGCATCCCTGCTGCCCTCGCCTGGCCCTTCGTCCTCGCCGCAGCGCTGCGGATTGCCCGTCACCCGCTGGGATTGTCCACGTGTCAGGCTTTACAGTCGCTTTTATGAATAAAACCATTTTCCGTATAGGGCCCTGGCTTACTTTTAGTTAAAACGGTCGCCACTTCCTTCTCTCCATTTACTCTCAATGTGAAGATAATTCTTACAATCGCAGGGCTTGCCTGCCTTCAAGGTTTTCTGTAACCCCTGAACCTCGTTTATCTACAGCCAACACAGTATAAAAGGAGCAGGCGGGTGGGGCCCGGTGACAGGCAATCCGCAGCGCTGAGCGCAGGGAGGAAGACCCGGATGGGCCAGCAGGGATGCTGGCACAAGGGCATGCCGGGACAGGGATGTCCCGTCATGCCCGGTCCGAAAGGTCGACGAGCGGAGCGAAGGGACCGCGCCAGGCGCGGCGCGAGGACCGCCAGGCACCGGGCCCCACCCGTAGGCGACTCCCCGGACTGTTTCAACACCAGGCCCCCACCCGTAGGCGACTCTCCGGACTGTTGCAACACCACGCAAAATGGCTCCCGCGCAAGGTGCTGTTTACCAGTCAATACCCTGCTGAGCCTGAACACCTGCATCGAAGGCGTGTTTGACCGGTCGCATTTCGGACACCGTATCCGCGATATCAAGGATTTCACGGTGACAGCCTCTGCCGGTAACAATGACATTCTGCTGGGAAGGCCGCCCCTGCAGCGCAGCCACCACCTCCTCTGCGGAGAGATAGCTCAGACTCACCATATAGGTCAGCTCATCCAGAACCACCAGATCCAGCGTCTCATCCTGAAGCATCCGTTTTGCATGCTGCCAAACCTGCTGGCAGGCGAGGGTATCTGTGGTTCGGTTCTGTGTATCCCAGGTAAATCCGGTTGCCATCACCTTAAACTCCACGCCGTGTGGCTCCAGCAGGTTACGTTCGCCGTTTGGCCATTCACCTTTAATAAACTGGATAACCCCTACGCGCAGGCCGTGACCGACTGCCCGACAGGCTGTGCCAAAAGCCGCCGTGGTTTTGCCTTTACCGTTACCGGTGAAAACCATCAGAATACCGTGCGCCTTCGTAGCCGCCGCTATCCGGGCATCTACCTTCTCCTTTAGCTTTTGCTGACGCTGCTGATGGCGATCCTCAGCCATCACTCAGCCGCGCCGGGTTTGCGGCCCGGCTGAGCATCGAAGCTAATGCCGGTTTCGCCTTTACTGTCGTCACCCATCAGATAAAGATAGAGCGGCATAATATCTGCCGGTGTTTTCAGCTTACCGGCATTCTCCTGAGGGAAGGCGCTGGCACGCATTGCGGTACGCGTCCCACCCGGATTAATACAGTTAATTCGCAGCTGCTCAGGCGGGTACTCCTCGGCCATCACCTGCATCATGCCCTCGGTGGCAAACTTTGATACGGCGTAGGCCCCCCATCCTGCACGGCCCTGACGACCCACGCTGGAGGAGGTAAACACCAGGGAAGCACCGGGGGAGACTAACAACAGTGGCAGCAGCGCCTGGGTCAGAAAAAAGGTGGCGTCAACGTTCACCCGCATCACCTGCTGCCAGACCTGCGGATCCTGTTTATCCATCGGGACGATATCACCCAGCAGGCCAGCATTGTGCAGTACACCATCCAGTCGGGAGTAGTGCTGGCTGATTTCGCTGGCAATCCGCTGGCAGGATCCCGGTGTAGCCTTGTCTAAATCGAGGACATACAGGCTGGCGGGGGCCTGACCGAGCGCGGCAATCTCCCCGGCAACGGCCTCAAGCTTTTGTGGATTACGTCCCAGTAGTAGAACCTGTGCACCATGTCGGGCGTAGGTGATTGCCGCTTCGCGGCCAATACCGTCGCTGGCGCCGGTAACAAGAATGATACGATCGGTTAGCAACCTGGCGCTGGGGTGGTAGTCCATGAAAATTCCTCTGGCGAAAATAAGGCGGCGGAAAGTAAAAAGTGAATTTCCCACCCGGATATGAATGTGCTTTATGCCTTAAAATCCCCCCCGGTTCAACGATAGCAGCAGCGAATGCGTGCGTTGAAACGAGGATTTTGGCGACGACGGAGAGTGTCTCAGCTACACTAGCGATTGATTAAATATGATGTTAAACAAGGCGGAATGAGTGGAATTACTCTCTTACTATGGGCTTTTTCTGGCCAAAACGGTCACCGTGGTGGTGGCGATTGCCGCTATCGCCATTATTATCACTAACCTGATGATGCGCAAGCGCGCGCAAAGCGGCCAGTTAAAGATAGTACACCTGGATGAAAACTATCGGGAAATGAAGGATGAAATGATGCTGGCGGGGATGGAGCCCCATGAGCAAAAGCTATGGCACAAGGCGCAAAAAAAGAAGGATAAGCAGGAGGCGAAAGCGGCTAAACAGCGGGCAGGCGCGGGCCAGGCAGTGACAGAGGCCAAACCCACCCTGTATGTGGTTGACTTTAAAGGCAGTATGGATGCACATGAGGTTAGCTCCCTGCGTGAAGAGCTTTCGGCAGTAATGGCGGTCGCCAAAGAGCAGGACGAAGTGTTGCTTCGGCTGGAAAGCCCGGGCGGCGTCGTGCATGGCTACGGTCTTGCTGCCTCACAGCTGCAACGCCTGCGCGCAAAGGGCATTCGCCTGACGGTCGCGGTTGACAAGGTCGCCGCCAGCGGCGGCTATATGATGGCCTGCGTGGCGGATCGCATTGTGGCCGCACCCTTTTCCATCATTGGATCAATTGGCGTCGTCGCGCAGATCCCCAATTTCAACCGTTTGCTAAAGCGTAACGAGATTGACGTGGAGCTGCATACGGCGGGCGAGTATAAGCGTACGCTGACCCTTTTCGGTGAGAATACCGAGCAGGGTCGCGAGAAGTTTCAGGAGGATCTCAATGAAACGCATCTGCTGTTTAAACAGTTTGTTCATCAGATGCGTCCTTCACTGGATATCGACAGGGTTGCGACGGGCGAACACTGGTTCGGCACCCAGGCGCTGGAGAATGGGTTAGTTGACGCCATCGGCACCAGCGATGATTTGATCATCGATCGCCTGGAGAGCCACAAGGTAATTAATGTACGCTTCACGCGGCGCAAAAAAATGATGGACCGCTTCACGCAAAGCGCGGCCAGCAGCACCGAGCGTCTTTTGCTGCGTCTGTGGCAGCGTGGCAACAGGCCGCTGCTGTAAGAACTGAGACGCCCGCGCTGCGGGCGTCAGGTACTCAGGTGATAGCGTGGAGAAAGCGTTACCGCCAGCAATTTGAAGACGTTAAACACTGCCGTACTCTTTTGAGAAGGCAATCCCTGTTCATCCAGGAAGTAGTCCCCGCGAAAAATAAGCAAATCACCATTTTGTTCAACGTCCGTTGCTTCCATTCCCGGAAAATAATTCTCATGGTCGGCAATCATCTGGTTTGCCAACTGTAGCAGTGGGACACGATCGATTGATTCAGTCTGTTTCATCGAGTTCTCTCCTTTATAGTCACGCTCACAGAGATGAGTTTACGTCCGGTATGACCTCTACCGCAAGATCAGGACAGAGTCTGCGCAATGTTGTGCTTTTTTCCCTGGTTCCTGGCGTAAATGGCGGGCAGATGCTAATTAAGTTGCGTATCAAATTTTATCAGGTACAGTGTGGGCGTTTCAGGTTCCGGGCGTAAATGAGACTTTACGCTTTGTTAGGAATGCGCTTAACAGGTTGTAAAAGGTGTCGTTAATCAGCAGGTTGGAAGCCTGAACAGGAAGAGGTGAAGGAACAAATACTCACGGGGTAGCCTTGATTCTACCCGACCTTAACGCAATGCTATTGCCTATGGGCACACGGCACCGTCTACACTCGGATGTTTTAAACAGGTAAAGGTAAATATGGGCAAAGCTCTCGTAATAGTTGAGTCCCCGGCAAAAGCCAAAACGATCAATAAATATCTCGGCAATGACTACGTGGTGAAATCCAGCGTTGGTCACATCCGCGATTTGCCGACCAGTGGCTCAACGGTTAAAAAGAGCGCTGACTCTACAACCAGTAAACCGGCTAAGAAGGTCAAAAAGGACGAAAAAACGGCACTGGTAAGCCGTATGGGCGTCGATCCTTACCACGGCTGGGAAGCGAATTATCAAATCCTACCGGGTAAAGAGAAGGTGGTTTCTGAACTGAAATCCCTTGCGGAAAACGCTGACCATATCTACCTCGCAACTGACCTTGACCGCGAAGGGGAGGCCATAGCATGGCACCTGCGGGAAGTGATTGGTGGCGATGATTCACGCTTCAGCCGCGTGGTGTTTAACGAAATTACAAAAAATGCGATTCGTCAGGCATTTGAAAAGCCGGGCGAACTGAATATCAGCCGCGTAAACGCCCAGCAGGCCCGCCGGTTTATGGACCGCGTCGTGGGCTATATGGTGTCCCCACTGCTGTGGAAAAAAGTGGCTCGCGGTCTGTCAGCCGGACGCGTACAGTCCGTGGCGGTCCGTCTGGTGGTGGAGCGCGAGCGCGAGATTAAAGCCTTCGTCCCGGAAGAGTACTGGGAGCTGCATGCCGATCTCAGCACCCCAAAAGGCACAGATCTGTTGATGGAAGTTACCCATCAGCACGATAAACCGTTCCGACCCGTTAACGGCGAGCAGACGCAGGCGGCAGTGAGCCTGCTGGAAAAAGCGCGCTATGTTGTCGCCGATCGCGAGGATAAACCGACCAGCAGCAAACCCGGTGCGCCCTTTATTACCTCTACGCTGCAGCAGGCTGCGAGTACCCGCCTGAGCTTCGGCGTGAAAAAGACCATGATGATGGCGCAGCGTCTGTATGAAGCGGGTCACATTACCTACATGCGTACGGACTCCACCAACCTGAGCCAGGATGCGATAAGCATGGTGCGCGGCTACGTTGAAAGTGAGTTTGGCGACCGTTATCTGCCGAAAGCGGCGAATACCTATACCAGCAAAGATAACTCACAGGAAGCGCACGAAGCGATTCGCCCCTCAGACGTTAGCATTCAGTCCGAACAGCTGAAAGATATGGAGCCTGATGCACAGCGTCTTTACCAGCTCATCTGGCGCCAGTTTGTTGCCTGTCAGATGATGCCTGCGCAATACGATTCCACCACACTGACCGTTACTGCTGGCGATTTTAAGCTTAAAGCGCGTGGCCGCACCCTGCGTTTCGATGGCTGGACTCGCGTCATGCCCGCCCTGCGTAAAGGTGACGAAGAGCGGACGCTACCGCCGGTTGAACCTGGTGAAGCGCTGAACCTGAAAGCACTGAAGCCTGCTCAGCACTTTACCAAGCCACCGGCACGTTTCAGCGAAGCATCCCTGGTACGCGAGCTGGAGAAGCGCGGTATTGGCCGTCCTTCAACCTACGCCTCCATCATCTCCACCATCCAGGATCGTGGCTATGTTCGCGCTGAAAGCCGCCGGTTTTATGCGGAAAAAATGGGCGAAATCGTTACCGACCGACTGGAGGAGAACTTCCGCGAGCTGATGAACTATGACTTCACCGCGCATATGGAAGACAGCCTGGACCAGGTCGCGAATAATGAAGCGCAGTGGAAGGGCGTGCTCGATACGTTCTTTGCCGACTTCACTCAACAGTTGGAAAAGGCCGATAAGGATCCGGAAGAGGGCGGCATGCAGCCGAATCAGATGGTCCTGACTTCCATCGACTGCCCGACCTGCGGACGTAAAATGGGGATCCGCACGGCCAGCACCGGCGTATTCCTGGGCTGCTCGGGCTATGCCCTGCCGCCAAAAGAGCGCTGCAAGCAGACCATTAACCTGATCCCTGAGAATGAAGTCCTGAATATTCTCGAGGGTGATGATGCTGAAACCAATGCGCTGCGCGCCCGTCGTCGCTGTGAGAAGTGCGGAACGGCAATGGACAGCTATCTGATTGATAATCATCGGAAGCTGCACGTCTGCGGAAATAACCCAGGCTGCGACGGATATGAAATCGAGCAGGGCGAATTCCGCATCAAGGGCTATGATGGTCCGGTGGTTGAGTGCGAGAAATGTGGTTCTGAAATGCACCTTAAAATGGGGCGTTTCGGTAAGTACATGGGCTGCACGAATGACGAATGTAAAAACACCCGTAAAATCATGCGAAATGGTGATGTGGCGCCACCGAAAGAGGATCCCGTTCCTCTGCCGGAGCTGGAGTGCGAGAAGTCGGATGCCTATTTCGTGCTGCGCGACGGAGCGGCTGGCGTATTCCTTGCGGCGAACACCTTCCCTAAATCACGGGAAACGCGCGCGCCGCAGGTTGAAGAGCTTCAGCGGTTTCGTGACCGCCTGCCGGAGAAATTACGTTATCTGGCCGATGCGCCCGTCGCGGACGACGATGGCAATAAGTCCGTGGTGCGCTTTAGCCGCAAAACGAAGCAGCAGTATGTCAGCACGGACGTAGACGGCAAAGCCACGGGCTGGTCTGCATTCTATGTAGATGGCAAATGGCAAGTGGCAGAGAAGGCTGCGGCAAAAACCGCAGCGAAAACGTCCAAAGCCCCCGCTAAGGCAGCCACAAAAGCCGCAGCGAAAGCGACGGCCAAACCGGCTATCAAAGCCCCGGCGAAAGCTGCAGTTAAAACAACTGCGAAAACGTCGGCCAAAACTGATGTAAAATCAGCGAAGACGACCGCCAGTAAAAAGTAATCCGATCTGGGCCAGCACGCTGCTGGCCCATCTAATACCCCTCTCCTGCGCTATACATCCTGACCATATTTGATATAGTTGTTATAGATAACGCCTTTCTTATTATTATAAAGCATTAGACCGGCATCAGCTGGCTGTAGCCCATTGCGCTACAACCTCTACCTGTGTCCGGCGCGCGGGCTTCAACCCTGGATGGAATAACAAATGAAATTGCAGCAGCTGCGTTATATCGTTGAAGTGGTTAATCATAACCTCAATGTCTCTTCAACGGCTGAGGGGCTATACACCTCCCAGCCCGGTATCAGTAAGCAGGTTCGCATGTTAGAGGACGAACTTGGCATCCAGATTTTCGCCCGCAGCGGCAAGCATCTGACTCAGGTCACCCCGGCAGGACAGGAAATTATTCGTATTGCCCGGGAAGTCCTGTCAAAAGTGGATGCGATTAAGGCCGTGGCGGGTGAGCACACCTGGCCAGATAAGGGGTCACTCTATGTCGCGACCACCCACACACAGGCTCGTTACGCGCTGCCCAATGTGATCAAAGGGTTTATCGAACGCTACCCACGCGTCTCATTACATATGCATCAGGGATCGCCCACACAGATTGCAGAGGCCGTGTCGAAAGGCAATGCGGATTTCGCCATCGCCACCGAAGCCCTACACCTGTATGACGATTTAATCATGCTGCCTTGCTATCACTGGAATCGCGCAATCGTTGTTACCCCCGATCACCCTCTGGCGGGTAAAACGAAAATCTCCATTGAGGAACTGGCCGAATACCCGCTGGTTACTTATACCTTCGGATTTACGGGCCGATCAGAACTGGATACCGCATTCAATCGGGCAGGGCTGGTGCCGCGTATCGTCTTTACTGCGACCGATGCTGACGTAATAAAAACTTATGTCAGACTGGGACTGGGCGTAGGGGTCATCGCCAGCATGGCGGTAGATCCCGTATCAGACCCTGACCTCATTCGCATTGAGGCAACCGATGTCTTTACATACAGTACAACCAAGATAGGCTTTCGAAGAAGCACCTTCCTGAGAAGCTATATGTATGATTTTATTCAGCGTTTTGCCCCTCACCTGACGCGAGATGTGGTCGATACTGCCGTCGGTTTGCGCTCGAATGAAGACATTGAAGCCATGTTCAAAGACATTAAACTTCCCGCCAGGTGATCTCCATCTCCATAATTTGTGTTATGTCAAGGCCCGCGTAACGGGCCTCATCCCTTCGAAAACCTTCAACTATTGTTAACATCGCTGAAACCTTTTAATTATTTTTCATAAACAGAACATGGTTCACATGTTTTTTTATTGTTATTCATTAAATGAGAAACAGAACACATTTTCTGTTAACTGACTTTGCGGAAGGCCATGATGCTTATCATACTTTTTGTTAAAAGAGCCGCCAGATGGCGCCTGGAAAGCCAGAAATAGAAATTTTATAGAAATAAACGGATCTAAAATGTAACTTAAGTCGATTTATTTGGCTTAAGCGTTAATAAATTTACTTTAGTTTCATTAAAGGCAACTATTAAAGTATGCGCCTTTTGATAAATCCCATTAATCGTTTTGTTCAATAAAAATTACTGGATTTCATCCCGTAAAATGTTTAGGATTCATCCTAATTTCTGATTGGTCCAAACAATCGTTTCAATGAGAGTGATTATCAAAAACTATGGCTACGAGATTATCTGTACAACCCGAATTCGGGCATAAGACCCTCAAGGTTCAGCGTAACAGCAATCTGAAGCGCAAGGCCTGGTTGGCGATTTTTGCGGGATCAGCGGTATTTTGGATCGCTGTAATATTCATGATTTGGCGTATTTGGGGATAACCATGCAGCTACGGTCAGCGAACCACCATCCGCAGCAGAGCAGAAAGA
The DNA here is from genome assembly GCF_039621855.1 of Erwinia sp. HDF1-3R. Taxonomy (NCBI): domain Bacteria; kingdom Pseudomonadati; phylum Pseudomonadota; class Gammaproteobacteria; order Enterobacterales; family Erwiniaceae; genus Erwinia; species Erwinia sp. HDF1-3R. The sequence continues at coordinate 2,583,843 of NZ_CP155071.1, read as the reverse complement.
TAAACGAAACGTATTGCAAAGCCCCTTCACAGGATCAGGTTATTATTCCCGAATCATGGCAGATGACCGATACGCAGCGTCAGTTTATTGAAATGATGATGGACAACGAAAACAAATAATAAACCGTCTCATTTTTTATTTTTTACTCATTTTTTTTAATACTGAGAGTTAGCCTCAACGTTAGCGGTAAGCATCTATTATGACTGAGTGATGCCGCGCTGCCGGGATGCGTAAGCAAATCATCTAAATGACATTTTGTCGGCAACTTTTTTTAAGCTCAACCTGACTGGCATTTTCCGACCTGAGTGAGGCAAATATGAATTTAACGCAAATGACCTGGTTTACGACCTGGACCTTTTCCGCCTTATTCTGGACGAGCCTCGTCTGGATGGGAATGATAATGCGCTAGTACGCGCTAATTGCTCCGCCCTCTTTAATAGAAACGCCTCGCTGACTTTGTCCGCGGGGCGTTTTTGTTTCTTCAGATTGTTTCAGTGCTTGTCATTTGGTGTTGTTATCAGAACGTTACCTGATGTATGTACTATGTTTAAATCTGACCCTGTAAAAACTCGGGTTATAGTCAGAGTGAAACAAAGGAGGAGTGATGTCGTCTACCCTACACCAAATAAGTAAGGATCAGCTGGATGTAAAAGGCCAGCGTTACCATTACTACAGCCTCAGCCGGGCGGCTGAAGAGCTTGGCGACCTTGCGCGTCTGCCCAAATCCCTCAAGGTTTTGTTAGAGAATCTGCTGCGCTGGCAGGACGGCCAGTCCGTGACCGCTGACGATATCGCCGCGCTGGCTGGCTGGCTTAAAAATGCACATGCTGACCGTGAGATTGCCTATCGTCCCGCCCGCGTGTTAATGCAGGATTTTACCGGCGTTCCCGCCGTTGTCGACCTTGCCGCCATGCGTGAGGCTGTTAACCGCCTGGGCGGTGATGTGGCGAAGGTGAATCCGCTAACGCCGGTGGATCTGGTCATCGATCACTCGGTCACGGTCGATCGCTTTGGTGATGATGATGCCTTTGAGGAAAACGTCCGGCTGGAAATGGAACGTAATCACGAGCGCTATGTGTTTTTACGCTGGGGGCAAAAGGCGTTCAATAAGTTTAGCGTGGTTCCACCCGGAACGGGTATCTGCCATCAGGTAAACCTGGAGTATTTAGGGCAGGCCGTCTGGCATGAAACGCAGGACGGGGAAGAGTTTGCCTGGCCGGATACGCTGGTGGGTACGGATTCTCATACCACCATGATTAATGCGCTGGGTGTGCTGGGGTGGGGCGTGGGCGGTATTGAAGCAGAAGCCGCCATGCTCGGACAGCCGGTTTCGATGCTTATTCCCGACGTCGTCGGTTTTAAATTGTCCGGTAAGCTCAGGCCCGGCATTACCGCTACCGATCTGGTGCTCACCGTCACCCAGCTGCTGCGCAAGCACGGCGTGGTCGGCAAATTTGTTGAATTTTATGGCGACGGGCTGGACGACCTGCCGCTGGCGGATCGTGCCACCATTGCCAATATGGCCCCGGAATATGGTGCAACCTGCGGATTTTTTCCGGTAGATGATGTCACTCTCGCCTATATGACCCTGACCGGCCGCAGCGCCGAACAGGTGGATCTGGTTGAAGCCTATGCTAAAGCTCAGGGCCTGTGGCGTAACAGGGGCGATGAGCCGGTATTTACCAGTTCGCTGGCGCTGGATATGAACGACGTTGAGGCCAGCGTGGCCGGGCCTAAACGCCCTCAGGACCGGGTGTCGCTGGGTGATGTACCCGAGGCGTTTAATGCCAGCAATGAGCTGGAAGTCAATCAGGCGGTGAAAAAACACCAGCCCGTGACCTATACCGACAGCCAGACCGGCAGAGAGCATCAGCTCGATGATGGGGCGGTGGTAATCTCTGCTATTACATCCTGTACCAATACCTCTAATCCCAGCGTACTGATGGCCGCAGGCCTGCTGGCTAAAAAGGCGGTTACCCTCGGACTGAAGCGAAAGCCGTGGGTGAAGGCCTCCCTCGCGCCCGGATCGAAAGTGGTATCAGATTATCTGGCTGCTGCCCGACTGACGCCTTATCTCGATAAGCTTGGTTTTAACCTTGTCGGCTACGGCTGCACGACCTGCATTGGCAACTCCGGCCCGCTACCTGATGCGGTTGAAAATGCCATCAGGGCAGGGGATCTGACCGTCGGGGCGGTATTGTCCGGAAACCGTAATTTTGAAGGTCGCATTCATCCCTATGTGAAAACCAACTGGCTGGCATCCCCACCGCTGGTCGTCGCTTACGCGCTGGCGGGGAATATGAAAATCAATCTGCAAACGGATCCCATCGGGGAGGATACGACGGGTAAGCCAGTGTTCCTGAAGGATATATGGCCATCCCCCGAGGAGATTGCCGAGGCGGTCGGACAGGTATCCACCGCCATGTTCCATAAAGAATACGCCGAAGTATTTGAGGGTACGCCCGAGTGGCAGGAGATTAAGGTCAGCGAGGCGGCAACCTATGACTGGGATGAAGGTTCAACCTATATTCGACTGTCGCCATTTTTCGATGAGATGGGCAGGGAGCCAGAGCCGGTCAAAGACATTCGGGGAGCCAGAATCCTTGCCATGCTGGGTGATTCGGTGACGACTGACCATATCTCACCGGCCGGTAGCATCAAAGCGGAGAGCCCGGCAGGGCGCTATTTGCAGCAGCACGGCGTAGAACGCACCGATTTCAACTCCTACGGATCCCGTCGTGGTAATCATGAAGTGATGATGCGCGGCACCTTCGCCAATATCCGCATCCGTAATGAGATGGTTCCGGGAGTCGAAGGCGGCGTGACGCGTCTGGCGCCGGGTGACGAGCAGCTGTCAATTTACGATGCGGCGATGAAGTATCAGCAACAGGGAACGCCGCTGGCCGTCATTGCCGGTAAAGAGTACGGCTCGGGTTCAAGTCGGGACTGGGCAGCTAAAGGACCGCGTCTGCTGGGCGTTAGAGTGGTTATCGCTGAGTCATTTGAACGTATTCACCGCTCTAACCTTATCGGCATGGGAATTTTACCGCTGGAGTTCCCGCAGGGGGTGACGCGCAAAACGCTGGGTCTGACCGGAGACGAACAGATAGATGTGGCAAATCTTAACGCCCTTAAACCGGGCGGGCAGGTGAGTGTGACGCTAACCCGCGCTGACGGTACTCAAGAGACGCTTGACGCGCGCTGTCGCATCGATACGGGTAACGAACTGACCTACTATCAGAATGACGGTATCCTGCACTACGTGATTCGCAATATGCTCAACTGACGGGGATGGTCCGCTCCAGGGTACTGAGTCGGGTAAGCAGGCCGGCAAATACTGACAGAGAGGGGGCCTTGCAGAGAGAGCTGGGACCCGGAAGGGAGCGGGTGTAAACCCGCTCCTGACGCTGTGCAGTGGTGCTGTGCAGTGGTAATACCAGGCAGTATGGAAACCCGTACCTGGCCTGCGCCTTTATAAGGGCATTTCAATATGCAGTAATTACTCTTTTGACAGCAGATGCCCCATTTTAGCGGCTTTGGTATCAAGGTAGTGGGCGTTCTCGGGGTTACGTCCCACGATTAAGGGGACACGCTCGACGATATTAATCCCGGCTTCACTCAGGATCTCAACCTTACGGGGGTTATTGGTCAGCAAACGCACTTCCCGCACGCCAAGCAGTTTGAACATATCTGCACACAGCGTGAAATCGCGCTCGTCGGCGGCAAACCCCAGCTGGTGGTTTGCTTCAACCGTATCGTAACCCTTGTCCTGTAAGGCGTAGGCGCGGATTTTATTCAGCAAACCGATATTACGCCCTTCCTGACGGTGATACAGCAGCACGCCGCGCCCCTCTTCCGCGATGTGATTCAGCGCGGCTTCCAGCTGAAAACCACAGTCACAGCGCAGGCTGAACAGCGCATCGCCGGTCAGACACTCAGAGTGAACGCGGGCCAGTACCGCTTCGCCATCGGTAATGTCGCCATAAACCAGAGCAACGTGGTCATGGCCCGTTGCCAGTTCTTCAAAACCTACCATAAGGAAATCCCCCCATGGCGTGGGCAGTTTGGCCTCTGCCACCCTTTTAAGCTGCATGTGATTCTCCAGAATCTTCAGGTGTTGCGCTATCATCATGGTAGCGTGCTGTCAGCAGTCTGACACTCATCAATGTTGCTATTTTGCCACAATCAGTGCCGGTAAAGTGAATGAGTTAATGCGATCGCTGTTATACCGCACAATTATCACGTTCCGGCCCAGTATGTTATTATTTTTCATCATATTCTCAGCAGAAAGTAGTGTAAGCCCCGCAACGATTAAGGGATTCTATGTTTAGTATCGCCAAACGCACCACCCTGGGTGCGCTGTTATTACTGATTATGCCGGTTGGTGTGTGGCTCTCGGGCTGGCGGTGGCAGCCGGTAGAAATGGGCTCAGGCTACAAGCTGCTATTCGGGCTCACGGAAACCGTCACCAGCCCCTGGGGAACGCTGACCAGCCTCCTGCTCTGTGGGTGGTTTCTCTGGTGCTTACGGTTTCGCCTTAAACCGGCAGTGGTGCTGTTACTGATCGTTGCTGCCTCGCTTCTGGTAGGGCAGTACGCCAAGACCTTTATTAAGCGGGAGGTTCAGGAGCCTCGTCCCTACGTGCTGTGGCTGGAGAAGAGTCAGGGCCTGAATGAAAAAACCTTCTATGAGCAAACGCGCAGGCAGCGCAGCGCGGTAGTGACCGAGGCAATGCGCCAGGATACACAGCTCCCGAAGTGGCTCAAGCGGCACTGGGCGTTTGAAACGGGCTATGCTTTTCCGTCAGGGCATACGATGTTTGCTGCTACATGGGCCTTACTGGCGGTAGGGCTCCTGTGGCCCAGGCGGCACAGGGTAACCGTCGCGGTGATTATCCTCTGGGCGGTGGGCGTAATGGGCAGCAGGCTGGCGCTGGGAATGCACTGGCCGCGCGACCTGATCACCTCAACGGTAATCAGCTGGCTGCTGGTGATGCTGGCTACGTGGCTGGTGCAGCGCTTTTGTGGCCCGCTAACCGTGCCGGTGCATGAGCAAAAAGAGATCGCGAAGCGCGAGCGACAGTAGACGGTAATTGAGTTTACCCCGGCAGGCCCCATATCTACAGCATGCTGAGGGCCTGTTTTCCCGGTCAATGCGGTTCCCGACGCATCAGACAAGCAACAGGGCATTTTTTTTGGCATAATTCAGCTGGATAACACCAGCTTAAAGGACGGACTGTGAAATATTTGCTGATTTTTTTACTGGTACTGGTGATTTTTATCATCTCCATTACCCTGGGGGCTCACAACGATCAGACGGTGACCTTTAACTATTTGTTAGCGCAGGGTCAATATCGGGTATCCACGCTGTTAGCGACGTTGTTTGCCGCCGGTTTTATTCTGGGCTGGGCAATATGCGGACTTTTCTGGCTGCGGGTACGCGTGTCACTGGCCCACTCTCAGCGTAAAGTTAAACGTCTCCAGCAGCAGCTGGGTCAGACAGAAGAAATCGTGACAGTGTCACCCGTCCCCGCTGTTAAGGAATAATTTTTTATGTTGGAACTGCTGTTTCTGTTATTACCCGTTGCCGCCGCTTATGGCTGGTATATGGGGCGCAGGAGTGCGCAGCAGGATAAACAACAGGAAGCCAGCCGCCTGTCGCGAGATTACGTTACGGGCGTAAACTTTCTGTTATCAAATCAGCAGGATAAAGCCGTCGATCTCTTTCTGGACATGCTCAAAGAGGACAGCGGAGCGGTTGAAGCCCACCTTACGCTGGGCAATTTGTTTCGCTCTCGCGGCGAGGTGGATAAGGCCATACGCATTCACCAGTCGCTAATGGAAAGCGCTTCCCTGACTTACGACCAGCGTCTGCTGGCCATCCAGCAGCTTGGACGTGATTATATGGCGGCCGGCTTCTACGATCGTGCCGAAGAGATGTTCAGTCATCTGGTGGATGAAACCGATTTTCGCATTGGGGCACTGCAGCAGCTGCTGCTTATCCACCAGGCGACCAGCGACTGGAGCAAAGCCATTGAAGTGGCAGAGCGGCTGGTTAAGCTGGGGAAAGAGAAGCAACGTCTGGAGATCGCCCACTTTTACTGCGAGCTTGCGCTGCAGGCAATGGGCAGTGACGATCTCGACCGGGCGATGACGCTGTTGCGTAAAGGAGAGTCGGCCGATCGCGAGTGCGCGCGCGTGTCGATAATGATGGGCCGCATTCATATGGCCAGGGGCGAATATGCGAAAGCGGTAGGCCATTTGCAGCGTGTGATCGAGCAGGATAAAGAGCTGGTCAGCGAAACGCTGGAGATGCTGCAAACCTGCTACCAGCATCTCGATAAGCAGAATGACTGGGTTGACTACCTTAAGCGCTGCGTAGAAGAGAATACCGGGGCCGCTGCCGAACTCTACCTTTCCGATGTTATTGAGAAAGATGAAGGGGGAGAGGTCGCTCAGCTTTATATCAATCGGCAGCTACAACGGCATCCGACCATGCGGGGCTTCCACCGCCTGATGGATTATCACCTGCACGAAGCGGAAGACGGCAGGGCGAAAGAGAGCCTGATGGTACTGCGCGATATGGTCGGAGAGCAAATCCGCACCAAGCCACGCTACCGCTGTCATAAATGCGGTTTTACCGCCCATGCACTTTACTGGCACTGCCCATCCTGCCGTGCCTGGTCTTCGGTTAAGCCTATTCGCGGTCTTGACGGCCAGTAACGCAGCCCGCGTTGCCGGTCCGGGTCCGCATCGCGCTTTAGTTACAACATACTTAAGATTTGCCATCAGCGGGTTTCAGAACCCCCAGCGTTTGCCCAGTCTGGCAGGGGAGAAAAGGGAAAACTGAGCAGGGAACTGTGAATTTTCCGGCGCCACAGGTAGAATGCATGCCGTTTCTCGCCTGCACCGCTGGTGCTTTACTTAAAAGGGTATATCCATGCATTCACCTCAGATAGCGGGTTCTCCGATTCTGCTGGCATTAGACTACGCGTGTCTTGACAGCGCGATGGCTTTCGTTGACCAGATTGACCCCAAAAGCTGTCGCCTGAAGGTAGGCAAAGAGATGTTTACCCTGTTTGGCCCACAACTGGTGCGGGACCTTCAGCAGCGGGGCTTTGAGATCTTCCTCGATCTCAAGTTTCATGATATCCCCAACACCACGGCGCACGCGGTGGCCGCCGCCGCCGAGCTTGGCGTTTGGATGGTAAACGTACACGCCAGCGGTGGGGCACGTATGATGACGGCAGCCCGCGAAGCATTGGTTCCTTTTGGCAAAGATGCCCCCATGCTGATTGCCGTTACCGTGCTCACCAGCATGGACGCGGAAGATCTCAGGGAGCTGGGTATCACGCTGTCACCCGCTGAACACGCCGAACGGCTGGCGCGTCTGACGCAACAGTGTGGTCTTGATGGCGTGGTCTGTTCTGCGCACGAAGCGGTTAGCCTTAAGCAGGCGCTGGGAAGCGCCTTTAAGCTGGTGACGCCAGGTATCAGACCGGCGGGCAGCGCAGCGGGCGACCAGCGCCGTATTATGACGCCCCAGCAGGCACAGCAGGCGGGGGTGGATTATATGGTGATCGGCCGCCCCATCACGCAATCCCCGGATCCGGCGGCCACGCTCTCCGCGATTCTGGCTTCATTACAGGAGGCATAATGGCTGATAACGAAAACAGGCTGGTTTATTCGACCGACACGGGCCGCATTGATGCGCCGAAAGCGGCTCCCCAGCGCCCTAAGGGCGACGGTATTGTCCGCATTCAGCGGCAGACCAGCGGCAGAAAGGGGAAGGGCGTCTGCCTGATAAACGGGCTGGATTTAACGGATAGCGATTTGGAGAAGCTGGCCGCGGAGCTAAAGAAAAAATGTGGCTGCGGTGGTGCGGTTAAGGACGGCATTATTGAAATCCAGGGCGATAAGCGTGACCTGATTAAAACGCTGCTGGAAGCCAAGGGACTGAAGGTAAAGCTGGCGGGTGGCTGATGTCAAAAGTCAGGGCCGCGAGTGTTCGCGGCCCTGGCAGGGACGTGCTGCTATAGTCTTATTTATTAGTATCGAAATTAACGGCTAATCTGATGGCCGATAACCCCACCTACTGCGGCCCCGCCAAGGGTACCTAAACCGCTACCATTGGAAAGAACAGAACCACCAATTGCGCCGGCACCCGCCCCAAGTGCTGTATTTCGATCGCGTTTTGACCAGTGTGAGCAGGCGCTCAGTGACAGGACTAACGTGGCGGCCAGCACGGCGGCGGAAATGCGTTTTGCGGTCATAGACATAATTACTTCTCCAAAATTGCTACTACAGGGAACTCTGCTTAAGTATAGCGTTCAACCTGCGTTTCTGGCCCGCTCTCAGCATAATTATTAGCGATTTATCTTCCTAAAAAGAAACAAACCGCATAATCAACTTCTCACTCTCTTACGAGCAGTACGTGAGGGGCAGTGCCTGTGTCTAAAAGGTTAGATAGCTAACTATCACTCCTGGTTCTATTGCTGACATTAATTATAACCCGGCGGGGGCAGGGCGAAAGGTAAAAAATCTTATTTAGCGCCACGTGATTCTGGCAGCAGCCTCTTCAGCGCTACATTTTTTAATTGAATCATCACAATTAGAGATCGACAGCCAGTTTCTGCCGCACATCCAGCCGTTACCTCCATACCCGTCTTCGCCGCGAACAATGAAAATAAAAAGAAACGCGATGGGAGCAGAAAGTGTTAGAACAACTCAAGCAGCAGGTGCTGGAGGCGAATCTCGACCTTCCGCGTCATAACCTGGTGGTATTCACCTGGGGGAATGTAAGCGCCGCAGACCGTGAATCCGGGCTGATGGTGATTAAGCCCTCGGGCGTTAGCTATGGTGCAATGACGCAGGACGATATGGTGGTGGTTAACATACTGACGGGCGAAGTTATCGAGGGGAGCAAACGGCCCTCTTCCGATACGGACACGCATCGGGCGCTCTATCAGGCCTGGCCGCAAATTGGGGGAATTGTCCATACGCATTCACGTCATGCCACCATCTGGGCCCAGTCAGGCCGGGATATTCCCGCATGGGGTACCACGCATGCCGACGACTTCTACGGGGCGGTTCCCTGTACCCGGCAGATGCACACCAGCGAAATTCAGGGGCGCTATGAGTGGGAAACCGGGCAGGTGATCGTCGAAACATTCAGGGAGAGGCAGCTCGATCCGCTGGCCATCCCTGCCGTGTTGATTAACTCGCACGGGCCGTTCTGTTGGGGTAAAACGGCGGAGGAGGCGGTTCACTCTGCGGTGGTCCTGGAAGAGGTCGCTTACATGGGTATTTACAGCCAGCAGCTTTCGCCTGAACTCCCGGCAATGCAGCAGCCTCTTCTGGATCGCCACTATCTTCGCAAGCACGGCAGTAATGCCACCTATGGTCAGAAAAAGTAATTCTTTCAACGATGCTTAAGTTACTTTCGCATTATTCCCACCCCTAAAACTGCTGTCACCGCTGGTCACGCACGCGGCTGACAGCCTGCGTCGGGCCCCCCTCTGTTTTATCTTAAAAATCAGATACCCGTTTAGAGAACAGTCCCTCTGGATTACGCTTGAACCGCATTTGAGCACACCCATAAACAGAGGAAATACCATGACCGTTATTAATCAAACTACCTGCAGGCTGTTTAGTGAAGTTGGACAAACCACCCAGCTTTCCGCGTACTACGAAGAAGGCCGCCGTACGATGTGGATGATGCTACGGGCGCAGCCGCGTCCAAGTTTTAACCATGAGCTTATTGAAGAGATAATGAATCTCAGCTATGCCGCCCAGCGTTCAGGTTTGCCGATCGATTTTTGGGTTACCGGCTCGCTGGTGCCGACCATGTTCAATGCAGGCGGCGATCTCAACTTCTTCGCCCAGTGCATTAAAAACGGACGCCGTGAAGCCCTGCGCGCCTATGCCCGGGCCTGCGTAGACTGTATCCATGCCGCCGCGAGGGGGTTCGATACCGGCGCAGTCAGTATCGCAATGATTGAGGGTAGCGCGCTGGGCGGCGGTTTTGAAGCCGCGCTGGCGCACCACTTCATCCTCGCACAGGACACCGCCCGGATGGGCTTTCCTGAAATCGCCTTCAACCTCTTCCCGGGGATGGGGGGATACTCACTGGTGGCGCGCCGCTCCGGCATGAAGCTGGCGGAGGAGTTAATCTGCGAGGGGGAGTCTCACAGCGCCGAGTGGTTTGCAGAGCGCGGGCTGGTCGATAAGGTTTTTCAACCCGGGGAAGGCTACCAGGCTACCCGCACCTTTATTGACGTCCTGCGGCCAAAACTTAACGGGGTGAGGGCGATGCTGAAAGCCCGCCAGCGCGTACTGCAATTATCGCGTGCTGAGCTGATGGACATCACCGAAGACTGGGTCGATTTTGCCTTCACCATGGAGCCCAAAGACCTTGCCTATATGGAGCGTCTGGTCCTGATACAAAATCGCCACAGCGCCCAGGCATTGAGAAAGGTAAGCTAATTATTTAGATGCGCTTTAAGCCAGTGCTCGAGCTCGTTAGCGGGCATTGGCTTAGCGTAAAGAAAGCCCTGACGCCCATCCACTCCACTGGCAATGACAAACTCCTCTTCCTCTTTAGTTTCGATCCCCTCGGCAATCACGCTGAGATCCAGCGCCCTGGCAACGGCGACGATGGCTTTAACCAGCGACTGCGACACCGGCTGGTGGTTCACATCGCGAATAAAGCTCTGATCGAGTTTAATGGCGTTAATCGGCACGCGCGCCAGCTGTGAAAGCGACGAATAGCCGGTGCCAAAATCATCAAGATGTACCTCTGCGCCCAGCGCTTTAAACTGTGCCATCAGCGACAGCGCTTTCTCTTCATTTTCAATCAGGCAGCTTTCGGTCAGTTCAATATCGATTGGGCTTTGACTCAACCCCGCCTGTTCCAGCGCCTGTTTGAAATCGACCAGGATGCTTTGATCGGCCAGCTGACGAGGCGAAACGTTCACCGCAACACGCAGATGAATGCCCTGTTCCCGCCAGCGGAGCGTCTGTGCCAGCGCACTCAGCATCACCCAGCGGCCTAAGGGGACAATCAGCCCTGACTCCTCGGCATAGGAGATGAAACTGCCGGGCGGCACCAGGCCGCGCTCTGGCGACTGCCAGCGCACCAGCGCCTCCACGCTGGAGACCTGACCATTCGCGTCGAGCTTTGGCTGATAGTGAAGGATAAGCTGATCCTGCTCGAGGGCTTTTCGCAAATTGGTATCCAGCCAGAGATATTCAAACACCCGCTGGTTCATCTCCGTGGAGAAGATGCAGAACTTGCCGCGCCCGCTCTCTTTGGCGGTATACATGGCGGTATCGGCATTGCGTATCAGACTCTCGCGGTCGTCGCCGTGCTGCGGACTGACCGCCACCCCGATTGAACAGCCGGAATAGACTTCAATCAGCCCAATACGAAACGGCAGCTTGAGGCGCTCAAGAATGCGCTCTGACATCGCCTCCAGCGCGCACTGGCTTGAGTTAAGCGCCAGCACAATAAATTCATCGCCACCCAGACGGGCCAGCGTCTGATCGGTCTCAAGACAGCCGAGGATGGCAAGGGAGACGGCCTGTAACAGCCGATCGCCAAACATATGCCCGTAGGCATCATTGACCTTCTTGAAGTTGTCCAGGTCCAGATAAACAATGCCCACCTGAGTGTCGCCACGCTGCTCCACCGCGTCACCGATAGCAAGATGGATCGCATTGCGATTGGGCAGGCCGGTAATGGTATCCGTATTGGCCAGCACCTGCAGACGCTCCTGTGCACGGCGCTCTTCGGTAATATCCGTACCGGAACAGATAAGATAGATTTCGTTCTTACCGCTGCCGCTATGGACAAACTTATTGCGGAACAGAAACAGTCGCTGGCCCTTTTTGGTCTTAACCCAGCGCTCTACCTCATAGGAGCTGCCATCCCGGAAAAATCCGCTGATGTTACGTCTTGAAGCCGCGGCTTCCTGGCGGGTCATAAACAGCTGGAAGACATTGCAGCCAATCACTTCCTGCTCTTTCAGGCCGGTATACTCCTCACTCATGCGGTTAAAGCGCTGAATATTGCCACGCTGATCGAGGATAACAATCACCGAATTTGCTTCGGAGACGACCTGCTCGGCGAAGGACAACCCTAACGACAGGTCGCGCGCCACGGCAGAGGTATCACCCCATGCCGATGCGCTCCCCGCCCATTCCGAGCGGTTAACCTTGCGGCCAACCAGATGCATGGGGATCTCTTCACCATAGAGAGAAAGAGTCAGATTCACGCTGGAGGTGATCACGGTCATACCTCGCAGCAGCCTGGCCTGAACCGGGGTGAGCGCCACAGCGATGTGAGTGGAAGAGGTTTCGTCTTCGGCGAAATTGAGCGCATCGCTGTCGGAAGTTAAACGCCAATGAGGGCTTGTAGTACCAAACCGGGTATAGAATAACGACTGCCCGTAATCATCGGTCATTTAATCATCTCCTTAAAACATGCGATGCAGCTGTATCTTATTATTTTAGCAACAGTATTCGTCAACCTGCACAATCACAAGCTGAATAATGAATATATTTCTTAAGTGAAGATGAACGGCGAAACTAATATGCCCCGCTGGATTGCGCACAAGGACATCTAAAAAATTCGAGGTCACGATGGTACTGCCGGATAGGGAAATCATAAGGTTAACCCCCGAGCCGACGCTCGGGGGGACGCACCTGTATGCACCGGGTGAACTGCCGGGGCAACGTTAGCAGGGACACCTGCCGGAACCGCCGCCTTTACCCGGATAGCGAGCATCAATGCAGTAGCGGTGAAACGCTTTCTCGGTCATGGGCGTTAATTCAGGGTGCTGCTGCTGCATATGACGCAGATAGCCCGCATAGTCCCGTACCCCGACCATCAATCTGAAGCTCTGTGTCAGCCGGGATATAAACAGCCCGGCAGTAAGACGCGTAGTATTGTCAGACATGGCTGGCCTCATTTCGTCGTGTTGTATCGCTCTCGTGAACGGTCGGGTGGGCACTGTTGAGTGCACGGCGGATCACAAAAAAGGCGGCAATCAGCATCGTCACCGCGACCAGCATAAAGAAGGCGCAAAGCGCCGCGTTAATCTGGTTACTTAATACAATCGTCTGCATATCCGCTAACGTCTTCGCCGGAGCGATAACCGTGCCATTCTCAATGCCAGCTGAGAATTTACGCGCCTGCGCCAGAAAACCAATATTCGGCAGGGGATGGAAAATTTTCTGCCAGCCCGCGGTCATTGAGGTGATCAGCAGCCAGGCCGTTGGCAGAAGGGTTACCCACGCATAGCGCTGTTTCTTCATTTTAAACAGCACCACGGTGCCGAGGATCAGCGCCATGGAGGCCAGCATCTGATTACCAATGCCAAACAGCGGCCAGAGCGTGTTGATCCCGCCCAGGGGGTCCTTGACGCCCTGATAAACAAAGAAGCCCCATCCGGCGACGGCAACGCTGGTGCCCGCAATGTTACCGAGCCATGAGCGATTATTACCGAGGGCGGGGACTACCGTACCAATCAGGTCCTGCACCATAAAACGACAGGCCCGTGTACCGGCATCGACGGCGGTGAGAATAAACAGTGCTTCAAAGAGAATAGCGAAGTGATACCAGAACGCCATCATTGCCCGGCTGTTAAATACTTCGGTGATAATATGCGCCATGCCGACGGCAAAGGTCGGTGCGCCACCTGCCCGTGAAAGTATTGAGCCTTCACCCACATCGCGGGCGATGCCATTCAGCACTTCTGGCGTGACCACAAAGCCCCAGCCGTTGATCGCCTGCGAGGCCGTTTCCACCGTAGTGCCAATCAGCGCTGCCGGCGAGTTCATGGCGAAATAGACGCCGGGTTCGATCACGGAGGCACAAATCAGCGCCATAATCGCCACAAATGACTCCATCAACATTGCACCATAGCCAATGAAGCGGATATGACTTTCACGCTCGATCAGTTTCGGTGTGGTGCCGCTGGAAACCAGCGCGTGGAACCCAGAAATGGCACCACAGGCGATGGTAATAAACAGGAAGGGAAACAGGCTGCCTGAAAATACCGGGCCGCTGCCGTCGGTAAACTGCGTCAGGGCGGGCATTTTCATTTCGGGCATGGCGAAAACAATCCCCACCGCCAGCCCGACAATCACCCCAATTTTGAGGAAGGTTGACAGATAGTCACGCGGCGCCAGCAGCAGCCAGACGGGGAGAACGGACGCGATAAAGCCATAGATTACCAGCACCCAGGTCAGGGTGGTCCCTTCGAGGGTAAAGAAGGGGCCAAGGGTAGGGTGCCGCGCGACATCGCCGCCATAAATAATCGCGGCCATCATCAGCACAAAGCCAATCAGCGACACCTCTGCGATTTTACCCGGGCGGATATAGCGCATATAGATGCCCATCAGCAGGGCGATCGGCAGCGTGGCGGCAATGGTAAACAGCCCCCAGGGACTGTTCGCCAGCGCCTTCACCACTACCAGCGCCAGCGCGGAAAGAATAATAATCATCACGCCCAGCGCGCCCAGCATGGTCACCACGCCCGCAAAGGCCCCCAGCTCCTGCTTAGCCATTTCACCCAGCGAGCGGCCATCGCGCCGGGTTGAGATAAACAGGATCAGAAAGTCCTGCACCGCACCAGCCAGCATCACGCCGACCAGGATCCAAATGGTCCCGGGGAGAAAGCCCATTTGTGCTGCCAGAATCGGGCCAACCAGCGGCCCGGCCCCGGCAATCGCGGCGAAGTGATGACCGAACAGTACCCATTTATTGGTGGGCACATAGTCCAGACCGTCGTTATGGCGCTCGGCAGGCGTCCGTCTGCGGTCATCCAGTTCAAAAATATCCCTGGCGATAAACAGGCTGTAAAATCGCCAGGCAATGCTATAGCAGGCTACCGAGGCCACAACCAGCCACAGTGCGTTCACATGTTCACCACGGCTTAATGCCAGCATGGCAAACGCGCCAGCGCCGATCACCGCCACCGTACTCCATATCACGCCGGTTTTGACGTTTCTCATTACATAACTCCTTGCAGCAACCATAAGAAGGGGCACAGAAGCTTAAGGTAATGTAATCGTTTGTTAATGAAAGTGAATCAGCGGAGAAGTGTGAGGAGGGGAGGTTTTTTTCGTTATCGGATGAGGCAGGTGGGATAAGGGGCTATCCCACCTGAAGGAGGTTATGCGACGGGGCGGGCCACGACGCTGCGCGTTTCCATACGCACTTCAGCGATCGTCACTTCAATCACGTCCGTGACGCGGTAAGCAACTTCACCTTTGATCTGAACGGTGCCGTTCTCCTGGCTGCATACCATCTCATCACGCACCGCGTGAATAAAGGGGGCAGGGATAAAGGCGACCGCGCCGTTATCGGTCAGCCGCACGCGCATTCCGCCGCGTGACACATCAATAATCTCCGCACTGAAGCGTTGATCGGTTCCGGCAGCGCTTTGCAGGAAGCGCGAGTATAACCAGTCTCCGACATCGCGCTCAGCCATGCGGTTCTGACGCCGACGCTCGGCCATTCTCACCGTAATCGCATCCTGAGGGCGTGGGGCGCTTTCGCCTTTGATAATCGCCTTCAGCAGGCGATGGTTGATCATATCGCCATATTTACGGATAGGTGAGGTCCAGGTGGCATAGGCCTCAAGGCCCAGACCGAAATGGGGACCGGGTTCGATACTGACCTCAGCAAAGGACTGAAAACGGCGGATACGGCTGTCGAGGAACTGCGTCGGCTGCGCATCCAGATCGCGGCGCAGGGCGCGGAAACCTTCCAGCGTAGCGATGGCCAGTGGGTCAACCTTCACGCCGTGGTTATCGAGCACGTTGGCCGCCAGCTCAGCACCGGCTGCATCAAAGCCCTGGTGGACGTTATAAACGCCGAAGCCCAGCTTATCGCGCAGTACGGTCGCCGCGCAGATATTGGCGGTGATCATCGCTTCTTCGACAATACGGTTAGCAATACGGCGGTGTTCAGCGATGATATCCAGCACTTCGCCTTTCTCACCCAGCAGGAAGCGGAAATCAGGGCGATCTTTAAACACCAGCGCATGGGTCTGGCGCCATTCGGCGCGTGCCAGGCAGAGGCGGTGCAGCAGACGAATTTGGTTCGCGATCGCATCCGCTTCTGGCTGCCAGTCACCGATATTCTCCAGCCAGTCAGAGACATTGTCATAGGCCAGTTTGGCTTTGGACTCAATCCAGGCGGCGAAGAAGTGAATATCCGCGCCCAGCGAGCCATCTGCGGCAACGCGAACGCGGCAGGCCAGTACCGGACGACGTTCATGCGGGCGCAGCGAGCAGATATCGTCAGAGAGCTGACGCGGCAGCATCGGAATATTAAAGCCCGGCAGGTAGTTGGTGAATGCGCGCTGTGCGGCAATAGTATCCAGCTCACTGTCGGCAGCCACATAAGCGGTCGGATCGGCAATAGCGATGGTCAGCAGCAGCTCACCTTCCGGCGTTTCCTGCACGTAGAGCGCATCATCCATGTCCTGGGTGCTGGCGCTGTCGATGGTGACAAACTCCAGCGCGGTCAGATCTTCGCGCTCAGGCTGCTCATCCAGCATTTCGCCAGCGGTCGCCTCGGGCGCTTCACGTTCCAGATTGTGGCGTGAGAGGGTAACCCACCAGGGGGCGAGATGATCGTCGGCGGTGGTGATAAAGCCCGTCAGCTCGGCGTAAAAGGTACGGTCGCCCTTCAGCGGGTGGCGGCGCATTTCGGCCACGGCCCAGTCGCCCTGCTGAAAATCATGCTGGACGCTGCGATCCGCGCGGCACTGAATGGCGTCTTTTAACAGTGGATGGTCGGGTATGATGGAAAGACGATCGTCTTTCTTTTGTACGCGGCCAACAAAACGGGTCAGGAAGGGCTCTATCAGCGTTTCGGGATCGGCAACTTCACGATCCTTATCGGTCTGGATCACCGCGCTGATGCGGTCGCCATGCATCACCTTTTTCATAAAAGGGGGCGGAATAAAGTAACTCTTCTGAGCGTCTACTTCGAGAAAGCCGAAGCCTTTTTCCGTGCCTTTTACCACCCCTTCAACACGCGGCGTCTGGGAGTGGAGTTTCTCTTTGAGCTGCGCGAGCAGCGGGTTATCCTGGAACATAATCTCAACAGTTTTCGTGGCCTAAGAGCGGCAGACAGTTTTACGCGATTAACCGGCTCGCGGCAAGTAAAAAGCCGGGAGACCCGGCTTAGATTGATGAGGGAGGGGGCAGGGATCAGGCGATACGCAGCGCGTCTTTCACCACGGAAAGGCTGATTTTCACCGGCACTGATTTCGAGGTCGGCGTGCCGCTGTCGTCACCAAAGCTGGAGAGAGGGACCAGCGGATTGGTTTCCGGATAGTAGGCCGCCAGATTGCCGCGCGGAATGTTGTAAGGCACCAGCTTAAAGCCGCTGACGCGACGGGTAATGCCGTCATTCCACAGCGTTTCGATATCGACGTTGTCGCCGGCCGACAGTCCCTGCGCCGCCAAATCATCCGGATGGATAAACAGCACCTCACGCTGACCGTAAACGCCGCGATAGCGGTCATCCAGCCCGTAGATAGTGGTGTTGTACTGATCGTGCGACCGCAGCGTTTGCAGGGTAAAAGGCACCTCAACGCCGTCCAGCTGGGGGAACAGTGAGTCCGGCAGCCTGGCGGGGCTGAACTGCGCTTTGTTGTGCAGCGTATTAAAGCGGAACTCAGCAGCGGCATTGCCCAGATAGAATCCGCCTTTGATGTCGCACTTCGCATTAAAATCATCGAAACCCGGAATGGTGGCGGCGATATGGTCGCGGATCAGATTGTAATCGCCCGCCAGCGCCTGCCAGTCAACTTTCTCACTGCCCAGTACCGCCTGCGCAATACTGGCGACAATCCAAGTTTCAGAACGCTGGGTGTCGGCAAGGGGTTTACCCACGCCTTCGGAAGCGTGAACCATGCTGAATGAATCTTCCACGGTAATAAACTGAGGACCGGTGGCCTGAATATCCTGTTCGGTACGACCCAGCGTTGGCAGGATCAGCGCGTCTTCGGCGCCGGGGCAGAGGTGGCTGCGATTGAGCTTGGTGCTAATCTGTACGGTCAGGCCGCAGCGGCGAATCGCCTCCTGGGTACGTGGGCTGTCCGGCGCGGCGGCCGCAAGGTTTCCGCCGAGGGCGATAAGCACTTTCACTTCACCGCGCAGCATGGCTTCCAGCGCTTCAACCGTATTGTGGCCGGCGTCGCGAGGGGGCTCGAAATCAAAGTGTTTCGCCATACTGTCCAGGAAAGCCTGAGAAGGTTTCTCATCGATCCCCATCGTGCGGTTGCCCTGCACGTTACTGTGTCCGCGAACCGGGCAGAGGCCTGCGCCTTTTTTACCCAGCTGACCAAACAACAACTGCAGGTTAACGATTTCGCGAACGGTATCAACCGAGTGTTTATGCTGGGTGATCCCCATCGCCCAGGTACAAATAACCCGATCGGCACTCTGATAAATGGCTGCCGCTTCGCGCAGCTGCTGCTCAGTCAGCCCGGACTGCTTCTCTATCTGTGTCCATTCGGTCGACTCAACCACCGCCAGATACTCTTCCATACCTTCGGTTTTGGCGTTGATAAACACATCGTCAAACAGCCCTTTTGCGCCAGTGGCAATCAGTGCCTTATGGGTTTCGTTCAGCGCTTTAACCATGCCGCGAATGGCCGCCATATCGCCGCCGAGATTCGGCTGGTAATAGGTGGAGCTAATGGATCCGGCTTTGCTGGTCACCACTTCCAGCGGTTTCTGCGGGTCGGCAAAACGCTCAAGGCCGCGCTCGCGCAGGGTATTGAAGGTGACGATTTTTGCCCCGTGATCGGCCGCGTGACGCAGGCTGTGCAGCATACGCGGATGGTTGGTGCCGGGGTTCTGACCAAAGACGAAAATAGCGTCGGCATGGTCAAAATCATCAAGCCGGATGGTGCCTTTGCCCACGCCAATGCTGCGCTTCAGGCCCGTACCGCTGGCCTCATGGCACATATTGGAGCAGTCAGGGAAGTTGTTGCTGCCGTGCAGGCGCCCAAAGAGCTGATACAGCCATGAGGCTTCATTGCTGGCGCGACCAGAGGTGTAAAGCTCCATCTGATCGGGGTTATCCATCGCATGGATATGTTTGGCAATCAGCGCAAAGGCATCATCCCAGCTGATGGGTTCGTAATGGTCGGTTTCGCGATTATAGCGCAGCGGTTCGGTCAGGCGACCCTGGTACTCCAGGAAGTAGTCGCTCTGCTGATAGAGGGCGGAAACGCTGTACTGGGCGAAGAAACGGGCATCGATGAAGCGACGGGTGGCTTCCCAGGTTACCGCTTTGGCACCGTTTTCACAGAAGCTGAAGGTACTTTTGTTATCGTCGCCCCAGGCACAGCCCGGGCAGTCAAAGCCTTTCGCTTTGTTCATGCGCATCAGGTTACGCATGTTTTTCAGAACTTGTTTGCTGTCGAAGACGAAACGGGTAGTGGCTTCAAGAGATCCCCAACCGCCGGCAGCTGCCTCATAGGGCTTGATTGCAGTTTTAAATTTCATATGGCTTCGCAGGTTTAATTTATGTTTTTGGGATGTTAATAAACTATTGCTTCTTTTATGGGATAAGTCTGCATTCAGGTAAAAAAATTGTCTAATTGATTGGTTTAATGGTGCGATAGCTAATGTTTATCGCGAAAGCGTGATGGGACTCAAACATTGCGCCACAAAACTATGAGCAAACCGTTCCCCCGCGGCGAATTGGCTAATAATTAGGCTTTCTCACCGACGCGTTGAGGGACCTATGAAAGAATTTGCCAGTAAAATCCACGCCTTCGGGAAGGCGCTGATGATGCCCATCTCCGTGATTGCGGCCGCCGGTATTTTCCTCGGCCTGGCGGCTGCCCTGCAAAATCCGGCCGTAACCGGCGAAACCTTTGCCAGCTGGCCCCTCCCTCAACTGCTGATCGGCTTTATTCGTAAGGTGGCGGGCGCACTATTTGCTAACCTGCCGCTCTTTTTTGCCGTGGCCAGCGCAATTGGTCTGGCGAAAGCCGAAAAGCCCACCGCAGCGTTCGCCGCGGTGATCGGTTTTATTGCTATGCACGTTGGCATCAGTGCCACACTGGCGGCGCAGGGGCTGACCGCCGCGACCACCACGGCCGCAGCCCTTCAGGCAAAGGGGATGACGCAAACCGCAGCGCTGATGACCTCGGCGGAGTACACCGAAACGCTGGGCATCTTTACCTTTAATATGAGCGTGCTCGGCGGGGTGATCGCCGGTTTGCTGACGGCGGCGCTCCATAACCGCTTCTATACCACGCAGCTTCCAATGGCCATCGGTTTCTTTGGCGGCAGGCGGCTGGTGCCCATCGTGACCGTGCTGGTTCTGCCACTGGCAGGGGTGCTGCTGGCGGGGATCTGGCCGACAATAGGTTCCGGGATAGCCTGGATTGGCGCACTGATTGGCCGAAGCGGTCAGTACGGCGCATTTCTGTATGGCAGCAGCGAGCGGCTGCTGATCCCCACCGGGCTTCACCACATTCTCAATGAAACCGTGCGTTTCACGCCTATAGGCGGCATCGCTCAGGTGGATAATCAGACGCTGGTAGGGGCTTTGAATATCTTTAATTACTCCCTTACGCATCCGCAAAGCCTCAGCGATGACGCGGTACGCAGCGCCACCCGCTTTCTGGCGCAGGGCAAAATTCCGGTCATGATGTTCGGACTGCCTGCGGCCGCGCTGGCGATGTATCACTGCGCCCGCCCTGAACACAAACAGCGGGTAAAAGCCCTGATGCTGGCGGGCGCACTGACCTCGTTTACCACCGGCATTACCGAACCGCTGGAGTTCTGTTTTATCTTCGTCTCCCCGGTGCTGTACCTGCTACACGCGCTGCTCAGCGGCCTCTCTTTTATGCTGATGTCAGTGCTGCACCTGATGATTGGCAATGTGCAGGGCGGCGCCATCGATCTGATGGTCTTTGGGGTGCTGGGCGGCAGCAAAACGCAGTGGTGGTGGACGCTGGTGCTGGGCGCACTCTATATACCAGTATATTACTACGGTTTCCGCTTTATTATTCTGCGCATGCGGGTCGAAACCCCCGGCAGAGAGTCGGAAGAGGAGGATAAACAATCCGCTATCTCCGATGCCGGAGAGCGCACGCGGATCATTATCAGCGGGTTGGGCGGCGAGGCCAATATAGAGGATATTGATTGCTGCTTTACCCGACTGCGGGTGAGGGTCAGGGCGATGCAGGAGGTGGATGACAAAACCCTGCTAACGACCGGAGCAAACGGCGTAAAGCGCGTCAGCGATCATGACGTACAGGTTGTTTACGGTCCGCAGGTTGAGAACATCGCCAACGAGGTCAAAACAGCCCTCGGCGTTACCTGAATGGATCTGAAACCAGGAAAAGAGTGCGGTTGTTTACACCATTGAAACATGGGACGCTGTGTCAGTATAGGTCTTCCCGCATCCGGCTCAGCGTCAACATGATCACCCCGCTGACTGTACCTAATGACGTGATATTAAGAAATAATGGATATAAAACAGCTTATTTACCTGGTCAACCTTGAGCGCGAGAGGCACTTTGGCCGCGCCGCAGAGGCCAGTTTTGTCAGTCAGCCCACGCTATCGATGCGCCTGAAAAACCTTGAGCGGGAGCTGGAACTGTCGCTGATTAACCGCAGCAACAACTTTGATGGCTTTACCGCCGAAGGCGAGCGGGTGCTGGTCTGGGCACGGGAGATCGTGTCGGTTTACCAGGGGCTTAAGCTGGAGGTGGAATCCCTCAAGCACGGGGTAAACGGTACACTGCGTATTGGCGTGGTACCGCAGTGCAGCCTCTCGCTGCCGCTGATGCTGAAAGTCATTGGCGACCGCTATCCCGATCTCGATTACCGGGTGGCGGTGCTTAGTGCCGATCAGCTGCTGGATGCGCTTAACAGCCACACCGTTGATGTCGGCATTGGCTTTTTTGAGCCTGCGACCCTGCGTGAGCTGCATTTTCAGGCCATCTCATTACAGGATGAAGGCGTGGAAGTGGTCTTCCACCCGCAACACTTCCCGCAGCTGGTGGGCGACGAGGCGCTGATGCCTGGCGAACTGGCCGGGATACCCCTGTGCCTTGCCGAGCAGACGCGCTATTTCCGGCGCTATCTGGACAGCCACTTTCGCGAAGCCGACGTCCGCCTGCGGGTGATACTGGAAACCACCTCGATTTTTCAGCTGGTACAGGCCACCCAGGTTGGCCTGGGGGCGCTGATTTCACCCTGCGGACACCTGCTTGCGGAAATGACCCCCGAGCTGCAACGACGCAGGCTGGTTATCGAGCCGATGGCCCGTCAGGCCGCAGTGGTGATTGCGGAGCCGGGCAGGGCGACACCGCTGTCACAGCACTTTTTTGATGAGGTACGCGGCTGGTCAGGTGGTCGTGCCCAGTGACTGCATCAGGCGGTTGTTCCAGCTGGCCAGCGCCGTGCTCATGAAAATGTTCAGCATCAGGCTAAGCGTGAATCCCTGCGCCTGAAGCGGTTGGATCTGAGCGGCGTTAAAGCGCTCGGGCGAGCGGGTGAGCTGAGCAGCCGCCTGAATGATGGCCCGATCGGTGTCGCCAGCCACTGCCATGGCCCGTTCGATGTTCTGCTGCAAGGCATCCCGTAACATGCCCGATGGATAACGGTAAAAGCAGGCCGCACTGCCGTTAATCCTCGCCGCCACGGCCGCCCCCAGCGCGCCTTCAGGCGTTTCAAGCGACGCTTCCAGCGCGCCAAACAACCTGCCCCAGCCATAAAGTGCCGACGCGTCATGCGCTAAAAGCCATGCGCTCTCCTTCAGCACGGCCTGTGGCTGGCAAAAGGTCAGCGCTTCCAGCTGGCGCGCGGAAGCATAGCGCAGCTCGACGGGCGGCAGCTGCGGCTGCCAGCGGTCGCCGGGTAAAAAGGGGTCAGCATCCGCTGGTACGTTAACGCCGGGGATCCAGCAAACTGGCAGCGCCAGCATGGCGTGAATACCGGCCACCACGCGAGCCTGGTAGCTGACGAAGCCGATTATCTGGCTGAAGGTGATTATATCCGGTGCCGTCAGGCCAACCTCATCCAGGCGCATAAGCGTAGCGGGGGTGATCAGCGTGGGCTGGCTTGCCAGCTGGCGGGCATATTCCGTTATTTGCGTCAGGCGATGATTACTTTCGCGCGAGGAGTCCGGGCCAGGCAGCGGATTAAGCCGCGCAGCGTAGTGATTACACAGACGCTGAATACCGGTAACCTGCGCGACGGTCAGCGCGGTGCTCAGCCGGTCATACAGCGTCAGGGTGTGCGTCAGGCTGGTGGTGACCTGGCGGGGAAGCAGCACATCATACATTTCACGGGAAGCGAGCAGAGCAGGCTGCGCCAGGAACAGCGTCTCCTGCAATTCACCCGTGCAGGCTGATGCCAGGCCTAGCAAAAATCGATCTTCGATATCGGCCGCTTCAGGAACCAGCGGGGCAGCCTGCGACGTGAGCGTGGACTGTGTTTCATGATACCAGTGACTGTTGCCGGAAAAACGGCGCTGTTCCATGGTCATTCCTTTTCAAGTTAGCCGGCCCGGCGAAAGGGTAAAAGGCGGCAAAACGCGTTGACCGGGCCTGAAGAACAGAATCATCCTGGCGCAACGGGAGAAGTGAACCAAAGACCAATCGGTGCTAATTAATAGCGTAAAGGTATAATGAGGTTAGCGATCCTTGCGCCAGGCGTCGGCGGTCAGGGCTTCGCCAAAGTGACTGCTAATCAGGCGTCGGGTCAGGTCGTGCAGCGGGCTGGCCATCACATCCGCGGTGCTGCCGCGCTCCACCACTTCTCCCTGATGCATGACCAGCACCTTGTCGCTGATATGTTTCATCATCCCCAAATGCTGGGTCACATAGATATAGGCGATGCCATGCTTATCCTGTAGCTCCAGCATCAGATTAACCAGCTGTGAACGCATCGACATATCCAGCGAGGCCAGCGCCTCATCGGCGACAATGACCTTCGGCTGGAGGATAAGCGCGCGCGCCAGGCCCACGCGCTGCCGCTGCCCGGGCGCCAGCATATGGGGGTAGTAGGCAGCATGATCTCTGAGCAGGCCCACCTGGCGCAGCGTAGCGATAATGCGCCCTTCGCGCGCTTCGGCTGAGAGATCGGTATTGAGCCTGAGGGGAAAGTCCAGAATCTGACTGATGCGCTGACGCGGGTTCAGGGATGTTGAGGGATCCTGAAATATCATGCGAATACGCTGGCTGCGATAGCCATAGTCGCCGTATTCCAGCGGCCGGTCATCGATAATAATATCGCCGGCGGTCGGCGCAATCATGCCGCTGAGCATTTTCGCCAGGGTTGACTTCCCCGAGCCGTTCTCACCGATAATCGCCAGCGTCTGACCCTCAGACAGGGTAAAACTGACGGATTTTACCGCCTCCACGTGCTGACGACGGAACAGGCCCGTACGATAGCGGTAAGTTTTGCTCAGCGCGCGCACTTCAAGCAGCGTATCCACCATTACTGACTCTCCATATTGAGCGGGAAGTGGCAGGCGTACAGGTGGCTTTTCGTCCCGGTCAGCCTCGGCGTCTGAATACAGGTCTTCTGGGCATAGGGGCAGCGTGGACCCAGCCGACAGCCAATCGGCAGATGCTCAAGCGAAGGGATCGCGCCGGGTAGCGTATTCAGCCGACTTTTATGCGGCAGCGCGCGGCCAAAGTCCGGCATGGCGCGGATCAGCGCCTGGGTATAAGGGTGGTGCGGCGTATCGAGCAGATCGGGACTCAGCGCAGTTTCCACCGTCTGGCCGCAGTACATCACATTGATGCGGTTAGCCCAGTGGCTCAGCATCTGAAGATCGTGGCTGATCAGCAGTATCGTGGTGTTATTGTTCTGATTAAGCCGCGACAGCAGCCGAAAAATTTGCGCCTGGGTGGTCGGTTCCATAGCATTGGTTGGCTCATCCGCAATCAGCAGCCGCGGCTGGTTCGCCAGGGCGATGGCAATCATCACCTTCTGACACTCCCCCTCAGTCAGCTCATAGGGGAAACTGCTCATAATCTCGCTATGGTCTTTAATCCCCACGCGGTGAAGCAGCTCAATGGCCCGGCGGTGCCGCCAGCGAAAGCGCTGATACCAGCGGCCTTTCCACGTCCAGCCGGGGATCGCCTGCACCAGCTGGCGTCCAATGCTGGCAGAGGGATCCAGGCAGGACTGCGGCTCCTGAAAAATCATCGAAATATTGTGGCCGATGATTTTGCGACGCTCGCGCGGAGAAAGATGCAGGAGATCGATATCATCAAAGCGCATACGATCGGCGGTCACGCGCCAGTTATCGCGGGTTACGCCGCAAATCGCCTTCGCGATCAGGCTTTTACCAGAACCGGATTCGCCCACCAGCCCGCGAACCTCGCCCGCGCTTAGCGTCATACTGACGCGATCCACGGCCTTCACCGGTCCGTCAGCGGTGATAAATTCAATGGTCAGATTGCGAATATCGAGCAGCGGCATCTATTCAACTCCCGATACAATGGCGCGGCGGATGCCGTCACCCAGCAAATTGACGATCAGCACGCTCAGCATAATGGCGCCGCCGGGCAGCATCACTGTCCAGGGGGCCACGTAAATCAGCTCCAGCGCATCACCCAGCATCGCGCCCCATTCAGGTGAGGGCAACTGCGCACCTAAATCGAGAAAACCCAGTGCGGCAATGTCCAGGATCGCCATCGACAGCGCACGGGTCAATTCGCTCACCAGCAGCCCAAGGATATTGGGGAAAATCGCATGACGAAGAATATCCATGCTGGTGGCCCCGTCCAGCCTGGCCGCGACCACATAGTCCTTCTCAAGCTCGTCATGCACCGCCGTATAGATGGCGCGAACCAGCCGGGGCAGTATCGCCAGAAATACCGCCAGCAGCGCATGTTCAAGCCGTGGCCCCATAAAGGCCACCACGATAATTGCCAGCAGCAGGGAGGGCAGCGAGAGCAGCGTATCCAGCACGTGATTAAGCAGGGCGGACCGCAGCCCGCGGGTCAGACCGGCCATCACCCCCAGCACCATGGCGCAGACGGCGGCAAGCAGGGTCACCAAAATCGCCGACCCCACGGTGGGGGCGGCACCGCTCAGCAGACGGCTCAGCACGTCACGACCCAAATCGTCGGTGCCGAGAAAGAATGAGACATCGCCATAGCGCGACCATGAGGGCGGCATCAGCTGATAGCCCAGAAACTGCTGGTCGAGACCGTAGGGGGCCAGCAGGCGGCCAAAGATGCACACCAGCAGCAGCGCAATAAAGGTATAAAAGCCAATCATTGCGGTGGTATCCCGGTAAAACAGGCCCCAGGTGTGGCGAAGCGGACTGGGTAACCGCTTCTCGTCGTAAATGTTATCTGAGGGCATACCACTCCTTATGCTTAAGTGGCGTGGTGAGGGCACCGAGAATATCCGCCAGAACGTTAACGGTGATCACCAGTCCACCCACCGTCATCACGCCCGCTGAGATAGCCGCATAATCCTGCTGGCGAATGGCATCCACCAGCCAGCGACCCAGACCCGGCCAGCTAAACACCACTTCGGTGATCATCGCCAGCGTCAGCATGGTTGAAAATTGCAGTCCCAGGCGGGGTATAACCGGTGGCAGCGCATTATGCAGCACGTGACGCCGGATAATGGTCATCAGCGACAGACCCCGGGTAGCGGCGGCCTTAATATAGTTTTTCTCCATCACCTCACGCGTACTGATGCGCAGCAGTCGGATCACCTCGGTAGTGGGCGCGACGGCCAGTGCCGTCACCGGCAGAATGGCGTGCATCAGCGCGCTGATCATCATTTCATGCCGCCAGGGGGAGTGGCTAAGCCAGGCGTCAATCAGCGCAAAGCCGGTGATATTTTTGACCGGGTAAAGCAGGTCAAACCGCCCGGAAACGGGCAGCCAGCCGAGATTCAGCGAGAAATAGAGCGTCAGCAGCAGCGCCAGCCAGAACACCGGCAGGGAGAATCCGAGCAGCGCAATCGCGCTGATAAGCTTATCCTGCCATTTATTGCGCATGACACCTGCGGCGATGCCCAGTGGAATACCAATCAGCATGGCCAGTGAAAAAGCCAGCAGGCAGAGCTCAAGCGTGGCCGGAAACACTTCGCGTATCTGCGGGCCTATTGGTTCGCCGTTGATACTCGACACGCCGAAATCGAGCTGGAGAAGTCCTTTATACCAGAACACAAAAGCATCGCTAAATGAGGCGCCCTGTAGCGGGGCATGCGGCGTAAAATAACTCAGGCTAAAGCCCACCAGCGTCAGCATAAATAGCGTCACCAGCCACAGTACCAGCCTTCGCAGAGTGTAAATCACCATATTATTTCCCCCCAGCCTTATCGCGATGAACGCCGGCAAACGACGCATTACCAAAGGGACTCAGTACCAGACCGTGGATGTCGGCCCGGTAGGCCTGCAGACGGAGAGAATAAGCCAGCGGCAGCACCGGTAAAGATTTTGCCAGCATGCTTTGCGCCTGAGCGTAGTAGTCGACGCGCGATGAAAGATGTTGGGAGAGCAGGGCCTTATGCAGCACGTCATCCAGCGCGGCATCGCACCAGTGCGCATAGTTCGTCTGCGATCCTATAGCCGCACAGCTCAGCAGCGGGCGAAAAAAACTGTCCGGATCGTTGCTGTCGGTTGCCCAGCCCGCCAGCGTCAAATCGTGGTTCATCTCCATCAGGCGGGCTTCCTGAAAACGGCCTTCAACGGGGACGATAGTCACCGTCACGCCAACCTGCGCCAGGTCGGCCTGAATCAGCTCGGCGGTCTTTAACGGACTGGGATTCCACGCCTGAGAAGCCGAGGGCACCCACAGCGTGAGATGCAGGTCTTCCACGCCCTGTGCCTTCAGCAACTCGCGCGCCTTACCGGGATTGTATTCCGTCACCCGCGAATCATTATTATAGGCCCAGGAGGCGCGCGGCAGGATCGAGGCGGCGGTTTCCGCCGTACCGTAATAGATCGATTCCATCAGGCGTTCATTATTTATCGCCAGCGCCAGCGCCTGACGTACGTCCGGGCGGTCCAGCGGCGCTTTGCGGGTGTTAAAGGCCAGATAGGCGATATTCATCCCCGGCCGCAGCGTAAGCCGCAGGCGGGGATCGTCGCGCAGCACGGAAATCTGACTGGCCGCCGGGTAAGCCAGCACGTCGCACTCACCGGTAAGCAGCTTCGACAGCCGTCCTGTACCGCCTGCGCCCATATCAATCACCACCTGCGCCATACGCGGCAGACCCTTCCAGTAGTCAGGATTGCGCGCCAGGCGAATATATTGTCCGGTACGATAATCGCTAAGCATAAAAGGCCCGGTGCCCACCGGCTGACGGTCCATCTGCTCCTGATGGTCTGCGCGCGTCAGTTGTTCCGCATACTCTGCCGACAGCACTGGGGCGTAGTGGGTGGCCATATGCCAGAGAAAAGAGGCGTCAGGATTTTTTAGCTGGATTTCAACGGTGTTCCGATCGAGCTTTTTCACGCTTTTAACCGCATCGGCAAATTGCAGGCTGTCAAAATAGGGATAGCTGCCCCCGTTAACGTTATGCCAGGGCGAACCGCGATCGAAAATACGCTGAAAGCTGAAAACCACGTCGTCAGCGTTCATCGCGCGCGTGGGCGTGAACCAGGCGGTTTTCTGAAACGGGACGTTATGGCGCAGATGAAAACGGTAGGTGGCACCGTCGTCCCGTATCTCCCAGCTTTCCGCCAGCTCGGGGATCAGCCGGTAAGTATAGGGGTCGACATCCAGCAGGCGGTCATACATCTGGGCGGCCAGCGTATCCACGACCAGTCCGCCGCTGGCCAGCTGCGGGTTGAACGTGGTTACCGCGCCGTTAACGCAGTAGACAAATCCGCTCTGGCGAATATCGCCCGGCGGGGCGGAGCAGGCAGAGGCGGAGGCCAGCAGAGCCAGTCCGGTCAGTAGGGTGGGGATAAGTGTGCGCATAGGTCATCTGAAACTCAGGCAATAATCAGAGTGTATCGCACTCTCCCGTATCGCCCAAAGTTTGCAGTGGTAACTGGCGCTTTTTAAACCACCCTGCGCCTGAACGCCTAACCCACCGCCCGGCGGATTGCTGCCAATACGCCCAGGGTTGCTATGGTAATGAGAAAAATTCTCAACAAAATGCTTTACAGACAGTAGTGAGAATGATTACTATTCAAATGCGCTTCGACGGTGGCTCTACTGAAGAAGAGCACGACATTGCTCACATTGCTTCCAGTAATACTTTAGCCCGCCTTGAGCGGGCTTTTTTTTGCTGTCACTGGATGCCGAAAGACGAAAAAAAACCCGCACGAGGCGGGCTTATTTCCACTTGCAGGATAGTAGGAGTATCCCGCTTATTCGATTCGTTTGTAATGTAAAAAGGCCCGCGTTACCGGGCAGCAAGCACTACAAAAGGGGTTATCCAAAATGCACTCAGTACCAATCCCTCGCTTACTGATGACCTCAGCCTACAGAGTTAAAACAAAATAGATATTATTGTCTTAAAAAGGCGTAAAAATAAGCACGTTATGCATTTTAGAAATGACCTCATCGCCGCGCGCGGGGTTATGGAACTTTAGCTTCCAGGTGCAAACGCGCCGCTGGCTAAAAACCACGACATAAAGGCGACGGCCGCAACGAGGATAATAACGGGTGGAATTAATTTCAGGTTCATCGGTGTTTCTCTGGGTTAAGGTTGAACAACTGCCTGTTTCTCGCCATTTATATCGTGCTTTTTTATCATCGCGCGCAGTTGATGATAGGTTACCCCCAGCAGCACAGCCGCCCGACGCTGGTTAAAGCGGGACTCCACCAGGGCTTTTTCCAGCAGCGCTTTTTCCTGTTCATTCTGCCAGCGGCGTAAATCCACGGGCAGGGCGGGTAGCTGTGGCGCAGCCGTCGGTGCCGGTGCTGATTGTGCCGTGAGCGCGGAGGAACGCCGCTGAAAAGGATCGAGGATAATATCATCCAGCGGCTGGTCGGGTTCTGCATGGCGGTATACTGAGCGTTCAACCACGTTTTTTAGCTCACGAATATTACCGGGCCAGTGATACGCCAGCAACGTCTGCTGTGCGTTCTGAGTGAATCCGGCAAAAAGCATCAGTTCCAGTTCCCGACACATCTGTATGGCGAAATGGTTAGCCATGACCAGAATATCGCTGCGGCGTTCGCGCAGCGGGGGCAGTTGTACCACATCGAAGGCGAGACGATCGAGCAAATCCGCGCGGAATTTTCCCTGCTGTGCCAGCAGGGGCAGGTCGTCATTAGTGGCACAGACCAGCCTGACGCTTACCTGTAGCGGCTGACTTCCACCGACCCGCTCCAGCTGTCCGTATTCAATTACCCGCAGCAGCTTCTCCTGAACCAGCATCGGGGCCGTTGCCAGCTCATCCAGAAACAGCGTTCCTCCGTCTGCGCGCTCAAAGCGGCCCAGATGGCGCTTTTGCGCACCGGTAAAGGCGCCCGCCTCATGCCCAAACAGTTCGGAGTCGAGCAGGTTTTCGTTCAGCGCCGCGCAGTTTAGCGAAATAAACGGCCCCTGCCAGCGGTCAGAGAGGTAGTGCAGGCGGCTGGCGATCAGCT
The DNA here is from genome assembly GCF_039621855.1 of Erwinia sp. HDF1-3R. Taxonomy (NCBI): domain Bacteria; kingdom Pseudomonadati; phylum Pseudomonadota; class Gammaproteobacteria; order Enterobacterales; family Erwiniaceae; genus Erwinia; species Erwinia sp. HDF1-3R. The sequence continues at coordinate 2,553,260 of NZ_CP155071.1, read as the reverse complement.
CCTTGCCGGTTCCGCGTTCGCCGGTCACCAGCACTGGCTTGTTCAGCGGGGCAAGGCGGGAAACCTGTTCCAGCACCTCAAGAAAGTTGTTCGACTCGCCCAGCAGGGTATCGTTAAATTCGCTCATGAAATTCACCATCTGTTAGTGATTTACACCACCTTAAACTTACCTTGCCAGGGTGTAAAGTAATCTTTTTGAGGTAAATCAGTAAGATAAAAGTTGGCACGGGAATTGAATTAGATAACAGAGCGCACCGCGCCTGATAAACAGATTAATGAGGAGTGTAATTATGGGTATTTTTTCTCGCTTTGCTGACATCGTGAATGCCAACATTAACTCTCTGCTGGAAAAAGCGGAAGATCCGCAGAAGCTGGTTCGCCTGATGATTCAGGAAATGGAAGACACGCTGATTGAAGTTCGTTCCACTTCTGCCCGTGCGCTGGCAGAAAAGAAACAGCTCTCGCGTCGTATCGAGCAGGCGGAAACACAGCAGGCCGACTGGCAGGACAAAGCCGAGCTGGCTCTGCGCAAAGAGAAAGACGATCTGGCCCGCGCGGCGCTGATCGAAAAGCAGAAGCTGACCGAGCTGGTCACGACGCTGAGCCGGGAAGCGGAGCAGGTCGATGAGACGCTGGTACGTCTGAAAGGCGAAATCGGCGAGCTGGAGAAGAAGCTGAGCGAAACGCGCGCGCGTCAAAAAGCGCTGACCCTGCGTCACCAGGCGGCTTCGTCCTCTCGGGATGTGCGTCGCCAGCTGGACAGCGGTAAAATCGATCAGGCGATGGCGCGGTTTGAGTCGTTTGAACGCCGCATCGACCATATGGAAGCGGAAGCCGAAAGCCAGAGTTTTGGCAAACAGCAGACGCTCGACCAGCGGTTTGCCGACCTGCACGCCGATGACGAAATCAGCGAGCAGCTGGCCGCGCTGAAAGCGAAAATGAACCGCGGCGAATAAGTCTTTGAATGGCACCCCTGTGGGTGCCCACGTCAGCTATCGGATAACTGTTTCAAGGAGAGTGAATGAGCGCGTTATTTCTGGCCATACCTTTAACCATTTTTATGCTGTTTGTGGCACCGGTCTGGTTATGGCTGCACTACAGTAACCGTCAGAATGGCGGTGCTGAACTGTCCCAGAGCGAGGTCCAGCGGCTACAGCAGCTCACGGCTGATGCAAAAAGGATGCGCGAGCGCATTCAGACGCTGGAAGAGATCCTTAACGCGGAGCACCCTAACTGGAGGCAGCCATGATTGACCTGACATTTAAGGGCCGCAGGCTGTACCGCATTCCGGCCAGAGGTAAGATCAAGGGCGTCTGCGCGGGCCTGGCTGAATTTCTGGATATACCGGTGCAGCTGGTGCGGGTGATGGTGGTGCTGTCGCTTTTCTTCGGTGTTTTTATCTTCACCGCTATCGCTTATTTTGCGCTGGCCTTCCTGCTTGATGAAAAGCCGGACAGCGCGGCGACTGGCGCGCAACCCCGGCCTTGCGCGCGCGAACTGCTCGATGATTTGCAGAACGAACTGCGCGGCGTCGAGCTACCGCTACGCGAAATGGAACGCTATGTGACCTCAGAAACCTTTAGCGTTCGCAGTCGGTTTCGTCAGCTTTAATCCCGTTGTTCACGCGGGCTCGCATCCGGGCCCGGTATAATTCTGGAGACACCCCTTGCGTAATGTTCATCAGACTTTTAACCGTCACGCCAGACCCGTTTTAAAGCAGGCTGGTAAATTTATGCTGCTCGGTGCGATGAGCTACGGCCCTGCGGGCCTGGCCGGCTGGGCGGTCAAATCTGTTGCGCGCCGCCCGCTAAAAATCGTGCTGGCCTGGGCACTGGAACCTCTCCTGCGCCGGATGATGCGTCACGCCACGGCGCGCTGGAATAAACCCTGAGGGCATGAACCCGCCATAAATTGCTACACTGGGTGACGCAATCACGCCAATACACCCGTTAAAAGAGGTCCTTACACCTGGATGAAACGACTGCAAAGTGAATTACTTTCGCTGGTGAGTCGGGGAACGGATCGCCACCTGCGCCTTGCGGTTACCGGCCTGAGCCGCAGCGGAAAAACGGCTTTTATTACGTCTCTGATTAATCAGTTGCTTAACGTTAACGCCGGTGCGCGACTGCCATTCTTTACCGCCGTGCGGGAAGGGCGCCTACAGGGAGTCAAACGCATCACGCAGCGGGATATGGGCATCCCGCGTTTTACCTATGATGAAGGCCTGGCGCAGCTTTATGGCACGCCGCCCAACTGGCCAACGCCAACGCGAGGCGTCAGCGAAGTGCGTCTGGCGCTGCGCTACCGTTCCCGCGCGTCACTCCTGCGCCATTTTGCCGACACTGCAACGCTCACTCTGGAAATCGTCGACTATCCCGGCGAATGGTTGCTGGATCTGCCCATGCTGGCGCAGGATTATCTCAGCTGGTCGCGGCAGATGAACGGCATGCTTACCGGGTCGCGGGCGGCGTGGTCAGCACGATGGCGGGCGCTGTGTGCCGATCTTGATCCGCTGGCCCCCGCTGACGAAAACCGCCTGGCAGAAATCGCCGCCGCCTGGACAGATTATCTGCTGCGATGCAAGCAGGAAGGATTGCACTTTATCCAGCCGGGCAGATTTGTGCTGCCGGGAGAGATGGCGGGTGCGCCCGCGCTACAGTTCTTCCCCTGGCCGCAGGCGGATGCCGCGGATGACTCCATCCTGACACAGGCCGGGGCGGGCAGTAACTACGCCATGCTGAAAGCCCGCTTTCACTACTACTGTCAGCATGTGGTGAAGGGATTCTACAAAAATCATTTTCTGCGCTTTGACCGGCAGATCGTGCTGGTGGATTGCCTGCAGCCGCTGAACAGCGGTCCCGAAGCCTTTAACGATATGCGGCTGGCAATGACCCAGCTGATGCAAAGCTTCTCGTATGGTCAGCGTACGCTGTTTCGCCGCCTGTTCTCCCCGGTTATTGATAAACTGCTGTTTGCCGCGACCAAATCTGACCATGTCACCACCAGCCAGCATGCCAATCTGGTTTCGCTGCTGGAGCAGCTGGTGCAGGATGCACGGCAAAATGCAGCCTTTGAAGGCATTGACATCGACTGTGTGGCGCTGGCCGCCGTGCAGGCAACCGAAAGTGGCCTGGTTGATCATCAGGGAGAGAGCTTTCCGGCGCTGCGGGGTCACCGGCTAAACGATAACGCGCCGCTCACGGTTTTTCCGGGCGAGGTGCCGCCGCGCCTGCCGGGCGAGGCTTTTTGGCAGCAGCAGGGCTTTCATTTCGAACAGTTCCGGCCTCAGTCGATCGACAGGGACCGCCCGCTGCCGCATATCCGTATGGACTCTGCTTTGGAATTTCTACTGGGAGATAAGCTGCGATGACCACCCCGCTCAAACCGCGTATTGATTTTACACCCACGACAGGGGCGGAAAAGGATCCCGCAGCAGGGTTCCAGCCGGATGCCTCAGCCGCTGACAGGGCCTCTGTGCTGCAACCCGCCCGGGCATTTGAGCCGGGGATTTCCACCTTCACCGTGCAGGAGCCCCTTTCCGAACCCGAAGAGGAGAGCGCGGGTGAGCAGGTGGTGGAGGCCGCACTCCGTCCGCGACGCAGCCTGTGGCGAAAAATGGTGCGGGTTGGGCTGGGAATATTCGCCGTCAGCCTGGTGGCTCAGGGGGCGCAGTGGGCTCATACCGCATGGCTCCAGCAGGACTGGGTGGCGATGGGCGGCTGCGTGGCGGGGGGAATGATTGTGCTGGCGGGCATTGGATCGCTGGTGACCGAATGGCGTCGGCTTTACCGGCTGCGTGAACGCGCGGAGGAAAGGGATGTCGCGCGCGACCTGCTGGCCAGCCACGGCATCGGCAAAGGGCGTGATTTCTGCGAGAGACTGGCGCGCCAGGCGGGCCTGACCCGTCAGCATCCCGCGCTGCAACGCTGGCGGGGTGCCCTGCATGAAACCAATAACGACCGCGAAATCGTCGGGCTTTATGCCCGTATGGTCCAGCCCGAGCTGGATCGCCAGGCCCGCAGGGAAATTGGCCGCAGCGCGGCCGAATCGACGCTGATGATTGCCGTCAGCCCGCTGGCGTTAGTCGATATGACCTTTATTGCCTGGCGCAACCTGCGGCTGGTTAATCGCATTGCCACGCTGTATGGCATTGAACTGGGCTACTTCAGCCGCCTGCGTCTGTTCCGGCTGGTATTGCTCAACATTGCTTTTGCCGGGGCGTCAGAGCTGGTGAGAGAAGTCGGGATGGACTGGATGTCACAGGATCTTGCCGCCCGCTTTTCTGCCCGGGCCGCGCAGGGGATTGGCGCGGGTCTGTTGACCGCCAGGCTGGGCATTAAAACCATGGAGCTCTGCCGGCCATTGCCCTGGATGGCGGGGGACAAGCCACGGCTCGGTGACTTCCGACGCGATCTGATTACCGAGCTGAAAGAGACGCTGCGGAGAAATCCGGAAAAATAACCTGCAACCTGTCAACTTTTCCTTCCAGACACTTCTGACGTTAAGGATCATAAGGTATTATCGGCACTACGCCACCTGGAATGCCCCATCATAAATAAAGGTTATCACGCATGCGTCTGGAAGTTTTTTGTCAGGACCGGCTGGGTCTGACCCGCGAGCTGCTCGATCTGCTTGTGGATCGCAACATCGATCTTCGCGGTATCGAAATAGCCTCTATCGGGCGCATATACCTTAATTTCTCCCCGGTCGATTTTGAGTCCTTCAGCCAGTTAATGGCTGAAATCCGTCGCATTCCGAGCGTAACCGACGTGAAGACGGTGGCGTTCCTGCCGTCTGAACGCGAGCACCGTGCGCTTAGCGCACTGCTGATTGCGATGCCGGAACCGGTTTTTTCTATCGACCTGAAAAGCAAAATCGAACGGGTTAACCCGGCGGCTGAGAGGCTGTTCGCCCTTAACGAAGCGAAAATGCGCAGTTTAGGCGCGGGTGCGCTGATCCCGGGTTTTAACTTCCAGCGCTGGCTGGAAAATGAAAGCGACAAGCCGCAGGCGCTGCATGTGGTGATCCAGGGACGAGACTTCCTGATGGAGATCACGCCCATTTATGCCGCTGAAGATAATAGCCACGCGGGCCAGCCTGCTGGCGCTGTGGTGATGCTCAAGTCTACGGCGAGAATGGGCCAGCAGCTGCAGAACCTGAAGGTCAATGATGATACCGATTTTCAGCATATTGTGGCGGTAAACCCGAAAATGCGGCAGGTCATCGATCAGGCCCGCAAGCTGGCGATGCTGGATGCGCCCCTGCTGATCGTTGGCGATACCGGCACCGGTAAGGACATGCTGGCCCGGGCCTGCCATCTGCGCAGTGCACGGGGTAAAAAGCCTTTCCTGGCCCTCAACTGTGCCTCCCTGCCGGATGATGTGGCTGAAAGCGAACTGTTTGGTCATGCCGCCGGGGCCTATCTGAATGCGCTTGAAGGGAAGAAGGGCTTCTTTGAACAGGCCAGCGGCGGTTCAGTGCTGCTGGATGAAATCGGCGAAATGACGCCCCGGATGCAGACCAAACTGCTGCGTTTTCTGAACGATGGCACCTTCCGCCGCGTCGGTGAAGAGCACGAAGTTCACGTTGACGTCAGGGTAATCTGCGCCACGCAGAAGAACCTGACGGAAATGGTACAGCGCGGCGAATTCCGGGAAGATCTCTACTACCGCCTGAACGTGCTGACGCTCAATTTGCCGCCGCTGCGCGAGCGCGCGCAGGATATTCTGCCGTTAACCGATCTGTTTGTCGCCCGCTTTGCGGACGAACAGGGCGTAGCCAGACCGACGCTTTCCCCGCAGCTAAGCGCCTTTCTCAGCCGCTATACCTGGCCTGGCAACGTTCGTCAGCTGAAAAATGTGCTTTATCGTGCTCTGACGCAGTTGGAAGGGGATGAGCTGCGGCCACAGGATATCATGCTGCCTGAATTTGCCCTGGATATGCCGCTGGGGGATGAGGCCATTGAGGGTTCGCTGGATGAGATCACCAGCCGGTTTGAGCGTTCAGTGCTGACCCGCCTTTATCTCAATTATCCCAGCACGCGTAAACTGGCGAAACGGCTCGGCGTGTCCCACACTGCGATAGCGAATAAACTTCGTGAGTATGGTCTGAGCCAGAAAAAAGCGGGTGGCGAGGAGGATGCAACATCCAAAAAAGATGCGGGTAGCGCGCCCCCGCAGTAAAAGCGTGGCCGGTGCATAACCGGCCTGTAAGCTGTGTTTTGCCACACACTGGCATAACAGGGAATTTCACTCCCTTCAAGGATCCGTCTATGAGAACAGTCAGGGTATATCCAGAAAGCTGGCCATTACATACGCCGTTCGTGATTGCCCGTGGCGCGCGCAGTGAGGCAGGGGTGGTGGTGGTTGAGCTGGAGGAGGGGGGCGTCAGGGGGATCGGTGAATGTACGCCCTATCCACGCTACGGCGAAACCGAAGCCTCCGTGCTGGCGCAGATCGTCGGGTTGACGGACGCACTGGCCCAGGGGATGACGCGTGAAGCGCTCCAGCTGGTATTGCCGCCGGGCGCGGCGCGCAATGCCATTGACTCGGCGCTGTGGGATTTGCAGGTAAACCAGCAGCAGCGGTCACTCTGGCAGCTTACCGGTACTGAGATGCCGCAGCAGGTCGCCATGGCGCAGACCGTCAGCATTGATACGCCGGAGATGATGGCCAGCGGTGCGCTGGCGCTGTGGCAGAACGGGGCAAAACTGCTAAAAATCAAAATGGATAACCAGCTGATCACCGAAAGGCTGGTAGCGGTGCGCACGGCCGTGCCGGATGCGATGCTTATCGTCGATGCCAATGAATCCTGGCATGCAGAGGGCCTGGCGGCGCGCTGTCAGCTGCTGGCCGACCTCGGCGTGATGATGCTGGAGCAGCCGCTCCCCGCTGGTGAAGATGCGTTACTGGAAAACTTTATCCATCCGCTACCCATCTGCGCCGATGAAAGCTGTCACTCGCGTGAGAGCCTGCCCGTGCTCAGGGGGCGCTATGAAATGGTTAATATCAAGCTGGATAAAAGCGGTGGCCTGACCGAGGCGCTGGCGCTGACAGAGGCCGCAAAGGCGGAAGGATTTGAGATTATGCTCGGCTGTATGCTCTGCACCTCACGGGCAATCAACGCCGCGCTACCGCTGGTCCTGTCCGCCCGCTACGTTGATTTCGATGGCCCTACCTGGCTGGCCGCGGATGCGGAGCCAGCCCTGCAATTCAGCTGCGGGCGCATTACGTTGTCAGGAACGCCAGCTTAGCAGATCCACCATCGCGTCGAGGTATTTTTCCGTGGCTTCATCAACGGATATTGCCGGGAGTTCGGCGGTTATCACCGGCAGATTCAGGTCGGCGCACCAGCTGCCGAACGAACCGGGGGTGGCGTAGCCAACGGTGGTAACCAGCGGCAGCGCCATTCGTTCTGACAGCCAGTGTCCGAGCAGGCTGGTGTGAGGATCCTCAATGCAGGCCAGCGGCTCGTGCAGCGTGACAATCCATGCCGGGTTAAGTGCGTGAATCAGGTCGCACAGGGCCTGCGTTTCAGGTTCTGAAGCCGGGTGGCTGCCGGTTGACAGCAGGACATCGCGCTCTTCTGCCACGCTGTTCCAGCGATAAACCGTCTCGCCCGGCTGCCAGTTAGCGGCGGGGAAATTACGATTCAGATCCACCCCGCGTGAATTCGCACGCAGCCCCAGCTGGCAGCCGTCCGGGTTTACCGCCAGCACCACATGGTGTCGGCGATGCGTCTCTTGCAGCGTCCGCATCGCGCAGGACAGCGTGGCCACTGCGGCGTTTTCATCGCCATGAGTGCCGGCCAGAATCAGCCCGCTGGCGCTATCCGCTGCGGGAGCGGGAAACCAGAGCAGCGGGGCACCCAGCACTGAGGTGCCATAAATCTTATACTCAGCATCCAGCTTGCCGCGCCGGGGTCGTGGATGTTTCAAAGACATAGTATTGGCTCCGGAATAATTTCCCTCAAACTAGCGCAAAAACCGGGCGAACAAAAGCGCTGTACGCGGCGACGCCCTCTGCCCCGATCGGGGGTGCGAAAAATGCTGTTTTTCAATCAGCTATTTGCGTTAAAGTGCTGTCATACGCCCGTCCTGTCGAATCGACCCCGATCGTTTAAAGGTGCTCTGATGAGGAAACTTTCCCGCTTCACCCTCGCTGCCGCTGCGCTGGCCGTTAATCTCTCTCTCTGTGCGGCGGTCGTGCCGCCAGGATCGGTGCTGGCAGAACGACAGGAGATTGTGCGTCATATCAAAGATGAACCGGCCTCGCTGGATCCGGCGAAAGCCGTCGGCCTGCCTGAAATACAGGTTATCCGCGATCTTTTCGAAGGCCTCACCAATCAGGATGCGTCGGGGAAGATTGTTCCCGGCGTCGCAGAACAGTGGCATACCACCGACAATAAAAGCTGGATATTCACGCTCAGGAATGACGCGCGCTGGTCTAACGGTGACCCTGTCACGGCAGAGGATTTTGTTTACAGCTGGCGGCGGCTGGTTGACCCTGCTGTTGCCTCCGACTCTGCCTGGTTTGCCGGACTGGCGGGTATTGAAAATGCCGGGGCAATTGCTAAAGGCCAGCTTTCACCGGATAAGCTTGGCGTAACCGCGCTGGACAACCATCGTCTGAAAGTGACGCTGGACAGGCCGGTTCCCTGGTTCCCCAGCCTGGCCGCCAGCGTCAGCCTCTTCCCGGTGCCGCAGAAGGTGATTGAAAAGGCCGGGGCAAACTGGACGCGGCCAGAAAATCTGGTCGGCAACGGTGCCTACAAGCTTCAGCAGCGGGTAGTGAATGAAAAGCTGGTGCTGGTACGTAATGACAGCTACTGGGATAACGCGCACTCGCTGCTGACGAAAGTGACGTTCCTGCCGATTAATGAAGAGTCCAGCGCCACCAAGCGCTACCGGGCGAATGATATTGATATCACCGAATCCTTTCCTAAAAATATGTATGGCCTGCTGAAAAAAGAGATCCCCAATGAGGTCTATACGCCCGATCAGCTGGGAACTTACTACTACGCGTTTAACACTACCAAAGGACCGACCGCAGATCCGCGCGTGCGCAAGGCGCTGTCATGGACTATCGACCGCACCATTATTGCTGAAAAGGTATTAGGCACCGGCGAGAAACCCGCCTGGCATTTTACGCCGGACGTGACCGCCGGGTTTAAACCCGTGCCGGGCTTTTTGCAGCAGCATACTCAGGCTGAACTGAATATGCAGGCGAGGGCGCTTCTGGCAGCCGCGGGCTATGGCCCCACTCATCCACTGAATCTGACACTGCTCTATAACACCTCCGAAAACCACCAGAAAATTGCCATCGCCGTGGCGTCAATGTGGAAGAAAAACCTGGGCGTCAGCGTGAAGCTGCAAAATCAGGAGTGGAAAACCTATATTGACAGCCGTAACAGCGGCAATTTTGATGTTATCCGGGCCTCATGGGTGGGGGACTATAATGAACCTTCGAGCTTCCTCAGCCTGCTGACCTCCAGCCACAGTGGAAATATTGCCAAGTTTTCCGATAAGCAGTACGACGCGGTGCTGGATAAGGCCAGCCAGGAGACGCGCGCCGAGGCCCGCAGCAGCGACTATAACCGGGCAGAGCAAATTATTGCGGACCAGGCCCCCATTGCGCCGATCTATCAGTACACCAATGGCCGTCTGATTAAGCCCTGGGTGAAAGGTTATCCTGTAAATAATCCTGAAGATGTGGCCTATAGCCGCGAGCTCTATATTCTTAAGCACTAAGCACTAAGCACTAAGCACTAAGCACTAAGCACGGTGAACATTTCGTCGTATGGCCGCTGACCGCAGGGTGGTCTTTGACTCAGGAAGCCATACGCAAACCTATGGTGACAATTAGCGGTGAATTGATGAACTATTCACCGCATCATGCTGCCGGAACCAGCAGATAATAAAGCCGTTGCTATCACATCCTCCCGCTCCCTTCAGGTGATCTATGGCCCGTAATACCGCTCTGCTATGTGCTTTGTTATTGCTTTCCGGCTGTGCCCTTAAGCAGTATCCGTCGTCACCGCCGGTCAGCAATGTTCAGGCAACCACCCTTGATTGTCAGGGCATAAAGGATCAGCTTGCCAAACAGGAGCAGGTTCAGGCGGAAATTAATAAAACGGGCGAGTTTAACGGATTGACGGTGCTGGGCTTTATTGGGGATTTTGGCATTGGCAATGGCGTCGCAAAAAGCCTTGCGCAAAAACATGCCAGCCAGCGTCTGGCACAGCTTAAAGGGTTGCAGCAGCAGAAATGCTGATGGGATGTTGACCTGCTCCCCTCTGGTTAATCCATCGCCAGGCTAGTAATGTTTATCATTGAACGATGAGGACATTACCCATGAAAAAGCGTTTCTCTGAAGAACAGATCATTGGCATCCTGCGCGAAGCTGAGGCCGGCATGACAGCTAAGGAGTTGTGCCGTAAGCATAATATTTCCGATGCGACATTTTATACGTGGTGAAAAAAATTTGGCGGTCTGGAAGTCTCCGAAGTCAAGCGTCTCAAAGCGCTTGAAGATGAAAACGCACGTTTGAAAAAATTGTTGGCTGAAACCATGCTGGACAAGGAGGCCCTGCAGGCAGCGCTTGGGGTAAAGTATTAACACTGTCTCACAAGCGCAATGCGGTTGCTCAGATGTGCCAGCAATCAGGTATTACAGAACGTCGTGCCTGCCATCTTGCCGGGCTTCCCAGAGCAACTTGTCGTTATCGCTCTCTTCGGACACAACGAGATGAAGCGCTGTCGGAACAGATAAAAGCGCTGGCGCATGAGCGCCGACGCTTTGGTTACCGTCGTATCTGGCAACTGCTGCGACGCGATGGCGTCGACGTAAACCATAAAAAGTCTACCGTATTTGTCATGAAAATGGATTGGCTGTTCACCGGAGAAAGCGTCGTAAAGGGCTGTCCGTGGAGCGTCAACCTCTTGTTCGGCCCAGTGCTCCAAACATGGCCTGGTCGATGGATTTTGTCATGGACGCTCTCGCCGGTGGCAGAAGGATAAAATGCCTGACGTGCGTGGATGATTTCACCAAAGAGAGCCTCGATATCGCTGTTGCGCACGGGATCTCTGACGAACAGGTGACGCGGATACTCGATAATGTGGCGTTATTCAGGGGTTATCCCAAAGCGATACGCACCGATCAGGGGCCAGAATTTACCGGCCATGCGCTGGACCAATGGGCTCATTATCATGGCATTGAGTTAAAACTTATCCAGCCGGGAAAACCGACACAAAATGGTTTTATCGAAAGTTTTAACGGGCGGTTTAGGGATGAATGCCTGAATGAACACTGGTTCAAGGATCTTGATCAGGCACGCGAGATCATCAGCGACTGGCGACAGGACTATAACGAGCGAAGACCACATTCTGCGCTTAATTACCTGACGCCGTTGGAATTCGCTGCAAACTATCGCAGTGGCAAAAATGATACCGCTCAAAACGATGTTACTAGTTAAGTGTCGGCTTAATTATTGGAGGCAGGTCAGTACCAGCGTACCGCCCACAGAATGATGTCACGCTGAAAATGCCGGCCTTTGAATGGGTTCATGCGCTGCTCCCTCAGCAAAAGGTGGCCATAATTTTATCACCTTCAGATTTTTGCAACAGTGCCAGAAAAACGGGTATTTCACGAGCCACCTATTTTCGGCTGAAAAAACGGTCTGAACTCCAGCCGTAAAGCTTTGCTGTGCAAAAGCGGGAAATGAAAAATTCCTTGCTGTAGCTCAAACTACTGAATTGTTAATAACGCTATGATGGATGGATATAAAAAATATCAAGGAATTTCAGTGGCTTTATACGGAAAGTTTATACTTAATGGGGCGGACATAGCACCTCTGACAGTTCCAGGCGTCGGTGTATTTATGGCCTTCTCCGGGAATGGTGGCTGTGTAAATCAGTCCAGCTGTTCAAAACTACCGTCTCAGGGTCCTGTACCACTAGGAAGATACTGGATTGTGGACAGACCACAGGGAAGGCTTCTCTCTTATTCAAGAGCTAATGAAGTCAGCCGGGATATCATAAACCACTATGTATATGGGGCAAGCTTCAAGCATAGCGAGTGGTTTGCTTTGTTTCCTGATTCGTGGGGTAACGTGAATGACGGAAGGTGGCTTGATGACGTCTGGAGAGGTAACTTCAGGTTACACCCCGGCAGAATATCTAAAGGTTGTATAACCCTGTGTCATGATAGTGATTATGCGACTCTTAGAAATGCGCTGTTGAGAACCAGCAAGATCCCCGTAACCTGCATGAAAAATATGCAGGCTTACGGGCAAATTGAAGTGGTTATATAAATGGCAGCTATGCTCCGCAGGATAATCAAAATTGTGACCTTTATGATTATCCTCTTCATCGTTGGCAGACTATCTGCCCCTTATTTTTATGATATAGTAAGCATTGATACTGCTGACAAAATTTCGAATTTTATCAATGACAGCGCCTCTGCTGAAGATATTGATAACGTTTACTTTTACCTTAATTTTTCAACAACACTGGTATTAACTGTATTGCTGTATTTGTTTCTATCAAAAGTATTTTTTCTCATCAGGAAACAACTTCGTTTTGATAAGAAAATGCGCCCCTGAAAGCGACGCATTGCGCATTTTACTATGCGGTAGGCCTTTCATTCCATGCATCAGAAAACTGCACATTACCATCGACATACCGCCAGGTGATTTTCTCATACTGAAGGCTGACATTTTCGATGTGATTGAGCTGTGAGCTGGATGTTTTTACATTTGGTACGGAGGTATTAACCCCCGTCACCTTCACATTTTCCAGTGCGATGATGTAATAACAGACTTCCTGACCGGCATGATTGATCTGATAGAAGCGAATTTCGGCGCTTTTTAGTGTCTGTCCTGTTGCTACGGCGCGTTGCAGATAAGGCGATGAACTTGACCCGCTCCCCGTATGTGATCCATTCATAATCAGGAATAACCGGCTTCATGTTGGTTGCGTATTCTGGCAACCGGCAGATTTTTCGGCAAATTCAGAGGGAGTCATCCAGCCCAGTGCAGAATGGGGACGACTCTGGTTATAGTGTATGCGCCAGGCCTCGATTTTGCACCGTGCATCCTCCAGAGACATGAACCAGTTCTCGTTCAGGCATTCCTGCCGCAACCTGCCGTTGAAGGACTCGACCGTGGCGTTGTCCGTCGGTGTTCCCGGCCGTGAGAAGTCGATCCTAATACCTCTTTCATACACCCACCTATCCAGCATTTTTCCTGCAAATTCAGATCCATTATCGGTTTTCAGCAACTGCGGTAAGGGACGCCTGAGCGCTATGCTGTTCAGCATTTCTGCCACTTCTGTTGAACGCAGATTCTGCCCTACGCAGATCCCCAGGCATTCGCGGGTGTAAAGGTCGATAACCGTCAGCAGGCGCAGTCGTCGCCCGTTAAACAGCGCGTCCGAGACAAAATCCATGCCCCAGACGTGATTCGGATACAGACCCTGAGGCTGCGGTTGTCGGCGCTGGGCCGATTTATTGCGGCGTGGCCGTTTGAGGCGCAGCGACAGACCCTGCTCACAGTAGAGGCGGTAGATTCTTTTGTGATTATCGCGCCAGCCTTCCCGCCTGAGCATCACGTGTACCCGGCGGTACCCGTAATGAACCCGGGTTTCGGTTATCTCACGGATGCGTAGCCGCAGTGCGCTGTCGTCGGCGGCCACAGAACGATATCGAAACGAGCTGCGGCTGACCCGCAGCGCAAAACAGACCTGTCTCTCACTGGCACCGTAGCGGGCTTGCAAATCCCTGACCCATTCGCGCAGGCGTGCCAGCGTCAGCTCTTTTTTGCCAGCACGTCCTGCAGCATCGCCTTGTCGAGGCTCAGATCGGCAACCAGCCTCTTCAGCCGCAGATTTTCCTCTTCCAGTTGCCGCATATGCTTCAGCTCCGAAGGAGAAATGCCGCCGTATTTTTTACGCCACGTATAGAAAGTGGCATCCGAAATGCCCAGCTTGCGACAGACGTCCGGCACTGACGTACCCAGTTCAGCCTGCTTGAGGGCAAAAACAATCTGCTCTTCGGTGAATCGTGACTTTTTCATCGGCACATCCTCCGTTCAGGGGAGTGTTTATCATGCCGGAATTCTGTTTCTGAATGGAGCAGGATTTTGGGTCAGGGTCAAACAGTAATGAGCCTTGTGAGGTTCGTGTATTTGGTAAAAATACCGTATTTGCTTCAACCTCAAAAGAAAAAGTTAAAGACTTTATCCATATGATAGAGCATCAAGGCCAGAGCAAAAAATATCACCTTTATAAAATAGAAACCAACAAACAACAAGTTTTCTCATTTCGAGAAAATATGGATAAAAATCCAACATCGTTGATTAATGGTATTGCGAATCTAGCTATTCGAGAATTGGGTATTCCACAGGATGAAGCTCTGGCGTTAGCTAAAGATGCGATACATTCCAACTATCTCGCTGTAGATGAGGTGCAAGTTGAAGGTCCAATTTCCCCTTTGAGTATCAAACACATCAACACGATTAGTATTGATGGTTGATTATCCGAACGATCGCCTGTCAGCCAGCCGCCGCCCGTTCATGCATAAAAGGAGCGGCGGCTTCCCCATCTTAAGAGTGTAAACTGCGATTCCTGCGTATTCTGGTGAATATGATCGGCTGGTACGCAGCATCTATAAAAGATGTGTAGCAGGCAATCCAGGTATCATCCCAAACAGGGACGATACCGATGAGAAACCAGGGAAAGACAAGAGATCGCGAAGTTAAGCAGTATAAGTTAAATCAGCGATTTTGATGATATGTGCTCTGTAATAAGCACATACGCCAGAGCATGCAGATGAATACGTTACTACATCAGCATCAGTGCATTCTGATGCTCAGGGGTAATTATTGATTAGAAAATGAAATGTCTGCGAGAAGGTAACTCTCTTTTAATCAATTCTTTAATCTCTTCCGTTGTAGCATTTGGAGGAAATTTATCTAATTCCTGCTGGATTGCACCTCTTCTAATCCCTTCATGACGATTGTCAACGTGTTGGCCTTCAGTTTTACTAATAAAGGAGATATCAGATCTCTGAACGACCGATATACAACGGGAGGAAAAATCTGCTGTTTTGTGGTTTTTATTACCATTTAATGCATTGCTTTCTGATGGGGATCCATACCTATTAATATAGAAAGCATGCGGAAAAGATCTGTTAGGTGATAAGCCCATAACTCAACTCCCTTAAATTCTAAATTGTTTGATGATTTTAAATATAATCATATCCGTATATAATTTTCTTGCAAAAAACGACTAAAAAAATTTTTGTGATTCTGAATCAAATCGGACCTTTCTCTATCCGCTAAGCAGGCGATAACGAGCGTCACCAGGATGTCTTTTCTAAGGCCTCAGCACTGACCATCCGCGTGGCGCAGGTTAAATTAGTGGGCTTTATCACAAAGTGTTCAATATTCCACCTGTAAATAATCGAGCATGCTGGCCACGGATTTGTGCTTTATAGGAGGCAGTTTCGATATAGAAAATTATTGTACGTTAAGGCTGTTTTTTGACCTTTCGACTTTAGCTGGTCTCAGCCGACGAAACTTACCGGAAGCCGGTATCCGGTTGCTTTTCCATATATAATCGCCTGTCAGATTGATGTGTTACCAGCCTAACGGGGACAAATGTGATAGTAGTTGCTCGTTGATCTTTACCCCTTTGCGCTTCAGGGCATCGACCGCTCTTTCCATATA
The DNA here is from genome assembly GCF_039621855.1 of Erwinia sp. HDF1-3R. Taxonomy (NCBI): domain Bacteria; kingdom Pseudomonadati; phylum Pseudomonadota; class Gammaproteobacteria; order Enterobacterales; family Erwiniaceae; genus Erwinia; species Erwinia sp. HDF1-3R. Next base: position 2,537,538 of record NZ_CP155071.1, on the reverse strand, counting down.
GACGGTATTCCACAGGGGTATGGCAGTCGTCAGCAGCGTCAGTCCACTGGCGCGATAGCTCTGATTTTCCGGTTTTCTGTCCCTGATTTCTCCCAGTCGGTGCATAAATACCGCACGCGCCAGCGCGTTACGGGTTTGCCGATCGGGCAAAAGAGATGCTGGAGCAGTTCGTTCAGGAGTGAGGGCATAAAATAGCCAGTTACTACCGGGAAAATATCATCGGTACAAAACTTGACCACCCAGAGCTGGGCCGCTTACTGATGGACAGTCATCGCAATGATATTTTGCTGGTAGAGCAGATAGACCGGCTGACCCGTCTCAGCAACAGCGACTGGATGATGCTGAAAAAGCAGATAGAACAGCATGAGCTGCGGATTGTCAGCCTGGATGTTCCCACTTCATGGCAGGCGCTGTCAGATAAAGACCCTTCGCTGGATGATTTAATCACCCGCGCCGTGATAACCGCCATCAATAACATGCTTATCGACCTGATGGCTGCGATGTCGCATAAGGACTGGTTGAGCCGTCGCCTGCGGCAAAAACAGGGGATTGAACGGGCCCACTCGCTGGGTAAATATCGGGGAAAACAGGCCGTTCAGGAACGGCATCAGAAAGTCCTGTACTACCGACAGGTCAAGAAACTGAGCATCCGCGAAACCGCAGAGGCCACAGGGTACAGCTGTTCTCAGATATGCCGTATTCAGGCCCTCTACATAAATAAAGTGTTTTAATGAAATCAAATTTTTTTTAATGATGATAAATAAGGGGGGTTTAACAGCCCGTTACGGATCAAGGATGGAACTATATGCCACATGTAAACCCACCAACCCCCACATCATCAAACAATATATCCTGGGTATCCCGGGATCGTTCAAATCCGGAAGACCAGGATATCTGGTTTGACACCATCGACCACGTTGAAATGGAAGAGACCTGGTTTGACGCCAGTGAAGAGCATCATGCTGATCCGTCATCTTCTGCCGGAGAAGCCGCAGAGTCCCGGGTACCGTTCACGGAAGACTGTCGCCGCGGCGTTCAGCAGTTTGTCCGTACTCTGGGAGAATACGGGGAGAATAAAATGCTTTCTGCCTGCCTTTCTAAAATACTTCCCGGCACCCCGGCCAGTCTAGTCCTCGCGGCAATCAGTCTGTTTACCGCAGTTACTGAGCGACGGAATATTGATACCGCAGCACTGCATGCCCTCGGACTGGCATCAGGGTACCTTCCTGAGAATATTAATGTTGTATCCCGGCTGGCAAGCTTTATCCGGGATACCGTTACCGGCTGGACGGATGAGACTTTTCTGCAGCAGTTTCTGGGCAACGAAGACAATCACACTTCCATCTACCTGTTTACAGCCCTGGCGGTTACGGCTATTGTGGCGGGGCGCTGGATGAAAGACGTAGGGGCCCCGCAGCGCGGTGTTCTGAAGGTCCCGGCCTTTATGGCTAATATTCTTATCCGCGCCAGTCATTACTGGACTGCGCTGGGAAATATGGCGAGCAGTCCCCCGTCCGGCGCGGAAATCCCGGAAATCACCGACATATCACAACACGCTCCCGCTTTTGAGGTCAATACACAGGTGGAAATGACCGGAGATGTATGTGATGCCACAGCTTCCGGCACCTCAGCACCACGGCTCACCGCATTCTCGTCAATTTCAACTGCCCATCCTGAGGCTTACACCCGGGCGACGTTACAGAACAGGCCTGCCCCTGCGCCCGGGGAAATTACCCGTCTCCCTGTGCCTGAACAGGTGCATTATCTGGCTGTGGATAAACTCCGGCATGAAAGCGGTCTTTCAGACCTGCTGTACTGTACTAACCTGAAGACTGAGACCTGTCAGAAAACAAACGAAAAGATTATTATCAACACGTATTTCAATACAAAATGTGATGCCATCGCTTATCCTGAACCGTTGACGAAAGGGGCTGATAGCATACCTGTACTCACAGACATATCAGAAACACAGGTATCCTCGGCAGCAACAAGCCAGCGTGGCGGGGATGCTTTGCTTCCCCTGGCAGCTGCGGCGGTTACCGTGCAGGTGGCCAATACATATATCCAGGCGCTGAAAAGTAAAATGATGATTGGTGCAGTCTCTGCTGCCGGTCTGACCGGAGTTATCGTGGGCGGGAAATTGCTGCGTGATTATTTCGTATCAGGGAATACTGGGAAAGGCAGCGAGGTAAATATAAAAAAAGATGAAAAAGCAAGACAGGATGAGATAATTCAACCTGATGGGTTAAATACACTGGAGGAAGTTCGAAAAGAACAAACCAAATGCCTTTCTGTTTTGTTTGAAAATAAAAAAAATATGGATACTGGCAATGCACATGATGTAATAAATAATCTTGTCACTCACCTTTCCAAAGGGAAAAAAAATTCAAGAATGAATAAGGTGATCAACTGCTTGTTAGAACTATTCAATATATATGTTCCACGAAATAAAAATATTGCTACGGATAATTTAAAGCGTTTGGTTTTAATAGATTACCTGAGTGCTTATATACTTGATTCTGATTTAGAAGAGTGGTTAGTGAATCAAATAGCAGACATTAAATCAAATAAAAAATTATCGCCCAGCAGCAAAAAATTATCAGATAAGTTTAAAGGTGTGATTAAAAAGCATCTGTCAGAACGTTTACTGACTAAAAAAACAATAGATTTTTATAAAAAAATAGTATCATATGAAATCCCAGCTTTACTTCCTGAATACATGGGAGGGGCAGGTGAGGATATAGCACATATTGATATAACTGAAGCACAATGGGGACTTGTGCATGCTGGTGCTCTTTTGCTCCGTGATAACAACATCAATATCAGCAATCTCAGCCTGGAAGAAATTGAAGAAGTAGGGATTTCCTTGAGTGTGATATTGAAAGAAGGTGCTATACCTGAAGAGTATAATCGATACTTAAACACCCCAGTAGCTGCCTATTCATCATGGAATAAAGATGGTGCTTCCGTATCATCAAACGCAACTGAGAACGATATAAGCAAAGCTCGCAAGGATTATCATTCATACATTGATGGCTGGGTGGTAGAGAACAACCCATATTTAAAATTTAATAATTTGATTGAGAAATGGAAAACAAGAACAGAAATCGCCACTAATATTTTGCGTGAGAATAATATCAATATTGAAAAATATTTAACGTATTATTTGGATGCGCATGATAAATGGATATTCAGACAAGGTGAAATATTAGATATAATGGAAGGTGGCGAACAATTAGTGGCAGCTAATGATATTACCCTTCCAGACATTGATGAAATGTTTCAAAAACAAAATCAAGCGATAGCTGATATTATATACGATTTAGATAAATTATTGCTTCCGGTTTTATTTGATTCATCATTGAATGATGATGAGAAAAAATTCATACAAAATTCAAGAGTGGATTTAATAAAAGCTAACGTAGGCAATTTGTCATCTGGAGGAAAATCATCTGCTTCAGGAGATACAAAACTTAGTATTCCTGAAGAGGTTGATTTTATTCTCTGTACCTCGGGAGAAAATGTTCGTTTCTACTCTATCTTTATGAATGAAAACAGCAAAAATTACACAATAAATCGAACGGACCCGGACAGAACAGCAGAAGATGATGAGAAAATGAAGGTTTTAGGGAAAGCTCTCATTGAGGCACAAAAGGATGGAAAACGGTATTATATAGAATCTTATAAAACGATAAAAAAAGAAGGTGAGAGCATTTCTTTATTAATAGAAAATCTGTCTCAGGAACATAGATCCAGGATGAAGGATCGGCTTTATGAAACAGGTTATGACAAAACCACAGCAGAAAAAGTGAAAGAAACTTTTCTTAGCTTTATTCCTTTCTATAGTTGTATTTCTGAATCCATAAAAGGAAAAACAGGACATGCATTAGCGAGCTGCTCAGTGGATATACTTTCAATGTTACCAGTCGCATTCAGTGCTGCAAAAATAGCGGGAAGATTTGGTCAGGCTCTGACATCCACGGGAATTACAGCGATAAAGTATGGTGCCAGACAGGCTATGATTTCTCAAATGATAAAACAGGCAGGGATAAAATTTATCGAGTTATCGCCAAATATTGCGAAAGAAATATCGCCCGCGACGCTTAAAGGTCTGGGTATCTCATTGTTACGCGCTTTGGATCCAGGGGGAGAGTTAATCGTCCTGGGTAGCTATAAGGGGGTCGGTGCTTTGAACCGGATTATCCAGAAAATTTCTGGTGAAGGTGCTGGAATTAAGAAACTTTCCGCAGCTATGCGTACTCGTGCTTTCATGCATACTGATGCTTCAAAAATAAAAACCAAGTATTATCCTGGAGATGGTCCCGGACTGGGCAGGGAAATTAATGTCGTCAGGGTTGATAGTTATCAGGGTAGTGATATATGGGCTGAGCTCAATTCAGAGTTAGGTGTCCCTTTTGGAAAAAAATATATAACTGATAACGATTATATTATAATGGACGCTCCCAAAGCACATCGAAGCAAAATGCCAAAAAAACAAGGTCCAGGTACAGTAAATAATGGGGGGGAGAGATTTCCTTTGTTAGCCGCACTTCCTGGTGCGTCTGATGTTATACTATATAACAAAGCGATACAACGTACTGCCAAAAAATATGGTGTTATAATTAGTGTCAGATTTCCAAACCCACGGGGTGCGACTTTATTAAAAGAAGGCTATCCCTCTAAAAACTTTCATTTAAAAGCAAAATCCAGTGGAACAGGACCCACTTCAGGATTTATTGCTGAAAACCCCCATTACTCAAAGGTTTCCCCTGATAATTATGAGAAGCAGATTAAAGCGATAGAGGAGGCCATGGGAAAAGGGGCTGAAAGTGTTCAGTTAATATTGAGTAAGGCCAGAATACAGGAATTGATCGCCACTGGGGAAATATCTCATCTGCAGTTGGATACTTACTCAGCAACCTATCCGGGAGGAAAAAAAATATTTCATATCGGTGACGATGGGGCGGTTTTTGACGATAATCATCTGCCTGTTAAAGTATTGACAAACCCACCGGAAGCAGGAGCGAGTTCAGGAACGAGCAATATAAACTCCAGGCCTGTCACGGCAGATTATGATTTATTCTGCATTATCCCCAGACAACATCAAGACTATAATATCAACCCGATTGAATTAAGACCTGTTCTTATAAAAGGAAAGTTTGAAATTGTATCTTTAAAAAATAAAAAAATAGGAGATAAGGGGGAGGATAAAAATAAAGGAAATGTTAATTTTTTCACGGAAACAATAATCAATGATTTGAATAAAGAAGTTAATATTGAAGGTTATCAGGGTGGTAAACTATTCTGGCATGGTGATGAATCGATGAATCCTTTTAGCCCTGGCCTGGATATGAGTGATAAGCCGATTTTCTTTCTTCCGTCAGGACAGATGACTCAAGCCCATACAACTGAACAGTTAAGATATCTATACTCAACATTTAAAGGAAATGGTTTCCATGCAGAATTCAGTCCCAGATTCAATGTTTATTCGCCTGCCATAAGTAAAGTCTCGATGGAGGAGGCAATTATCAATAAACTATCCGTACCAACAAAAAGTTTCACTGTTGATTCTCTGGAAAGCAAAGTAGTTATTGTTGATGGAAAAAATAAGGAAAAAATAAAGTGCATTGAAATGAAAGGCAAGTATCTTCCTTGCAAAATTAATCGTAATGTAAAAGGAGGGGCAATTTCGGTTTACGACCTTAACGATAAGGATAAGTGGGGGTATCCAGTTTATATGAATGCTAATAATGAATGGACCTTTGGTGTCTTTGGGAGTGGGCTTAGTTTTGCTTTCTCTGAGGAAAATATAATTGGGAGTGCGCTGTATAATAAAATTACGAATAATTTACCAGGCATCCCTTTTGTGCAAAAAAACTTCTCTCCGGTAAACTCAAAAAATATTGTTGAGAATGCCAAAGGAGAAAGTTTTATTAAAATAAATAACAAGTTGTTCAGGATGGTTTCGAATCCATATTATAAAGGACATTATATTTTAGGGGAGCCTGGAGGGGATCATTTATATTGTAAGTATGACAGTGTAACTGACAAATATGTGAATGTAGAAAACTATTTAAGAAAAAGTGGTATTGATGAACGTAAATATCAAAACCCTGATTCTCCCGGGTCAGATGAATTTGATTCAGATTTATCTATTAATTCAGGTATAGAGGAAGAGTCATATTCAGACATTCTGGAACCAGAGCAACAATTGCCAGTACAACAATCGCCACATCCGGATTTCAGTTTAGTATGGCGCTCCTCTCTGAGGAATGCCTTTCCTGAAATTCCGGACGGGGCTTATGCAGATTTGATTGGTAGAGATGGGGCTATCTATCATTTCCCTAACTGCCCCCTGAAGGCTTTTGATGCTACATTCCCACCTAAAATAATGACAGAACAGGCATATCAATTTAGTTTACAGCAATACCTTAGCCAGACGTTTGGCGAAGACAATGTTATTATTTCAACATGTCAGAACATCATTAACTCTGAAAGCGAAAACATGAGGGTGCTTGGAGGGAAAATAATAAATTCTGCCAGAACAGCGCTGGACCAATCTGAGCGGCTCGTAGCGTTATTTGGTGAGTCATTATCACGTCATAGAGTGGCTGAGCATTTAAAAAATTTGTTAGGTATTGATGATGGTGCTGTGATTAATGAGGCTGTTAACTTTATTGAAATGGCAGTAAATAAAAATGTTGAAATTCTGCAAAAAACTACTTCAAATAACTTTAAAAACATTTACATTTATAAGTTCAATCAACGTGAAAGTATATTGGAAAAAGGTGAGGCAACGAGCACGAATGCTTTTACCTATTCTCAAGACCCTGAGAACAGAATGCATTTTAATGCAGGAACCATGATTGATAATACAGCTAAAATAAGGGGAAGGAGAGTTTATTTGGCAAAAAAAGACATTACGAGCATAAGCCAGGAGTATCAAAATATGATATTTTTGCATGAGCTAACTCATTTGTCCTCTAATACTGAGGATTACCTGTATGCATATAGTGAGGGAGGAACATGGGATTATGCTTCAGCACAGGAATCTATAAATCAGTTCAGGGAGCGCGCGGTTGGCGGTAAAATGAATGATAACTTTTATTATGATGTAATTGGAAGGAAAACAATGCGTGAAGCCCTAATTACAGATATAGAGAAAAAAATGGCCATTGATATTCTTAATATAGATTATATGCTGAAAGCTAAGCTTATTCTTAATAATGCGGATAACCTTGCAACCATTATTAATGATATCGATAAGGAATTTCTTCCTGCCTCAAGGAGAAAAAGATACGCGGCTTATATAACATCATCAGAACATCTCAATTTCATGAGGGTTTTGTATGCCATGGCGGGGTATCCTGTATTAAGTGGGAACTGAACTAGAAAAGTAGAGCATAAAAAAATGTAGAACAATTTTATGTTTCAGGCGGCAATGACTGATATGTATTAGCTCAGACCTGAGCTGACAGTTACCGTTTATTTAGAGTCTGTAATTTAAATTGTGTATCTGCCTGTTTTTGATATCTTCACTCCAACAACGGAGACAGGCAAATTATGGACGAAAAGAAACTCAGGGCCCTTGCGACTGAACTGGCTAAAGGCCTTAAAACCGAAGCCGATCTCAATCAGTTTTCCCGTATGCTGACAAAGCTTACCGTTGAAACAGCGCTTAATGCTGAGCTGACTGATCACATCGGCCACGAGAAGAACGCCCCCAAAACAGGCTCCAATACCCGTAATGGCTACTCGTCAAAAACCTTGCTTTGTGATGATGGTGAGATTGAAATCAGTACGCCACGCGATCGTGAAAGCACCTTCGAACCGCAACTGATAAAGAAAAATCAGACACGTATCACCCAGATGGACAGCCAGATTTTGTCCCTGTACGCCAAAGGCATGACCACGCGAGAAATCGTCGCCACCTTCAAAGAGATGTACGACGCGGATGTTTCACCCACGCTGATTTCTAAAGTCACCGATGCGGTTAAAGAGCAGGTCACAGAGTGGCAGAATCGCCCCCTGGATGCACTTTATCCCATTGTTTATCTTGACTGTATTGTTGTAAAAGTTCGCCACGGTGGTAGCGTGATTAATAAAGCCGTCTTCCTCGCACTGGGCATTAATACCGAAGGCCAGAAAGAGCTCCTGGGCATGTGGCTGGCAGAAAACGAAGGCGCAAAGTTCTGGCTCAGCGTGCTGACGGAGCTTAAAAACCGGGGCCTTCAGGATATCCTGATTGCCTGCGTGGACGGTCTGAAGGGCTTCCCGGATGCGATAAACAGCGTTTATCCCCAAACGCATATCCAGCTGTGCATTATTCACATGGTGCGTAACAGCCTGAAATACGTGTCGTGGAAGGACTACAAAGCCGTGACTGGCGGGCTGAAAGCGGTATATCAGGCTCCAACAGAAGAGGCGGCGTTAATGGCTCTGGAGCAGTTCGCAGGGGGCTGGGACGATAAATACCCGCAAATCAGTAAAAGCTGGTATGCACACTGGGAAAATCTCAATACGTTTTACAATTATCCACCGGATATCCGTAAAGCTATTTACACTACGAACGCCATCGAATCGCTGAACAGCGTGATCCGTCAGGCAATAAAGAAACGCAAGGTGTTCCCGACGGATGACTCGGTGCGGAAAGTCATTTATCTGGCGATCAGGGATGCTTCAAAAAAATGGAATATGCCGATCCGAAACTGGCGGCTGGCGATGAGTCGCTTTATTATCGAGTTCGGTGACCGCCTGAGCGATCACCTCTAATTCGTTGGCAGTTACACAGAATTATTTACAGGCTCATTATTTATAAGCTAACTGTCAGATGACATCCGGCTTAAATCTTTCCCAGTCCAGATGCGCTTTCTATCAAGTAATGCTTCCATTGGCTTCCGGCCACAACACATTTTTCCCTGATGGGTTCGTTCGTCATTATAGTGATCCAGCCATTCATCAAGATCCGACTGTAATGCGTCAGGATCGCAGTACAGCTTTTTACGGAACGTCATCTGATAAAATTCGTTCAATATCGTTTTATGGAACCGTTCGCAAATACTGTTGGTCTGCGGCGACATTGCTTTGGTTTTCGTGTGGTCGGTGTCATCTATCGCCAAATAAAGCTGATAATTGTAACGGCTCGCAATCGAAATCCCTCCGACTCGCAATCAGCGCAAATTCAGGCTCACATTATTAGCCTTAACGTACAATAATTTTCGATATCCAAACTGACCCCTTTATAAACCGGTGCCACGCGACATAGACATTACAGGAAATACACGCCTGCTGATTTTGCTCATTCTCCGCTGCACGCTCCCCCAATACGCGCTCGGGAATAAAGCCGATACCAAAATTGTTTTCCGCCAGTAAAAGCATCGTCTGATAGCTTTCCATCTGCGTCATCTGGTATTTGCCCGCTCGCTGTTCGGCATGCCAGCGTTCGACCATATCGCTGTAAAGGCACTCTTTGCCGAAACTGTATAGCGGGATGGGGGAAGCATTGACCCTTTTTGGGTGTCCAACCAGTACCAGTCGCTCTTCAAATGCCAGCGCGCTGGTGACTTCAGGACTGAGAATCGGTCCGTCAGAGAAGATCATATCCAGCTGACGATTGATCAGCTTCTCTTCCAGCACTCGCGAGTAGGCGTTGATCAGGTTGACCGAATATGGCTGTTTTCCTGCATAAAACCCACAACCCGCCTGGGTAACCAGAAGTCGATAGCCACATCTATTGCCCCAATGGTCAGCGTAGACACGTCAGCGCCTTTTTGATGCTTTTTGTGGATTTTATCAGAGAGTTCAAGCAGCTGACTGACATCCTGATAGTACTGCTTGCCAAAAGGGGTGACGCTGAGTCTGCCTTTATAACGATCAAACAGCGGCTCCCGGAGCTCGCTTTCAAGTTCTTTTATCATTTTGGTGATATTTGAGGGGACGCAGAACATTGCCTCGGCCGCAGGCACTATCCCTCCCAGCTCGACCACGCGACAAAAGGCCTCAGCCGAACGAAGTTTCATAGGTTTTCCATTTAGTGAAACGATCTGTTGAAAAAAAGTAACTTTAAGGAATTCACTGGGTCAAGTAACCTTCTCTGCGTCAAAAGAAATCAGCCATATTCACTTGCACAAGGGAAAATTACTATGATTACACTTAATGTATTCTTTAAAGTTAAGCCGGAAAATAAGCAGGAATTGCTTGCCGTACTGAATAATATGGTCGTCGAGTCCAACAAAGAAGAGGGCTGCCATTTTTATCAGCTGTGGAACAATGAAGATGATAAAAACCACTATGCATTAATTGAACTCTGGTCAGGTAAAGATGTACTGAGTGAGCATCAGAAAACACCACACTGGATTGCCTTTAACGATGTGGTTAATACGTTTCTTACCGAACCCTATGATGAACACCACTTTAGTGAAATTGCTCGCTAATAACGGCAGCGCTGGCATAATGTGCCAGCGTCTTTTACGGCGTTGTAAATATCATCCTTTCTGAATATGCTCGTCACCGCAATAACTCTTGCTGCATCCCTATTCCACTTATTAATTTATCTACGCTTAGTTAGAGAGATAAATATCCCAGCCATCTGCTTGAATTAGCACGCGGTTTCTACCAGGCTAAAAGCTGTTTCATACTGTGCAGTATGATTTTTCACGACCACCAGGGGGAATGACATGATTGTAAAAAATAACATTGATTTAAACGAGGCCCGGCGCCTGATGGATATCGCGATAGATAAGGCGAAAGACATTGCGTCACCGAGCAATATTGCCATCGTGGACGCCTCGGGTTTTTTAATCTCCCATATACGAATGGATGGCGCGCAGCTACCCAGTATTGAACATGCCATTAACAAGGCCTACACCAGCGCACTGTTTGGTAAAGCGACCCAGGAGCTGAAGAAAGATGCTGAGCCGGGCGGCGAGCTGTACGGTGTGAATAATACCCTGAATGGCAGAGTCATCGTCTTTGCAGGCGGGAATCCGTTAATCGTCAACGAACAGGTGGTGGGGGCGATTGGTATCAGCGGCGGGACCAGTGAGCAGGATCGGGCGATCGCTGACTATGCCGTCGCGCAATTCAGGCTGAACGATGCAGCCAGTCAACAGGGTTAACCTGGCGCAGGGCGGGTTTGCAGAATGACACGGTTTCTAACGGCTGAGTAACCTTAACCATTTTGCAACGACCCGGCGGCAAGCTAGACTGTACCGCACTGATTGTCCTTAAAATGGAGCCGCCGTGGACGTTATTGCAGGTAAGTCATTACAGGTTACGGACGCAATTATTGCGTGTCAGCTGGACGGCAAAGGTGGGCTGATCCCCATCGATAATAAAGACGTATTAGCAAGCGATCGCCCCTGCTGGTTACACCTGAATTACACCCACCGGGAAAGTGCCGACTGGCTGTTGTCCACGCCGCTGCTGCCGGATTCCGTCCGCGATGCGCTGGGTGGCGACAGCATGCGCCCTCGCGTCAGCCGGCTTGGCGATGGCACGATGATTACCCTGCGCAGTGTTAATCTGAACAGCGAGTCTCGCCCCGATCAGCTGGTGGTGATCCGGGTATTTATCAATGAGAGACTTATTGTCTCAACCCGGCAGCGTAAGGTCTATGCCATCGACGAGGTGCTGACCGATCTCCAGAACGGTAACGGACCGGTGAATGGCGGAAGCTGGCTGGTTGAGGTCTGCGACGCGCTTAACGATCATACCAGCGAGTTTATTGAACAGCTGCACGATAAGATTATCGATCTTGAAGATGCAGTAGTGGATCAGCAGGTACCGCCGCGCGGCGAACTGGCGCTCATCCGCAAACAGTTAATTATCATGCGTCGCTACATGGCTCCGCAGCGTGATGTGTTCTCGCGTATTGCCAGTGAGCGGCTGCCGTGGATGAGCGACGACGATCGCCGCAGGATGCAGGATATCGCAGACAGGCTGGGTAGGGGGCTGGATGATTTGGACGCCAGCCTGGCGCGTACGGCGGTACTCTCTGATGAAATCAGTACGGTGATGGCTGAGTCGATGAACCGCCGCACCTATACCATGTCGCTGCTGGCGATGGTGTTCCTGCCTACCACGTTCCTGACCGGGCTGTTCGGGGTCAATCTAGGCGGTATTCCCGGCGGCGGCTGGCATTACGGTTTTGGCGCGTTTTGCCTGTTGTTAGTGTTGCTGGTGTTGGGTGTTGCTGTGTGGTTACGCCAGCGTAAATGGCTGTAGGGAAGGGGGCGTAAAGGTCGCTAAAGCGAAAATAAACCTGATCCATATCAATACAAAATCGGTTCAGCGGAGGCAAACTCTGTTTCGCAGGTGAATGCAGCGTCAAGCGATGGGCGCTGCGCTCCATATTGTACTACTTCCAAATTTGAATTACTGCATAGCACATTTGATTCATAACAGCCGACGCATAGTCGGCTTTTTTTTGGCCGTTTGCTACTGTGTCAGATGGTGCCTATGCTTAGTATTCAAGCAAAGACTGAGGAGGAAGACATGTTAACTGCAAACGTTATGGACACTCCGCACGCATCTGACCCTATCCCTACCGACCCTGTGCCCATCCCTGAGCCGTTCCCGACGCCTCAGCCGATGCCTGATCCACCCCCGGGCGATCCCGATCCAATTCTGGACCCACCCCCGCATATGTAACCGGGGACTGGCCGTTGAGCAGCATCAGGCTGCTCAACGGCCGTTAGCATAACCAGCGCCTGACTGCCTTATCCGATCTGCATGACATCGAGACGAACCGGGGCGTCCTCTTCATCCTCCGGCTGCCAGCCGGCAGGCCTGAGTGGCACAGGCTCGCGGTCGAATGCCAGATCGCCGCCGTCCACCACTTCTGAACCGTGCTGAATCCCTTTGAAATCGAATAGCGACGTATCGGCCATATGCGAAGGCACAATGTCCTGCATCGCGCTGAACATGGTTTCGATGCGTCCGGGATAGCGTTTATCCCAGTCGCGCAGCATATCGCCAATCACCTGACGCTGGAGGTTAGGCTGGGAGCCGCACAGATTACAGGGGATAATCGGGTATTCGCGGGCAATGGCGAAACGCTCAATGTCTTTTTCACGGCAGTAAGCCAGCGGGCGTATAACGATATGCTTCCCATCATCGCTCATCAGCTTAGGCGGCATACCCTTCATTTTTCCGCCGTAAAACATATTCAAAAACAGCGTTTGTAAAATATCGTCGCGATGATGGCCCAGGGCGATTTTGGTACAGCCCAGCTCGGTGGCGGTGCGGTAGAGAATGCCGCGTCTCAGGCGCGAGCAGAGTGAGCAGGTGGTTTTGCCTTCGGGAATTTTATCCTTCACGATGGCGTAAGTGTTCTCTTCGACGATCTTATACTCCACGCCGAGCTTGTCGAGATACTCAGGCAGGATATGTTCCGGGAAACCTGGCTGCTTCTGATCGAGGTTAACGGCTACCAGGGAAAAAGAGACCGGCGCGCTTTGCTGGAGATTACGCAGTATTTCCAGCATCGTATAGCTGTCTTTACCCCCCGACAGGCACACCATAATGCGGTCGCCTTCTTCAATCATATTGTAATCGGCAATCGCTTCCCCAACGTTGCGGCGCAGACGCTTTTGCAACTTATTAAGGTTGTATTGCTCTTTCTTAGTATTGTCTTGATGTTGGTGCATAATTTAGCGGCTCAGATTCAAAATGGGGGGCATTACGCTTATTTTGCCAGTTTCTCTCAGCAATGAAATCTTTTCGTTAGAGTTCATCGGTTCCGGCATGCGTCGTTGTGGCGAGTATGGTACGGATTACAGCGGCGAAAGCCAGCGCCAATTATTTACTTTTACCGTCCCTGCATCGTTAATTCACGGCGCATCCTGTCGCTTATCGCCTGCTGCGCGTTAGTGCATCCGCCAGTAACCGCCATCGTCTGTTCTCTGGTACACTCTGCGGCAATACGCCCGTCGGTTTCTATCAGAGAGTAACTTGTGACTGCTTTTTCAACCCTGACTTCCCTGCCAGCCAGCCAGATCGATAATCTGACCGAGCTTGGCTATCACAGCATGACACCTATCCAGGCCGCGTCGCTGCCGGCGATCCTGGCGGGGCGCGACGTGCGCGCCCAGGCGAGGACCGGCAGTGGTAAGACCGCTGCGTTTGGCCTGGGTGTGATGCACCGTATAGACGTGACGCAATTTACTACCCAGTCACTGGTGCTATGTCCTACGCGCGAACTGGCCGATCAGGTCGCTAAAGAGCTGCGCCGTCTGGCGCGTTTTACCGCAAATATTAAAATCCTCACGCTCTGCGGGGGGCAGCCGATGGGTGCCCAGCGCGATTCGCTGGTGCACGCGCCACACATCGTGGTGGGAACGCCCGGACGTATCCTCGATCATCTTAAGCGTGAAACGCTCAAGCTGGGGCAGGTCACCACGCTGGTGCTGGATGAGGGGGACAGGATGCTGGAGATGGGGTTTCGCGAGGATATCGATACGATAATCCGCTATTGCCCAACGGAGCGCCAGACGCTGTTATTTTCAGCCACCTGGCCGCAGGACATGGCGAAAATCAGCCAGAGTATCCAGCGCGATCCGCTGGCCGTCGAAACCGATGTGGTCTCCGATCTACCGGCTATCGAACAGGTATTTTACGAGGCAGGCCCGCGCGAGAAACTGCCCGCGCTCATTGGCCTGTTAAGCGATAAAAAGCCGCGTTCCTGCGTCGTGTTCTGCAATACCAAACGCGAGTGCGATGACATTGCTCACGCGCTGGAGAGCAAAGAGATTAGCGCTCTGGCCCTGCATGGCGATCTTGAACAGCGCGACCGCGACCGGGTGCTGATCCGCTTTGCTAATGCCAGCTGTCGCGTGCTGGTCGCAACCGATGTGGCCGCGCGCGGTCTGGATATCAAATCACTGGAAATGGTGGTCAACTATCAACTCTCCTTTGACCCGGAAGTTCATGTTCACCGTATTGGTCGTACCGCCCGTGCGGGCGAGCAGGGCAGCGCCATTAGCTTTGTGGCTGCGGATGAGATGATCCGCGCCCATGCGCTCGAGGATTTTTTACAGCAGAAGCTGAGCTGGAAGGGCGTTGCTGAACTGAAATCGGTCGCTTCACAGCCGCTGCCAGCCGAAATGGCTACCCTGTGCCTGGACGGCGGGCGTAAAGCCAAAATACGTCCAGGAGATATCCTGGGCGCGCTGACGGGTGATGCGGGCCTGAAGAGTGAAGTGATAGGAAAAATTGATATCGCCGCTACCCACGCCTATGTGGCTATTCGTCATGACAGTGCACGGCAGGCGATGAAGCAGCTCCAGCAGGTGAAGATTAAAGGTAAATCCTGTCGTGCCGTGCTGCTGAAGTCCGCCTTCTGATTTTTATTGCGGCCAGCCGGATGAACGACTGGCCGCGTTCAGAATGCCTTTTACACGCGGTGTACGGCAGGTGGCGTTGACAGCAGCGGTTCAGCATCGGCCATCAGGGTTTTGAAATGCGGCTGTTCACCGTGGGTTTTGACGGCCTCTTCGTTCTTCCAGGTTTCGTGGAAAAGGAAGACGTTACCGTCCTCAACGCTGCGGTAAAGATCGTAATGAACGCATCCCGCTTCTGCCCGGGCAGGTTTCACTCCGTGCGTCAGGACTTTCTTCAGCTCATCAGCCTTGCCCGGTTTGGCAGTGAATTTTGCTACAACAAGAATATTTTTATCGCTCATTCTGTTCTCCATACGTTTGCTTGCAAATTTGGCCGGACTAAACGGCCATGATAATCCCTTTTACGTCACGGCTAATGCATTTCAACCGAATGCACGCCTTTAATTTCCAGTAGTGAATCATAAATCTGGTGTGGGGCAATTTTTCGTGACAGGGTCACGTCAATCGTCATCTCACAAAGTCCGGTCTCGACATCCCGATTCACAATGGACACCTGACCGGTCCTGACGCGCTCTTTCTCAAGTACAATCAGCACCATTGGAACGCTTTTCGGTTTAAGATGAAACACCAGCGTGTGATGGCGGCCGATAAGCCAGTGGCTAATTCTGCGGAACGTTTCCAGCACCACCAGTGCCAGCAGCGTGCCATAGATACCGATTTCGTAAAGACCACTCCCAATGACCAGTCCAATCGCGGCGGTGACCCACAGACCGGCGGCAGTCGTCAGCCCCTTAACGATCTGCTTCTGAATAATAATAGTCCCGGCGCCCAAAAAACCCATTCCGCTGACGACCTGAGCGGCAATACGGCTGGGATCCAGACCAATATGCGCCTGCATAATGATGTCATCAAAGCCATATTTAGAAACGATCATAAACATGGCGCTACCGATACCCACTAAAATATGCGTTCGCAGACCCGCTTCTTTAGCCCGCAGCTGGCGCTCCAGCCCAATTAATCCACCCAGTGCACCGGCCAGCGCGATACGTAATAACAGATCCATTAACACAGGCTATCCTTCTGATTTATTGTCATCTTTCATTGTTACACGCCCTTTTTTATAAAATAAGAACGCAGGCTATTGCTATTATTGAGATTATTAAATGGTAAATATTCGTGACAGCTATCGACCCACATCCGATCCTGGCTTATGCTGACAAACCGCATAAATACCAACCCGGAGTGGATAATGAAAGCAGCGACTTTACTGCTGCTGGGGGCATCTCTCGTGCTCTCAGGCTGTAGCAGCGACAGCAATGATGAACCGCCACAGCAGGCAACCAGTGCCCACGTTCCCACTAAAGTCGTGATGTCCGATCTGGCTGCCAGCGCCTGCTCCAATGCCGGTGGCACGCTGGCCCTTTCGCGTCAGCTTGATGGCTCTGCCGTCGGCATGTGCCAGCTGGCAAATGGACGACGCTGTAATGAAAGCGCGCTGGCTGGCGGAACCTGCGCGCGTTAAGCGGGGCGGTGAGCCGGGATGGAGCAGGCGGAGCGAATAACCCATTAACCGCTGGCCGAATGATTTATGCCGTTACCGCGTTCGGGCAGGACTCCCCTGCGGCCAGCTGACTGATATTTTGCAGCGTCGTTTGCGAGATGCCGGTCAGGGCCTCCGCCGTCAGGAATGCCTGATGGCCTGTGAACAGCACGTTATGGCAGGCTGACAGACGGCGGAAAATATCGTCCTGAATAACGTCGTTGGATTTATCCTCAAAAAACAGGTCACGTTCGTTTTCGTACACATCCATGCCTAATGCGCCTATCTTCTGCAATTTCAATGCATCAATCGCCGCCTGGGAGTCAATCAGCCCGCCCCGGCTGGTATTAATGATCATCACGCCATCTTTCATTTTTTCAAATGCCGACATATTCAGTAAATGGTGGTTTTCTGGGGTTAGCGGACAGTGGAGCGAAATAACATCTGCTTCCCGGAACAGGGTGGCGTTATCCACGTACTCCACGCCCATCTCCAGCGCCAGCGGATTTGGCCAGGGATCGGACGCCAGCAGGCGCATGCCGAAGCCTTTAAGAATACGCAGCGTGGCAAGGCCAATCTTACCCGTGCCGATAACGCCGGCGGTACGGCCATGCATATTAAAGCCAATCAGCCCTTCGAGTGAGAAATTAGCGTCGCGGGTTCGCTGATAAGCACGATGAATACGGCGGTTAAGCGTCATCATCATTCCTACCGCGTGTTCAGCAACGGCTTCCGGGGAATAAGCGGGAACGCGAACCACGTGCAGGCCCAGCGCGTTGGCGGCGTCGAGATCGACATTATTGTAGCCCGCACAGCGCAGCGCGACGAATTTCACGCCCAGCCCGGCCAGTTCCTCAAGCACGGCGCGGCTCCCATCGTCATTGACAAAGATGCAAACGCCATCGCAGCCCGTGGCATTTTTAGCAGTACGTTCGGTGAGCAGGAAGTCAAAAAACTCCAGTTCATAGCCATAGCTTTTATTAACCTGCTCCAGATACTTCCTGTCGTACTGTTTGGTACTGTACACCGCTATTTTCACGATTGCTCTCCTGCTATGCCGAAGGGATTTCATCAACCGACATCTTAACAAGATTTGATATCAGGCTGCGACCCTTACCAGAGCTGCGGTAAATATCACGGCTGCCTGGCCTGTTTTCGGGGAAAAACTTCTCCATCCGGGCTTAACGTGCCATCATTTACCTCACTTAACCTGTCGAAATAAACGGACTTTATATTGCCATGACCCGGGGCTGGAAAATTTTAACCGCAGCAGTAATGAGTGTCGTTTTGCTGCTGGCAGGACTGATGCTGACCATTACGCACTGGCTGCCGCGGCTTGCGGGAGTCTGGCTTCCGGCGGGAACGTCCGTGGCGCTGGACGGACGGCCAGGGTGGCATAAGGGCGCGCTTTCCCTGCCGGGTATCCGCTATCTGGCCGGGCAGTGCGTGCTGGCTAACGTGCGTGATGTTTCGTTGAGCAAGCGAAAGGGTCGCTGGCTGCTCGATGCCGCAGACGTCAATATCGACAGCGCATGTTTCGATCGGTTACCCAACGGAAAATCCGACGCCGCGCCGCGAACGCTGGCGGCCTGGCAGGCGATGCTGCCTTCTGCGCAGGTTTCTGTTGATCATTTCTCGATCGCCCCGTGGCAAAATCTGGCTGGCGCGTTGCGCCTTAGCCTGGATAGCGATCGCCAGCAAATCACTTACAGCGGTGACGCGCTGTCCCTTAAGGCGAGGCTGGAAGGCAACCGCCTGAATGTCGATGCGCTGACCTTTCAGGCCCCCGGCATTCCTGAACCGGTACAGCTTTCAGGCACTCTGCATCTTCCTGTCATCCCCAATACGTTGCCAGAGGAGGGGCAGCTTGGCGCTAACCTGACGCTACAGGGCGTGCCGGATCCTCTGACAGTCAGGCTGAACTGGCAGCAGCAGCAGGGTGAATTGCTGGTCACGGCGAAGGATAACCAGACGCCGCTGGTCAGCTTACCCTGGCAGGTTTCAGCCGACAGCGTGCAGATAACTCACGGACAGTGGCGCTGGCCCTGGGCTTCCCAGCCGCTTTCCGGCGGCGTGGCCCTGAGCCTGAATCACTGGCAACAGGGGCTGGCGGCAACGGAAATTACCGGACGTCTGAACGTCCTGACTCAGGGACGCGGAGGGAAGGGCAACGTGGTACTGACGCTCGGGCCGGGCCACCTCGACCTCGTTAACAGCGCGTTACCCTTCAGGATAACTGGCGAAAGCAAGCTGGCCCAGCTGCAATTTTATGCAGGTCTTCCGGGTGAAGTGCGTGGCCCGCTGCTGGATCCCGCACTCTGGCTCAGCCCGGGTGCGCTGCTGCGCATGCGAGGGCGGCTACTCCCGACGCTGGAGGTTGACGAGGCACGCTGGCCGCTGGCCGGGGTCACCCTATCTTCAGCGGGAGTGGATGGGCGTTTACAGGCGATCCTTAGCGCCCACGATCCGCAAATGGGGCGGTTCAGACTGCATCTGGATGGCCGCGCGACGGACTTCTGGCCGGATAAAGGCCTGTGGCAGTGGCGCTACTGGGGCAACGGCAAAATGGTACCGCTGTCGGCCAGTTGGGATGTGAACGGAAATGGGCGCTGGCAGGAGACGCTGATTGAACTGACGTCACTCTCCACCGGCTTCGATCGGATCCGTTATGGCGGCGTCAACGTTCACGCGCCCAGACTAACCTTAACCTCGCCGCTGCGCTGGGATCGGGCTAAACCCTCTTTTGATGGTGCGCTCAGCCTGACCGCCCGGCAGACGCTGTTTGGCGACGGCGGTTACCTGCCGCCCGCCACGCTGGCGCTTAACGTCAGCGGGCGCGATCCGGCCTTTTTTCTCTATCGCGGCACGCTTCAGGCGCAGGCAATTGGCCCGGTGCGCTTGCAGGGCCGCTGGGATGGTGCGCATCTGCGCGGTCAGGCCTGGTGGCCAACGCAGCCTCTTACGGTTTTCCAGCCGCTGCTGAGTAACGACCTGAAAATGAAGATCCGCTCCGGCACCCTCAGGGCGCAGGTGGCCTTTTCCGCTGCCAGCGACAGCGGCCTGGAGGCGGGCGGTCACTGGGTGGTGAGCAACGGGAGCGTTTCACTGCCGGATAACGACATCAGCGGCGTCGATTTCTCCCTGCCGTTCAGACTGAAGGTCGATCGCTGGTATTTCGGCGCAAAAGGACCGGTCTCTCTTCGTATCAAAGCGATTAAAAATCAGTTTACCCTGCAAAATATCACTGCCGATCTCCAGGGCGGCTACCCCTGGAGTGAAGAGCAGCCGCTGCGCCTGAGTAACGTCGGTATGGATATTCTGGGGGGGACGCTGCGTATGGAGAGTTTGCAGATGCCGCAGCATGAAGCCGCGACGCTGCGCATTAAAAATATCAGCGTCAGCGAGCTGGTCACGGCGATAAAGCCGAAACAGATTGCGATGTCCGGGCATATCAATGGCGCGCTGCCGCTGTGGCTGAGTCATCCCCGCTGGCTGATTAAGGACGGCTGGATTGCCAATAGCGGTCCGCTGACGGTCCGGATGGATAAGGACTTTGCGGATACAATTTCCAACAACAATATAGCGGCAGGTGCGGCGATGAACTGGTTACGTTATATGGAAATTTCACGCAGCTGGGCCACGCTGGATCTGGATAACCTCGGGATGATGACCTTCAGGGCGCAGGTTAACGGTACCAGTCGTTTTAGCGATAAAAATCAGCGCGTGTCGCTTAACTATACGCAGCAGGAAAACCTGTTTCAGCTCTGGCGCAGTTTGCGCTTTGGCGATAACGTGCAGTCATGGCTGGAAGATAACGCCACACTGCCGAAGCACAAGGAAAAATCTGATGAAACGCATTAGCCTGCTGATGCCCGCCGCTGCGCTACTGCTTAGCGGCTGTACGCCCCGTATTGAGATCGCTGCACCAAAAGAGCCGATTACCATCAATATGAACGTCAAAATTGAGCATGAGATCCATATCAAGGTAGATAAAGACGTTGAGGCACTGTTAAAAAATCAGAGTGATTTATTTTGAGGGGGGCATGATGGGCAGGTTAAGAACTATGCTGATTTGCCTGCTATTGCTGCCGACGGCGGTTATGGCACTGACGTTGAGCGAGGGGCGTCAGCAGGGTCGGGTAGGTGAGACGCTGTCCGGCTATATCGCACCTCGAGCTCAGGATGCGGATACGCTGGCACTGGTTGAGCGTATCAATCAGGGGCGCAGTCAGCAATATCTGATGCTGGCCCGGCAAAATGGTCTGACGACGGAAGAGGTTGCCCGTATTGCCGGGATGAAGCTGGTCGACAGGGCCGCTGCGGGCGAATATGTTCGTGGGATTAACGGGCAGTGGCTACAGAAAACACCTTAATCGTGTGCCATTCCGGTGGTGACTGGAGCATATCGTCGATGGGTGTTGTCCGGCTGGCTAAAGGTTTGGTGCCGTCGCCAGCGGATTGTGCCCGGCTGGCTAAAGTCTGGTGCCGTCGCCAGCGGATGGTGCCTTGCCCGGTAAAGGCTCAGAGCCATCGCCAATGGGGCCTGGTTAACTAAAGGCCTGTTGCATTCGCCAACGGATGGGGCCCGGTGCCTGGCGGTCCTCGCGCCGCGCTTCGCACGGTTCCTTCGCTCCGCTCGTCGACCTTTCGGACCGGGCATGACGTGACATCCCTGTCCCGACATGCCCTTGTGCCAGCATCCCTGCTGGCCCATCCGGGTCTTCCTCTCTGCGCTCAGCGCTGCGGGATGCCTGTCACCGGGCCCCACCCGCCGGCTCCATTTACATTGTGTTGGCTGCGGGTAACGGCGGTTTCGGGGGTTACAGGCGATTCTTTGGCAGGTTTAAAGCAAAGAGAACTCTGCAAATAAGACAACCTCATTGCCAAAGCCTCAGGGCCATAGCCTGGGGGTTGTGCACAGTGCGTTAAAGGCTCAGTGTTGTTGCCAGCGGATTGTGCCTGGCTGGCTAAAGGCCTGGTGCTGTCGCCTACGGATTGTGCCTGGCTGGCTTAAGTCTGGTGCCGTCGCCAACGGATGGGGCCCGGTGCCTGGCGGTCCTCGCGCCGCGCGTTGCGCGTTGCCTTCGCTCCCCTCGTCGACCTTTCGGACCGGGCATGACGGGACATCCCTGTCCCGGCATGCCCTTGTGCCAGCATCCCTGCTGGCCCATCCGGGTCTTCCTCTCTGCGCTCAGCGCTGCGGGATGCCTGTCACCGGGCCCCACCCGCCGGCTCCATTTACATTGTGTTGGCTGCGGGTAACGGCGGTTTCGGGGGTTACACAAGATCTTTCGGCAAGTTTTAAAAGAAAGAACTCTGCAAATAAGAAAATGGATGAGCATTGCTACAGCTCAAAAGCCTGAATGTTATTAGGGCTTAACTGGACGTCGTGCTGATGATAACTGCGGATAGACAAGCGGTTTTACTGAAAGCACCTCAAATGCCAGCGGATAGACAAGCGGTTTTATTGAAAGCACTCACGTACAGGCGGAGAGCTAAAAGTTTTTACTGGAAGCAGCTCAGAAGCCTTCGGACAGATAAACGGTTTTACTTAAAGCAGCTCAGCAGCCTGAGAGGTGGATAATCCCTGCGGGTGACGGGCAATCCGCAGCGCTGCGGCGCAGACGGAGGGCCAGGCGAGGGCAGCAGGGATGCTGCACTCAGGGAGCGGCGGGCAGGGATGCCCGCTCGCGACCAGGCCGTCCGGCCCGGAGTCGGAGCCAAAGGCACCACGCGGAGCGTGGCGCGAGGACGCCCGGCAACCGCAGGGATTATCCACCGGCACAGCAGGAATTCCAGCCGCCACAACCCAACGTTAACCACAGGGATTATCCACCGACACAGCAGAAATTCCAGCCGCCACAACCCAACGTTAACCGCAGGGATTATCCACCGGCACAGCAGGAATTCCAGCCGCCACAACCCAACGTTAACCGCAGGGATTATCCACCGGCACAGCAGGAATTCCAGCCGCCACAACCCAACGTTAACCGCAGGGATTATCCACCGACACAGCAGAAATTCCAGCCTGCACAACCCAACGTTAACCGCAGGGATTATCCACCGGCACAGCAGGAATTCCAGCCGCCACAACCCAACGTTAACCGCAGGGATTATCCACCGACACAGCAGGAATTCCAGCCGCCACAACCCAACGTTAACCGCAGGGATTATCCACCGACACAGCAGAAATTCCAGCCTGCACAACTGACATACCCCCAGCCGAACAGAAGACTACCCCTAAAGAAAAAGCCCGGTGGACACGGGAATTGTCCACCGGGCTATATCGGTCACCGCAACAGCATAAACAAAAATTATGCGGTCACCAGCTCTTCCAGCACGGCTTTCGCGTCAGTCGTGGCTTTAGTTGCCACTTCCGGACCATATGCAATCCCCTCGGCGAAAACAAACTTCACGTCGGACATGCCCAGGAAACCAAGGAACAGCTTCAGATAAGGCGTAAGCAAATCGCTAGGGGTATCCTTGTGGATGCCGCCACGGCTGGAAATAACCACCACCTTCTTACCTGTCACCAGGCCTTCAGGACCATTCTCGCTATAGCGGAACGTCACGCCCGCGCGGGCAACCAGGTCGAAATAGTTTTTTAACTGAGTAGGAATATTGAAATTATACATCGGTGCTGCAATAACAATGGTGTCATGCGCTTTCAGCTCGGCAATCAACTCGTCAGACAAAGACAGCGCTTCCTGCTGGCGCGGGGTCAGTGCAGCATCGGAAGGACGCAGCGCACCGACCAGCTCGCCATCCAGCACCGGGATTGGATTCGCAGCGAGGTCGCGAATGGTAATAGTGTCGCTACCGTGCGCGGCTTTCCACTCTTCAACGAAATGATCGGCCAACTGGTTAGACTGAGAATAACCGGCGAGAATACTGGATTTCAGTACTAATACATTGCTCATGATAATTTCCTGTGTGATACGCGGAACACCTTCCGCTCAATGACATACACTCTATGGACAAACCTCCCTCAGGGATAGTGCAATATTCTGAGGTCAACGTTCGAAATTACTGAACAAGCAAACCACGCACGGACAATGGCTAAGTGTCTGTCTGTGCTACACTACGCAAAATTTTTATCCTGATTAGTCCGCTGTTGACCGGTTCAACGGCAACAGAATGAGCGTGTAAATCCTATGTCAGAAAATCCTCAGTCAGCGCTGGCACTTCTGCTGCCGCGACTCGATTCGCTAATGCTGCGCGATCGCCAGCGTCTGCAAAAGCGCTTCAACGGCGCAAAAAAAATGAAAGAGGCCAGCGCTCAGCAGGCCTTAGCCGACGCGCTGGATGCTGAAATCACCCAGGCTGAACAGAAAATCGCCCAGCGACGCGCGGCGACGCCTGCTATTCGTTACCCGGAAGATCTGCCGGTCAGTCAGAAAAAGGACGAAATTGCAGAAGCCATCCGTCATCATCAGGTAGTGATTGTCGCGGGTGAAACGGGATCGGGTAAAACCACCCAGCTCCCCAAAATCTGTATGGAACTGGGCAGGGGCATCACCGGCCTGATTGGTCATACTCAGCCGCGTCGCCTGGCGGCACGTACCGTCGCCGACCGTATTGCCGACGAGCTGGAAACCACGCTGGGCGGCTGTATTGGGTATAAGGTTCGTTTTAACGACAAGGTCAGCGACACGACTCAGGTCAAGCTGATGACCGACGGGATCCTGCTGGCGGAAGTACAGCAGGACCGGCTGCTGATGCAGTATGACACCATCATTATTGATGAGGCGCACGAGCGCAGCCTGAATATTGACTTCCTGCTGGGCTACCTGCGCGAATTACTGCCTAAGCGTCCGGATCTGAAAGTCATCATCACCTCGGCCACCATCGATCCTCAGCGCTTCTCGCGACACTTCCATAATGCACCGGTAATCGAGGTTACGGGCCGCACCTGGCCGGTTGAGGTGCGCTACCGGCCCATCGTTGAGGACGCAGAAGACACCGAGCGGGACCAGCTACAGGCGATTTTTGATGCCGTCGATGAACTGGGCCAGCTGAGCCGCGGAGATATTCTGATCTTTATGAGCGGCGAGCGTGAAATTCGCGACACGGCGGATGCGCTGAACCGGCGCGATCTGCCGCATACGGAAATCCTGCCGCTTTTTGCCCGCTTATCTAACGCCGAGCAGAACCGGGTCTTTCAGTCGCACACCGGACGGCGGATCGTACTGGCGACCAACGTCGCTGAAACCTCGCTGACCGTGCCGGGGATCAAATACGTTATCGATCCCGGTACCGCCCGCATCAGTCGCTACAGCTTTCGCACGAAAGTACAGCGGCTGCCGATTGAGCCGGTTTCGCAGGCCTCGGCAAACCAGCGTATGGGCCGCTGCGGTCGCGTGTCGGAAGGGGTCTGCATCCGACTCTATTCGGAAGATGATTTCCTCAGCCGTCCGGCTTTTACCGACCCGGAAATTTTGCGCACCAACCTGGCATCCGTTATTTTGCAAATGACCGCGCTCGGGCTTGGCGATATCGGCGCCTTCCCGTTTGTGGAAGCGCCCGACAAACGCAATATTCAGGATGGCGTCAAACTGCTTGAAGAGCTGGGGGCAATTACCCAGAACGAAAATCAGCACTATAAGCTGACCTCATCAGGCCGCTCACTGGCGCAGCTACCGGTCGATCCCCGGCTGGCAAAAATGGTGCTGGAAGCGCAGCGCTACGGCTGTACCCGCGAAGTGATGATCATCGCCTCGGCGTTATCCATTCAGGATCCGCGCGAAAGGCCGGTTGATAAGCAGCAGGCCTCCGATGAAAAACATCGTCGCTTTGCCGACAAGGATTCTGACTTCCTCTCCTTTGTAAACCTGTGGGACTACCTTCAGGAGCAGCAAAAGGCGCTGGGTTCCAGCCAGTTCCGACGCCTGTGCAGGACCGACTATCTCAACTACCTGCGCGTACGTGAATGGCAGGATATCTATACCCAGCTGCGTCAGGTTGTGCGCGAGCAGGGGATCCCGCTCAACACCGAGCCGGGTGATTTTCGCAGCGTTCACACCGCGCTACTCACCGGGCTGCTCTCGCATCTGGGGCAGAAGGATGCGGACAAACAGGAGTATACCGGCGCGCGTAATGCCCGCTTTGCCATCTTTCCGGGGTCGGGATTATTTAAAAAACCGCCGAAGTGGACCATGGTGGCAGAACTGGTTGAGACCAGCCGCCTGTGGGGACGCATTGCGGCGCGCATTGAGCCGGAGTGGATTGAGCCGGTCGCCGGGCATCTGATCAAACGCAGCTACAGCGAGCCGCACTGGGAGAAGGCCCAGGGCGCGGTGATGGCCAGCGAAAAGGTTACCCTTTACGGACTGCCGATTGTTGCCGCGCGCAAGGTCAACTATGGCCCGATCGATCCCGTGCTGTCGCGTGAGCTGTTTATTCGCCATGCGCTGGTCGAGGGCGACTGGCAGACGCGCCATACTTTCTTCCGGGCTAATCTGCGGCTGCGCGAGGAGGTGGAAGAGCTGGAACACAAATCGCGTCGCCGCGATATTCTGGTAGATGATGAAACGCTCTATGCGTTTTACGACGGCCGTATCCCCCATGATATTGTCTCTGCGCGCCACTTCGACAGCTGGTGGAAGCAGGCCAGCCGGGAAGAACCCGAGCGGCTAAATTTCGTCAGGGAGATGCTGGTGAAGGAGGGCGCCGACGGCGTCAGCCAGCTGGACTATCCCGATATCTGGCAGCAGGGTGATCTTCGCCTGCGGCTGACCTATCAGTTTGAGCCAGGCCAGGAGGCCGACGGCGTGACGGTGCATATTCCGCTGCCGCTGCTTAATCAGGTCACAGAGGCGGGCTTCGAGTGGCAGATCCCCGGTCTGCGACGCGAGCTGGTGGTGGCGCTGATCAAGTCGCTCCCGAAACCGGTGCGGCGAAATTTTGTTCCTGCCCCTAACTACGCCGATGCGTTTATGGGACGTGCCACCCCGCAGGCGTTACCGCTGCTGGAATCGCTGGAGCGCGAATTTCGCCGCATGAGCGGTATAACCATCGATCGTGAGGCCTGGCAGTGGGACCAGGTACCCGATCATCTGAAAATCACCTTTCGGGTGGTCGATGAAAAAAATCGTAAGCTGGGTGAAGGGCGAAGCCTGACGCAGCTTAAGGATGCGCTGAAGGGCAAGGTCCAGGAAACGCTGGCGGACGTGGCGGATGACGGACTGGAGCAGAGCGGTTTGCAAAGCTGGAGCTTCGGCAACCTGCCGGACCACTTCGAGCAGAAACGCGGCAGCTACAGCGTGAAAGCCTGGCCAGCGCTGGTGGATGAAAAGGAGAGCGTCGGCATTCGTCTTTTTGACAGCCAGCATGCCCAGCAGAAGGCGATGTGGCGAGGTCAGCGCAGGCTGCTGCTGCTCAATATCCCTTCGCCGGTGAAATACCTGCATGAGAAACTGCCCAACAAAGCCAAGCTGGGACTCTACTTCAACCCCTACGGTAAAGTGCTGGAGCTGATTGACGACTGCATTTCCTGCGGCGTTGACCGGCTGATTGCGGAGTTCGGCGGTCCGACCTGGCAGGAAGAGGCCTTCAGCCAGCTTCATGAGCGGGTACGCGCCGGGCTGAATGATACGGTGGTGGATATCGCCAGCAAGGTTGAACAGATCCTGACCTCCGTCTTTACCATTAACAAAAAGCTTAAGGGAAGGGTGGATATGACCATGGCCCTGGCGCTCTCGGATATCAAGGCGCAGATGGGTGGCCTGGTCTACCGCGGTTTCGTGACGCAAAATGGCTGGAAAAGGCTCTCTGATACGCTGAGATATCTGCACGCCATCGAGCGACGTCTCGAAAAGCTGCCGGTGGATCCCCACAGCGATCGCGCCAGAATGCTGAAGGTTGAAAAAATTCAGCAGGCCTGGAGCAGCTGGTACAACAAATTACCTGAAGTCCGGCGCGATGATGAGGAAGTGAAAGACGTCCGCTGGATGATTGAAGAGCTGCGCGTAAGCTACTTTGCTCAGCAGCTGGGAACGCCGTATCCGGTCTCGGAGAAGCGTATCCAGCAGGCGATGGATGACATTTCATCCTGATCGGCGACCCTGCGGGGTCGCGTTTAATTAGTTAAGTCAAATTAATCAATTAAGCGGGAAATAACTGGCCTGCTCTCTACCGTTAGGGCTATAACTTAAGGGAGATCCCCCTTAGGGGCCATTAATGAAAGGAGAGTAATATGAGTTATCCGGATAGCAAATTAGCGGGCATTAGCGGTTTTGCTAAAGCACAAGGTGTGACCGGTGGATGGGCAGGTTCAGTAGTCTATGTTGAAACGTTGGATCAGTTGCAGAAGGCGCTGGAGGATACAACGCCGCGCGTGGTGGTGTTAAACCGTAATATTCGGGCAGACAGCCTGACAAAAGTTTATTTGGGGGCAAATAAAACCCTCGTTGGCTCGTATGAAAACCGCACGCTTAATAATATTCATTTCCGCAGCACGGAAGCCTCCGGGAATATTATTTTTCAGAATCTGGTATTGCAGCACAGCCGTGAGATTAACCAAAACGATGATATTCAGCTCTATCTCAGCCATGGTAATAAATACTGGATCGACCACGTTACCTGGGAAGGTCATGAGTGGGCCGACAGTGACCACAGCACGGATAAGCTGCTGTATATTGGCGCGAAAGCCGACTGGGCGACCGTCAGTAACTGCCTGTTTAAGAATCATCGCTATGGCTTGATTTTTGGCTGGCCGGCTGATGACCAGACGGGTTATGACGGCTTTCCGCATTTGACCGTCTGCCACTGCCATTTTGAAAATGTTTATACCCGTGCGCCCGGCCTGGCCAGGTACGGTTACTTTCATTTCTACAACAACTATATTAATAACTTCGCGCTGGGGTTCACTATTGCCACCGGGGCAAAAATTGTTTCCGAAGCGAATTACTTTGGTGCCGGAAGCGAAAAAAATGGCATGCTTGATGATAAAGGCACCGGAACCTTTACCGACAGCGGAAGTTATCCGGCGCTGCCGAATAAAACGTCGCCGCCGAGCAAGTGGACGCCTTCCTCTAATTACGCTTATGTGGTGAAAACCGCGCAGGAGGCGAAACAGTTTACGACAGAATATGCCGGTGCGCAGAGCGCCAGACTGGTATTTGGCGGCTAACTAACGCATCAGGCACCCGCCGTAAACGTAAGCTTATCTTCAGCAAAAGACGGCGAAATGCCGTTAAAGAGAGCCGCAGGTAAAAAAAACCTCTCATGTGAGAGGTTTTTTTATTGATGCACACTACTGGGCCAGTGCTTCAAGGCTGTCGCGGAAAGCGGTGACGGCAATTGCGCGGTTGTCGGCAAGATAGCGGTCTTTTGCCGCGGGTGCAGAGCTCTGCACGGCAATCAGCTGCCAGGCATTATTCACCTTCAGCAACAGCGGGGAGCCACTATCCCCCGGCAGAGTATCGCACTGATGCGACAGAACGCTTTTCTGCGCCCAGCCGGTGACTGCGCAGTCGGTATGGGCATAAAGCGCGTCGAGATGATCCTCGGGATAGCCTGCCTGCGTCACCTTACGCTCATCCAGCTTCAGGGCGGCAGTCAGGTCGCTACGGCTGCCGTCAAAGAGGGGAATCGGCGTGATCCCGGACGGTGGATTATGCAGGATAATCAGCCCGAAGTCGTAGGGGGCGGCAGAAGAGGGAACAATCCACCCGTCGCCATCTGCTTTCAGTTTCTTACCCAGGGCGGGATCGACACGCGCCTCGATATCGTGGATCTCATAACGCCAGCCGCCTTTGCCATTGGCAATAAAGCGCAGGGCGACGGCTTTGTCGATTTTACCGGGCGGGGCCAGCAGACAGTGGCCGGCCGTCAGGGCCAGGTGGGCAGAAATAAGGGTGGCGCTACAGAGGTTACCGCTGGCGGTTTCGAGCTGGCCGATGGCTTCCCACGGCTGGCTTGCAGCGTTATCAACGGGTTTACGATCGTCTTTACCGAAGAAGAGGGTTTTGACGTCAGCTTCATTAAGCCCGTCATCATCGTCTGCGTGGGCATAGAGCGAAAAGGCGAAACATCCGATTAAAAAGGCAGCAGTTAGGCGCATGTCTCTCTCTGAATGGAGAATTATTGTGAGGTTAGTACCACGTAACAGTAGTAACTATAGACGGATAGTGGCTTAAAAGGGAAATTAATTTGGAATATCAGCACGCTACAGGAGTCAGAGATAGAAGCTGGCGGCAACAACACCGCAGGCAATCATCGTCAGCAGGATAATTTCGAATAAGTAGCGACGAATCATCATCCGATACTCCAGAAAGAAACACCCGGAGGATCCGGGTGTTTTAGTGAGTCAGTATTGAGTGGGAGCGGGCTCCCGCACGACAAATTACGCTTTTTTAGCGACTTTTTTGTGGTGCACTTTTTTAGCAGCCTGAGCTTTCTGTGCTACAGCTTTGTGAGCCACTTTTTTGTGGTGCACTTTTTTAGCAGCCTGAGCTTTCTGCGCTACAGCTTTGTGAGCCGCTTTTTTGTGGTGAACTTTTTTAGCAGCCTGAGCTTTCTGCGCTACAGCTTTGTGAGCCGCTTTTTTGTGGTGCACTTTTTTAGCGGCCTGAGCTTTCTGCGCCACAGATTTTTTAGCCACTTTTTTGTGGTGCACTTTTTTAGCAGCCTGAGCTTTCTGCGCTACAGCTTTCTTAGCGACTTTCTTGTGGTGAACTTTTTTGGCAGCCTGAGCTTTCTGCGCTACAGCTTTCTTAGCCGCTTTTTTGTGTTTTTTATGATGCTTAGTCGTGGTAGTCGTTTTAGCCGGTGCAGCGGTAGTTGCAGCAGGCGTTGAAGCAGCAGTAGTAGTGGTGCTGGCTGGTGCAGCAGTTGTGGTTTCAGCAGCGAAAGCAACTGAAGACATACCCATTGCAGCGGCTACAACCAGAGCAAATAATTTTTTCATTGCAAAACCCTCAAATGTTAGTTCACATGTCAGCCCACTGCGGGGCCGGTAGGAGAACTATATGAGAAGGGACGAAGGCTTTCAGTGAGTGATTGGTATCGGCGTGTAACGGATTGTACAACGGGCTTGTACGCATTGTACCAGGGCAGCGTAGGGGTTAGCGGCGGCAGGCGAAAGCAGAAGGGTAGTATACCCTGTTCTGTGCCGCCACAGAACACCGGCTTACATCCTCACTGGGTGTCTCAGATAAAGAGATGGCGATGGTGCCTGATATAGTCCTGCACGGTCACCTGTGGGCGCCCCAGAAGATCCACAACGGTTTCATGATGGGTAACCTCACCGTAGGCCTGGGTTTCATGACGAAAATAGGTCATCAGCGTGTCGAATTTGTCCCCCATCATTTCACGCAGCGGGCCTTCCTCATCCACAAAGGTTACCTGTTCTCCCAGTTCCTCAGTGAGGATACCGGCGATTTGCTGGTAATTATAACGTTGGGCCGCGGTAAGGACGTACTCGCGACCGATGTGATCTTCAGCTGAACCGCGCAGAAGCCTGGCGGCGACCTCGCTGATATCACCCTCAGAAACCCACATTCTGGAGGCATCGGTAACCGCAGGCATGGCAAGCTGACGATGTTTTTTCACCTCCGGCGCGAGAAACCAGGGGAGGTTGAACATGATCCAGGCGGGGACGTTCAGAAAGGTGACGGGAAGCCCGCTTGCTACCAGTAGCGGCTTAGCAATAACGTGCAGATTTGCCCCACAGCGCGTCGCGAGGAATTCAGGCGACAGCCGATCGGCGGTCAACCCATCCGGGATAGCGATCAGACGGACAATCTGCTCAATATCGCCAACTGACTGCGCCGCACTAATTATGTTAGGCGTGACGAGGTGCTCATCGGTGTAAAAGTCAGGTGTGGCGACGAAAACCCGGTTAACGCCCTGCATAGCCTTAACAAGGCTCTCGCGATCGTACCAGTCAGCGATGACCACTTCAGCATGGGGAAAACGCGCTTTAAGACGGTCATAACCACTTCTGCGGCTGCTGGCGACGCGTAACGTTACCTGGGGATCCGAGGCCAGCGCATCTGCTGCAAGCTGTCCAAGATTTCCTGTCGCGCCCAGGATTAATATCCTGCTCATTTTTCGTCTCCTTAGTAAGGTTTGTCAGACGGTGGATGGTTTTAACTTAGCCAGTCGTTGCTATATACTAAGAGTACATAAACAGGCGAACATTATCTACCTTTGGTACATAACTATGTCAGACAGCACCCCGAAAGGATCGGAAATGCCCCTGGAGACCCGCCAGCGATGGAGCCGCGAAGAGCGTTATAATCAGCTAATCTCCAGAGCCTGGCAGATTATTAAGTGCGAAGGGACGGACGCATTAACGCTTGGGCATCTTGCAGAATCAGCAGCAGTATCAAAACCTGTGGTTTACAGCCACTTTAAAACCCGGCAGGCGCTGCTTGGCGCGCTCTATCTGGCATTTGTGGAAAAGCAGAATGACATGATCGACCGGGCGCTGTTTACCAGCGATGACACACTGGATGATAAAGCTCAGATTATCGCCAGCGCACATATTGACTGTGTTCTGGCGCAGGGGCGTGAAATACCCGGGCTGGAAGCGGCGCTGCTTGGCTCACCGGAGCTGGAATCGCTGCGGCTGAATGCGGAAGAGGCCTATATTGAGAAGTGCCGTCTGGCGCTGGCACCTTTTCACCGCGCGGGGGGCCTTAAAAAAGTGACGCTGTGTGCGATATTCGGCGCGGCCAACGGCCTGGCTTACTACGTCTCATCCGGTAAACTCGCCCGCGATGAGGCGCAGCAGGAACTCTGTCTGACAATAGTGGCAATGGTTCGGCGATAAGGGCGAACAAAGCGGCACCGCGACTGCGGTGGCCGCTTAACTCAAGGCTCAGAGGCCGTTCAGGTAGCGATTTTCCAGATGCTCACGGAACCACCGTGGGTTAAGGTCTTCTCCGGTGGCATTTTCAATCAGCTGCCGGGTACTGAAACGGCTGCCGTGCTGCCAGATATTTTGTGAAAGCCAGTCAAATACCGGCTGAAGGTTGCCCTCGCGGATCAGCTCGCTCACCTGCGGCAGGGCTTTTTTAACGCCCTGGAACAATTGTGCCGCGTACATTGCGCCGAGCGTATAGGTGGGGAAGTAGCCAAAGGCGCCATCGGTCCAGTGAATATCCTGCATACAGCCGTCACGGTAGTTCCCTGTGGTATCCAGCCCCAGCAGTGCCTGCATTTTTTCCTGCCACAGGGTCGGGATATCCCCGACCTCAACCTCACCCGCAATCAGCGCACGCTCAATCTCATAGCGCAGGATGACGTGGGCGGGATAGCTCACCTCGTCGGCATCGACGCGAATCAACCCCGGCTTCACCCGCTGATTCAGGGCGATAAAGTTTGCGGATTCCAGCGCAGGCCCGTCACCCAGCAGCTGCTTAACGTGTGGCAGCAGCAGGCTGAGAAACTCGGCACTGCGTCCCAGCTGTTTCTCAAAAAACAGGCTCTGCGACTCGTGGATAGCGGTTGAGCGGGCGAGGGCGACCGGCTGACCTGCCCACTGCTTCGGCAGATTTTGCTCGTAGCGTGCGTGACCGGTTTCGTGGATCACGCCCATCATCGCGCTGATAAACTCGTTTTCGTTGTAGCGGGTGGTAATGCGAACGTCTTCGGGAACGCCGCCACAGAAGGGATGACTGCTTACATCCAGGCGGCCAGCGTTGAAATCGAAGCCCAGCTGTTTCATTACTGCCAGAGCAAGGTGCTTCTGCGACTCGACGGCGAACGGGCCTGGCGGCACCGCGACCTGCTCCCGCGACTGTTTTTCAACGATGCGCTGGAGCAGTTCCGGCAGCCAGCTCTTGATGTCGCCGAAGGTTTTATCCAGTTTGGCGCTGGTCATACCTGGTTCAAAGACATCCAGCAGCGCATCATAGCGGGAACAGCCGTTGGCCTGGGCGCGAATTTCAGCTTCCTCGCGGCTTAGCCTGACCACCTCCTGTAAATTTTCAGCAAAACCCTGCCAGTCATTGGCAGGACGCTGTTGACGCCAGGCATGTTCACAGCGCGAACCGGCGATGGATTTAGCCTCTACCAGTGAGGCGGGAAGCAGCGCGGCCTGCTGATATGCACGGCGCATCTCAAACAGATTGGCCTGTTCGACATCGTTGAGCGGGGTCTGTTCGGCCTCATCCAGCCACTGCCCCACCTGCTTTGCGGTCAGGATTTCATGCTGAAGGACGCTTAGCTCAGCCAGTGCGGCACCGCGTGGGGCACTGCCGCCCGGCGGCATCATGGTCATCATATCCCATCCGGCGATGGCAGAAAGATGGCCAAAGCGGGAGAGGCGGGTAAAGGTTTTTGTCAGATTCTCATAGGCACTGGACATGGGATTCCTTGCTATCAACAGGCGCCGTCAGGCAGCGCGGGGAGGCGATAAGGGTAGATCAACGGGCCAGCAAAAGCGAACGCTGGCGCCGCCAAGTGGGCTGGCATCAATCACCACGTAGCCGCCAAATGCCTGTGCGACCGAGTGCACGATAGCCAGCCCAAGGCCACAGCCGCCCGTCGCGCGGTCGCGGCTGGGATCAAGGCGGACAAAGGGTTCAAATACCCGCTCCCGTTCGTCAGGAGGAATACCGGGACCGTCATCCTCTACCTGCAGACAGGCGGTATTGCCGTCAAACCACAGCCCGACGCGCAGACGCTGACCGGCATAGCGCAGCGCGTTATTCACCAGGTTATCCAGAACGCGCTCCATCAGGCGGGCATCAGCCACGCCGTGGTTTTGCCGCTGTGGCGTATCCAGCTCAATCTCCACCTCAGGATGAACGGATCGAATATCATCAAGACGTTCAGCCAGCCACTCAGCGAGATCCAGCGACTGCAAATTTAAATCCACCTTTGGACGATCGAGCCGCGCGTAGGTCAGCAGCTCCTCGATCAGCGCTTCCAGCTGGCCAATATCGCGATTTAGCGCCGACGCCTCGGCATCGGTCAGATTATCGCTCATCTCCAGCCGGTAGCGCAGCCGCACCAGCGGCGTGCGCAGCTCATGGGCAATCCCGTCAATCAGCTGCTTCTTACTGGCAACCAGCGTGTTGATGTTATCCGCCATCTGGTTAAAGGCCACGCCGAGCCTCAACAGGCTGGAGGCGCTGTCGAAATGGATGCGTTCATCCAGATGCCCCTGACCAAAGCGCTGTGCGGCCGACTCCAGCCGCAGCATGTCTTTCCAGTGTGGCCGCATCCAGATAAACACCGGCAGCGCCAGCGAAATGCCGATGAAGGCCAGCAGCACAATGTCCAGAATGCGCATCTCATGCAGGAAAAAGAGATAGGGGATAGGGCCGACGGCCAGCACGTAATGGCTGCGTGGAATATGCTGCAAAAAGGTGTATTCATCATCCAGCGCCACGATTTCACCGGCGCGCAGGCGGCGCAGGGTAGTCGGATCGAGCTGATATTTGCTCATCGGCTCAATATGCAGCTTAAACGACAGGTTCAGCTCCAGATTATCAATGGTCTTGTTCCAGTCGCGCGGCGGGATCTCCCGCAGCTCACTGCGCATCAGATAGAGCGAGCTTTTCATCAAATCATCCATCGACTCGCGACCGGCCCGCTCGGCGGTAAATTTGTAGACCAGGCCAACCAGCATCGCCATCACCAGAAAGCAGACGAACAGCAGCAGATAGAACTGGATAAAAAGCTTTTTCATTCTGCATCCCAGGCGTGTGGTGCAAACAGATATCCTTTATTACGAATCGTTTTGATTCGGTAGGGTTCCGTCGCGCTGTCCAGCAGCTTTTTGCGCAGGCGGGAAATGGCGACGTCAATGCTGCGATCCATACCGTCATAACTGACGCCGCGCAGCGTTTTCAGCAGGGCGTCTCGGTTCAGCGTACTACCTGCATGCGTAGCCAGCTCCCAGAGTAAATCAAAGTCGGCGGTAGAGAGGGCGACAATCTCGCCGCCGAGCATCACCTGTCGGTTTAGCGGATCAATAGAGAGCGTGCCGAAGCGCAGCGCCTTTTGACCGGTTTGCGCCGGCGCAATATCGTCGCTCTGGGTGGACACACCCGCCTGACGCAGATGCAGCCGCAGGCGCGCCAGCAGAACGGCGGGCGGGGTGGTCTTCAGAATGTAGTCATTGGCGCCCATTTCGAGCGACAAAATATGGTTCATATCACTGTCCAGCGACGTCAGCAGCACAATGGGGCCTGACCAAATCTTGCTGGTACGCAGATCGCGGCACAGCGTCATCCCATCCTTGCCCGGCAGCATGATGTCCAGCATCACCAGGTCAGGGTTGGCCTCGGCGATAGTGGCTTCGGCGCGGTCGCCCCGACTTTCCACAATCACCTCAATGTCATGACGGTTAAGATAAGCGGCAATCAGCTCGCCAACGTCCTGATCGTCTTCAACAAATACTATTCTGTTCATAGGTTTTTTTATCTGAAGAGGGAAAGTAAGATTACCCAATGTTTACCGTGACTACTATTACCCGCTGCTAAATAATGCTGGATATATAGTATATCCCCCTTAAAATATGCCATTATATTAGCAGGGTTGTTCTGACAACTTATCGGATAACACGTACCAGAGAAAGGAGCATAAAGGGTGTCGGATAAAGAGCAGGTTTCTGCGCTGCACAGTAACCATATCTGCCTGAATTATACGGATTTTCTCTCCGCATCCTGTAAAAAACGCTGGAGCTTCGTCGACGCCATTTATGGGGTGATGCCTATCTTCGGCATGGTGACGAAAAACTCGCCCGATCTGCCCACCGCGCCTTCTGAAAGACTGAAGGCCCTGGCGTTACAGATCATTTCTACCCAGGTCAGTGACGAAATTAACATCGCCCGATTGATAACCCTTGCTGAACAACAGCATATCAATGCCTTCGATATTTTGCTGCCCTATACGCTATCCGATCAGCAGCTTGACGCGATCCGTATGGAGTACGTCAAACCGCTTAACCTTAACCAGCAGAATGACTGCTTAACGGTAAGGGTACCCGCCTTATCCCATTAATGCATCAGCGTCCACAGGGCAGGGGCTGAACCTGCCATCAGCAGCACGATGGCCACCCTTTCCATGCCGTTGAGATTTTTCTCCGCGCGACCGCCACGCCGGGCGAACATAAACAGCAATACGCCCGGAGCGTACAGCACGACCGACAGCAGCAGATGCAGCGGGCCAGAGGCATACAGCAGCCAGATGCCATAGGCCGTAGCCCCCACGGCAATGGCGGTCACCATCGGCCTGTTTAGCGATCGAGAGACCTTTATCAGATACATTCCCACCAGCAGATAGGGCACCAGAATCATTTCAGACGCGATATTCAGCAGGGTGTTGTAATCCGAATGGGTGAGCCAGATCAGGATCAGGCAAATCTGTACGCTGCTATTGGTGAGCCAGAGTGAGGCAGAGGGCGCACCACGCGCATTTTGCTTCGCCAGCGAGCGCGGAAAGGCACCCTGTCCGGCAGCCAGCATAGGCACTTCGGCCGCCATGATCGTCCAGCTCAGGTAGGCGCCGCAGACGGACACCACCAGCCCGACGGCAATGACCACGTCTCCCCAGGAACCGATCAGCCGCGTCATCAGACCCGCCATCGAAGGGTTACGCATTTGTGCCAGCTCGGCACGGGGCACAATACCCAGAGAGAGCAGTGTCACCAGCAGGTAGACCAGCAGGGCGGTTGTCACCGCCAGCAGCGTTGCCCGGCCCACGTCTTTTTTGTTGCGCGCGCGCGCAGAAACCACCACCGCCCCTTCAACGCCGATAAAGACCCACAGGGTAATCAGCATGGTGTCCTTCACCTGCTGCCAGACCGGCTTGCCGAGCTGAATGCCGCTAAAATCCAGCCTGAAACAGTCAAGCTTAAACGCCACTACCGCCAGCACGATAAACAGCCCCAGCGGGATAAGTTTGCCCAGGGTTGCCACCAGATTGATGCTGGCCGCCGTCTGCACGCCGCGCAATACCAGCCAGTGAACCAGCCACAGCAGCAGGGACGCGCCCAACACCGCCTGCCAGGTATTGCCATCGCCAAAGACGACGTGTCCCGGCGAATCGGTAAAAAAGCTCAGCGCTGAAAAGACGATGACCAGATAGGAGACATTGGCGATAACCGCGCACAGCCAGTATCCCCAGGCGGAGCAGAAGCCCACCAGCTCCCCAAAGCCCTCCCGGGCATAGGTATAGATACCGCCGTCCAGTTCCGGTTTGATGCGGGTAAGCAGCAGTAGCGTCAGGGAAAGCAGAATAATTCCCACGCCGGTTATCGCCCAGCCAATCAGCAGCGCGGCCGGGCTGGCTACGGCCGCCATATTTTGTGGCAGGCTGAATACGCCAGCGCCGAGCATTGAACTGAGTACCAGCGCCGTAAGGGCGGTAAGACCTAATTTTTTGTCCAAAAAATCGTCCCAATAGCAGAATAAAAAACCATGTTCAGCCTGATGTTGCGATTTTGAGCGACCTGGGCGCAGCAAAAACGGCGTTTTCATCTGAAACTGGCTGGCGATTTTACGGAGTGAGGGGGGGAGATGCAATGAGACCGGGGGTGAAAGGTGCGTTTTTATGCATAATACATGCGAAAATTATGCAATAAAAAGTAAAGACGGCGGAGCCGCCGTCTTTACCTGATGAAATTATTTAAACAGATCGGCCGAAACGGTCAGGTTACCACCGCTCTGATTCGACCACTGGCGGGTGATGTGATAATACTTCGCCCCTTTAGCGATCGCGGCACGGCCTACCGCTTCTGAAATTTCAGTCGGGGTACCGAAGTGGCCGGTGAAGGTAACGCTGTCATAGGGCTGCATCTGTGCGGCGGTAATGGCGCTCACTTCCTGTACGCTTTTACCTTCCGGCGTTCTGACGGTATAGCGTTCGCCGGTAGATGACTGAGTTTCATAGAAACGGCCAACCTTATTACTTGGCGTTTCAGAAGAGGCAACGCCTGGGATCTGTACGGTTTTAGCGGCCGCGCCACCTGCTGCCAGGGCGGCTTTACCTGCCTGAGAATCCGCTGGCACCGCATCCGGAGACTGTACCCGACGGGCTGGCGCATCTTTCTTGTAGATATAGGCCGTTATGTACTGATTGCCACCGCTGTTCGCATCGACCTGACGGACGATAAAGAACGAGGCC
Organism: Erwinia sp. HDF1-3R; assembly: GCF_039621855.1. Lineage (NCBI taxonomy): Bacteria > Pseudomonadati > Pseudomonadota > Gammaproteobacteria > Enterobacterales > Erwiniaceae > Erwinia > Erwinia sp. HDF1-3R. The sequence goes on along the minus strand of NZ_CP155071.1, from coordinate 2,498,571 downwards.
GCGCCTTTTTTAGTGGCTGCTTTGGTAATGGCATCATTTACATCGGGCTGGCTGCGATAGAAGCCGCTGATGGAAACGGTATCATAGGGCTCAAGCCGGTAGGCTTCAGATTTGGTCAGCTCACGGACGCCGTTAATAATGCGGTCTCTGTTTTTAACCGCAACCGGTGCGTTGGCATGGTAGAGATCCGCCACGACGCGCCAGTTACCGCCATTGCCGTTGGTATCGTTAATTCCCTGAATAAAATAGGAAGCAGCGCCCAGTTCATCAGCACGTTTTGAGACGGCTGCACTGGCTTCATTGATCGCATTAAAACGACCCGACAGGGCAATACGGTCAAATGGTTTCAGCGAGGCTGCCTTTTCTGGGGTCAGCTCCTGTGCCGCATGCGCGGTTAATGATATGAGCGACAGCAGGGCTGATGCCAGAATGGTGTTCTTCAGCTTCATAGAAATAATCCTTCGCCTTACGCAAAAAATGAGTACAAAAACGTGCTGGACTCTTGATGTGTAACAGATTAGCAGCCGATTATTGCATGTAATAATACGTTCTGTCTCAGCCATTTTGAGCGAAAGCGCATCGCGGGCTTCTCCCTCTAAAATAATAATTAGAGCGCGAGGTAAAATCTCCCTTCTCAAACGGGCTTTACCGCAAATAGTGGTAATTGTTACCGGTAATCAGGTTAATTCATTGTTAAATCTTATTTTTTAGACGTTAAATTTACGATCTAATCGTGGGCAAGCCAGCACAGTCTGCCTTATAAACGCGTAAATTCAGTCGGTAAATAGCGTTTTTCGTACTTGCCTCTGAATTTTTATATGAAATCATCAGAAACCCTCGGGTACTGGCTGGATCGCGGGACATAATTTCAGTAGTTTATAAACAGTTTGATACAGTTCCTTTTATGGCCTGCGGGCCATGACTGACCGAACTCACCATCATCCCCATTGTTGATGAAAGGGAATATTATGTTAATCGGAATACCCAGAGAACGATTGCCCAACGAAGCGCGAGTCGCTGCCACGCCGAAGACGGTTGAGCAGCTGCTGGCGCTGGGTTTCAGCGTTGTGGTAGAGAACGGGGCCGGCAAACTGGCCAGCTTTGATGATGCTGCCTTTGTTGCCGCCGGTGCCACCCTTGGTGATACGCACGCAGCCTGGCAGGCTGACATCGTGCTTAAGGTGAATGCGCCAAACGACGAAGAGATATTGCTAACGCGTGAGGGCAGTACGCTGGTCAGTTTTATCTGGCCTGCGCAGAACCCGGCCCTGCTGGAGAAGCTGGCGGCCCGTCATGTCACCGTGATGGCAATGGACGCCGTGCCGCGCATCTCGCGTGCGCAGTCGCTGGACGCGCTCAGCTCAATGGCGAATATTGCTGGTTATCGTGCGATTGTCGAGGCGGCTCATGAGTTTGGTCGCTTCTTTACCGGGCAGATCACCGCCGCCGGTAAGGTGCCGCCCGCCAAAGTCATGATTATTGGCGCAGGCGTGGCCGGTCTGGCCGCCATTGGCGCCGCAGGGAGCCTGGGCGCCATCGTCCGTGCCTTCGATACCCGCCCGGAAGTGAAAGAACAGGTACAGAGCATGGGTGCCGAATTCCTCGAGCTCGATTTTGAGGAAGAGGCCGGCAGCGGCGATGGCTATGCCAAAGTGATGTCCGAAGCCTTTATTAAAGCTGAGATGGCGCTCTTCGCCGCTCAGGCAAAAGAGGTGGATATTATTGTCACCACGGCGCTGATCCCGGGCCGGCCGGCACCGAAGCTGATCACCGCTGAGACGGTCGCCCTGATGAAGCCCGGCAGCGTTATCGTCGACCTTGCCGCCCAGACCGGCGGTAACTGTGAGCTGACCGTTGCCGATCGGGTTACCACCACGGATAACGGCGTGAAGATTATCGGCTATACCGATCTGCCCAGCCGACTGCCCACACAGTCCTCCCAGCTGTATGGCACTAACCTGGTGAATCTGCTCAAGCTGCTCTGTAAAGAGAAAAACGGCGAAATTAACGTCGATTTTGACGACGTGGTTATTCGCGGTGTTACGGTGATCCGCGCGGGGGAAGTGACCTGGCCTGCACCGCCGATTCAGGTCTCTGCGGCACCGAAAGCCGCCCCTGCTGCTTCCCGCGCGCCGGAAAAGGAGGAAGCACAGCCCGCTTCTCCGCTGCGTAAATATGCGCTTTTTGCCCTGGCCATTATCCTGTTTGGCTGGTTTGCCAACGTGGCGCCTCCCGCATTCCTCTCGCACTTTACCGTCTTTGCGCTCTCCTGCGTGGTCGGTTACTACGTGGTCTGGAACGTCAGCCACGCGCTGCACACTCCGCTGATGTCCGTCACCAATGCCATATCGGGCATTATTGTGGTGGGCGCGGTGCTGCAAATTGGACACGGCGGCTGGGTCAGCTTCCTCTCCTTTATCGCCGTGCTGATTGCCAGCATAAATATCTTCGGTGGTTTCACCGTCACTCAGCGCATGCTGAAAATGTTTCGTAAGAACTAAGGGATAATCAATGTCTGGCGGATTAGTTACTGCAGCATACATTGTTGCCGCAATTCTTTTTATATGCAGCCTTGCCGGGCTGTCGAAACATGAAACGTCCAAACAGGGGAACCTGTTCGGCATCAGCGGAATGGCCATTGCGCTGCTGGCAACCATACTGGGGCCGGACAGCGGTAGCGTGGGCTGGATCATCGTCGCGATGATTATTGGCGGCACCCTCGGGATCCGTCTGGCGAAGAAGGTTGAAATGACCGAGATGCCGGAGCTGGTGGCGATCTTGCACAGCTTTGTGGGCCTCGCCGCGGTGCTGGTCGGCTTTAACAGCTACCTCGATCATGCCCCCGGTATGGATACCGTGCTGGAAAATATTCATCTTACCGAAGTCTTTATTGGCATCTTTATCGGTGCGGTAACCTTCACCGGTTCAATCGTGGCGTTTGGCAAACTACGGGGCAAAATCTCTTCACGTCCCCTGATGCTGCCTCACCGTCACAAGCTTAATCTGCTGGCGCTGGTAGTATCGCTGTGCCTGCTGATTATCTTTGTGCGCACTGACAGCACGGCGACGCAGGGCTTTGCGCTGGTGGTAATGACCCTGATTGCGCTGGCCTTCGGCTGGCATCTGGTGGCCTCCATCGGTGGCGCAGATATGCCGGTAGTGGTGTCAATGCTAAACTCCTACTCGGGCTGGGCGGCAGCGGCGGCAGGCTTTATGCTGAGCAACGACCTGCTGATTGTCACCGGGGCGCTGGTAGGCTCCAGTGGAGCGATCCTCTCTTACATTATGTGTAAAGCGATGAACCGTTCGTTTATCAGCGTGATTGCGGGTGGCTTTGGTACTGACAGCAGCTCAACCGGTGAAAGCGACGAACAAGGCGAATACCGTGAAATCGACGTGCAGGGCACCGCTGAGCTGTTGAAAAACTCCAGCACGGTCATTATTACCCCCGGCTACGGGATGGCCGTGGCGCAGGCCCAGTACCCGGTAGCTGAAATCACCGCTAAGCTGCGCGCCCTCGGCGTGAAAGTGCGGTTTGGTATTCACCCCGTAGCGGGCCGCCTTCCGGGTCATATGAACGTTCTGCTGGCTGAAGCGCGCGTCCCCTACGACATCGTGCTGGAGATGGATGAGATCAACGACGATTTCAGCGATACCGACACGGTGCTGGTCATTGGCGCTAACGACACGGTAAACCCGGCTGCGCAGGACGATCCTCGCAGCCCCATTGCAGGGATGCCGGTGCTGGAGGTGTGGAAGGCGCATAACGTGGTGGTGTTTAAACGCTCGATGAATACCGGCTATGCCGGTGTGCAGAACCCGCTATTCTTTAAAGAGAATACGCAGATGCTGTTCGGCGATGCTAAAGCCACGGTAGAAGCCATTCTGAAAGCGCTGTAGCGGGCAGGGTGCGGGATGCATTCACCTGGCGTGGATGCATTTAACCACTTTACCTGCGTATTAACGCGTCACAGCAGCTTAACAAGGTTGTTGAGCCGGAAATAAAAGGGAAATGCTTAAGCATTTCCCTTTTTATTGAAGCCTCTGAGATCTGAAGCGTCAGATCTATCCCACACCGATCTTATCCTGCCTCTTTGGGTGCCTTAATCGTCCGAATCGTCGTCCAGTTCAATAGGGGACACAAAGCCATCGGGTTTAATTGCCAGCAGATCGCAGCGAAGGTGATCGATAACCTGTTCAGCGGTATTGCCGAGGAAGGCGGCTGACAGCCCGGTACGGCCAATGGTGCCCAGTACCACTACGCCTGCGTCAAGCTGCTCTGCCAGTCCGGGGATCACATCTTCCGGCAGACCTTTTTCAACGTGGGTAAACTTTTCATCAATGCCAAACTGCTGGCGCAGCGCCTTCATTGCCAGCAGGTGCTGGCCGCGAATGGCATCGTTATAGACGCTGGGGTCAAAGTCGGGCAGCTCAATAGCAATATTGATCGGCGTAACCGGGTAGGCGCCAATAAGATGGACATCGGTATGATTAACCATCTCTGCCAGCTCCAGCGTCTCCTTCACCAGCCGGGTATTCAGCGGGTCGTGATGCGGCTCCTCACTGGCGAGGTTCACGGCAACCACGGCTTTACCGCCCTCCGGCCAGGGCTGGTCTTTCACCATCCACACCGGGCACGGGCACTTACGCAGCAGATGCCAGTCGGTTGGGGTGAAGACCACCGACTGGAGCCTGTCGTGCTGATGTGTCATTTTCAGGACCAGATCGTAATGGTCGTTGAGCACTTCCTGAATAATCGCCTCAAAGGGACGGTTATGCCAGACGACCTTGATATCAATCGTGACCCCGGCATCCAGATAGGCCCGGGCCTGTTCACGTATCCATTCGGTTCGCTGGCTTACCACGCCCTGGCGCATCGTGGATCGTTCATCAGGAGAGAGCAGCGTGGTCATCTCGTAGGAGAAGTCATAAATTGGCAGGAAGGCAGTGATACGGCCTCCCAGGCGCTGATTAAGATAGACAGCACGTCGGAGCGCGGGCTGATCGTCCTGCTGAGGATCGATCGCCACGAGAATGTTTTGATACTTAGCCATAACGGTTTCTCCATACACTGAGCGTGTCAGCTTAAAGATAGCCTAATCAGGTCAGGGGAAGAAGTTAAAAGTTATAGCGGGATCAATATTATAACAAATAATCATAAGCCTGAGGCGTCGCCAGGCTAAGAGGGCGTCGGGCTGGCAGGCCAGCCCGACGAAGGTTCAGGCGATAGCGCGACTCTGACCGGCAAGCTCGGCCAGCAGGTCGTGGTTTTCAATCGTAATGTACTTACCCTTTACCGCCAGCATACCGCTCTTCTGGAAGCGGCCCAGCAGGCGGCTGATCGTTTCTACCGTTAGTCCCAGGTAGTTACCGATATCACCGCGGGTCATGGTCAGACGGAACTCACGCTGCGAAAAACCACGCTGTCCAAAGCGGCGCGACAGGCCGTAAATAAACGCAGCGAGGCGCTCTTCGGCATTTTTCTTCGACAACAGCAGGATCATCTCCTGATCGCCCTTAATCTCGCCGCTCATCAGACGCATCATTTGCTGACGCAGGCTGGGCATCTTACCGGAGAGGTCATCGAGCGTTTCAAAGGGGATCTCACACACCATGGCGGTTTCCAGCGCCTGAGAGAAGCTGGGGTGTTCGCCCATGCTGATGGCATCAAAACCCACCAGGTCACCCGCCAGATGAAAGCCGGTGATCTGCTCGTCACCCTGTTCGGTGATGGTATAGCTCTTAATTGTCCCTGAACGAATAGCATAAAGCGATTTCAGCTCATCGCCTGCCTTAAACAGGGTCTGGCCTTTCTGGATCGGCTTTTTGCGTTCAATGATGTTATCCAGCTGATCGAGCTCGTGTTCGTTCAGCGTGAAGGGGATACAGAGCTGGCTGATGCTGCAATCCTGACAGTGAATTGCACACCCGCCAGACTGAATACGCCTGCTGATAATACGCTTTTCAGGGATCATAGTGATACGCTCGACTGATTATTGACTAAGGTCAATTTTAACATTTTTTAGTTACAAAAAGGAACTCATCAGAGCAGTTTTAGCCACATAAAGCAAAAGGGATAGCCCATATTCAGGCTATCCCTTTACGTAACTTACTGATTCAATGCAGGACTACTTGTTTTGTAGCGGAACGGCTTCGCCATAGCCTTTTGACTCCTGACTTGCCGATATGCGTGCGGGCTGCTCGACGCGGATAATCAGCGTCAAAATCCCTGCAAACAGGTAGAGACCGGTATAGGTCCAGACCACGCCGACGATATCAAAGAAAGGCAGCACCAGCGAAGCGATTGCTGGCGCAAGGAAATTACTGAGACCTGCCGAAAGATTATAAATCGAGATGGCCGCGCCTTTATGCTTTGGTTCCAGCACCGGGAAAACGGCCGTCATCGGCACAAATGCCGCCACGGTAATGCCCAGCATTACGGCGGGTATCATCGCCACCCAATAGTTGTGGCCGAAGGTGACGGGCAGATAATAGAAGGCGAGGCTTGATATCGCACAGCCAAGGCAGCCAAACCAGCGTACCTGGCGGATCCAGCCGATGTATTCGCCCAGCACGCCCCACATAATATTGGTGAAAATGGTGATGAAGAAGAACACCGCCCAGATTTGCAACCACTCCGACATGGTAAAGCCCAGCCTGCCAACAAACAGCAGCGGCATAACCACCGCAAAGCCGAACAGCGAAAGCGTGTTAATGATGCGGATCAGACAGGCAAGGAAAATATTGCGATTGGTGAACAGGATGGTCACTGCCCGCGACAGCTCGGTGAGTTTTTCCCGCGTGGAGAGGTTAGCTTTCTCACTTTCCCCCCCGACGTTACGCAGCAAAAACATCGCCATCAGGCCGCCGACGACCACCCAGGCAATGGCAAACCATAGCGTACCCGTTTCGCCCATCCAGGGAATGGTAAAGCTGGGAAGATAGCTACCGACGCAGCCAATACCAATAGAATACATCGCCCAGAACCACCCCATCGCGGAGGAGAGCCGGTGCTTCGGTACATTCTGCACGACCAGCATGACAAATGAGTAAATAAAAAGCGGATAGGCCAGTCCGCGAATGCCGTAAAACAGCAGCATCAGCGGATAGTTGCGCATTCCCAGTCCCAGGGTCATAAACAGAATATGCATGATCACCCACAGGAAAAAGCCGATACGCATGGCCCGCTGCGGAGTGATAATTTCTGCCACCACCCCGGAGCTCCACGCCGCCAGTGCGGCTGCGGCACCATAAAGGGTAAAGACCAGCGCCGACTGAGACGGGGTAAAGCCCATATCGGTAATATGTTTGGAGAGAAAGGCCATCTCAAAGCCGTCGCCGCTCATAAACACGGCTATAGCGATATAGCCCCAGAACAGAGAGAGCGGCAGTCCGAACCAGTGTTTTTCTGATTTCATAATAATTCCTCTGATGCATGCAGGGCCCGGACGGACATGGCGGCCGGGTAGAGTTTAGAAACCGAGTGCGCGGGCCTCGCGCTGTTGTTGGTAGAGCAGGCGAAAGTGAGCAAGGCGCTTGCGCAGCATCACCTGGCGTCCCGCATCGGGCAGATACCGTTTCAGCTCCGGCGGCTTGCGGCAGACGGTGGTCTGTTCCCCACCATCCGCCAGCCAGCCCAGCCGCGCGGCACCGAGCGCGCCGCCCGCTTCACCGCCCTGGTGGGTTATAATGGGAAGATCCAACACGTCGGCCATCAGCTGTGCCCACCAGGGACTGCGGGCACCGCCGCCCGTCAGGGAACAGCATTCCAGCGAGGTGCCCGCTTCGCTCAGCACTTTCATGCCGTCGGCCATGCCAAAGGTCACGCCCTCCAGCACGGCATAGGCCAGCGCGGCGCGCTGCGTACTGTGCGTCAGGCCATGAAACGAACCCGTGGCATCGGGATCGTTATGCGGCGTGCGTTCGCCCGAAAGATAAGGCAGAAATAGCGGGGCGATCTGCTGCTCGGACAGGCTTAAGGTCGCTACTTCAGAGAGCAGCGTCGTTTCAGATGCACCCAGTAAATCACACAGCCAGCGCAGGGCGCTGGCGGCGGTCAGCATCACGCTCATCTGATGCCAGCGGTCCGGGATGGCATGGCAAAAGGCATGGACCGCAGAGGCGGGATTCGGGCGAAAGCGATCGTTGACGGCAAACAGCACGCCGGAGGTTCCCAGCGAGATAAAAGCATCTCCGGGTTCCACTGCGCCAATGCCTACCGCGCTGGCGGCGTTATCCCCGCCGCCTCCGGCTATAATCACCTCTTCGCTCAGTCCCCAGTTTCGTGCCAGTTCAGCCTTAAGCTTCCCGGCCGGCTGCGATCCCTCGACGAGGCGGGGCATATGGTCACGCGTCAGACCGCAGGCTGCCAGCAGGCTGTCTGACCAGTCACGTCTGGCCACATCCAGCCACAGCGTACCTGCGGCGTCGGACATATCGCTGATTTTTTCACCGCTCATTTTCCAGCGCAGATAGTCTTTTGGCAGCAGCACGCTTGCGGTCTGCGCGAAGATCTGCGGTTCATGCCGTGCCACCCAGAGCAGCTTAGGCGCGGTAAACCCTGGCATGGCGAGGTTGCCCGCGACAGCCGCAAGGTCAGGGGCCATCGCCGTCAGCTCCGTGCACTCCGCCGCGCTGCGGGTGTCGTTCCATAATATACAGGGGCGAAGCACGCGGTTATCTCTGTCCAGCAGCACGGCACCGTGCATCTGGCCCGACAGGCCGATAGCACGTATCTGCGACCACTTGTCACCCACTTTCTGCCGCAGTTCACCTATCGCCTGCTGAGTCGCCTGCCACCACTGTGCCGGATCCTGTTCTGACCAGCGCGGATGAGGGCGCTGGACACTCAGCCTGGCCCCGGCGGTGGCAACCACGTCGCCCCGATCGTTAATCACCAGCGTCTTGATTTCCGAGGTTCCGGCATCAATTCCCAGATACATAATCGACTCCCTCGTCGCTTACCGGCTGGGGCTGTTTTGCCCAGTCGGTCAGGCTGGTTACGGTGTCCTGTAGCAGGGTGGCAAATTCCGCTTTATGGGCGAGGGGACCAAACAGCGTCTCATCGCTGGCAAAACGCTGTAGCGCATCCTCCCGGCCCAGCAGGGCATGCAGTTCGGGCGCATTGAGCGCACCATCCTGATAGGCATACGGGAGTGCCTCAGCGTACCAGCGCTGGAGGAAAAGAAAGAACAGGGCGGGAAGAACCGCGGTTGCACGCGGCGTCTCGCCGCTGGCATAGCGTTCCATTAGCGTGGGGGTGATGAAGCCCGGTATTTTAGAGAGGCCGTCTGCCGCCACGCGCTGGTTGGTGTCACGTATCCAGGGATTCGCAAAGCGGGCCAGCACGACATCACGATACTCTTCAAGGTCAAGCGGGCTGGGCAGAAGCGAGGGGATAACATCCTGCGTGACATACTCCCACGCCATCTCCTTGATCTCCGGAGTTTGCGTACTCTGATGGATGCAGAGCTGCCCCACCAGCGTGCCTGCCCAGGCAATGCAGCTGTGGCTGGCGTTCAATATACGGATTTTCGCCTCTTCCCAGGGCAGAACCGAGTCCACCAGTTCGACGCCGACATTTTCCAGCGCCGGGCGGCCCGCAGCGAAATCATCTTCGATTACCCACTGAATAAACGACTCGGCCATCACCGGTGCGCTGTCGCGAAAGCCGGTGGCCTTCAGCACGCGCGGGGCGATATCGTCGGTCGGGCGAGGAGTGATGCGATCGACCATAGTATTGGGCGACGTGGTCTGGTCACGCACCCAGGCGTACAGCGCCTCCTCTTTGCGCAGCGAAAGGAAGGTCAAAAAGCCCTGGCGGAAGCGCTCACCGTTATGGCGAAGATTGTCACAGTTCAGCAGGGTGACCGGATCCCCGTGCGCGGCCATACGCGCCAGCAGCACGCGGGTCAGCGCACCATACAGGGTACGCGCTTCGCCCTGCAGGTCAGCCTGAATATCGGGATGCTGAGCATCAAGCTGATGATCGTTATCCAGATAGTAGCCGCTCTCCGTCACGGTAAAGGCAATTACGCGCGTTGCCGCATCGGCCCCCTGAGCAATCATCCCTTTCAGCTCAGCGTCCCAGGGGACAATGGTTCTGATCGAACTGATTTTTTCGTAGGCGCGATCCCCTTCCGGCGTCACGGTCTCCAGCACATACTCCCCTTGCTGCGCGGTCAGTGCCGTCAGCAGCGGGACGGCGTCGTCACGAATATTACTCAGTGCAATATGCCACGCTTTGTCTCCCTGTTCGCGCAGGCGGTGGAGATACCAGGCCTGGTGGGCGCGATGGAAAGAGCCAGCACCGATGTGCATCCAGACGGAATGGGTTGAAGCAGTCATCATACTCTCCTGTTAATTGGGCATTTGCTCTCACCATGAGCTTTTGCCTGATGTGCTATAGCCTGCTGTCAAACTGAGCTGTTGTCTGCGGAACCGATCACACAATTTGCTTTTGCCCGAAAGCTGGGCAATTATTCAGAGTAAGCTTAGAAAAAAATTGCAGAGCACACTCATGAGCAAGCACGACAGGAAGCTGGACCAGGCTGCCCGGGCCGCCTGGCTGTACTACGTTGCGGGGGAAACCCAGCATCAGATTGCCGACAAGCTGGGCGTTTCCCGCCAGGTGGCGCAGCGTCTGGTCGCCATGGCCAGCGAGCAGGGACTGGTTAGCGTCACCATTGCGCATCCGGTCGCAGACTGTATGACGCTGGCCGGGCGCCTTAAAACGCGCTTCAAACTCGATTTTTGCCAGGTGGTGCCCTCGTCAGGTGCGGGGCCAGAGGGGCTTCAGCAGATGATTGCCGTGGCAGGGGCGGAGGTGATGGGGCAGACATTAAAGCTCGAAACGCCACAGACCATCGCCGTGGGATCGGGCAGAACGCTGCGTGCCACGATAGATGAATTGCCGCTATTCGATCGTCCGCAACACAGCTGCGTCTCGCTGATTGGCGCGATTGCCAGCGATGGCTCCTGTACCCGCTACGACGTGCCGCTGTGGATGGCGGAGAAAACGCAGGGACGCTATTTTATTCTGCCCGCGCCACTCTACGCCGACAGCGAACAGGATCGCGCGCTGTGGTGCAACCACCGGATCTACCGTACGGTCACCGAGAAAGCCGCGCAGGCGGATGTGCTCTATGTCGGGATCGGGCAGGTTGCGCCTGGCTGTCCGCTCAATGTCGACGGTTTTATCAGCGACGAGCAGGTCGCCATGCTGGAAAAACAGCAGGTAGCCGCCGAAATGCTCGGGCATTTCATCGGTGAGGACGGACAGCGGGTCAGCAGCGATCTGGATGCGCGGCTCACCAGCGTCAGGCTGACCTCCGCCACCTCGCGCAGCGTCATCGCTTTTGCCGGAGGGCAGGAGAAGCATCGGGCAATCTGCGCCGTGCTGAAAGGGGGATGGATATCAGGCCTGGTGACGGACGAAGAGAGCGCCAGATTTGCCCTGGCGGCAGAGGATTAGGGAAAGACGCTCGCCCGGAAGATTTGCTAAACTTGTCCGGCAGTCATTTCCGCGTGAGTCGCCCTCCGCCTCACGCTGACCCCATCGGAGGCATGCCATGACAAATCCTGATGATAACGCGCTGTTCAGAGAGGCAATGGGCGACGTTACGCCGCTGAGTGATGGTGAGAATGTTCTCTGGTTAAGACCTCCCACGCTCACTCCTCCACGATCGCCCGACGACGACACGCCAGATAATCCGCTGATCGACAGCCTGGACGATCTGCTGCCGCTTATCACCCCGCTGGAATATAAAGCCGAAGGGATCCAGCAGGGCGTGCTGGACAAGCTGCGCCAGGGAAAGTATCGCCCCGAGGCCAGCCTGAATCTCATCCGCCAGCCGGTTGAAACCTGTCGTCAGTCGCTCTATCAATTTATGTGCCAGTCGGAAAAGGACAATATTCGCAATCTGTTAATTATTCATGGTAAAGGCCGGAATACGACCTCTCATGCCAATATTGTGCGCAGTTTTCTCTCACGCTGGCTGCAGCAGTTTGAAAACGTCCAGAGTTTCTGTAGTGCACAGGTTCAGCACGGCGGAAGCGGGGCCTGCTACGTGGCGCTGCGTAAAAGTGAACGTGCGCGACTGGATAATCGTGAGCGTCATGCTAAACGCAGCCGCTGATTGATCGGCGTTGTTACAGTAACCCGCGTGACAACGTCACTCTTAGGCATCTTTCCTGGTATGACAAGTATTACTGCACACAAAATGGCCCTATTTATTCAGGAGAAATCGCGCGCAATCCGTTATCATAGCCGGCACTTTTTTGGGGTCACCGCCAGCCGATTGTGACCCGCCGGAACCAGGGAGCGATAACGTGGAGAGCACCGCCGCGATTGATGTACGAACCTTGATTAATGAGGGCAGCTTAAGCCGCTATCAGCAGCGCATTATCCTGCTCAGTTTTGCCGTCGTGGCGATGGACGGCATGGATATCGCCCTGATGGGGTTTATTGCCCCCGCGCTGAAAACGGCATGGGGCGTCAGTACCCAACAGCTGGGGGCGGTGATTGGTGCCGCGCTGGTGGGGCTGGCGTTGGGCGCGATGACGGCAGGCCCGCTGGCGGATCGCTTTGGCCGCCGGGTGATTATCATTAGCAGCGTGCTCTTTTTTGGCCTGCTAACGCTGGCGACGGCGTTTGCGAACACTCCTGAGCAGATGATGTTGTTCCGCTTTCTTACCGGGCTTGGCCTGGGCGCGGCCATGCCAAATGTGGGCACCCTGGTTGCAGAATACTCTCCGGCGCGCAGGCGCGCATTTCTGATCACCGTCGTATTTTGTGGCTTCACCTTCGGTGCGGCAGCAGGCGGCTTTGCCGCATCCTGGCTTATCCCCACGGCTGGCTGGCACGCGGTACTGATTTTGGGTGGCGTGCTGCCGTTAGTCATCGTTCCTTTTTTGCTGAAGTGGCTGCCGGAATCGGTGCAGTTCCTGCTTTCACGCGAGGCGCCTGCGCCGCTGATCCGCCAGATTGTCGAGCAGATGGCGCCGGGAACAACGGGGCCGGACAGCCACTTTGCCTGCGGTGAAAAAAAGCCTGACCGGGGCGCGGTCGGTCTGGTACTGACGCGACCTTACCTGTTTGGCAGCACTATGCTGTGGTGCGGCTACTTTATGGGGCTGTTTCTGGTTTATCTGATCGGCAGCTGGCTGCCGACGCTGATAAAAGACATGGGAATGACGGTGACGCAGGCGGCGCTGGTGACCGCCGTATACCAGGCTGGGGGGACGCTTGGCTCGCTGTTTGCGGGCTGGTTGATGGACCGTTTCAATGCCAATCTGGCGCTGGCGGCGATCTACTTCGTCGGTGCTATCGCCACGGTAGCGATTGGCTATGTGCCCGCGCATACGCTTACGCTGAGCCTGGTCGCCTTCGGCAGCGGTTTTTGCCTGAACGGTGCCAATACCGGAATGAATGCGCTCTCTGCCAGCTACTATCCTACCCATGCCCGGGCAACCGGGTCCAGCTGGATGCATGGAGTGGGGCGCATGGGGGCCATTCTCAGCGCCTTTGTTGGGGCGCAGATGCTGGCGATCGGCTGGCATATCACCGAGGTATTTACCAGTCTGGCCCTCCCGGCGCTGCTGACCACGCTGATGCTGCTGGCAAAATACCGCTATGGCTATCGTCGCGATTAGCCTTGCCGGATCACAGTTTGCTCATTTTTTTCTCTGTGCCGCTGAGTTTCCAGTAATCTGAGCGCATTCCCGCAGCAGAAAAGGTCAGACGATGGCAGACTCATGGGTTTCAGCAGACAGTATCCGCGCCGGGTTCGCCAGCGCGATGTCGGACATGTATCAGCGTGAGGTGCCACAGTACGGCACGCTGCTGAAGCTGGTCGCGCAGGTGAATAGTGAGGTGCTGGAGCAGGATCCGGCGCTGAAAACTCAGCTCGCCGCAGCCGGGGAGCTTTCCCGTCTCAGCGTAGAGCGCCACGGCGCAATACGCGTCGGCACGGCGGCGGAGCTTTCCACGCTGCGTGAACTGTTCGCCATTATGGGTATGTTCCCGGTCGGCTATTACGATCTCTCCCAGGCCGGCGTGCCGGTGCATTCAACGGCCTTCCGGCCCATCGACGATCGCGCGCTCAGTATCAATCCCTTCCGGTTATTTACCTCGCTGCTGCGTCTGGATCTGATTGACGATCCGCATCTGCGGGCAAAAGCCACAGAGGTGCTCGCCGCCCGGGATATTTTCACCGCTGACTGTCGTGAGCTGATTGCCCTGCACCAGCGGCAGGGTGGTTTCAGTCAGGCGCAGGCCAGGGCCTTTATTCACGAATCGCTGGAGACGTTCCGCTGGCATCAGCAAACAACCGTTGATAGCGACACCTATGAGGCGCTGAGCCAGCAGCATCGGTTAATTGCCGATGTTGTCTGTTTCCCCGGCTGCCACATTAACCACCTTACGCCGCGCACGCTGGATATCGATCGCGTGCAGGCACGGATGCCGGAAGTGGGGATCAGCCCCAAAGCGATTATTGAAGGCCCGCCGACACGCCGTGTGGGATTGCTGCTTCGGCAGACCAGCTTTAAAGCGCTGGATGAACCGGTTAACTTTACCGATCGCATCGCGGGCACGCATACCGCGCGTTTTGGCGAGATCGAACAGCGCGGTGTGGCGCTAACCGCTAAAGGACGGGCGCTCTACGACAGATTACTGCAGGAAGCGGGCACTTCCAGTGACAACGTCACGCATCAACAGCGCCTGACGGCAGCATTCACTGCTTTTCCAGATGATGCACGTAAGCTCCGCCAGCAGGGGCTGGCATGGTTTAACTGGGCACTGACCGAGAAAGGCCAGGCCAGTCCCGCAGCGATAGCCGCTGACGCAGACCCTGAAGAACTGATCGATCGCGGCCTGCTTGTTGCCACTCCGATGGTCTATGAAGACTTTCTGCCGGTCAGTGCGGCCGGAATTTTCCAGTCGAATCTCGGTGAACAGGCCCGCGTGCAGGCTCGGGGACGATCTGAACGCGAGGTGTTTGAAGCCGCTCTGGGGGCCGAAGTGGCTGATGAACTCACCCTTTACCAGCAGCGCGAGCAGCAGAGCCTGGGGCGCTGCGGTCTTACCCGTCCGGTCAGTCAGGATGCAGAAGGGTAATGCCAGCCTGCGCCCGTACCGGCGTTTAAGCATAATCTGCAAATAACGCGCTTGAGTGGACTTTGGTCCTGGGTCTGCAAATACTAGTCAGCAGACTTGTTACAGGTGAGATAATGAAAAACGCGCGTTTTATAAGGACAGAGACGGCGGAAGGCCGGCTGAAAGGGGAGCAGGAGAACGATGTTATTGTGTTTCGCGGCATACCCTATGCTGCTCCTCCTGTGGGCGCCCGGCGATGGCAACCCCCTAAGCCGGTCCAGCCCTGGCAGGACGAGCGCGATGCGACGCAGTGGGGCAACGCCAGCTGGCAGAATCGTGATTATTGCTCGGCCATCGGTGGCGGGGACCCGGGTGCACTCAGCGAGGATTGTCTCTATTTAAACGTCTGGACACCCGACCTGACGCCTCCATCTGCGCTGCCGGTAATGGTGTGGATCCACGGTGGGGGATTCGCTATCGGCTCCGGCGGGCTGCCGCCCTACAGTGGCCAGCCGCTGGCCGCGCGCGGCGTGGTGGTGGTGACCCTCAATTACCGACTCGGCCATCTGGGTTTTTTTGCCCATCCGGCGCTGGATAAGGAGTATCAGGCGGGCGAAAACGTTAACAACTTCGGTCTGCTCGATCAAATCGCCGCCCTCCAGTGGGTGCAGCGCAATATCTCGGCCTTTGGCGGTAACCGTGACAACGTCACAGTTTTTGGCGAATCTGCCGGTGCGCGGAGTGTGCTTACCCTGTTTGCCTCTCCGCTGACAACTGGGTTATTCCATAAGGGAATTGCGCAAAGTGCCTATACGCTTGCCGATATGCCTCGCGAAAAGGCGCTGAAGAACGGCGTGGCGGTGGCCGCCCATTTCACATTAAAGGATGCCACGGCGGAGCAGCTGCGCGCGCTCCCGGCGGAAGCGTTTTATCAGCTGGACGGCGCAATGGGAAGCGGGCCGGTGGCGATAGCGGGCGATCGGGTGCTGCCCGTGCCGATGCTGGACGTGTTCAGTGCCGCCCGCCAGCACAGGCTGCCGTTAATGATCGGCAGCAACAGCGATGAAGCCAGCGTACTGAGCTATTTTGGGCTCGATCCGGCAAAGGTGATTGCCGATATCCGCAAAACGCAGCGCATTGGGCTGCGGTTAAAAATGATCCGCCTGCTTTACAGCGGCATCAGTGACGACAGCGAACTGGGCCGCCAGGTTGCGCGTGATATGACCTTCACCACTATGGGACACATCGCCGCGCTGGCACAGCATCGACGGGGGGCACCCGTATGGCGCTACTACTTTGACTACGTCTCAGAAAACGCCCGGGAGATCTATCCGTACGGCACCGCGCATGGCAATGAAATCCCCTACACCATGGATACGCTCACGCCGCTTTCAGCGCAGAGCGAGGAACCGCCTTTTAGCGACGCCGACCGCACATTCGCGCAAAAGGTCAGCGAATACTGGCTGCGCTTCGCCCGCGATGCATCCGCTTCCACTCAGACGCTTTCCGGTGAGGTGACCTGGCCCGCCTGGCAGCCCGGGCAGGATGAGATCATGCGCTTTGGTGAGCAGGGACGCAGCGTCATCAGGCTGGAGAAGCGATTTATGCGGCGGCGCACTCAGCTCTTTCGCCTGCTGGTCAGCAGGATGGTACGCCTGGATGTATAATCAATTAACAAAACAGCCACTTTTTTAAAACAGGTTTTCATTAGCTGAGTGTAACCTTCCATGAATAAACAACTTTAACTACAGTCATTTAACAAATTATCAGGGCAGCTAACGTTCTGACCCATATAGAAAATTAACTCATACTTTGCTCTGACGTGCCGATAAAAGGAGATATGCGTCCCTCAGACTGGGACGAAGGATTCAGTATTCCTTTAGCGTTGGAGAAGTTATGAGATTGTTAAAAGATTTTACCGTCCGAAGCGTTATGCTGTGGGTGCTCGGCCTGTTCTGCCTGTTATGGCTGGGGGTCGGATTGTACAGCGTCTATTCCCTCAGCTCGGTAGGCAAAGGGAATGAGGTCGATCGCCTGCTGGTAAACCAGATGACCACCCTCAGTAAGGGTAACGACCAGTATTTCCGCTTTATCACCCGCCTTACCCGCGCCATTGAATCACGCCAGGCTGGCAGTGCCTCTGCCGCAGCGGATATGGCTTCCGCGCAGAAGGCGCTCGACAGCATGGCGGCGCAGCTTGCCAGTTTCAAAGCCGAAGCGCCCGGCCCCCTCAGCCCGGCCTACGCCAGCACAGTGATCGCCAGCTGGCAGAAACTGCTGGATGAGGGCGTTCTGCCGCAGATGCACCTCGCCCAGCAGCCGTCTCTGGACGAATTTCGTCATCATGCTGCCAGCGTCACGCCGGCACTGAGCCGCGGGTTTGGCGTAACCGTGGATAAATTTAACGTCGCAGCCGGGGAAAAGCTGGATATCACCCGCGTCACGGTCGATCATCTGACCAGGGTAACCAAAACGGTCATTGTTCTGGCCGTCATAATTGGTCTGCTAATTTTGCTGTTTACTGACCGTTACCTCGTCAATATTCTGGTGCGTCCGCTGGAGGGCATTCGCCAGCACTTTCGGCAGATTGCCGAAGGCGATTTGAGCCAGCCCATTGACGATATTGGCCGTAACTGCGTCGGTAAACTGGTGCCCCTGCTGCGAGAGATGCAGGAGAGCCTGCGTAACGCGGTTAGCGCAATTCGCCAGGGTACCGACAGTATTTATCGCGGCGCGACGGAAATTTCATCCGGTAATAACGATCTCTCCTCACGTACCGAACAGCAGGCGGCGGCGCTGGAAGAGACGGCGGCAAGCATGGAACAGCTGACGGCCACGGTGAAGCTCAACGCCGATAATGCCCACCAGGCCAGCGAACTGGCGCAGAACGCGTCGGTTACCGCCGGGAAAGGTGGCAGGCTGGTCGCGGATGTGGTCACCACCATGAAAGGCATCACCGACAGTTCGAATAAAATCGCAGAAATCACCAGCGTGATTAACAGTATTGCCTTCCAGACCAATATCCTCGCGCTGAACGCCGCCGTCGAAGCCGCGCGGGCCGGTGAGCAGGGGCGTGGTTTTGCCGTTGTGGCCAGCGAAGTACGTAATCTGGCGCAGCGCAGCGCAGGTGCGGCGAAGGAGATTGAAACGCTGATCGCAGACTCCGTGAGCCGCATCGACAGCGGATCACGTCTGGTCGGCGAGGCCGGAAGTACCATGGATGAGATGCTGAAATCAGTCGCCGAAGTCACGGAGATCATGAAACAGATCGCCTCGGCCTCGGAAGAGCAGAGCAAAGGGATCTCACAGGTCGGCACCGCCATTACTGAAATGGATAGCGTCACCCAGCAGAATGCCTCGCTGGTTGAACAGGTCTCTGCCGCCGCCAGCTCGCTGGAACGCCAGACCGAGGAGCTGACGCTCTCCGTCTCCCGATTCCGGCTTTCTGCCGGAACGGATGACGATCGTCGCGCGCCGCCGGCGGTCAGAGTCACGCCGGTGAAGCCCGTCTCTGCCGCCAGGTCAGTTGCCGCCGCCGATGAGTGGGTCTCTTTCTAAGGCTGTTGACACAGCCACGCCACCACTTCCGCAAGCTGGGGTGGCGCCTCTTCCTCCGGGCGCTGGATCAGACTGTAGACCGCGCCCGTCTTCACCGTTTCGCGAAAGGGTGCCACCAGCCGGCCCATCGCCAGATCGGACTGGATCAGCGTGATATCGGCTATCGTCACGCCAAACCCCTGGATCGCCGCACCGATCGCCAGATCCATGGTGTCGAAATGCTGGTTGCGCTTCATCATCAGCGCCTGACGCCGCCCGGCCAGCCACAGCGCCCAGTCCCGGCCATCGGCGGTAGGATGCAGAAAGGTAAAACGGGTTAAATCTTCGAACGACAGGCCGCCTGCGGGCAGTAAACTGGGGGCCATCACCGGCGTCAGCACCTCGTCAAACAGACGGTAGCCCGCCACCGACGGTGCGCCGTAAAGGATCGCAGCATCAAAATGTCCCAGGCCTGAGCCGTGGTCAACCGTGGTGGTCAGCGCCACATGGAGTTCGGGACGGGCCTGCTCCAGCGCCACCAGCCGTGGTACCAGCCAGCGCATGGCACAGGTGGGTGCCTTAAGGCGCAGGGTCGTATGCCGGGTGCTGGCCTGCTCAGCGGCCTGTGCGATCTGTTCAAATCCACTTTTGAAAGAGGGAAGCAGGCTGCTGCCCTGCACGGTCAGCCTTAACCCACGGGCGTGCCGCTCGAAGAGAGGGAACCCCAGCCAGTTCTCCAGCGCGGCTATTTTACGGCTCACCGCCCCCTGGGTAATACAGAGCTCCCGTGCCGCGTGGGTTAAATTAAGGTGGCGTGCAGTCACAATAAAGGCATGAATGGCGTTTAACGGCAGCGGACGACGGGGCATAGGGCGTCTCTGAGCAATGTCGAAAAGTCATAGCTATTATGACAACAATTCGCTTGTCGGCTCAAGAGTCCTCACGTTGAATAAAGCATCGCGTTTTTCTCAGTGACCGGAGCGTTAATGACTATCCTCTCAGCCGTACCTCAGCGATCGAAACTGCCGGACGTCGGTACGACCATCTTCTCGGTGATAGGCCAGCTTTCGGCGCAGCATAAGGCGATAAATCTCTCGCAGGGCGCGCCGGATTTTCCCTGCGATCGCGCACTGATTGAGAGTGTTACCCGCGCGATGGAGCAGGGACATAATCAGTACGCGCCGATGACCGGGCTGCTGTCGCTAAAGGAGGCGCTGGCCGACAAGGTTAAGACCCTCTATGGGCAGCAGTACGATACCGACAGCGAAGTGCTGATTACCGCCAGCGCCAGTCAGGGGCTTTACGCCGCGATCGGCGGACTTGTCCACGCCGGAGACGAAGTGATTTTTTTCGAGCCGGCCTTCGACAGCTACGCCCCGGTGGTGCGGCTGCAGGGGGCTACGCCGATTGGGCTGAAGCTGCATCTGCCTGATTTTACGATCAACTGGGATGAGGTGCAGGCAGCTATCACGCCGCGGACCCGAATGATTATTATCAATACGCCGCACAATCCCAGCGCCCAGGTGCTCAGCCCTGAGGATCTCGACCAGCTGGCGCGGCTTCTGCGCCATACCGACATCGTGGTGCTTTCCGACGAGGTATATGAACATATCCTCTTCGACGGGCGTCAGCATCAGGGCATGGCAACCCATGCCGAACTGGCGCAGCGCAGCGTTATCGTCTCATCGTTTGGGAAAACCTTTCACGTCACCGGCTGGCGCGTGGGCTACTGCCTGGCACCCGCCGAACTGATGACCGAGCTGGTCAGGGTGCATCAGTTTATGATGTACGCCGCGGACACACCCATGCAGGTGGCTTTTTCAGAATACCTTCGTCATCCTGATAACTATCTGGGGCTGGGGGCGTTTTACCAGCATAAGCGCGATCTGCTGGCTTCGCTGCTGAAGGCGTCACCTTTCCGCCTGCTGCCGTCGGCGGGATCCTTTTTTATGCTGGCAAGCTATGCAGAATTCAGTGACCTGCCGGACAGTGAAATGGTCAAAAAGCTGATTGTCGAATACGGCGTGGCGACCATCCCACTCTCGGCCTTTTATACCGACGGCACCGACAATAAATTAATCCGTCTCTCGTTCGCTAAAGATGAAGCCACACTGCGCGCGGGCGCCCAGGCGCTGTGCCAGGTAAAGCCGCGCTAATAATTATCAGGGGAAGTTGAAGTTGATGAAGAAGCTGAATGCACTGTTTGTGGTTGCGGGCCTGATCACCTCGATGTCTGCCGCAGCGGATACGCTGCGGTTTGGGCTGGAGTCGGAATATCCCCCGTTCGAGAGTCGCAACGCGGCGGGCGAATTACAGGGATTTGATATTGAACTGGGAAAAGCGGTCTGCCAGGCGGGGAATTTTTCCTGTAGCTGGGTGGAAAGCAGCTTTGATGCGCTGATCCCGGCGCTGGCGGCCAGGAAGTTTGATGCGATCAACTCGGCGATGAATATCACCGAGGCGCGGTTAAAAAGCATTGGTTTTACCCGCCCAATCTATCGTATTCCCAGTCAGCTGATCAGCCGCAAAGGGGCAGGGCTTGCGCCTGACGTTGCGGCGTTAAAGGGCAAAACGATCGGCGTATTGCAGGGTTCCGTACAGGAAACCTTTGCCAGGAAACACTGGGAATCGCAGGGGGTAACCATAACCGCTTATCAGGATCAGAATCAGGTCTATAACGACCTGCTCGCGGGCCGCCTGGACGGCACGCTGGTGATGTCAGCCGCGGGTCAGTCCGGCTTTCTTGATAAGCCTCAGGGCCAGGCCTATGGCTTTGCGGGTAAACCGGTGGAAGACTCGCAGATACTGGGTGTCGGCATAGGATTTGGCCTGCGCAAAGACGACGTCAGGCTGAAACAGCAGCTGGATGCGGCCATCGCCAAGGTGCAGGCTGAGGGTACCGTTACCCGTCTGGCGGCGAAGTTCTTCCCCGGCATTGATGTTGCGGTGAAATAACCCGGTTTGACGGGGTTAAGCCGGGGTTTCCACAGGGATGGCCGAGCATCAACGGCTATCCTGAGCAGCCAGCAGGCAGAGCTTCTCCGCGACCAGGTATGATTTGACGAAGGAGGGCACCGGCAAAAACTCAAACTTTGAGTGGAAGTTATGCGCGCCGGTGAAGAAATTAGGGGTCAGCAGGCCTTTGGCGGATAACGCGGCCCCATCGGTGCCGCCGCGCATCGGGGTGATTTTAGGGACAATATCCAGCTGTTCCAGCGCCGTCAGCAGCAGATCGATCGCCCGTCGATCTTCCCCGATCGCGTTGCTGATATTGCTGTAGGTATCGCTGATGTGCAGGCTGACCTCGCCCGTGGGATACTGTGCGGCAATCTGTGCTGCGATGTCGGCCATCGTCTGCTTGCGCTGCTCAAAGGCACAAAGGTCGAAGTCACGAATCGACGCTTTCACCCGTGCCTCACTGGCGTTGGCGGTCATCTCGTTGAACCACACGTAACCCTCGCGCCCCTCGGTATGCTCTGGTGTTTCGTGGCGATCAAAATGACCGATATAGTCCAGGGCCATCAGCAGAGGGTTAACCAGCACCCCTTTACCGGACATGGGATGTGCCGTCACCCCGGTAAACAGGAGTTCAGCCGATGCGGCGTTGAAGTTCTCATAGACCACTTCGCCCAGCTCGCAGCAGTCAATGGTCCAGGCGAAGTCAACCTTAAAGCGGCGCTCCAGATCCAGCGCCTTAGCGCCGCGCAGGCCAATCTCTTCATCCGGCACGAAGGCGACGACGATATCACCGTGCGGCGCATCCTGCAGATTTTCCATCAGCGTCATCACCACGGTGACCGCCGCTTTATTGTCCGCGCCCAGCACGCTGGTGCCGTCGCTGAAAATAATCTCCTGTCCCTGATAAGCCTCGATCTCCGGGTGTTCCTCCCGGCGCAGCCAGATATCCTGCCCGGCGTTCAGGCAGAGATCCTTACCCTCATAGCGCAGCGTCTGCGGATGAATATGAGGCGAGAGGCCGACGTCAACCGTATCAATATGGGTGATAAAGCCGATGCGCGGCGCAGACGGGCAGTTGCCGGGCTTGACGGCGGTGACCGTGGCGAATTCGTCGATAACAACGTCCCGCAGGCCCATCGTTCGCAGCTCGCTGGCCAGCAGCTGGGCCATATCATGCTGCCCGGGCGTGCTCGGCAGCGTCGTCGCCGCGGCATTGCTCTGGCTGGTGACGGCAAGGTAGCGATAAAAACGGGTGGTAAGCTGTTCAGCCAGGCGCTGCGGCATTTGGCACTCCCTTATGGATTAATGGAAAGTGAAAACGGGGGAAGGTGAATTCAGCACACGCCGAAGTCGCCCTCTTCGTGATACGGATTAACCGAATCGGCGGCCACCTCAATGGCTTTTCTGTCGGCATCATCAACGCGTGCGCAGGTCAGGGTGATATCCCCTGCCTGCAAAACAACCATCTTAGGGCCGCCGGTTTTAGACTGAACGATATCGCCTTGCGTAAACATACTTTGATTCCTTACAGAAGAGTGGGATTGAGTAGCAACCCTCTAATTAATGGTCAAAGAACGGCCATTTGCAAGCCCGGCCCGAGCGAAGTGCTGAGAAGCTACTATACTGAATCCCATTGATAAACACACAGGAGGATAATCATGACCATTCATAAGAAAGGGCAGGCACACTGGGAAGGCGATATTAAAAAAGGCAAAGGCACCATCACCACCGAAAGCGGTGCGCTGAAAGAGCAGCCTTATGGTTTCAATACTCGCTTTGAAGGCAAACCCGGTACTAACCCTGAAGAACTGATTGGTGCCGCTCATTCGGCCTGTTTTTCCATGGCGCTTTCACTGATGCTGGGCAACGAAGGTTATGTGCCTGAAAGCATTGATACCGTGGCGAATGTCTCACTGGATAAAGTCGGTGACGGCTTCAAAATTACCAAAATTGCGCTGGAAAGCCAGGTTAAACTGCCGGGTATCGACAGCGAAACGTTTGATAAAATCATCAATCAGGCCAAGCAGGGCTGTCCGGTGTCTCAGCTGATTAGCGCTGAAATCACGCTGGATTATAAGCTGAACTAACTGCCCGTTAGGTTCATTTCCCCGCCCGTCCCGGCGGGGTTAACTCCCTTCACATTATTCACCACTTGATCTTGTCTACACGCCTTTCATCCCTTGTGCTTGCGCACTCACAATCTGTCATTCCCTGCCAAACGCGATACGTCATCAGTCATACCCTGGAGAATCAAACCTTATCCCCAAAGCCTTTTTGTGGCAGGATACGCCTGCCTGCGTCCCAGGTGACAAAGAGTTAATTTCACTAAGGTTTCTATATGACAGATTCGGCCATTTCCTCGCATCGCCCCTCAGTATGGTGGGGTGCCATGATTATCTGCGGCACGGTAGTGGGGGCGGGCATGTTTACCCTGCCGGTAGTGATGGCCGGGGCATGGTTTGGCTGGTCGGTTTTAGTCCTGCTGGGCAGCTGGGCAAGCATGCTCTTTTCAGGTCTGCTGTTTCTGAAGGCTGCCCGCTATTACAAGCCCGGTGAAGGCTACAACACGCTTACCCACGACCTGTTGGGCCGACGATGGGCAGCGATTAACGCGATCAGCATTCTGTTTGTGCTCGGTATCCTCACCTATGCCTATATATCAGCCAGCGGTCCGGTCTATCAGCACTCGTTAAACCTGGCGGGCCTGTCGGTCACCCAGGGCGAGGCGAAGATACTGCTGACCTGCTGCGTGGGGGCGGTGGTCTGTCTGGGAACGAAAGAGGTCAGCCGCCTGATGACCTTCTGTCTGTTAGCCAAAATCGTACTGCTGGTGATCCTCTTCGGCGGCTTACTGATGCAGGTGAAACTGCCGGTACTCCTTAACAGCGAAGGGGCCTCTGCCGCTTACTGGCCCTACGTTTTAGCCGTGGTGCCGTTCTGCCTCGCGTCGTTTGGCTACCACGGCAATATTGCGGGACTTAATCAGTACTACGCAGGCGATCGCAGGCAGGTAGGGAAAGCCCTTATTTTTGGCACATCGCTGGCGCTGGTTATCTACCTGTTCTGGCTGACCGCGACGATGGGAAATTTGCCCCGCGCTGAATTTCCGGCGATTATCGCCCAGGGGGGAGATATTGAGGCCCTGCTGGAGGCGCTGCACAACCACCTTCCGGCGGGTGGGCTTCAGCTGCTGATGAATGTTTTTTCTCACTTTGCCGTTCTCTGCTCTTTCCTCGGCGTCACCTCCGGGCTGTTTGATTTCATCGCCGACCGGTTAAAACTGGGGCGCTCGTTTCTGCAACGGCTGAAGGTCTGCGCGCTAACCTTTTTACCCCCGCTGCTGGCTTCGCTGTGGTTCCCCGACGGTTTCCTTGCCGCCATTGGCTATGCGGGCCTGCTGGCGACCGTCTGGGCTGTTTTTATCCCCGCATTCCTGGCGATCAAGGCCCGGCAGAAATTCGCGCCGGGCGTGGCGCACAGCCGGTGGGAAAAAATAATCATCGTTACCGTCATCGCTTTTGGTACAGTAAATCTCGCGGCCTGGCTTTTGAACAAAGCCAGCCTGCTGCCGCTTTATCAGTAATTAACTCAGTCAGTCAGTGGATTGTTGTTGCGTCAGGGACAAAAAATCATAACGAGAGGGTATAAATGAAAAAGTCGGTATTGAGAGCGGCCGTTGCTGCGCTGGCACTGGCCGCTGCCTCAGGCGCTGCGGCGAAAACGCTGGTCTATTGTTCAGAAGGGTCACCCGAAAACTTCAACCCCCAGCTCTACACCTCCGGCACCAGCGTGGATGCCAGCGCGGTGCCCATTTACAACCGACTGGTCGATTTTAAGCCGGGCACTACCGAGCTTATCCCCAGCCTGGCGGAGCGCTGGGACATCAGCCCGGATGGCAGGATCTACACCTTTCACCTGCGCAAAGGGGTGAAGTTTCAGAGCAACAAAGCGTTCAGGCCCTCACGCGACTTTAACGCCGACGATGTGATCTTCTCGTTTATGCGACAGAAAGATCCGCAAAACCCCTACCATAACGTCTCAAACGGCGTCTATTCCAACTTTGAAAGCCTGGAATTGGGTTCGCTGATCCAAAGTATTGAGAAAGTAGACGATAACACCGTGCGCTTTACGCTGGCACATGCTGAATCCCCCTTTCTTGCCGATCTGGCGTGGTACTTTGCCTCGATGCTCTCGGCAGAATACGCCGATGCGATGTTAAAGGCCGGCACGCCGGAGAAGGTGGATAGCGATCCGATCGGCACCGGACCTTTTGAGCTGGTGCAGTATCAGAAGGACTCACGCATTCTTTTCCGGGCGTTTCCTGACTACTGGCAGGGCAGAGCAAAACTGGATCGGCTGATCTTCTCCATTACGCCGGATGCGTCGGTACGCTTCGCACGACTGGAAAAAAATGAATGCCAGGTGATGCCGTTTCCTAATCCGGCAGATCTGAAACGCATCGGCGAAAACAAAGATATTACCCTGATGCAGAAGGCCGGGCTGAACACCGGGTTCCTGGCCTTTAACACCCGTAAACCGCCGCTGGACAATGTGAAGGTGCGTCAGGCGTTAACGATGGCGATAGATAAAACGGCGATTATTCACGCGGTGTTTCAGGGAAGCGGCACCGTAGCGAAAAACCTGCTGCCACCCGGCGTCTGGAGTGCTGACCAGGACCTTAAGGATTATGATTACGATCCCGAAAAGGCCAAAGCGCTGCTGAAAGAGGCTGGCATCGCGCCCGGCACGGCGATTGATCTGTGGGCGATGCCCGTTCAGCGACCTTATAATCCTAATGCCCGCCGGATGGCGGAGATGATTCAGGCAGACTGGGCGAAAATTGGCATCAAAGCCAATATCGTCAGCTTTGAATGGGGTGAGTACCTTAAACGGGTGAAGGATGGCGAGCATCAGGCCGCGCTGATGGGCTGGACGACGGCGACGGGCGATCCCGATAACTTCTTTGGCCCGCTGTTCAGCTGTACGTCGGCCAACGGCGGCTCTAACTCTTCAAAGTGGTGCTATAAGCCTTTCGATACGCTCATTAGCGAAGCCCGCGTGGAGCCCGATCATAACAAACGCATCGCGCTGTACCGTCAGGCCCAGCAGATTATGCACGATCAGGCCCCTGCGGTAATGATTGCTCATTCGACAATCTTTGAGCCGGTGCGCAAAGAGGTCAGCGGCTATCAGATTGACCCTTTCGGTAAGCATATCTTCTATGGTGTCGATATCAAATAACGCTAAGGGGGAGTCAGTAACCGTACTCGCGACGCAGACTCTGGCTCTCCTCCAGTAGCTGCTGGCTGACGAAAGCCAGAAACAGCTGAAGCGCCGCCGACCGCTGGCGGCCCACCACCGTCTGAACCTGTAGGGTACGCTGGGTAAGCTGATCGATACCCAGCGAGCGCAGGATCAGGCCCTGTTTACGCGCCTGAAAGAGCACGGTGAAGGGGCTGCAAATGGTCACCGCCAGCGGGTTTTGCTGCATAAAGCTGTACAGCGTACCAAAGTTACCGCACACCATGACCGGTTCAATAAAGGTTCCGCTCATCTGGCAGCTGAGGTCGAACAGCTGCCGCACCGTTGAACCCCGATCCGGCAGGGCGACGGGAAAGGCAGAGAGGTCCGTCAGTCGGAAAGGACGCCCGGCGAGAGGGTGAGATGCCTGCATCACCATCAGCACCGGCGCAGGATAAGAGGCCACCACATCCACCCCTTTTTCGGGATGCAGGCTGAACTGAAAAGCGATGTCACATTCCCCCTGACGGAGCGTCTCAGCCACCTGACCAGCCGATCCAACCGTGAGGGTAAAGCTGACCGCCGGATTCTGCTGGCGAAAGCGTGAGCAGAGCGTCGGCAGCAGATCCCATGCCATCCCCTCGGTACAGGCCAGCCGCAGCGCGGTGCGGCGTACCGCTTTTAACCCCTTTATTTCCGCCAGTGCATGTTCCATATCCAGCAGGCTTCGCCGGACGTGGTTTTCAAAGATTTTCCCCGCATCGTTCAACACCATGCCTCTGGCATGCCTGTCAAAAAGCGGCGTGCCGATATCGGCTTCCAGCCGCTGGATCTGTCGGCTGATAGCCGAAACCGCAACAAACAGCTGCTGGCTGGCGGCACTGAGCGAACCACAGCTGGCGACCGCCAGAAAATAACGAATTTCAGTGCTCTGCATGGTCGTGCCTCATTCAGGTGCATGCCTGTTCACTGTGCAATTAACCTTTGCTTTTAGAGCAAGGCTTATTTGATATTTTGATAATTGTGGCAAAGCGGGATTTTAGCTTAGATGGAACGCATAACAAAATAACTGATAAACACACAACGGACGATCGAATGACAGGTGAACAGGCGGTAGCGCTGGCAACAGCATATTTTGACAGCGGGGAGTTTAAGCGGGTTCTGGCCCGTCGGGTGGCTATCCGTTCGGAGAGCCAGCAGAAGGGAAGCCGCGAGGCATTAGCGCGCTATCTGGATGAGGAGATCGCACCGGCGATGCGTGCAATGGGCTTTACTCTGCGCGCCCTGGATAATCCGCAGGCGGATGCGCCTCCCTTTCTGCTGGCGACGCGGATTGAGGATCCCGCGCTGCCAACGGTGCTTTGTTATGGTCACGGCGACGTGGTTTTTGGCGATGACGAAAACTGGCGTGAAGGACTTTCTCCCTGGCAGCTGACGGAAGAGGGCGATCGCTGGTACGGGCGCGGCAGCGCCGACAACAAAGGACAACACTCGGTCAATATCGCGGCGCTGGAGCAGATTTTCATCGCGCGTGGTAACCGGTTCAACTTCAACTGCAAGTTCCTGTTTGAGATGGGTGAGGAGATCTCCTCCCCGGGGCTGGCCCAGCTCTGTCGCGAACAGCGGGCGCTGCTTAGCGCCGATATCTTTCTTGCCTCTGACGGCCCGCGCGCAGATGCGCATCAGCCAACGCTGTTTCTCGGCTCGCGTGGAGCGGTTAACGTACGGCTAAGCATTGATGCGCGCGAACGTGATTATCACTCCGGCAACTGGGGCGGGCTGTTAAGCAATCCCGGTGTCCAGCTGGCTAACGCGCTGGCCTCACTGGTCAGCCCGCACGGACAACTGCTGGTCAGCGCACTGAAGCCGCCGGCCATTAGCGCGGACGTGCGGGCCATACTGAGCGAAATCGATCTGTACGAGAGCGAGTACGGACCGCACATTGATGTGCAGTGGGGCGAACCCGGCCTGACGCCGGTTGAGCGCCTCTATGGCTGGAATACGTTTGAGGTGCTCTCGCTGATTGCCGGCAATCCGGCGCAGCCCATGAACGCCATACCGGGGAGTGCGACAGCGGTCTGCCAGCTGCGTTTTGTGGTCGGCACCGACTGGGAAAATATTGCTCATCATCTGCGTACGCATCTGGATGCACAGGGGTTCCAGCAGGTTGACGTCGGGGTGCTCAGAGGGTCGCCCGCCACGCGCCTTAATCCGAAGGATCCGCTGGTAAGCTGGGCGCTGAACGTCATGCGCAACGCCAGCGGCAAAAAGCCCGTCCTGCTGCCAAATCTTGGTGGGTCACTGCCTAACGATGTGTTTGCCCATATCCTGGATCTGCCCACGCTATGGGTGCCGCACTCCTATCCAGCCTGCGGCCAGCATGCGGTCGATGAGCATATGCTGAAATCTATCGCCCGCGAAGGGTTGCAGATTATGACCCGGCTATTCTGGGAACTGGGCGAGCAGGGCGATGCGCTTATCGAACAGCACCGGCGCTTTCGTCAGCAGACGGGCGGTGCAGCATGAGCACGCTAACGCAATCGCAGGAAGCCATTACTGCGCCTCCCAGCCTGTACAAAACGCTGTTCGCGACCTGCGTCGGCAATGCGCTGGAATGGTTTGATATTGCCGTTTACGGATTTTTCGCCAGCTATATCGCTCAGGCTTTCTTCCCGACGGAGGATCCCTCGGTCTCCCTGCTGCTCACCTTCGGCAGCTTTGGCGTCTCCTTTCTGATCCGCCCGTTGGGGGCCATTGTACTGGGAACATGGGCTGACCGGGTGGGGCGCAAAAAGGCGCTGATGATGTCGATTTCGCTGATGATGCTCGGCGGAATAATCATCGTAGTGATGCCGTCGTACGCCACAATCGGGCTGACGGCGCCGATCCTGATCCTGATTGCGCGGCTGATTCAGGGGTTTTCCGCCGGAGGCGAGTTTGGCAGCTCAACGGCTTTTCTGGTGGAGCATTTCCCACACCGGCGGGCATTTATTGCCAGCTGGCAGTTTGCTACCCAGGGTGCCAGTACGCTGCTGGCCTCCGCGTTCGGGCTGGGACTTACGCACTGGCTGAGCGAACCGCAGATTCAGGCCTGGGGATGGCGTATCCCGTTTGCCTTTGGCCTGCTTATCGGCCCGGTGGGGCTCTATATCCGTCGACATTTGCATGAGCCTGACAGCTTTATCAAACAGGATAAAGCCGCCTCGCCGCTGCGCACGCTCGCGGGTCAGCAGAAAAGCCTGCTGCTGCTGGCCATAGGGTTGATGGTCATCTCCACCGCCATTAACTATATGCTTAACTATGTGCCTACCTATGCGACAAAAACGCTGCATCTTCCCGGTTCAGCGGCGTTCAGCGCGACCCTGATGGCGGGCGTGATCCTGACGGTGGTCACCCCCCTGATGGGGCTGTGGGCTGAGAAAGTCGGGCGCAGACGGCTAATGTGGAGCGCGCTGCTGCTGCTCATTCTGACAATCTATCCGGGATTTTTGCTGGTCGTTAGCCATACTACGCCCGCGACGCTGCTGTTGCTGGTGGGTTGGATGGCGCTGCTGAAATCGGTCTATTTCTCTACCGTGCCCTCAATGATGGCCGACCTGTTCCCGGTCGGTACTCGCGCAAGCGGTATGGCCATCAGCTATAACGTGGCGGTCACCGTTTTTGGTGGATTTGCCCCGCTGATTTGCACGCTGTTGATTACCGCCACCGGCACGCGGCTGGCCCCGAGCTATTACCTGATGCTGCTGGCGTTAATCAGCGGCTGGGCGCTGTATAAAAGTCAGAGCCGCCTGAAAAACTAAGAGAAGAAGCGGGAGGAGAATCATGCCCGCAGAGGCGGTGAGTTGTCCGGCACAGGGTGGTGCGTAACACCCTGTGCCGGACAAAGGAGGAAAGGGTTAGCCGTTAATGCGTAGCTGCGGGTAGCGCTTCATGCTCCACGCGCACCACAGCAGGGACAGCAGGCCAATGCCGCCGCCCACATAGCCGATATTGACCATATCCAGATGCAGGCTGACCTGATTACCCAGCAGGGCACCGCCGCCAATGCCGAGGTTATAAATCCCGGACATTAATGACATG
The DNA here is from genome assembly GCF_039621855.1 of Erwinia sp. HDF1-3R. NCBI lineage: Bacteria > Pseudomonadati > Pseudomonadota > Gammaproteobacteria > Enterobacterales > Erwiniaceae > Erwinia > Erwinia sp. HDF1-3R. Next base: position 2,467,658 of record NZ_CP155071.1, on the reverse strand, counting down.
GCCACATCGGTTGCATCCGGTGCCAGCGCCAGAACCCTGACCTGCACCGCCAGGCCGATAATCATCATCGACATACCCCAGATGATACACAGAATGGAGATTGCCAAGCTGTGGGTCACGGCCAGATAAAGGCTCAGCATACAGGCCGACACCAGGAAGATGGCGCCCAGCAGGAACGTGGCCGGATATTTATTGCCCAGCGAGCTGAACAATATGCTGCCCAGGATACCCGCCGCACCGAATATCAGCAGCAGGAAGGTGGTGAAATTATCCCCCATTGAGGCGACGCCCTGAATAAACGGCTCAATATAGCTGTAGGCCGTATAATGCGCGGTCACCACTACGGCGATCAGCAAATAGAGTGCCACCAGCGCCGGACGCTTAAATAGCATCGGCACGCTCTTAAGCGATCCGGTATGTTCGCTTGGCAGCTTCGGCAGCAGCTTAATCAGGCACAGCAGGGTGATCAGCGCAACAATGCCGATGATCCCAAAGGTGATACGCCAGCCAAGATACTGACCAATCAGACGACCAATCGGCAGTCCGAGTACCATAGCCAGCGCTGTCCCTGTTGCCAGCATGCTTAACGCCTGCGTCTTTTTCCCCGCCGGTGCCACGCGAATCGCCAGAGAGGCAGTAATTGACCAGAATATCGCGTGTGAGAAGGCGATTCCGATACGCGATACCACCAGAATATTGAAGCTCCACGCAAAGGTAGAGAGAATATGGCTGGCAATGAACAGCGTGAAAATGCAGGTTAGCAGCAGGCGTCGTTCAATTTGCCGGGTCAACAGCATCATTGGCAGCGACATCAGCGCCACCACCCAGGCGTAGATAGTCAGCATCAGCCCCACCTGCGCCGTCTTCATTGAGAAGCTGGTGGCGATATCGGACAGCAGGCCAACCGGAGCAAATTCGGTAGTATTAAAAATGAATGCAGCAATGGCTAACATAATGACGCGTAGCCATGCCGTTTTACGTGAAACGGTAATTGATTGCATTGAGGTAAACGACTTGTTGGTAGAAAGTTAATTTCGTTGTGACGAAATCAAGAAAAAGAGCGCATATTGTGTTTTATTTATCTGTCAGATGACATCAAAATATTACCTTTTTTGTAAATCAGAATAACAACCCGGTGCCGGACAAGCTGACGCCCTCCGGAATTGTATTCCCTCCGTAATGCCTTTAAATAGCGAATAAAACGCTGAGAACAACAGGATAAAGAGTATAGACAGGTTCTGGAATTCTACCAGCAGGATATTGGCGGAAGGGTGGCGATAAGAAAGTGAGTATATTGCGGGGACGTCGGGCATAAAGAGACGTCGGTTATCGCCCCCGCTGTCCGTTATTTAACGGGGCGATAACCGCGTTTATTGTGGCGTGGAGAGCCTTAGCAGAGCAGTCCGGCCTGGAGCCGATCGAGCAGGTCATAGCGGCGGCGATATTCGGCGCGCTTTTTACTGGCGATCTCGCTCTCTGGCTTGCGTTCCAGCCGTAACGGCAGGGCAAAGAGCAGGGGCGTCTCCGGCTCTGCGCCAATTGACTGCCAGAACTCGCTGTAGCTGGCCAGAAAAACGCCTCGCTTCTTACGCTGGTAGCGGGCGCTCTGATGGATATGCCCCTTATCGCTGACGGCCAGGATGCGTGTAATGCCGTTAGCAGTAAAAATCAGCTGCAGCGCCTCCAGCAGCAGACGTTTGGGAAACAGGCCGTAGCAGGATTTCGTCGCCTGCCTGATCAGCTCGTGGGGAATGTGGCTGTCTGCCCCCTGAAGGCCACCGATAAACAGGGTTTTCTGCTGCGCGTAGTCAACCACCGAGAAGGTGATGCGGGCCAGCGCAGTCCCCTCACGCAGCAGTGACAGCGTGGCTTCTCCTTCCTTGTCAAACTTCACGCCGCCGCCGAGAGTAATGCTGTAAGCGTCACCCTCTTTACCGCTAAAGCTGCACATGAGGGTGCTGTCGCGCGTACTCAGCGCCTGGCGCAAGTCGGCATTTTGCAGCTGTTCAACCCAGGTGTAGTGCGCATTGATCGCCCTGAAGCGCTCAGCCGCTGAAAACTGTACGGCAAGATAGGGACGATGAATTTTACCCGGCAGGCGATCCTGCACCTTCAGCAGCCCGGCAATCAGCGGATCGCTGGCGATACGATCGAGCCACTTCAGCGTCAGTACCGGGTGGAAGCAGGATCGCCATAAAAACTTCGCACGGAAAATGCCTTTATCCCAGGACTTGCCGGGCCGAAAACCGCCGGAAACAAGGGAAAAAAACAGGTCGCTGCCACGGTCAGGCCGTGCGGTTAACACAGTTAGCGGTTGATCGGTCATGATTTATTCGGGCTCACGAGTTGCTCTGTCTGACGAATGCTCGCATTCAACCACGCGCGGCATTAACCGAACTTCAACAATAAAAAAACACTCGCTACCACGCGGGGTTTGTTGAGCGTAAGTTTACCCTGCTGTTTTTTACACCCGCTTACCAAATCTCCGGGGAGGTTTTTTGGCGCAAACCGGGTATTTCATGGCGCATTACGCTACCCTGGAAACTGGGGTCGCCGCGTGGGTTACCCTCTTTTCAAACATAAGGATGTCATCTGATGAATCAACGTCCCTCTGTTGCGGTATTGGGATTGGGCGCGATGGGCCATGCCTTCGCCGCTAATTTACTGAAAAATGGCTTTACCACCTCGGGCTGGAATCGCACCCGATCGCGTGGGGAGGATCTGCAAAGCGCCGGACTGCGGCTGGCAGACAGTCCACAGGAAGCCGTCAGGCAGGCCGACGTGGTCATCGTGATGCTGGCCGACGCCGATGCTACGGAAAGTGCGCTGGAACAGGCACAGCCAGCGCTCAGGCAGGGTGCAATAGTGGTGCAGATGGGCACTGTCGGCGTTGCGTGCACTGACAGGCTGATCGCAACCTTCGCTGAGCAGCGGCGGGATATCGTGTTTCTTGACGCGCCGGTATCCGGGACTAAAACGCCGGCCGAAAATGCACAGATTGTGGTGCTGGCCAGCGGCGATCGTCAGCGCGCCGCCGCCATTGAACCCGTCTTCTCCGCCATCGCGAAAGGCACCAAATGGCTGGGCGAGGCCGGCGCGGCATCCCGAATGAAGCTGGTGGTGAATGCCTGGCTTATCTCCATGGTGCAGGGGCTTTCTGAAAGTACCCAGATGGCGAAAGAGTTTGGTTTTAGCCCGGATGACTTCTGGTCGGTGCTGGACGGAGGGCCGCTGGCCGTACCTTACGTTAAGAGCAAACTGGAGATGATCAGGGAAGGCCGTTACGAACCCCAAATGCATCTCACCTGGGCGCTGAAGGATGTCAGGCTTGCACTTGCGGCTGCCGAAAAAAGCGCGCTGCCGGGGCTAAATATGATCTCTGACGTCTGGCAGGAGGCGGTTGACGCAGGCTACGGTGAAAAAGATCTCTCGGTGGTTTATCGGTATCTCAGTGAGAAATCATCGCAAGGTTTATAACCGCTTGTTTTTCAGGGTGATAACGGGGAAAGCAGTAATCGCTAAGCGTGTGTCTTCTAAAATGCAACAATATTTGTTATATTAACAGCAGGTAGTTAATTATAGTCGACTGATTTTTAATGCTTTTTATGACGAGCTGTCGATTTACCCAAAGGCAGCTGAAAGCAAGGATCTGAACATGCTTGATATTCGTTTTCCTACGGCCTTACAAATGGTGCTCTGCGTGGCCCAGTCAGAGCGGGAAGGTAAACGCAGCACCAGCAAAATTCTGGCCATGGGGCTTGAGGCTAACCCGAGTTTCGTGCGCAAGATGATGGTGCCTCTGACCCGCGATGGCATTATCGTGTCGACGCTGGGTCGTTCAGGGACTATTCGCCTTGGTCGACCCGCAGAAGCGATTTCGCTCTGCGATATTTATACCTCGGTGCTGGAAGACAAACCCCTGCTGGCAGGACGACCTGAGGTATCGGCCCGCTGTCTGGTGAGTGCCAACGCCTGCTGGTTCTTCAAAGAACTGGCACGCGAGGCTGAACAGGCCTCGCTTGACGTACTCGCCAAATGGACGGTTGCGGATGCATTAAAAGAGATCCATGCCCGCGACAGCCGTCATCCTGAAGGCAGCTGCGAGTTGCAGAAAAACCCCGAAGATGTCGCTATCTGAGGCCCGCTCCGCAACCATTCCATCTCCATCTCCATCTCCATCTCCATTGCCAGGCCGCACTGCTTACGTTGTGCGGGCTTTGAGGTATTAGCTGTCTGGCTGGTTAAACACAGTCAGTCTGTTCCCAACAGGTTTAGCTAACGCCCCTGAACATCAGATCCTCATGCGCTACCGATCGCATTTAATGCAACAATTAAACTTGCATTAAGGCGACCTCTCCTTTACCGTAACTAAGTGCATTCGTTAAAGTTACCTTTTACTCGCGTCCCTGAGGAAGTTCAGCTCTGACGCATGAGTGAAAACAAAAAAACCAGAAGGGGAAAGCAATGAGTCACGATGATTTTATTAACGATCTCGTTAAGTGGATCGATACCCATATCGAAGGGAAAATGGATCTTGATACCGTTGCTGAACGTGCAGGGTACTCCAAATGGCACCTGCAACGGATGTTTAAACAGCACACCGGCTACGCGCTGGGCGAATACATTCGCGCTCGCCGCCTGAAAAAATCAGCCGAGCGGCTTGCGCGGGGCGCGGAACCTATCCTCGACGTGGCGATTTCATTTGGTTTTGACTCTCAGCAGTCCTTTAACCGCAGTTTTAAACGCCAGTTTGGCCAGTCTCCCGGTGCCTGGCGTCGTCAGGTTCAGGTTTGTGCCTGACCGCTCCCTGTAGGGTTAATGTCATAGTCGGGCAGCACAATGGCATCGGCTTTGGGCGTCAGAAACTTTGCCAGCAGCGGCCTGAATAAGGGGGCGTTTGCCATACGCAGTACGGCATAGCCGAAGGCAATCCCGGCGCGCGAATGGGGAGAGGCCAGGCGCGGTGCAAACCCCGGCACGCTCTGTGCCTGATTAACATAGGGGCGCATAATTTTTTCCCAGGCAGCGAAGGCCTCTTTATGATCGTCATGACGTCCCAGCTCCCCGGCCAGCACGTAAGCGCCGCACATCCCCAGGCTGGTTCCCATCCCGCTGATGGGGGAGGCGCAATATGCGGCATCACCGACCAGGGCTACTCTTCCCTTTGACCAGCTATCCATTTTAACCTGTGAAATCTGGTCAAAATAGAGATCGTCTGCGTCATCAAGCGCGGCCAGTACGCGCGGTGTCTCCCAGCCTAAATGGCCAAACTTTTCCCGCAGCACACTTTTCTGCTCGTGCGCTGAAAGTTTTTCATAACCACCCGGTGGTTCCTGAAATGACAGCAGTGCACGGGTGGTGCCCAGGTTGTCAGGACGCAGGCAGACGCATAATCCGCCGGGCGCATTAAACCACCTCATATCTGGCGCGTCGCCCGGCGCGCGGGGCAGGGTGAACCAGGCGGTATAGAGATTAAAGGATCTGCGCTTGACCTCGTTACCGAACACCAGCTTACGCGTAGAGGATCCGACCCCTTCTGCGGCGATCACCAAATCGAAAACCGCCTCTTCCCCGTGTTCAAAGCCCACTTTCACTCCATCAGAGAGCTCTTCAAGTGAGGCGATGCTATCGCCAAATTTATAGGTCACCCCTTCACCGCAGTGTTCAATTAGCAGCTTTGCCAGCTCACCGCGCAGAATTTCAAGCTCCGCAACCGGTCCGTTGCCGTCATACGCGCCTGCGCCAAATTGCGCGCGAGTGCGATTTTGCTCATCCACGAATTTTATGCTCTCTTCATGAGTTGAATTAGCCCGAATGGCCTCTTCAATCCCCATACGCTGCGCCACTACCCGGCCCGCGCCGCGAATATCAATCGTCTGACCGCCGTCACGGAATTCTGGCGCCCGCTCGACCACGGTAACCTCCATACCCTGGCGCGACAGCCAGTAGGCCAGCGTGGGGCCCGCAACGCTGGCACCGGTGATCAGGATCCTGCGCGTAGCGTTCATCGTTTTTCCTTTTTTGTCAGGGCTGGCAGGCTGTTTTGATAAACGGCGATAACCTGCGCGAGAAAGCGATCTATCGTTGTGCGATCGTCAGGTGAAAGTGCGCTCAATAGCGCCTCCAGCCCGGTGAGCATTGGCGCGAGATGGCGGTAAGTTTGTGCCACGGAAGCCTGCATGGGACGCACCAGCACGCGGCGCTTATCGCTTAGCTGCCGCTCGCGCGCCACGTGCCCGGCACGCTCCAGCCGGTCAATGACCAGCGTAATGCCCGCGGTAGTAAGGGAAAGCCGGCGGGCAAGCTCATTGGGAGAGAGCGGCCCCGACGCGATCAGCTGCTCCATTAGCGCCAGGTCGGTCTGATTGATCCCCATTGCGTTGCCCAGCTCTGCGGCGGCATCACGCGTGAGAATAGCGATCCTCTGCAACTGCTGGGCAATCGTATCGCCTGCTACGGGCATCGCACGCGGATCTTCATTTGGCAAGGACTCGTGATTAACCTCGTGGTGCATGGTTTTCCTCAGTTTCGATGCGGCCTGATTAGATCGCTAAGTTAGTTAGTTAATAATCCGCAAGCTTAGGCCAGCCCTCAATCGCTGTCAAGCGGGGGAAATCTCACCTGACTGGGCTTATTCAGCTATCAGTTAATCATTGCTGTATTTCATATTTCATCCCGACGTTAAAAACCGCAATAGTGCCTGTCAGTCAGCGGCTGAATGGCGATGGTCGCCATCTCAGGCAGGTTTATCTCCTGGAGGTTAAGTGGAACACGTCACGTCATTACCTATTCTGGATCTCTCCCATCTTGACGGTTCGGCGGAGCAGCAGCAGGCGTTCCTCGATCGGCTGAGTCAGAGCGCACGGGAAGTGGGGTTTTTCTACCTGATCAACCATGGCGTCGATCCCGCGCTCTCCGCCGGGGTCCAGCAGCTCTCACGGCGCTTTTTTGCGCTGCCGGATGAGGAGAAAGAGCGGGTCGCGATGATCCACTCCCCGCACTTTCGCGGCTACAACCGTGCGGGATCGGAAATCACCCGCAGCCAGCCCGACTGGCGCGAGCAGTTTGATATTGGCGCCGAGCGGGAAGCGCTGCCGCTGGCCCCAGGCGAAGCGGGCTGGAAGCGACTTCAGGGGCCCAATCTCTGGCCGGAAGCGCTGCCCGAGCTGCAAAGGGAGCTACAGGCCTGGCAGCAGCAGATGACCCGCATGTCGCTGCGGCTACTGCGCGCCTTTGCCGAAGCCCTTTCGCTGCCCGGTGACGCCTTCGACGGGCTGTATGGTGAAAAGCCCAATGAACACGTTAAGCTGATCCGTTATCCCGGCAGGACGGGTGATGAGAGCGGGCAGGGCGTTGGGGCACATAAAGACTCCGGGTTCCTCAGCTTCCTCCTGCAGGATAACCAGCGCGGGCTTCAGGTGGAGGTTGAGCCGGATCGCTGGGTGGATGCGCTGCCGCTGCCCGGCGCGTTTGTGGTTAACATCGGTGAACTGCTGGAGCTGGCGACTAACGGCTACCTGCGCGCTACCGTCCATCGCGTTATTTCCCCGGCAACGGGTAGCGACAGACTGTCGATCGCGTTTTTCCTCGGTGCCCAGCTGGACGGCGCCGTACCGGTTTATCAGCTGAACGAACAGCTCAGTCAGCTGGCGCATGGTCCGGCCAGCGATCCGCTCAATCCGCTGCTGCGGGAGGTGGGCTGGAATTATCTGAAGGGCCGCCTGCGTTCGCACCCTGACGTCGCAGCCCGCTGGTATGGCGACCTGCTGACGCAAAAAATTGATCAACCCATTGAGCAACCTTCGTCAAACCGATCGCATAAGGAGCCTTCTCTATGACTCGCCACGCCGCCGTTAGCCTCAGCGGGCTCGCCCTGTTAATTTCTCTCTCCTTTACCGCTCAGGCGGAGGAGGCGCTGCGGGTCGCAGCCGATCCGGTTCCCCATGCGGAGATCCTGAACTATGTGAAAAAAATCGACCCCTCCCTCAACCTGAAAGTGATTGAGCTGACCAGCGGGGTCAACGCCAATGAACTGTTGGCACACGGCGACGTGGATGCTAACTATTTCCAGCATGTTCCCTATCTGCACGAGCAGGAGAAGGCGCTGGGACAGACCTTCCGCGTTGCGGCGACCGTACATATTGAGCCGCTGGGGATCTACTCCCACAAGATTAAAACCCTTAGCGCACTGCGCGATAATGCCAGCGTTGCGGTGCCAAATAACGTCACCAATCTCAGCCGTTCGCTCTACCTGCTGCAAAAAGAGGGCTTGATCAAACTGAAGCCAGGCTATGACGACCCGGCAAAAAATCAGGCAACGCCGCAGGATATCGCCAGCAACCCGAAACATCTGAAGATCCTGGAAGTGGAGTCACCGCAGATCCCCCGGGCGCTGGACGATGTTGACCTGGCGGTGATCAACGGTAATTACGCCCTGGAGGCCGGCCTGGTGCCAGCCAGAGATGCGCTCGGTCTGGAAAGTTCGCAGCATAATCCCTATGCCAACATTTTGGTCACCACGCCTGCCCTGGCAGGGGATGCGCGTATCAAGCGCCTGGCAAAGGATTTGCAGTCAGAGCAGGTGGCCGAATTTATCCGCCAAAACTATAAGGGATCGGTGATCCCGGTTACGGGACAGCCGCAATGATCAGACTCGACAGGGTGTCAAAACAGTATCCGGGCGCGTTAACTCCGGCGCTGCAAAACGTATCACTGACGCTGCGGCAGGGGGAAATTACCGGCATTGTGGGGCGCAGCGGCGCCGGAAAAAGTACGCTGATCCGCTGTCTAAACCTGCTGGAACGACCTGATTCAGGACGGATCCTGTTCGACGAACAGGATATTACTCTGCTCACGCCCGGGGACCTTCGGCGACAGCGGCAGCGCAGCAGCATGATCTTCCAGCACTTCAACCTGCTTCATTCCCGTAACGTCGCTGACAATGTGGCGGTACCGCTGGAAATTGCGGGCATGTCGCGCAGACAGCGCCTGACGCGCGTCGCGGAGCTGTTGGACCTGGTGGGGCTGAATGAAAAAGCCCGTGCGTTTCCCTCCCAGCTTTCCGGCGGGCAGCAGCAGCGGGTCGGCATTGCCCGGGCGCTGGCAGCAAGGCCCGACTATTTGTTATGCGACGAGGCGACCAGTGCGCTCGATGCGGAAACCACCCAAAGCGTGCTGGCCCTGCTGAAGCAGATCAATCAGCAGTTTGGCCTGACCATCGTGATGATCACCCACCAGCTGGAAGTGGTCAAAGCCGTCTGCGATCGCGCGGCCCTGCTTGAAAAGGGGCGTCTGGTGGAAGAGGGCGCGCTGCGCGACCTGCTGATGGATCCCCGGTCAGCGCTGCGTGATTCCCTGCTACAGGGTGGCCATGATGAGCAGGCTTTTCTGCGCCGCCACGGGCTGACGTTTGGTCAGGAGCAGGTATGGACGACGAGGGAAGCACGCTATGCGTATTAGCCTGGAATGGGACAGCTTTTTTGCTCTGCTCGGGCAGGCAACGCTTGAAACTCTGTATATGGTGGGCCTGGCGGGCGGCCTGACCCTGCTTATCGGCCTGCCGCTGGGCGTGTTGCTATTTGTCAGCCGTCGCAACGGTCTTTACCCGCTGCCCTGGATCCATGCCGTACTGGGCACGCTGGTTAATATTGGGCGCTCTTTGCCTTTCGTCGTGCTGCTTATTGCGCTGATCCCCTTTACCCGCCTGGTGGTCGGTACTACCCTGGGCAGTACGGCGGCGGTGGTGCCCATTGCACTGGGCGCCTTTCCCTTTTTTGCCCGTATCGTGGAGAACGCGCTGGATGAGGTTGAAAAGGGAAGGACGGAGGCGGTTATCGCCATGGGAGGGACCCACTGGCATGTGATCGCTAAGGTGCTGCTGCCGGAGGCACTGCCCGCCATAGTGGCCGGTATTACGCTGACGCTGGTGATGCTGATTGGCTTCTCATCAATGGCGGGCGTGATCGGGGGAGGCGGTCTGGGCGACCTGGCGATCCGCTACGGATACCAGCGCTTTAACCAGCAGGTGATGGTCGGCACGATAGTGGTGCTGATCGTGCTGGTGCAGGGCGTGCAGATGCTTGGCGACCGCGTGGTTCGTTCGCTGGCGCATCGTCGTTAAATCGGCCGCAAAATGCAGCGGACCTTGTATACTGTCTGAATTACATCGGATTTTTAATATTTCAGACAGGAAGCGTCATGGAGATGTCTCAACTGAATAAACGGGGGCTGTGTCAGGCCGCCAGCTATATCCTGGTATTTATCGCGCTGTTTATGATTTTTCCGCTGCGGCTGCTGCCATGTTTTCTCGCCGGATTTATCGTTTATGAAACGGTGCTGGCGCTCACCCCCTGGGTGGAGAGGTTGGTGAAAGGTCCGCTGGCGCGGTGGATCATTATTTTTTCCCTCACGCTGGTGGTGGTGCTTGGTCTGGCGCTAGGGATCACCAAGCTGATTGGTTATCTGCTGCATGACTTCCAGAATCCCGCTGCTTTCCACGCAGCGGCCAGCAAGCTGCTGGAGGACGCACAGCGCACGCTGTCGCCAGTGGTTACCCGCTATCTTCCCGCCGATATTGATGAGCTCCAGCATCAGGTGGTGACCTGGCTGCGGGAACATCTGGTGGTGGTGCAAACCTTTGGTCGTACCGCCGCTCATACCTTCGCCACCATGCTGATCGGCATGCTGCTGGGGGCGATCGTTTCCCTGCGGGTCAGCAGCGATGATGCGCATCAGGCTCCGCTCAAGCAGGCGCTCCTTCAGCGTCTGACGCTGCTGGCGGCGTCGTTTCATAACGTGGTCTTTGCCCAAATCAAGGTATCGCTGGTCAATACGCTGCTGACCTGTGGCTTCCTTTTCGGCCTGCTGCCGATGTTTGGCCTGCATTTTCCCTTCGCGAAAACGGTCGTGGTGTTAACCTTTGTGGCCGGGCTGCTGCCAATAATTGGCAACCTGATCTCGAATACGGTGATTATCCTGATTGGCCTGTCAATTTCGCTGGAGGCTGCGCTAATCGCGCTTATTTTCCTGATCGTGGTGCATAAGCTGGAGTATTTTATTAATGCGCGCATTTTTGGCACCCGCATCAATGCAAAAACCTGGGAGATCCTGCTGGCGATGCTGGTTTTTGAATCTGCCTTTGGGCTGGCTGGGGTAGTGGCCGCCCCGGTCTATTATGCCTACCTGAAAAGTGAACTACGGCAGGCACGGCTGATATAGAAGCGGCGGTTAGTTTTATCTGCCTCAGTATCGCAAGACGCTGAGGCAGATAAGACGTTATTGCGCCAGTGCGCAGGTATGATCCTGCAATTTTTCTGCGCCAATGCGTTTTTCTAATGTACCCGATGCTTCGAGGATCATAAAGTTATCACTATCAAGATTGACAACTGCGAAGGTAGAATATTGTAGTTCACCGCCATCCGCTGCAACCTTGTCACTGACATCTTTAAAAATATTTCTATTTTTTAGCTCAGAAAATGATAGTTTTTTATAATTAAAGGTATAGGTTTTGAGCGGTTCAGGAAAGACGTGCCAGTCATTGTCGATATTTTTAACATCCATGCGGTCCAGCGCTTCGCGTACAGGCTGAGCCAGGCATGAAATATGGACATGAAGCTGATCCTGTGAGCGCGTATTAAGCGAGTTAACGGTAAGTGAAATATCCTGCTCCCTGACTTTTCTGTCAGTTTTTTCCGCGACAAGATCGCGAGCTTCCCATGAAAGATAAATATAGTTAGGCTGATTGTCTGCAAGCAGCTGTTCATCCTCAATGCCGGTTATTTGCTTCGTCGGCAGCAGCAGATACTGGTATTTATCGCTGTCGCCTTTATAAATAACGTAGCCATCATGCTCATCCACCAGGCTACAGGGAGTATATTTTCCGTCTGCCTTATACTGAGGCTCACACTGATTGTGCACTTTATCCCATAAGATATTTCTGTCAACAGCATGGGCTACAGAGAGAAATGAACCGGATAGCAGCAATACGGAGAGGGCCTTTGAGGTATTATTCATAATATGTTACCCAGCTTAATTGTGTTACTGAATTATAGTTAGTCATCTTTTTTATTCCATTGATGAGGCGTTATAATAGGATGCCAAAATAACAGTAATTAACATCAGCTGCTTTAAATAATAAACGTCCCCTGGTGCATTAGGTTGCCGATAATTACAGCTGCCTTATGGTTAGTAGTGATCAACCATTAACCATTAACCATTAACCATTAATGAGTGATTAGTGATTAGTGAGTAATGATTGATCATCAGTAAGTAATGATAGTTAATCCCTGATGTCTGGTTAGCGTAAAATAATGTGGTGCTTTTTTATGATAAACCAAACATAAGTATGTGAAGCTTACCGGCTTTTATGACGGCATCCTTCTTTATTATTAAATACACTGTGGTCGCTACGACTTATTCACCGAAAGGATAAAATAGGCCATCTTTTTGGAGTGAGGGGCGGGGTAAGTAGCCAGTTTTAGCCCTGCTAACGGAGTACCGGAAGAAACCCGACGCAGAATAAAAGATATAGACGACAATTATTTGCTCAGGTTAAGATTTCACAATGAATAAAAAACTGATTATTGCGGCTATTTTAGCCATAGCAGCGACCGCCGTCGGGCTTCACCGGCCTGCTACAACCCCGGTCGCCAACCAACATGGCTCACACCCCTCTCAGGAGAGGCGCCCTGCGGGCAGTAAAGCCAGTACGTCACTCCGTGATGACATCAGCGTACTGACGCAGCAGCAGCGGGTGGCGGACTACCTGCATCAGCACCAGCAGCTGCCGCCCTTGTACCTGAAAAAAAGTGATGCAAGGCGTCAGGGATGGGATCCTGCACGAGGTAACCTCTGTGAAGCACTGCCGGGGCGGGCCATCGGCGGCGATCGCTTTTCTAACCGCGAAGGGCGCCTGCCAGACGGGCAGGGACGGCGCTGGTTTGAAGCCGACGTTAACTACCAGTGTGGCCGTCGCGGTAGCGATCGTATGCTCTATTCCAGCGACGGGCTGATCTACGTCACCCGCGATCATTATCGCCATTTTGAGCAGGTAAAGTGAGATGAAAAGCGTCAGCTTTGATTTTCGTACCATTGCGGATATGAATGACTTCTACCGTCAGTTCGCCGCTAAATTTGCCCTGGAAGAGGGCTTTGGCGCTAACCTGGATGCGCTATGGGACGCGCTGACCGGCAGCATCGCACTGCCCGTACGCATCACGCTTCACCATCTGGCTGCACATCCGCATGCCGCCCGGTTTGATGCCGCCGTTGCGGTCATGCGTGAGGCGCAGGTGGCGCTGGAAGGGGAACTGGAGCTGAGAACAGGTAAGCCCTGATCCCAGGTCAGGCGCACGCACAGTTTCAGTTTCAGGCTCAGTTTCAGTTTCAGTTTGGGATAAAAATATGACCATGAAGGAACGCACAATGATAAATTCCTTACGTTGCACGGTGCTGAGAGCGGTGGCGCTGCTCCCCTTACTTCTCGCCAGTCCGCTCCTGTGGGCGTATACGCCACAGGAGGCAGCGGTTATTCAGCAGAAGCTCGCCGTTCTGGAGAAAAATGCCGGAGGACGTCTGGGTGTTGCGCTGATCGATACCGCAGACAATTCGCAGGTTGCCTATCGCGGCGACGAGCGCTTCCCCCTCTGTAGTACCAGTAAGGTGATGGCAGTTGCGGCCGTGCTGAAAAAGAGTGAGGCGGACGACAACCTGCTGCAGAAGCGGCTGGCGATCAAAACGTCCGAGCTGGTTAACTATAATCCCATCACCGAAAAGCACCTTAACAGCGGCATGACCCTGGGCGAATTAAGCGCAGCGGCGCTGCAATACAGCGATAATACGGCGATGAACAAGCTTGTTGGGTATCTGGGTGGACCGGCGAAGGTCACCGACTATGCGCGTTCACTGGGGGATGCTCTCTTTCGACTCGATCGCACGGAGCCGACGCTGAATACCGCAATCCCTGGCGATGCCCGCGATACGACAACGCCGGTGGCCATGGCTGACAGCCTGCGTAAACTGACGCTGGGTCACGCATTGAAGGCTGCGCAGCGTACCCAACTGATCGAATGGATGAAGGGAAATACCACTGGCTCGGAAAGTATCCGCGCCGGTCTGCCGGCCAGCTGGTCGGTGGGGGATAAAACCGGCAGTGGCGACTACGGCAGCACCAATGATATTGCCGTTATCTGGCCTGAAAACCGCGCCCCAATAATCCTGGTGACCTACTTTACCCAGCCGCGCCAGGATGCGTCCAGCCGAAAGGACGTGCTGGCTGCGGCCGCCAGAATTGCCGTCGGGGGGCGGTGAGCCGTATCGGTGAGATAAGCGGCCCGCGGCGGGCCGCTGTTGCTGACAACAGTCGTTAACAACCTGCCTATTGCAGAGACAATAGATACCCTTAGCAGCTTATCCATCGAGAGCTATCAGATACCCTTAGCAGCTTATCCATCGAGAGCTATCAGATACCCTTAGCAGCTTATCCATCGAAAGCTATCGGATACCCTTAACCCCCTATCTTTTGCAAAATAGCCGCCAGCTCGTCACGGTGCGCGCTGCTTATTTCGCGCGCGGCAGACCAGCCAGCATTTTGCATAATGGTTTCATTCAGCCCAACCAGCCAGTCATAGATATAGTAGGCCGCGTGATTATTGGGCTTGAGCGCCAGTCGGGTCAGACGCTGGCCGGGGCCAAGGCTGGCGGTCTGGGTTTCCGGCCTGGCGAAAATTTTCTGCCCGCGATTGATCCGGCTCGCCGGACGATCTGCTTCAGCGACGTGCTGAAAGCCCAGCCAGGCAACAAAATCACCCAGCACGCTCAGCGCACGGGATACCTGACGATCGGCTATCATCTCGGCTGGCGTGCCTGATGCGTCCTGATCGGTGAGCTGGGTAGCCAGCGAGGCTTCAATATCGAGCCTGATACTGGCGGTGATCAGCTCGCCGGTCAGCATTTCCAGCGTGGATTTACTGACCCCCAGCAGCGCCAGCAACTGGCTGCTGTCGGGTAGCTGGCGGAGCAGATTGATCCAGTGGAGGTAAACCCGGCGGGCAAACTCCGTTTCCGGCTCCTCAGCGGGCGGCACGTCTGCGGGGTTAAGCAGGCCGGGCAGAGGATCATCGCTGAGCAGGTCGATGCTCATGCCAATGCCAAAGGGATCGTCAGCGCTGGGGATAAGCGCTTCGGACTGCGCGCGACGGGCCGGACGCTGCTGCAGGAAAAGGTGGCGCAGCGTTTCGCGGTCGGGCAGCAGACGCTCCAGCAGTTCGCCATGTACGCCAGTGCGCGACTGCAATGCCTTAAGCAGCGTTTCCGCCACGCGCAGACGCGCTTCCGGCTCCTCTTTATCAGAAGCCTGGAACCAGCGGCCGAGCAGATTGTCAGTCAGCTCACGGCGAACTTCCTCGCGCTGCGCCTGTAGTCGTGCCAGCTTGCTGTCGCGGCGGACTTCGGTCACCAGCCAGCCTGCCATACGCCCAATGCCTTTCTCATCCATTGCCAGCATCGCCCCCCAGGCATCGCCGGGGTTGCCGACATAACGCTGGACGGCGGCGTCATAGTTCTGACCGTGGGTAATACGCTGATCGAAGGGCGTTAGCGCCCAGATCAGTCCAGGTTTCCGCCCGCTGCGCGCCTGGGCATTTTCTCCCTGAGTCTGCTTAACCCAGTTATCCAGTATGCGGCCCACCCTGGGCGTATCCGCGCGCTGCCCGA
Organism: Erwinia sp. HDF1-3R; assembly: GCF_039621855.1. Taxonomy (NCBI): domain Bacteria; kingdom Pseudomonadati; phylum Pseudomonadota; class Gammaproteobacteria; order Enterobacterales; family Erwiniaceae; genus Erwinia; species Erwinia sp. HDF1-3R. The sequence continues at coordinate 2,451,947 of NZ_CP155071.1, read as the reverse complement.
CCGCGCTGCAAACCATCAGCAGGCAGATATCCTGGTGCTCAGCGGCACGGGTCAGCAGGTAAGGGCGCTTGGCGGTCAGGAAGCGCAGCGCCAGCTCATGGTGCCGGTCGTCTGGCAGAACAGCTGGCTCTTCGAATCCGGGGTAATCCAGCAGATCCACCTGCTCGAAAAGCGTTTCACGCGGTGCGCTGTAGAACGGCAGGCGCACCTCACGCCCCAGCAGGGTCAGCTCTGACAGCGCCACGTTGACCGGCTTCAGCGCGCGACCCTTTTTCTGCGGTACGACCTGAATCACCGGATCGCTGGCGGTATTAAAGTAGCGCAGCCCTTGACCGTTAAGAAGAGTGACCGAAGGATCGTCCAGCACGGCGAGCGGCGCCAGGACATCCGGCGCGCAGGAGAGGTGATGCAGCACATGCGCCAGCTGACGGTAAAGGGCGGTCAGCTCGCTGTCTTCGCCCCACAGCAGCGAAAAAAGACGCGCACGATCGTCGACGCTCAGCATCGGAGCCAGATCAATCGCCAGCGGCCAGAAATGCGTTTCCAGCGCCTTATTGACGCAGAGCGGGTTGGCCGACAGCCGATCCCACAGGGCAACAACATCATTGCGGCTCATGCCGTCAGTCTCTGCGGGCTGTCGTGACATCGACAGCGTTTGCAGACGTTCACCGATCTGTGCTTCATCCATGCGGATCGGCTGCTCACCTGCGCGCCGGGACCAGGCATCGGCCAGAATGCTAACCAGCGCCTCCTCGTTGAGTAACGCCAGCTTCACCGGCCAGCCGTTATCCACCTCCACCTGCTGCCCGGTATAGCGGGTCACCAGCGTACCGGTCTGCTGCTGAGGATTGAGAAGCGTTTCGTCAAGCGTGGCGGCCCCTAAGGCAATTTCCAGCCGACCTTTTTCGCTGGCCGCCAGGGCGTTAATCAGCCAGGACTTGCCTGCCTGTGACAGGCCAAAAAAACCTATCGCACACTCTTTCTCAGCCGCTGCGGCAAGGGCGGAGGCCCGGTTATGCTGACGTCGCAGGCTGACATTTAGCCGGTCAGCCTCCATATCCAGACGCGGAGACGTTTCGCGCGCGCGCGTCAGCCACTCAGTTGAAAGGTCAATTCCATGGGTAATGGCATCCAGTTTTTTTCCAAACTGCGCCGCCAGCTGTTTAGGCGTTAACGGTTTCATTTCTTGTATACGCTCCCGCTGTCAATCCAGTAATGGGTCAGGCCCGTACCGCTGTTTGCCAGGGTATTTAACTTCAGCCGCAGATGTTCGGGCGGCACCAGCGTACCGTCATCCAGCGTGGCTTCAGCGATTTCAAATCGTTCAGGGGCGGCGTTATCCGGCCCCTTTATTGCTGCCAGCCTGATTTTCAATACTTTATCACCGGCCACGCTGCGCGCCAGCAGCGGATCGGCGATGGTCAGGGAATAGAGCGGCGACGCAGGCCAGCGGTCATTATCCAGCTGGCGGAAGCCCAGCGTCAGGGTGCCGCGCACCTGGAAGCGCTGACGGGGATCGAGGGTAAAGGCTTCATCGTCCAGGTCAATATCGGCGTACCAGACGTTGTCGCTGCTCAGTGCGCCGCTGCCGTCCAGCATGCCCAGATAGCGGATGGTAGAGTAAGGCTGAAAATCACCGGCTTTGAACCAGAAGTTAGCCAGGCGCAGATCCAGCGACAGCAGGCAGAGCATCGCGCCAACCGCCGCGGTTGATTTTGGATTCTCTATCCGCCCCTGTTTATTAAAGGGGTACCAGTCGTTGGTGTGATAACCGTCCAGTGAGAGAATGCGGCTGACCGGCAGCGGCTGGAGATGGCGAAACAGTGCCTGTACCCCAGGGAAGCGCGATGGGCGGCCGGTTAATAGCAGCACGTCACAGTCATAGACCGCCACCACTTCGGACATCGAGCGCAGGCTGTGGGTGATATTCATCCCCTGGGAGAGAAATTCCGCATGCAGCGCGCTGAGTTTCACTACCAGCGGCACCCGCAGGATATCAAATTCCTCCGCTTCGCCCGGCAGCTCACGCTGGATCTCGCGATTGATATAGTCCAGCAGTTTCGCCGTCGGCGGCTGGGCCAGCAGCTCGCCAATGCGCGCATCAACCTCTGCGTTAAGCTCCAGCGGGTCGAAGCGCTCATAGGCTTCCAGAATCGCCTGGCCCGCCGGCATAAAGATTTGCAGGGTGGCCTGCTGGCGAAGCGTTGACTGACCGTCCAGACGACCTTCATGACCAAACAGACGGGTCATTACGCCCTCCGGATTAGCCATGCCCGCCTGTTTAAACGCGGTTTGCAGCGCCGGCAGCACATACAGCTGAATCACGTCCAGCAGGATATCGTCCCCGGCCAGCTTAAAGCCCTCACGGAACAGCAGGCGCGGCATAATTTTTACGTTATTACCCACGCCATCATCCAGACGGTACTGGGTGATCGCCAGATCGGTGGTACCGCCGCCGATATCAATAGAGGCGATACGCAGCGTTTTACCTGGGGCTTCGTCGGCTGCCCGCGCGCGGTCAGGGCGTGCCATGCTGATGAAGAAAGCCTCGGCGCGCCCGCCAAAATTCACCTGAGTTTCATTATACAGATAGACCATCTGCCCGCAGGTGGCTTCATCCCACTCCATCTGCACCTCCGGCACCGGCACCTTGCTTTTCGCCTTATCGGCGGCGCTGCTGAAATCATCGTCAGCCGGGTGCCAGCCCAGGGATTTCCACACCAGCGCAATGGCTTCGTGCATGCGGCGGCGGAAAATTTCACGCTCGGGCTTCGGCATCGCGGAGGGCAGGGTGAGTATAATATTGCGCAGCTGGCGTGGGGCACTGCTGTGCAGCATCTTCTGCCGCTGTGCCGGGCTGTTCATTTGCATCAGCGCCTGAGCCAGCAGCTCAGAGAGCATAAAGCTCATTACCGAACTGCGGCTGTACTGTGGTGAGAAGACCGGCAGACGATCTTCCAGCGGCTGGTTATAGAGCGGCTGGCCCTCGTCATTGACCAGACTGGTCAGCGGGATGGCGGTGGCCGGTGGCTCCTGGGCCGCGCTGCCCGGCGTACGGCTAAAGCGCCAGCCCGGCGTGTAGATCTCTTCGTCCCACAGATAACGACGTGGGCTGGAGATGCCGGTAGCGCCCTCAGTCCCCAGCCGCTGAAGCGCCAGATGGCTGGCTTCGCGCCCGACACGGGTGATCGACGGCCAGATAAAGGCGTCATCGCGCCCGCTCTCCACCGAAAAATTTTGTTTGCCAAAGCTGGCCTGAGCGAACTCCACGCGACTCTCGAACAGTTCGTTATAGACCTGATGCGGGGCGCTGAGGCAGCGAAGATGCAGTTCGTAGGTATGCTTCAGTCCCTGAGGATCGTCAGGGTGATCTTCCACCATAATCCCACAGGTGTGAGAGTTACCCACGTCCAGAATCAGATCGACCGAAATCGCCGGTTCCTGTAGCGTGGCGGCGCTGATTTTCAGTTCGGGCAGCACCAGCTGATGACCCAGCATATGGAGGATATTCAGGTAGTGCGCCTGATACTCAAACTCGCGCAGGGCGGTGCGGACATTCACCTGTGGGCGCTGTTCGATTTTCGCCACCTGCTGGCTGAACACTTCGCGCAGCCAGCCATCGACCCAGGTGTGATCGAGGAATTCGCCCAGCTCTTCGCTGCGGTGAGCCAGCGCAAAACTGACGCCGGACTGGGCATCACTCTCATTTAACGCCAGTGATTCATCTTCGCCTTCGGGCCAGGTGCGCGTTTCAAATGCCAGGCAGACGCGGTGCGTTTTACCGTTCTGATCGGGCTTATCCAGCGCGACGATCTGCATACGCGCCCAGTTATCCGGGCCGCTGCTGAAGCTGCGCGGCGGATTGAAACGGAAAAAGGGCAGCGGCAGCCATATCCCTTCCAGCAGTGACAGAGACTGCTCAAGGGGGAAACTGAACTCAGGCTTCACCACTTCCGGCATGCCACCGGCTACCACCGGCAGCAGGTATCGGCCATTCTGCGCGTTAAAGTTCAAACGCAGCAGCGGGCCGTTGGCCGTCTGGCGCACAAACTTGCCCGGCATTTCAGCATCCAGCACCGGCGTCAGGGAAAAGTCGAGGAACTGAATGCCACTGTTCTGAATCAGCGTCATATTCGGTTTAAAATCAGCGATCGTCGCCAGCATCATCATTTACTCTCGCGCTTCATCGTCATCGGTAATATCGTATTGGTATCGTACTGGCCGCTACATTCGGCCGGGCCACTGGCTCCCTGCTTACACACCAGTTCAGGCATCTGATAGCGCGAGCCGTCGCTGCATTTCGCTTTGGTTCGGCTGTTGATCACCAGGTTGCCTGACTTCATCAGACCGGCATAGACATCCACGCGGCAGCTGATGCCATCGCCCTGAATTATCCGCGCCGTTCCTTTGCCATTTTTCATCTGGTAGCGCAGGCTGGGTGGCCTGCCGGTAATGGGATTTTTACCGCCGACGATAACCCGCCAGCCGCCGTTAATAAACCGCGTCGATCCCAGCTTCACCGCATCGGCAGGCATGACTAAATCATCTTTTGCGACCGGGATCGCCGCCGCCGCTTCACTGGTCACTGCGGGTTGTTCAACCGGCGCGGGTACGGTATTTGCCGCCGCGACGGGCAGGGTCGGATTCGCGGAGTTTCCGCTAACCGGTGCGCTAACGGCAGATACCACAGGGGCGGATTTCCCTGCGTCGGCCCCCGACGCACTGGCCGGTTGTTCAGGTCGGGCACTGGCCGCCGCTTCCGCCGCGTTCCCGATCGGCTGCGTCTCAATGGTTTCGCCTGACCGGCGTGTCGTCTCATTAGCCGCAGACTGCTCAGCGGCGCGGGTCGGGCTGACGTCCGGCGGAGTGGTTTTCGTGTCATGCCCATCGGCAGGCCGTGGGGCGCTGGCCTGAGAAGCGGGTGGGGTCGTGGACTCGCAGCCTTTCAGCTGTACGCCCAGCGCGACCAGCAGTGCGGCGGCGGGCAGGGTCCAGCCGTAGCGAAGCAGACTGTTTTTTAACGCAGGTTTCTTTGCGTTTAGTTCGGATAAAGGAGAGGTCGGCGATACGGAAACCGCGGGGGCCGCAGGAAGATCGGCAGCGGGGCTTGCCTGCGTCGCTTCAGGCTCAGCGAGCACCGCCGGGGTAGCGTGACTGGCCGTCAGTACCGGCGCTGGCGCGGCCACCTCAGTGAGTTTTGAAGCGGTCAGTTTTGATAAGACTCGCGGTGGCTGCTCCTCTTCCGTCGCGCGCAGGCACTCCAGCGCGTCCTGACGGGCTTTTTTCTCCGGGCTGACGAATCCCCAGAAGGTGATCACCGGCTTACCGCCCACCAGATACACATAGTTCGGATCGGGAAACTGCATCGCCCGGGATAACAGCGCGCCAAACAGTTTCTGGCTGGGTTTGTCAGACTGCTGAGCCCGCTGACACATCACGTCCACTGCCTGCTGGCAGGCAATAAGCTGATTGAGTGCATGGGCGCGCGCGGATTCACTGGCGGCCGCCCAGGAGGTAACCTTTCCGGAGACGGGCGAGTACCAGTCGAGACGATCGCCAGCCTCATTGGGCTGGGGTACTGCCAGGCAGTCTGCAATCTGCTGCTGCTTTCTCAGGCGCAGCGTCTCGCGCAGCTGTAGGGCTGACAGGTAAACAGGCTGGCCGTTCTCTCCGAGCGGCAGAACCGCATCCAGACTTCCGCTGCGTAAAAATGATTTTGCCACGCAAAAAGGACCTTTTTAGTCAGATATCCGGTATCAGTGAGTCAGACACGCTCCGGGTTGCTGACCACTTTAGGGGATTTGACTTAAATCGAATGCGGAAATAAGAGGGTAAACAGGCGATTACTTTCCCAATGAGATTGCACAATGCCGCCGGGCGCGGCTGGCGGATCCTGAACCCTGCTAATAAATAGGGTGCTATTATATTTCACGCAATTTAATTATGGAGTTTTTCTGACCTTTGCCGATAGTGTCTTTGTGACGAATATAATAATTATGGCTAATAAGGTTACACCATGAGCGGGACATTAATACCAGGGTTCTTTTCACGCTTCGTCCGCAGCGGGCGTCGACATTCTCAGGCTACGCTGAGCGCGCTTAACGATGCCGTTGCGACGATCGAATTCACGCCCGACGGGCAAATTGTTTCGGCTAATGGGCTGTTTCTGGCCAAAATGGGCTACGGACTGGCCGAGATCGTCGGTCAGCATCATCGAATGTTCTGCCCCCCGGAGTTGATTCGGTCGCCGGAGTATGCACAGTTCTGGCAACGGCTTCGTCGTGGTGAAAGCTTCAGTGATACCTTCCAGCGGCGGGCAAAAGACGGCACCGCGCTCTGGCTGGAGGCGCACTATGTTCCGGTAGCGGATCGTCGTGGACAAATCATCAAAATTGTTAAGCTGGCGACCGATGTCACCCGCCGGATTCTGGCCGCGCAGGAGCAGCGGGCAATGACCAATGCCATCAACCGTTCGATGGCGGTGATTGCTTTTACCCCTGAGGGAGAAGTGCTGCGCGCCAATACTAACTTTCTGAAGGCCACGGGATACCAGAGTGCGGAGATAGTCGGTCGGCATCACCGTATGTTCTGCTCACCCGCGCTGTATAACAGCGCTGAATATAAGGAATTCTGGGACAAGCTGGGACGGGGTGACTTCATTTCCGGGCAGTTCCTGCGGGTGGATAAGAAAGGTCAGGCTCTGTGGCTGCGCGCGACCTACAACCCGGTTTTTGATGAAAACAACCGGCTGTATGAGGTGGTTAAATTTGCCACCGACGTCACCGAACAGGTGATTAAAAATCAGCAGGAACGGGACGCCGCCGAGCATGCTTACCAGGCGGCGCTGGAAACGCGCGATAATACCCGACAGGGCGTCAGCGTGATTGAAAACAGCGTCACGAAGATGAATGAAATCGCCCATGAGCTGCGGAAGGTTTCCGAAGATGTGAATGGCCTGAGTACCCAGTCGGCGCAGATTGGGGTTATTGTGGAAACGATAAGAACCATCGCCAATCAGACCAACCTGCTGGCGCTGAATGCGGCCGTCGAGGCTGCGCGGGCCGGAACCCACGGTCGCAGCTTTGCCGTGGTTGCCAGCGAGGTGCGCAGCCTGGCGGCGAACATTAACAGCGCCACGCTGCAAATCGCCAGCGTGGTGGAAAGCAATCAGTCCCTGGCCAGCCTGGCACAGAAAAATATCTCGGCTAACCTGATCCGCGCTGACCAGGGCGTGATGATGGTGCGGGAAGCGGGGAGCGTGATTATTGATATACAAAACAACTCCACCCAGGTGGTTGACGCGATAGGCCAGGTTACACAGCAGCTGAAGAGCGAAATGTAAGGCTAATACGTTTTTTCAGCCCGAAGCATGGCTATCTGGCAGTGGGTTTTTCAGCCATCCCTGCGTATAGCCGCTCGCATTCGAAATCCCTCCGACTCGCAATCGGCGCAAATTTTGCATCACATTAACGACAAGTGAAAAACGCCATCGGTTCACATTAGGCGGTTCTACGTCGGAACCGCCGATATCTCCATCACCCCGGCAACCCGCGCATCCAGGGTCAATAATTTCATTGCTGCTCTGGAAGGTGCAATGCCCGTTCAGCAAAGTGTATTGCCAGGCCACCTTTTGCCTGTTGCTTTATTCGGGTTGTCATCCTGACCTCGATTAATCGTGTCCGTAAGAGGACCTGACTGTCCAGCAGGAAGCCCTGGCGAAAATCGGTGTCCCTCCGGACCGGATTGATATCGACAGGAGGTTAACGGGATCAAACCGGCAGGGAGTAACTAAATGAGCGAAATGATTGTTTATTGAAAGTAATACATGCACAGGTATGCGATTAAGGTATGTTTAAAAGTAAGAGAGCTTAATCATGCCAGTATCATTGTTACAGCACAGAAAATTAGCCGGAATTCACCAGAATAAGCTTCAAGATAACTTAAGGAGGTATTCCACAACACAGGCTCAGAGCAAAGGCCCAGACCGCTCTGCCATCCCGGATGGAAAAATTCACTTCGGAAGTAGTATTCACACTGTCGTCAATTCTAATGATGAACCAAACCGAGTATCGCACCAGACTACAAATCCGAGACAGGGTATAGCAGCCCCGCTGCTAATGCTGCTAAGCCAGGTTCGGTTAGCTGATGGTATTAATTTAATCAGCACTCTCAGGGATTCTATCCCGCAAACCCCATCCAGGGGGGGGGTTATACTTCAAAATGATCCTCTACGTTTTTCTGGGGAAAATGCATTACCTGTCAGAGATAAAGATACAAATCGATTACCAAGATATGCCGTATTTGAAAAGAAAACAACGACTCCTCCTCTCGTATCTGATGATGTTAAAATTGAAAAACGGGATTTTTCCTGCATTGAAGATCGACAGCATTTAACCTATTCTGATGTATTTAGAAAGGTTGGTAAAACTTTCAGTAATCCGGTAGGTGAACTTGCAAAGGAAGCTCAGGTCATTCATTATTATAACAATTATAAACGATGCCCAACCCCGAAAGAAATAAAAAATATTCAATCAATAACCTCAGTGGTAGACAAACTAATATCGATGGTTACAGCATTACTTCCTGGTAGCATGCCGCTTGTGGTTACACAGAGATTGGGTGGGGCACTATTCAGAATGATGGCTGATGGCATAGATAATAAAAAGCTGAATGTAGATGATTTATCTGAAGCAAACGATCAACTTCTTGCTTTGGGGAAAAGTATTGTAGATTTTTCCCCGAGAAATTCAAAAGGACAAACAATTGAAGGTCAGTTAAAAGTGCCTGAGGGCTTATCTTTTAAAAATAATAAAATATTAGTTAATATTAAAGGGGAAGCCAGGGGGTTGATATCTGAAAATGGTAGATATTTTACTCATATTCATGGTAAGCGTCGAAGAATATCTTACTCTCCGCAAACTAAAAGATGGGAGCAAAAAATAACAAATAAAAACAGAATAATTAAATCCCTAAGTGATAATGTTTACTTTGACCATCACATTACAAATAAGTTAAATGGGGCTATAGACAAAAATACTCTTAGTCGAATTAGTCCAGTTCAGCATGGTATATATAGTGTAACAAGTAAACAGTCTGGAGAATCCTTTCATACGATAAAAGTTGGTGATAAGTTCTATCGTTACATTCCATCAAATGAGAAGGATGTGAGCATAAGCGGTGTCATCAAAGGTGGTAATGAAAATATCAAGGTGTCCCGGTTTGATAAAAGATATTTTATTGTCAATGAAAAAAAGAAGTTATTAGTAAACTATTCACCTTGTCGACTGGCTAGATCTCCTGGGACGTCGTGCTTACATCTTTCTGAAGGCCTGGTTAACAAGCTTAATGCGAATAAAAAAAATGGAATACCAGCAAGTAAGATAAAGGGACTACAGCCATCTGAAACTCATCCGGGTTTATATGATTCGGAGAAGGGGAAACTTTACTTAAAATACGATGATGTTTATTTTAAATTGAGTGGGAAATTTGATAAGAGTGCTGAATCGAAATTTGAGGTCATAGGTAAAAAAAGATTTGGCAGTAAAAAAATAACTTCTATTTCTTTTAGCAGAGAGAATGGAAATAACTATATAAATACTCCTGAAGAAAACATGATGGAAAGTACTGGGGTTTCCAGGGGGGTGGCTATGTCACATATAGAAATGCACACTGACTTTACTCCTGTTGATCTTAAACGAACATGGGCCGAGAGCATGCATGGTCCGTTTGATGTGGATAAAAGATTTTCAGCCAAAAGATGGGTTACAAACAAAGAACCCATCATGGTTTATCGGCAGGATAATCGTTCTCTGGATGAAGTAATAGCAGCAGGCGGCTTTTATCCCCAAAAAGAAAAATTAGGTACAATTGAAGACCATATGACTGGTTCACGTGATCAATATTCATATGTTTCCACATCAATTAAAAGGCTAAAAAGTGGATCTTATGGAAAATATGAATATGCTATTTACCTGCAACCACACCAGGGGGTCGATACAGCTGCAACCCTTGAGGTAAGTCACAGCATCCATTCTAAAAGTGTTGAATTTGCCGTTCCGGGAATTATAACTCCAGGGCAAATAAAGGGATGGCGTAAGTGTAACTAAATAGCTGCGCCGAATAGTAGATCACTTAAAGGAAATTCAGCCCGGATTGTGCGATCTGATCAATCGCCAAATATCCCAAACCACCAGCCGGACTGAGCGATGCCGATCATAGCACCAATACCCCGCGACGGACGACGCCTGATGCAGAAAGCGATCCATAATTTACCACCGGAGTGGGTACAGGACATGCGCACCTGGGAACCGTACTGTCGCTTTGCCCGGGAGCCAGAATCTCGCAAGGTGGCTATCGATGCCCGCATAAAGACAGGTTACGAAGTCGAACCAGACATGGCTGGGGCTGCTGTGATGCCTTTTTGATGACGAAATGTTTGTGGAATTTGACAGCAAAAAGTGGGGACCTATTTTCCCACTTTTTGTTCATCTCTCTACAACCCAACCTTCAGGTGGTAATCAAGACCTTAATCATGATGTGTTTTCGCTTTCCATTTAATATACCCTTAAAAAACAAAAAAGGTTATTTTTATAGCATTGATTAATAAATAAAATAAACTCATACTCCATTTGAACTTAAATGCGAAGGGTGTGAGAAACAATGCTCTTTATAACTTACCAGTTAATATTTTTTATAAACCTGTCTGTATAAAGACTTACATCGAATTATTAGATATAAGGATGCCGGAATGTCGAATCATATCATTATAGACAAGCAAGACGATCGTTATGAAACGCTTAAAAAAGGATTTAATTTAAGATGGCCTGCGCAAGGAAAAGAAGGCGATTATATTTATATTTGTGATAGTGCTGAATCAGTTCACCGTTCCGCAAATGATGCGCTTGAAAAAGGTTACCGCATTACGATACGAAGTGGTGGACACTGCTACGAAGGCCTTGTATCTAATAAGCTGGAAGGTGAAGAACACCAGCCACTTGCTATCATCGATCTTAGCCTGATGACCGGTATGGAATTTAGTGAGGCGGGCGATGTTAACTCCCCTTACAATACCTGTGAGAAATATAAATTTCGCGCGGCGACGGGCAATCAGAACTGGGACGGTTACAACGCACTGTATAAAACAGCTAACCGAACAATTCCTGGCGGTTCATGTTACTCCGTGGGATCGGGTGGCCATATATGTGGCGGGGGCTACGGTCTGCTTTCAAGACTGCATGGACTTACCGTAGACTGGTTAAGTGGTGTGGATATTCTTGTGCCTGACCTGAATGGCAAGGGACTGGTTTCAAAACATGTTAGCCTGAACAGCACGGGCACTGAACGTGACCTTTTTATCGCCTGCCGCGGTGGCGGCGGCGGCAACTATGGCATTATTCTCAATTATTATTACAAAGATCTACCTCACGCTCCCCGTCAGGCCTATCTGCTCACACTTTCATGGCCATGGGCAAGTTTTACCAAAGAAAAGCTAAAACATTTTCTTAAGGAATACTGGCGCTGGTTTAAAGAGAACGATCGGCACTGGAACAGTAGCGATCCTGCGCTGGCTAATGGTGGGCTTTTTACGCTACTCAAGTTACAGCATCGCTCTACCGGTGATATTAGTTTGTTGATCCAGTATACAGGAACTAACGGGCGGGTTGATGCGCTTAATCAGACCGCGCCACTGATAGATTTTGTTCACCACATGAATAGCGCCGCGGGGACCAATGCTTATGTCGCTTCCATGGAAAACTCGTGGGGGCCGGTGACCAGGCTTCAGGGGAAAGAGACCAGATTAAGCAACCCACTCAAAGATGCGCGTTTAATGGATTGGTTGTATTTAACTCAAACTATAAACGGTTCAGGTAGCAACCAGTTCGGAAAATATAAATCTTTTTATCAAATAGAGAATTTTACCGACGTTGAAGTTGATGCAATATGGACTCACTTTAATCAGACCGGTCAGACACATCTTAACCAGGCTCTATTACAAATTGACTCATATGGTGGTTGCGTTAATACAAATGATGAGGTCAGTAATCCCACGGCGGTACATCAGCGACATTCACTGTTGAAATCACAGCTGCAGGCTTACTGGACAGACCCGATTAATGAAGATAAGTGTATACGCTGGTGTCAGGATTTTTTTAATGACTTTTTTTCGCAGCAGAATGGTAAGCCCTTTAGCGATAATCAGCGCTATGAAGGTTGTTTTATTAATTATCCTGACGTGGATATGCGGTATATCAGTAATCAACCCGGCACTACAGATACGCGCTGGCTGGAGCTTTACTATGGAGACAAAGTAAATATGCTGATCAATACTAAACGTGCCGTTGATCCTGAAAATATTTTCCGAAGCGAAATGTCAATACCGGTTTCACATCCTTAGCATTTAAAGTAGTCATTCAGGGCACTGTAGATTTAACGTTAATCGTCAGGTCCGGCAGAGATAGCGGGCCTGACGTTGAAGAAGCAGCTTATCAGAAGACATAATTAAGCGAATAGCTGCATAAAAACCCCGCAAAATTTACATCCTGATACACACCACAGGACCAATCACACGTCTGGCTTTATAGCACACCCTCAGGCTTTGCTACACTCACTGCCGATGTTAATGGAATCTGAGGTAACGAATGAAAATCAAAAGCTACGCAGCAATGGAAGCCGGAAAGGCGCTGGAACTGTATGAATACGAACCCGGCGAGCTTAGCGCAGAAGAAGTTGAGGTAGCGGTTGAATACTGCGGCGTGTGCCATTCCGATTTATCGATGATCGATAACGAGTGGGGCATTTCACGCTACCCGACCATTGCCGGTCATGAGGTGGTGGGTCGCGTAACCGCGCTGGGCGAAGCGGCTAAAGAGAAGGGCCTTTCGCTTGGCCAGCGCGTGGGTATTGGCTGGACGGCGAAAAGCTGCCAGCACTGTGACGCCTGTATTAATGGTCACCAGGTCAACTGTGAGAACGGCACGACACCGACCATCCTTAATCATGGTGGTTTTGCTGAGAAGCTGCGCGCCGACTGGCAGTGGGTCATCCCGCTGCCGGAAAAACTGGATGTCGAAAGTGCCGGCCCGCTGCTGTGCGGGGGGATCACCGTCTTTAAACCGCTGCTGATGAGCAATATCACCGCTACCAGCCGCGTGGGTGTTATCGGTATCGGTGGCCTGGGCCACATCGCGATCAAAATTCTGCGCGCGATGGGAGCCGAAGTGGTCGCATTCAGCTCCACGCCGGGCAAAAAGCAGTCAATTCTGGATATGGGTGCCGATGAGGTGATTAATAGCCGCGATCCGGAAGCGCTGAAAAATCAGGCAGGCCGTTTCGATCTGATCCTCAGCACCGTGGCGGTCGATCTGGACTGGAAACCTTACTTTGATGCACTGGCTCCGCAGGGTAAATTCCATACCGTTGGTGCCGTCATGAAGCCGTTCCAGGTCAGCGCCTTCGATCTGATTACCGGAGATAAAGCCCTGACCGGCTCATCAACCGGCTCGCCGGGCCAGCTTCGCTCATTGCTGAAACTGGCATCGCGTGCGGATATCGCGCCGCAGGTAGAGTTCTTCCCTATGTCGAAAATTAACGACGCGCTGGAGCACGTCCGCGCCGGAAAAGCGAATTACCGCGTGGTACTTAAAGCGGATTTCTGACGATTGGCCTGACAATGCGTTAAGATAAACTGAAGCCAGCGCGATTATGCGCTGGCTTTTTTATCGCCAGCTGTCAGCAGAGTTTTTTTTCGCACCCCTGGTGAATCCATTTTTCACTTATTCAGGACGTTTATGAACACGCACGCTTCCAAAGATCCTTTACACGGCGTTACGCTGGAAATGCAGATTAACGCGCTGGTAGCAAAATATGGCTGGGGAGAGCTGGGTCGCCGCATCAATATTAACTGCTTCAAAAGCGATCCCAGTGTTAAATCCAGCCTGAAGTTTCTGCGCCGTACCCCCTGGGCGCGTAAGGAAGTGGAAGATCTGTATCTTATGATGCTTAACGCGGGCAGTAAAAAAGCTGCCGTAACGCCCGTCGACAGTCCCTGGGGCCAGCGCAGAGATAACGGGTATGAACGATAACACCTGGATCGACCGGGGACCGTCGCCCTTTATCCCCGGCTTCAGGCTGGGCGATGTGACCCTTGCCAGCGGAGTGAGATTACGGGTTGCGATGGGGGGTAACGGGCCACCTCTGATCCTTCTCCACGGGCATCCACAAAATCATCTTACCTGGCATAAAGTGGCTCCCACGCTGGCGCAGGAATTCAGTGTCATTTTGCCCGATCTTCGTGGTTACGGCGACAGTGATAAACCGCCGGGCGGCGAGGGACACCGCAATTATTCTAAACGCGTCATGGCGCAGGATATAATTCAGCTGATGGACCGGTTAAATTATGACACCTTCATTTTTGTCGGTCACGATCGGGGAGGGCGCGTAGGGCATCGGCTGGCGCTGGATTATCCTGACCGGGTCAGCCGCTGCATATTTATTGATATTGCGCCGACGGCGACAATGTACGCACTGACGGATAAAACGTTCGCCACGCGTTATTTCTGGTGGTTTTTTCTTATTCAGCCTGCACCGCTGCCTGAGAAAATGATTGGTCAGGATCCGGCATTTTTTCTACGCCAGCATATTGATGCGCAGAATAAAACGCCAGACGCCACCGAACCTGCTATTTTCGCCGATTATCTGCGCTGTTATCAGCACCCGGATATGCTGCATGCGGTATGTGAAGACTATCGCGCCGCAGCCACGACAGATCTGGAAGACGATGCATCAGACGGCGAAAAACGCATTCAGTGCCCGTTATTCCTGTTATGGGGGGAGCAGGGTACGGTCGGCCAGCTCTATGACGTCATCAGCACCTGGCAGGAGAAGGCCAGAGAGGTAACGGGCGTGGGGTTGCCCTGTGGTCATTCTCCGCAGGAAGAGGTCCCCGGGGAAATACTGGGGCATCTGCTGCCGTTCCTCAGAAGGAATAACTAGCAAAGAGAAGTGTGAAGAAATATGGCCAGACTTTCTGCGTTTTCTCAGCACAGCGATTAAATATTGCAATCTGGTGGGTGCTCTACACCGTTATAAATGATGAAAATCAGCAGGCTGACTAAATTAAACGGGCTTGCTTCCCAATATTATCTTTTTAAGATTAATCTGCGAAATAGCGGCGGTATCGCTTAGGAATAATCTGCGTAATTATATCTCTGCTAAAATCGCTGAGAGGCTTTTTGTAAGCTTTTCTTAATGCAATGGCGAAATCATTCAGGAGGAACTACGTTTTATCAGGTATCAGTAACGTCATGATGCGATGGCAATATATAGGAGAGAATTATGAAAGCGGTTATTTATAATGGCCCGTACGATGTTTCCGTGAAGGATGTGCCGGATGCAAAAATTGTCAAACCCACTGATGCCCTGATTCGTGTTACCACCACCAATATTTGCGGTTCCGATCTGCATATGTATGAGGGACGAACCAGTTTTGAGCAGGGCCGTATTCTTGGCCATGAAAATATGGGCCAGGTTATTGAGGTCGGCAGCGGCGTTGAGCGCGTAAAAGTAGGCGATTATGTCTGTCTGCCGTTCAATATTGGCTGTGGCTTTTGTGAAAACTGTGAAAAAGGCCTGACCGGCTACTGCCTGACCGCTAATCCTGGCACAGCAGGCGCGGCCTATGGTTTTGCAGAGATGGGCCCCTGGGAAGGCGGGCAGGCCGAGCTGCTGCGCGTGCCTTTTGCAGACTTTAATTGCCTGACGCTGCCGAAAGATGCGGTCGAAAAAGAGGACGATTATGTCATGCTGTCCGATATCTTTCCCACCGGCTGGCATGCAACAGAGCTGGCAGGCCTGCGGGCAGGTGAAAGCGTGGCGATTTACGGTGCCGGACCGGTTGGCCTGATGGCCGCTCACTCAGCCCTGATCAAAGGCGCGGCCAGTGTTTACGTTGTGGATACCCATCCCGATCGCCTGGCGCTGGCCGAGAAAATGGGCGCGACCGCAATCAATGCGGTAGGTGACGAGGCGGTGCAAAAGATCCTGGACCTGACCGATGGCAAAGGAACGGATCGCGGCTGTGAATGCGTAGGCTATCAGTGCTGCAATAAGCACGGTAAAGAGGATAATAGCGCAACCATGAACAGCCTGGTCGCTTCGACCAAAGCCACAGGCGGTATCGGCGCCGTGGGCGTATTTGTGCCACAGGATCCGGGTGGCAGCACCGATCTGGCGAAGGAAGGGAAGATGCCATTCGATTTCGGCAGCTTCTGGTTCAAAGGCCAGACACTGCGCACCGGTCAGGCGAACGTAAAAGCCTATAATCGTCAGCTTGCCAACCTTATCCATAAAGGAAAAGCCAATCCGGCACAGATTATTTCCCAGCGTCTGAAGCTGGCCGATGCGGCAGAGGGCTACAAGCATTTTGATTCCCGCGATAAAGACTGGACCAAGGTAATCCTTAAACCTTAAGGGGCCTCAGGGTTGAGGTTTCCTGTCCACAGAAGCTGATATCCGCGTTCAGACGTTCAAACCCTCTGAGTAGTCACTCCTCAGAGGGCTATCCCATACCCATGATGGCTGCCATTGCAACAGTCGCTCTCTTCACTGCGCATCGCATTGTAAGGTGACAAGCTACGCTCCCTCTCTTTTTAAAACTTTATGGCAAGGCATTTCAACTGGTAGACGTGACGGTTATTCCTGATGATGACATCATGAATCATCGCAGCATGGCGGCGCTCACGCTGCTGCAAAAACATATTCATCGCCGTGACCTGAGCGATTTATTGGATCGGCTATCAACAGCGTTGCTGGGCAGCAACCTGACGGGACAACAGCTGGTTTCGCTGATAAACTATCTTGTACAGGCGGGTGAAACGGATGACGCCGAAGCTTTTGTACGTAACCTGGCGCAAAAAGTGCCGCAGCATGGGAACGAATTGATGACGATTGCGAACCAGCTTGAACAGAAGGGTATTGAGAAGGGCATTGAGAAGGGTATGCAGCTCGGTGAACAAAAAGGAAAGCAGGATGTTGCACGTAACCTTCTTAAAGCGGGCATGTCGCTGCATTCGGTTAAAGATCTGACTGGCCTCTCTGATGATGAACTGGAACAAATTTGCCACTGAGTAAGCTATTCCTGAGCAGCATACAGCATGACTGATTCACGCATTCACGGACGGCTAAGGGCCTCGGAACCGTTACGGCATAGCGCCTGAGCCCAAAACACATCCTGTGTTCTGCCTCGGATCTGTCTGTGATAAGTCTCACATCCTGTGATCCCAACCACTTTATGCCGGGCAACTGATGTTCCCACTGCATAAATACTACGATGCATATCACATTTAGCCTCGATAAGTTTACATTCTGCTAACAAACTCATTCGATTTTGCCGATAACCCGATAACCTCCCAAAGAGATTATCGCTATGCTGAAAAATATCCGTCTCACCACTCTACTGCTGGTTTCAGGTTTGTGCCTGTTGGGGGTTTTTCTCGCCTCTGCACTGCTCAGCGCACATTATTTGCAGCGTAGCGCCAATTCTCTCAAAAACCTGAACCGTGAGGTATCGGCCACTCTGGGCGTGGCCGATACCACTAACTGGATGCGGGCAGCCCGAACCACGCTGCTTGCTGCGGTGCCACACGTGACGGACAGCGATCCTCAGGCGCTCAACAGCGCGCTGAAGCAGGCGCGCTTCTATTATGATGGTGGCATGAAATTTATGGTGGCCTATCAGGCGGCGCCGAAAATGCCCGGGGAGCAGCTGCTGGCAAATGAGCTGGCCGCACGCTATACGGACTATACCGGGCAGGGCGTCAGTGCGCTTTTCACTGCATTGGAGAAAAAGGATGTCCCCCTTTTCCTGCAACTGGCGGGTACCCGGGTGGTAGCGCTGGACGAAGCCTACCGCGTACCGCTTGATAAGGTTATCGCTCTGCATAAACAGGCTTCAGTCGAAATCACGCAGCAGGCGGATCGCGACAGCTGGACAGCCCGCCTTGCCGCGATACTCTCATTCGGTCTGTTTATTCTTACCGGCCTGGTGATTGCGATGCTGCTGCGGCGCGTACTGATAGCACCACTGCATCGGGCAGGAGAAGTGGCGACGGCAATAGGTGAAGGCGATCTGACCTCCCGCTTCCCGCCCGCCCGCAATGATGAAGTGGGCAGGTTGTTACAGGGGCTGGAAGGGATGCAGCGGAGCCTGAATACGCTGATGGGCGAAATAGTGCAGGGCGTCGGAGAAGTCGCGCGCGTCACCGCGCAAATCAGCGACGGTAATCACAGCCTTTCCAGCCGCACCGAGCAGCAGGCCGCTGCGCTGGAGGAGACCGCAGCCAGTATGGAACAGCTCTCTTCTACCGTTACCCTGAACGCGGCGAATGCGGATGTGGCAAGCGGCGCGGCGGCATCGGCATCGGCCACCGCCCGTCAATGCGGAGAAGCCATGCAGGATGTGGTTCGCAGCATGAGCGATATTCGTACCAGCGCCACGGCCATTAGCGAAATCACCTCGGTGATTAATGGCATTGCTTTCCAGACCAATATTCTGGCGCTGAACGCCGCCGTTGAAGCTGCGCGGGCGGGCGAGCAGGGACGGGGTTTTGCGGTTGTCGCTAATGAGGTTCGCACGCTGGCGCAGCGCAGTACGCACTCAGCGCGTGAGATTGAAAAGCTCATTGCCGATTCAAATCTGAACGTCAAACAGGGAGAAGAGAAGGTTGCGCTGGTCACACGCACGACCGAAGAGATTATCACCTCTGTGACCGGCGTGACCTCGCTGATGAGTGAAATTGCGTCTGCCTCCTCTGAGCAGAGCAAGGGCATCAGTCAGATTGGCGTGGCGGTCACCGAAATGGACAGCGTCACCCAGCAAAATGCCACCCTGGTGCAGGCCTCGGCGACGGCAACCACCATCCTGGAGGAGCAGGTGCAGTCACTGACCGGCATTATCAGTCGTTTCCACCTGCAGGTTTAGTAACTAAATAAAACGATTTCCAACATTAATAATTAATTAACTAAAAAACCACCAACCATTAAGTAACAATATTTTAATATTCCGGGGATATTTTTAACCCTTTTAGACAAAAGTGTAGAACCCTGATGACTAAAGCAACAAAACTCGCCACCACGCTTTCGCTGGCAGCGCTACTGGTCTGTACTGCCACCCGCGCAGAAACTGCGCCAGAAAAAACGGATGTACTGCTTATCGGTGGCGGTATTATGAGCGCGTCCTTAGGGACCCTGCTCGAGACGTTACAGCCGGGCTGGAAACAGCTGATGGTGGAAAAACTCGACGGTGTGGCCCTTGAGTCTTCTAACGGCTGGAACAACGCGGGCACGGGTCACTCTGCTAACATGGAGCTGAACTATACGCCGGAGCGTCCGGATGGCACGATTGATTTCAGTAAAGCCCTGGAAATCAACGAAGCCTTTATGATTTCCCGGCAGTTCTGGACCACTCAGGTGCGTAACGGCGTGCTGAGCAATCCACACTCCTTTATCAACTCGACGCCGCATATGAGTTTTGTCTGGGGTGACAAAAACGTTGAGTTCCTGACTAAGCGTTACGCGGCCCTGCAAACCACCACGCTGTTCCAGGGGATGAAGTTCTCTACCGACCATAAGCAGATTGAGCAGTGGGCGCCATTAATTATGGAAGGACGCGATCCGCAGCAGAAAGTCGCGGCGACGTGGACGCCGGTAGGCACTGATGTTAACTACGGTGAGATAACCCGGCAGCTGGTAGGCAGCCTGAAAAAGAATGATAACTTTACGCTGAAAACCTCGGCGGAAGTGACAGAATTTAAGCGTAACGACGACAACTCCTGGCACGTGACCTACAAAGATGTGAAAAGCGGCGAGCAACACGTTGTCGATGCAAAATATGTCTTTATCGGCGCGGGTGGGGGTGCACTGAAGCTGCTGCAAAAAACCGGCATTCCGGAAGGCGAAAACTATGCCGGCTTCCCGGTAGGCGGCTCATTCCTGGTTACCGAAAATCCGGCTATCACCAGCCGTCATCAGGAGAAAGTGTACGGTCAGGCTTCGGTAGGCGCACCGCCGATGTCCGTGCCACATCTTGATGCCCGTTATCTCGATGGCAAGCGCGTGGTGCTGTTTGGGCCGTTTGCGACCTTTTCAACTAAATTTCTCAAAAATGGCTCGCTGTTTGATCTGCTGAGCACCACCACCAGCCATAATGTTATCCCCATGACCCACGTGGGTATGGATAACTTCGACCTGGTGAAATATCTGGTCGGGCAGGTGATGTTGACCGACGAGGACCGCTTCGAATCGCTGAAGGAGTACTATCCCGATGCGAAGAAAGAGGACTGGAAACTGATTCAGGCCGGGCAGCGCGTGCAGATCATTAAAAAGGACGCGGATAAGGGCGGCGTGCTCAAGCTGGGTACTGAAATTGTCACCGATAAACAGAAAACCGTGGCGGCACTGCTTGGCGCATCGCCGGGCGCCTCTACCGCCGCGCCAATTGCGATTAACGTGATTGAGAAACTGTTCCCCGAGCAGTTTAAGTCGCCTGAGTGGCAGAGCAAAATACGCTCAATTGTGCCGAGCTATGGTCAGAAGCTGAATGGCAACGTTGCCCTGACGCAGAAGGTCTGGGACGATACCGCCTCCACGCTACAGCTGACTAAGCCGCCGGTGATTCAGATGGGTGATAAAGCCAGCGACGCACCAGCTGACGCCGGTCAGCAGAAAAAAGCGGCTGCGGCCGGGCATGATATGGCGCTGTAAACCTAACGACCTTCCGGGGTGCCGTCGCTAAAAAACGCCCGCAGGATTATTCCCTGCGGGCGTTTTTTTATATCAGTATTTTTGTCTGAGGTGTATCTTTGTTGATTTATTATCATGGAAATACAGATGTTTATAAACAAAAGCAATCAGATTAATATATATAAGGATTCTATCTACACCGCATTATTAAAAAAAATAAACAATAGATCATTTTCAGATAAAACTCTTGAGAAACTGGTGAAGATTTCAAACACCTCTTTGGGTCTGACAAAATTGGAAGCAAAAAAGGTATTTTTTAAAAATGACCTGGTCGGTAAAGGTTGCCCTTCGGCAAAGCTGGCTTTTGAGCTAAAAAAGGCGCTTCCACAGGTTTCCAACGATGAGCTGCGTGATAAAATAAATAAATTTATCTTCAACTGTAATGCTAGCGCTCCTGTCGTTCATCTTAAAAACAGAACTTCGACCACCGGCGTAATAAGAGTTATGAGTGCAGGTGAGTTTGTTAAGGAGTATTCGCATAAGATTGGTGAAACCATCGGTAAAGGAGGTGAAGCTATCGTAGTTAATGACAGTCAGGATAATAATAAAGTAATAAAAATCTTCTTCGATGATACCAGTCCGGAAGAAATAAACAATCAGGTCAGGGCGTTCGAAAAATTTTATGGAGAAAAATCAGCGGAGGCTTTATTTGGAAGAGCTATCCACATGGATAAAATTAAGGGCGTTCCCTTATCTCAAATAAAAGAGTTCCCCGCCAATGCTGCTGACAAGTTCCTGACTCTGCTCATTGAAATGAATTCAAAAGGATGCCCACCCTCGGACCTGTCAGAAAACAACTTTCTCTATGATAAAGCAGAGAATAAGTTCTCTCCGGTTGATATTTCCCTGAGCGATAGCAATGAGATTGACAGGTCTGGTGTCGCGTACCTTCTCGATTATATAAAGGGAAAATCCACCTATTAATGATTTTAACCCTCAGCGCAGCACCCGCGGTCCTGAAGCAAAAAAAAAGCCTGAGTCCGGCTACATGCCGAATCCAGGCCCTCAAGCCCCTTAACTTATCGGGGGCCATTCAGTCCCCGTTAAGAGTGGGTGCTTCATAAAGCGGCTGCTGCTACGCGCCAGGCAGCTGTCCGGCGGTGCGTTCAACCAGCGTCAGCAGGACTTTGATATCCTCCAGCGTGACGGTCGGGTTTAGCAGCGTCAGTTTCAGGCAGGTGACACCGTTAAATTCGGTGACGCCAACGTTGGCGCGGCCCGACTCCAGCAGGGCATCGCCAATCCGCTGATTAAGCAGCGCGACGGCGGCATCATTATGACTGCCTGCCTGCTCCGGCGAGCGATAGCGGAACAGCACGCTGGCCAGCTGTGTTGGCATCACTAATTCGAGCGAGCTCTGCTCGCTGACGTAACCGGCAACCTGCTGCGCCAGCGTCACGCCGTGATCGATAATGGCCGCGTACTGCTGCTGTCCCAGCGCTTCCAGACCCATCCACAGTTTTAACGCATCAAAACGGCGGGTAGTTTGCAGCGATTTGGAAACCAGATTCGGTACGCCCTGGGCTTCATCGAACTCGGAGTTCAGATAGGCAGCCTGATAGCGCATCAGCTCGTAGTGGCGCTCATCTTTCAGCAGGAAAGCGCCACAGCTAATGGTCTGGAAGAACTGCTTGTGGAAGTCCAGGGTAATGGAATCCACCAGGTCAATGCCGTCCAGATAATCACGATACTTTTCGGACAGCAACAGCGCGCCACCCCAGGCCGCATCGACGTGAACCCAGATCTGGTGTTCTGCCGCCAGCGTGGCAATGCTGCGCAGCGGATCGATAGCACCGGCATCGGTGGTACCTGCCGTGGCGACAATGGCCAGGATCTGCTCACCCCGGGCCTTCGCCTGCGTGATTTTCTCTGCCAGATCGTTCACGTCCATCCGCGCCAGCGCGTCGGTTTTCACCAGCGTGACCGACTGGTAGCCCAGGCCCAACAGCGCCATGTTCTTCTGCACCGAGAAGTGTGCGTTTTCAGAACATAACACCCTGATTTTGCGCAGGTCGCCGACCAGGCCATCCTGCTGAATAGCATGGCCCTGACGCGCAAAGAAGGCATCGCGTGCCAGCATCAGCCCCATCAGGTTGCTCTGCGTACCGCCGCTGGTAAAGACGCCCGCCTCACCGTGCGGGAACCCGACCAGTCCGCGCAGCCATTCAATCAGCTTCATCTCAATGATGGTGGCGGAAGGGCTCTGATCCCAGGAGTCCATGCTCTGGTTGCTGGCGTTGATCAACACTTCCGCCGCCTGGCTGACCACCAGGCTAGGGCAGTGCAGATGCGCCACGCACTGCGGATGATGCACCGACAGGCTGTCTTTCAGAAAGTATTCAATCGCGCGCTCAATGGCGACCTGGTTGCCCAGGCCCTGAGGATTAAAATCCAGCGCGATGCGCTCACGCAGTTCAGCGACGGTTTTGCCCTGATACATCTCAGGCTGCTTAAGCCACTCGACCACCGCCTGACTGCTCTGCGCAATCGCCTGCTGGTAGGCTTCGATACTCTGCGCAGAGCCTGCCAGAATTGGGTTTGACCCGGACATTACATTACTCCACTCAGACTGGTTGAACGCCAGCCGCTAACAGGGCCTGTTCAAATTTTTCCAGGAAAATACCCAGCTCATCATTGCTGATCAGCAGGGAAGGCAGCAGACGCAATACGCTACCGTGACGGCCACCGCGCTCCAGAATTAAGCCGGCTTCAAAGCATTTCTTCTGTAACAGAGCAGACAGCTCGCCGTCGGCAGGGTAGCTACCCATATGGTCCGGCGCTTCGCCCGGCTTCACGATCTCGATACCGATCATCAGGCCCAGCCCGCGAATATTGCCCATTACCGGATAACGCGCCTGCAGTTCCGCCAGGCGTGCTTTCAGCCACTCGCCCTGCGCCGCGACTTTGTCAGCAATCTGATTATCTTTTAGCAGCTGAAGCGTCTTAAGGCCGGTGGCCATCGCCAGCTGGTTGCCGCGGAAGGTACCGGTATGGTGACCGGGTTCCCAGGCATCGAACTGCTTTTTGATGCCGAGCACGGCCAGAGGCAAGCCGCCACCGACGGCCTTGGACATGACGATGATGTCCGGCTCGATACCGGCGTGCTCGAAGGCAAAAAACTTCCCGGTACGCGCAAATCCGGCCTGAACCTCGTCCAGAATCAGCAGAATGCCGTGCTCCTGGGTCACCTTACGAATGCGCTGGAGCCACTCGATCGGTGCCGGGTTAACGCCGCCTTCACCCTGAACCGCTTCGAGGATCACCGCTGCAGGTTTGCGCACGCCGCTTTCAACATCGTTAATCAGATTCTCGAAGTAGTAGGTTAACGCGTTAACCCCGGCTTCACCGCCGATGCCCAGCGGGCAGCGATAAAGATGCGGGTAAGGCATAAACTGCACTTCCGGCATCATGCCGTTGATCGCTTCTTTCGGCCCCAGGTTACCCGTTACCGCCAGCGCGCCATGCGTCATACCGTGGTAGCCGCCGGAAAAGCTGATTACGCCGGTGCGGCCGGTGTGCTTTTTCGCCAGCTTCAGCGCCGCTTCCACTGCATCGGCACCTGAAGGACCACAGAACTGCAGGCAGTACTCTTTACCCTGGCCGGGCAAGAGAGAGAGCAGATAAGCCGAGAACTGATCTTTTAACGGCGTAGTCAGATCGAGAGTATGTAACGGCAAGCCGCTGGTAATGACATTTTGGATGCTTTGCAGAATATCAGGATGATTATGGCCCAGCGCCAGCGTACCTGCGCCAGCCAGGCAATCAAGATATTGATTATTCTCAACATCGGTGATCCACACGCCCTGTGCTTTCGCAATGGCTAACGGCAGCTTACGGGGGTAGCTCCTGACATTCGATTCAAATTCAGCTTGTCTGGCTAAAAAGGTTTCATTGTTTCCGTTTAATGAATTCGCACCTAAAGTATCAATACGGACTTTATCCGTCATCATATCACTCCTACAACCGGGGGGTCTGAGAACGCCCGGGTTGAATAATTGAATTAAGTTAGTCGTTGCCATAAATAAAGCGCGGCCAATATAGGGCTTTTCAGGTTATGACTCAATGATTTATTTTGATTAAATTTTGCCCCTCTTTCCCCTTTCTAATCAGAGGGTTGTTCCGTAATTAAAACGCCCGTCTCAGGTAAGCGCACGACCTGAAACAGACGGTTACCTTAAAGTACGGGTTGTAAGGAATAGTCTATGATTGTTCTTCGGGCGGCCGTCCGATGACAGCTGCCCAACAGCCACAAATTTTAACGGTTTATACTGGCATCACCTGAACAACAAACGGGCGATGGCGCCCATTGCTCACTTACGGGTTAAACGAGGCAATCGAATGGCGTCAGGGAAATTTACGAAAAGTTGGGGCGCGGAATACGTCGGCGCGGGTGAAGTCCGTTTTCGTCTCTGGGCGACCGGACAGAAGAGGGTGACGTTAAGACTCTCAGGTAAAGACACAGAGATGGACCCGGCCGGCGACGGCTGGTTTGAAGCAACATTACAGGGCGTTGCGCCGGGTGCGGAGTATAATTTTGTGCTTGCCGACGGCACGCAGGTGCCGGATCCCGCTGCCCGGGCACAAAAAGCAGATGTTAATGGCCCCTCGATAGTGATCGATCCACTGAGTTACCGCTGGCAAAACACCGCCTGGGCGGGGCGCCCATGGGAAGAGACGGTGGTCTACGAGCTGCATATTGGCACCTTCACGTCGGAAGGCACCTTTAACGCCGCCATTGAAAAGCTACCTTACCTCGCCGCAACCGGCATCACGATGATCGAACTCCTGCCGGTGTCCCAGTTCGGCGGCGATCGCGGCTGGGGCTATGATGGTGTCCTGCTCTACGCACCACATTCCGCCTATGGCACACCGGATGATTTCAAAGCCTTCGTCGATGCTGCGCATGGCCATGGCCTTTCCGTGGTGCTGGATATTGTCCTGAATCATTTCGGGCCTGAGGGTAACTATCTGCCGCTGCTGGCACCGGACTTCTTCCATAAAGAGCGGATGACGCCGTGGGGCGCGGGCATTGCCTACGATGTCGATGCCGTCCGACGTTATATCGCCGAGGCACCGCTTTACTGGCTACAGGAGTATAACCTTGACGGCCTGCGCTTCGATGCCATCGACCAGATCGACGATCCCTCCGGGAAGCACATTCTCATTGAGATTGCTGAGCGCGTCCGCGCTGAAATTACCGACCGTCCCGTGCATCTGACCACCGAGGACAACCGCAACGTTATCTTCCTGCATCCGCGCGGGGAGGATGGCACCGTGCCGCTGTATAGCGGCGAATGGAACGACGACTTCCATAATGCCATTCACGTCTTTGCGACCGGCGAAACCCACGGCTACTATCGCGATTTTGCCCATCAGCCGGAAAAGCTGATTGCCCGCATCCTGACGGAAGGTTTCGCCTGGCAGGGTGAGGTTTCAGCGCAAACCGGCAAAAAGCACGGGGTTAAAAGCAGCGGTCAGCCGCCGCTGGCCTTTGTCGACTTTATTCAGAATCACGATCAGACAGGCAATCGCGCCAGGGGTGAAAGGCTAATTGAGCTTGCCGGAGCCGATCGCACCCGGATCCTGCTGGCCACGCTGCTTCTCTCACCGCATATCCCGCTGCTGTTTATGGGTGAGGAGTATGGGGAAACGAATCCCTTCCTGTTCTTTACTGACTTTCATGGCGAACTTGCCAGGGCCGTGCGCGAGGGTCGCGCGAAGGAGTTTGAAGGGCATGCGGGTCATGACGATGGCAGCGTTCCCGATCCTAACGCAGAGCAGACGTTTGCCCTGTCCAAACTTGACTGGCGCAAACCAGAGAGCGACGAGGGAAAAAACTGGCTGGCGCTGACCCGCGAACTGCTGGCGCTAAGGCAAAAGTCTGTTGTGCCGCTGCTTGCCACCGCTGGCGGCAACGCGGGCAGGGTGGTGAGAACCGCGGAGGGCTTTGTCGCCGTAAGCTGGGCCTTCCCACAGGGGACGCTCTCCCTGGCGCTGAATATTGGCGCGGCAGCCCAGCCGCTTCCTGACCAGCCAGGCGAGACAATCTTCGCCTGGCCTGAAGCCGGTGAAACGCTGCCGCAAAACAGCATTCTTGTACGATTAGCCCCGGGAGAGAGTAAATGACTATCCCAACGGCAACCTGGCGTATTCAGTTTCGCAACGGCATGACCTTTGACCGGGCCGCTGGCCTTGTACCCTATCTTAAGCGTCTCGGCATCAGCCACCTCTATGCCTCGCCGGTTTTTACGGCGACCTCTGGATCTGGCCACGGCTACGATGTGACCGATGCTAACGCCATTGACCCGGCGATTGGCGGGCGTGCAGGCTTTGACCGGCTGGTTAGGGTACTGAAGGAAGCAGGGCTTGGCCTGATTCTGGATATTGTACCGAACCATATGGCCGCCTCGCTGGAGAATGCATGGTGGTATGACGTGATTGAGCACGGCGAAAAAAGCCGCTACGCCCGACATTTTGATATCGACTGGTCGCGCCCTCTGACCTTGCCCTTTCTTGGCGACTCGTTTGAGCAGGTACTGGAGAACGGGGATATCGCAGTCAAAGCCGATCCGCATACCGGCAAACCCGCGCTGGCCTGCTACGAGAGTTTTTATCCACTGGCACCCGAAACCTGGCAAAGGCAGGAAGCTGAGGTACTCGCGCTGACCGATAAAGCCGGGATCGCTGCGCTCCATCAGCGTCAGCCCTGGCGACTGACGTCATGGCGGGATGCGGCGAGCGATCTCTCCTACCGCCGCTTTTTTGAGATAACCGGGCTGGCTGGCGTACGGGTGGAGGATCGCGCCGTGTTTGACGATACGCACCGGCTGATCCTGGAGCTGGTGCACTCCGGTGCGGTTGACGGGCTGCGCGTGGATCACGTCGATGGCCTGGCCGATCCGAAAGGGTATCTTGAGCGTCTTCGCCAGGAAGCCGGACCCGCCTGTTATATTACGGTCGAAAAAATTCTCGGCGAGGGCGAGCAGCTTCCCGCCGACTGGCCGGTTTCCGGCACCACGGGCTATGAATTTATCTCTTCGCTTTCCGACGTACTGGTGGATAACAGTGGGATTGGCAACCTGCGCAGGGACTACGAACAGCAGGTCGGCAGGCCCGTGGCGATGGAGAGCGAACTGCGCGCGGCAAAGGTGCTGATGGCCGACAGGAATTTTGCCGGGGAGTTTAACCGACTACTGCATCTCGCCCAGGCCATTGCCACGCAGGAGGGGGTGACGCAAAGCGAAAGTGCCCTCCGCGCGGCACTGCGCGAACTGCTGGTTGCCTTTCCGGTGTATCGCACCTATGGCACCGCACAGGGACTACCGGAGGCCGACAGTGCGCTGCTGGACCGGGTGGTTGAAGCGGTCAGGGGCGGCGTTAATGCGCCGGACTCTCAGGCGCTCAATTTCATTGTCGGGATCCTGAAAGGTCACCTCTCCGATCCTGCATTAAGTGACGCCGTCACATTTCGCCTTCGCTTCCAGCAGCTTACTGGCCCGCTGATGGCAAAATCGGTAGAGGATACGCTGTTCTTCCGCCACGGCGTGAACCTCGGGCTCAACGAAGTGGGCGCGGATCCGCTGCCGCGCGACTTTTCGCCCGCCCGGTTTCATGCAGATATGCAGAGACGACTGGAACGGCAGCCGGACGCGATTTCATCCACCTCGACCCATGACACCAAACGTGGGGAAGATGCCCGCGCCCGCCTCTATGCGCTGACCGAAGCGCCGGGGTTTTGGGCCGGGTGCGTGGCACGCTGGAGCCAGATTAACCAGCATCATATCATCACGCTCGACGACGGTCCGGCACCTGAACCCGCAGTCAGATGGATGCTGTATCAGGCGCTGGCAGGCGCGTGGCCGGTTCGCCTGCGTCCGGAAGATAACGCGGGACTGGAGGCGCTTGAGGGGCGGTTTATCGCTTTTGTCGAAAAGGCGCTGTGCGAAGCCAAGCTGCGCACCGACTGGGGCAACAGCAATGCGCCCTACGAAGAGGCGGTGCTCAACTATGCCCGCCAGCTGCTTGCACCAGCCAGTCACGCCTTCCTGCACGATTTTACTGCCTCTCTGCAGCCCGTTATCCGTACCGGGCTGGTCAACGGCCTGACCCAGACCACGCTCAAACTTACCGCGCCCGGCGTGCCGGATATTTATCAGGGCAGCGAAACGCTGGACTTCAGCCTTGTCGATCCCGATAACCGCCGCGAGCCGGATTTCACCGCGCTTGAGCGGCTGGGGGAGGAAAACCTGTCGCTGACGCCGGACAGGGACTTCGATGGCCAGCTCAAGCAGCAGGTTATCGCCCGGCTGCTGCATCTGCGTCAGCAAATGCCGACCCTGTTTAGTCGCGGGGAGTATCTGCCGCTTAGCGCATCGGGTAACCGGGCAGAGAAAGTTATCGCTTTTGCCCGGGTGGGGCATGAGGCCGCGCTACTGGTTATCGCGCCGCGTCTGGTGTTTGATGCCGTTAACGGATCCGACCCGGGGCACCCTGCGGGCTGGACGCAGACGGAAATCATCCTGCCCGAGCGTCTCGCAAACCGACGCTACCGAAATGTTCTCAGCGGTGAAACCATTTCGCTGGTGGACCGATTGACTTTAACGGCGCTGGGTAACCTGTCGCCGCTGGTGCTGTTAAGTGATGAATTATCAGGAGTAGGGATAAATGTCTGACGGTAAACCTTTTGAAATTACGGCAGGATCCAGCCATCTTCTTGGTGCCACCGTCGATGAGGACGGCGTCAATTTCGCCATCTTCTCGGCACACGCGGAGCGCGTTGAGCTGTGCCTGTTTGACGAAAGTGGCAAAACGGAAATCGCCCGGCTTACGCTACCGGAATATACCCACGAAGTATGGCACGGCTATGTGCCGGGTCTGAAAGCGGGCGCGCTCTATGGCTATCGCGTTCACGGCCCGTACGATCCGGAGAACGGTCACCGTTTCAACGCCAACAAGCTGCTTATTGACCCCTATGCGCGCGAACTGGTCGGTGACGTTGAGTGGAATGATGCGCACTACGCCTATGATCTGCTGCATGAGGAGAAGGACCTCACGTTTGACGAGCGCGACAGCGCGCCCTTTAT
This sequence comes from Erwinia sp. HDF1-3R, assembly GCF_039621855.1. Classification (NCBI taxonomy): domain Bacteria; kingdom Pseudomonadati; phylum Pseudomonadota; class Gammaproteobacteria; order Enterobacterales; family Erwiniaceae; genus Erwinia; species Erwinia sp. HDF1-3R. Next base: position 2,422,068 of record NZ_CP155071.1, on the reverse strand, counting down.
GCCTAAGTGCCGGGTTATCGATTCGAATGCCATTGACTGGCAGGACAATAACCGGCCCTCGGTGCCCTGGCCGAAATCCGTTATCTACGAAACCCATGTCAAAGGCTTCACCCAGCTTAACTCTGCGCTGCCCGTGGAGCTGCGCGGCACCTTTGAAGGGATGGGGCATCAGGCCTCGGTTGACTATATCAAGAGCCTGGGCATCACCTCGGTCGAACTTCTGCCGGTTCACTGGTTCCCCGATGACCAGCACCTGCTCGACAACGGACTGAAGAATTTCTGGGGCTACAATACCCTGGGCTTCTTTGCGCCCGCCTCACGCTATTTTGGTCCGAAGGGCATTCAAGGCTTCCGCGATATGGTACGTGCCTTCCACAACGCCGGTATAGAGGTGATTCTGGACGTGGTCTACAACCACACCGCAGAGGGGAACGAGCTGGGGCCAACGCTCTCTTTCAAGGGCATCGACAACTTCTCCTACTATCGCACGCTGCCAGACCAGCACCGCTATTACATCAATGACACCGGCACGGGTAATACCGTTAACACCTCGCACCCGCGCGTACTGCAACTGATCACCGACTCGCTGCGCTACTGGGCGGAAACCATGCATATCGACGGCTTTCGCTTTGACCTCGGGACCATTCTTGGCCGCGAGCCGGAGGGCTTCGATCAGCGCAGCGGCTTTTTCGATGCCGTGATGCAGGATCCGGTGCTCTCCAGGCTCAAGCTGATTGGAGAACCCTGGGATATTGGCCCGGGAGGCTATCAGGTTGGCGGTTTTCCACCGGGCTGGGCCGAATGGAACGACAAATATCGCGATACGGTACGAGAATACTGGAAGGGCAATAACGTCTCGACGGACTTTGCCGCCCGCCTGCTGGGTTCCGGCGACCTTTACGATCAGCGTGGACGCCGGCCCTGGGCGAGCGTCAACTTCATTACCGCCCACGACGGGTTTACGCTAAACGATCTGGTTTCCTACAGCGAAAAGCACAATGAGGCGAACGGCGAAGATAACAACGATGGCCATAATGATAATCGATCCGACAATTACGGGGCCGAAGGGCCAACCGACGACGAAGGCATTAATGCGGTACGTGAGCGGCAGAAGCGCAACTTCCTGACCACCATCTTTTTCTCACACGGTACGCCGATGCTGCTGGCGGGCGATGAGTTTGGCCGCAGCCAGATGGGCAACAATAACGGTTACTGTCAGGACAGCGAGGTTTCCTGGATCCACTGGGACAATCTGCCCGGGAGCAGTGATGCGCTGCGCGAATTTACCCGCCAGCTGATTACCCTGCGGGCCGCGCAGCCGCTGCTTCGCCGCGAGAACTGGCGCGACGGCATGGATATCAAATGGTTTAACGCCGGGGGCGGTTTTCAGCAGCCGGAGCAGTGGGATGAAGGATCAACGCTGGGCGTCTATCTCGGCCGCGAGGATTTACAGCAGGAGGAGGGTATCTGGCACGACGTGCTGATGCTGTTTAATCCCTTCGAAGGCAACGTCCCGTTCCTGATCCCGCAGTTTGGCGAAGGGGGCTGGGTGCTTGAGCTGACCACTTTTGACAGCGCAAAGCGTGGTCTGGTCATCACGCGTGAGAAAGAGTTCGAGCTGGAGGGGCGCAGCATCGCCATCTTCCGAAGGCCGTAGCTGGGCGCGGATAGCCTCCGTCCTCTGTAAGGCCGTCACAGGGTAAGCCTCACCGTCATTATCCCAGTTACCCCATCAGCCCGGCATCGTCCGGGCTTTATCAACGCAGCATAGCGGGACACCTCGCCGATGACGATTGAACATAGCTGCTTATCGCGAGCCTGAGCAGGATACTGTGGTACCGCGTGAGGGTGAACCCGGAAGCAGGGAGATTCGGCGAGGATTCGCACTGGATGATACTGGCGAGGAAATAGAGTATGACGGAACTGGAAAAACAGTTCCGGATCGGGCGGTGCCGATAAAAAACAGATGTTATGTTCAATCGAGTGGCCAGCGGATATTAACTGGCTGTGATTTGGCTAATAAACAAACCACTCACATTTTTGTTTTCAACATAATATTTGATGCAGTTAATCTGGGTGAAATCACCATAGTTGATTTCACTGCAATACTGGATTACATTGCCAGCAGGCTTGCTTGAGAATATCGATGAAAGTTTCTCTAATGGGGCTTTCAGCAAAGGAACTCCTTTAATCGAAACGCTTAAATCACCACTGTAAGAAGAACAACCTTTTTGCTGCCCAGACTTAGTCAGTGCAATGGATGTTAAATCGCCTTGCCCCATCTCATTATCAGAGATAAACCAGTAGTCCACATCTTTAGATTTAAGGCAAAGCCACGAGGCTTGATCGCCTTGGTTAACTGTTACGCCAGTAGCTTTTGCAATGTCTGCAATATTGCTAAACTCCATAACAAAGATGTTGTCGCCAACAATCACATGAGGAGATAAATTCATGTTGGTATCGTAGTTTGGAATGGATGAATCATCCTGGTAGTAGTTAGCACCAAAACCTGTCATCTGCATAGACATAGCAACAGGAGAAGCCATAGCTGCAAGGGCAAGGATTATATATTTCATTTCACTTTTAACTCCCTGTCACCACTAGCCCAAATGCTCTTTCTGACACTAATCGGGGCGATAATACAACCTTCCGATGAGTCCAGAGGGTGCTTCTTGCTTGCGCCGTGAATACGGAAAGCAGAGCGTCCACACATGGCATTGCTTTGGTTCGGTGTGAGGTTAAGGGTGTATTTGCCTGTATGAGCTGAGTTGTGAGGAGAGCCGATTGTATAAGTGCCTCTGGGGAGCGGACCTTTACCGCTTACGCACTCTTGTGAACTGTCATTTTTAAACCCTGTTGCACCTGCATAATCTGCAGTGTACGTTTCACCATTACGGGTGAATTTGTGTGTAGCTACATCGTATTCCCATGTCATTATGCTGCCCGCCCTTTCCATGAGTCAGTATGAATAATGTTACCGTCCAGATAGTGCCATGTGATTTTTTCGTAAGCTAAATCAACGTATTCCAGATGGTCGTGCCTTTCCCATTGCGGTTTTTTTATATTCATCATGAAAGGCTCTATCTCGGTTACTTTTACATTCTCAATGGTCGTTCGAAAGTATTCCTCTTCCTGTCCGCTATAGTTGATTCGGTAGAACTTAAATACCGCCTTTTTCAAGGTCTGACCGGATGAAAGAGCTTTGTAAAGGTAAGAGGATGAGCTATCAATGCTTTTCATAAACGCATAGGAGCTATGCAAGCGTTTCGCCGTAGCCTTTCCTGTCAAATGATCTGTAGGTTGCTCAACAGAATGCATTAGTTCTAATACTTCGATGCTTCCATCTCTGCCGTTCACATCAACGCAACCATTTATCGGTGTACCACAATCATCTTCAAGCCATAAGTAAACAGATATAGTCATCGCTCAACTCCGTAATTCCATGTCAAGAGCATGGATTTTTATCCTTGCATAGAGATAAATCAAGGATTAAGTGTAGCGGCTCGCAACCGAAAACGGCCGGACTCGCAATCAGCGCTAATTTTGGCTCACAATACTGCAACTGAAATCGGGCGCGGACTCACAATAACTGCAAATGGACTCGCATTTATCGCCGCTGGCTCACAATCAAAATTTCCGGACTCACAACGCGGCCGGGCTGGCGCTGGCGTTTACCGTCGCAGGCGAAGATCCGCAGTCTCTGCGACTGTATGATGATTCGCTAAACGGCTGGCTGAGCGATCCCGGCCTGCCGCTTGAAAAGGGGCAGGGAAGAGGCATCTTTATCCGCTGACTGACGATTTTTTTCTACCAGGGTGATGAGGTTTATTATGCAACAGCTTTCATGGCGCGACAGCGCAGTACGAGAGGCGCTCAGCCATATCAAACAGCACAAGCCTTTTTGCTACGGGCTGACCAACTATATTGCCGCTAACCTTTCTGCCAACGTGCTGTTGGCGGTGGGCGCGGGACCCGCAATTGGCGCAGCGCTCGACTGGCAAAAGGTGTTCGGCAGTCATGCCAGTGCGGTTTGGATCAACGCCGCCAGCCTGATGAGCAATACGGCCGGGGAGGTTCGCCAGGCCGCGCAGGCTGCACATCATGCGGGTGTCCCCTGGGTGCTGGATCCGGTGGCGGTCGGCGCAGGTGCGGTCGAATACGATCGTGTCGTACAGGGGCTGCTTGAATTCAGGCCTGCCGCGATTCGCGGCAACGCCTCGGAGCTGATTGCGCTGGCAGGCGGCGAGGGCGGAGGGAAGGGGGTTGAAACCACGCTGACCTCGCAGGCGGCGCTACCGGCAATTCAGGCTTTCTCGCGCAGGCTTGGCTGTATCACGGCGGTAAGCGGCCCGACGGATTACATTACCGATGGCGATCGCACCATTTTTGTCGAAGGGGGAGACGCCCGGCTGACGCAGGTCACGGGAGCGGGTTGCAGTCTGGGTGGCTTAATTGCTGCCTTCCTCTCAACCCCGGCCGATCCGCTGACGGCGGTGGCGGCCGCCCATGCGGTTTATGCCCAGGCCAGCGAGCGGGCATCATCCGCACGCGGCACCGGCAGCTTTGCGGTGAGCTTTCTGGATCACCTGTCGCTGCTTGATCCTCACGAAGCGTAATATCCACGGTGGGTCGAGCCTGATTCCCGCTAAAAGGGACAGGGCCAGGCCCTCCAGTGCTCGCTTTTTATACGTTTAAGCTGAATCGTTTAAAGCCTTGTCATCTCAAGATCACCATAATCCAGTGTAACAGTTTCGTTATTGCCGACAGATTGTGATTCACATCCCATTTCCGAAGCCCCTCACCGGCCTTTTCCTGCTGGGTGAGGAAAGTCACGTTTCTATTTGTTACTTATCAGTAAATTCCTTTAACTAATCTAAAAACGATTCAGCTAAAGAGGATACAAATGAACAAAAGAGCGGCGTTGACGGTGCTGGCAGTAATGATTTCTGCTCCGGCTGTGGCTAAAACCTGGGTGCTGACAAGTGCTGAACAGGCAGTAGATCAAGGGAACTGGAAGATTTCCAGCGACGAGCTGAAGATTAAGGACAGCGCGTTCAGCATCGAACAAAAGGTGCTCCACGGCGGTAAACAGGAAGGCAGTAAAATCATTGTCATTCACAGTCAGTCGGGACTGACAATTACCCTCAGTCCGACCCGGGGCATGAACCTGCTGCGCGTGGAGGGCTTCGGCTCAAGAATGGGCTGGGATTCGCCGGTAAAAGAGGTCGTGAACCCGGCATTTATCAATCTGGAAAGCCGCAACGGCGTGGGCTGGCTGGAAGGTTTTAACGAAATGATGGTCCGCTGCGGCTACGAATGGACTGGCCATCCAGTCACCGCTGACGGTCAGATTTATACCCTACACGGCAAAGCGGGTAATACGCCGGTATCCCAGCTCGAAGTGGAAGTGGCGGATGCCGCTCCGCATGAAATTCGAATTCGCGGCCTGATAAAGGAAAGCACCTTCAAAAAAGCGGATTTGCAGACCCTTACCGAGCTGCGCTACGTGCCCGGCAGCAACAGCTTCAGCCTGCATGATGTTTTAACCAACCATGCAGACTATCCGCACGATTATCAGATTATCTATCACAGCAACTTCAGTACGCCCATTCTGGAAGAAGGCGCGCGATTCCTGGCACCGATATCAGGCATCAGCCCCTTTAACGATTATGCCAAAGCGGGTTTAAAAACATGGCAGACCTATGCGGGTCCGACCAAAGGTTTCGATGAAATGGTTTTCAACATCAGTCCGCTGTCTGATGCAAACCATCAGACCCTTGCGGCGGTGATCAATAAAGCCGGGGATAAGGGCGCTGCCATCCAGTTCGATACCAGGCAGCTGCCCGTCCTGACGCTATGGAAAAACACCGATACCCTGAAGCAGGGCTACGTGACCGGTATTGAGCCTGGCACAAGCTATGCCTATCCGGTGACCATTGAGCGTGAGCAGAAGCGCGTGAAACAGCTACAGCCCGGCGCAAGTACCGCATTTGACCTGACTTACACCCTGCTGCATAACCGCGATCAGGTAACCGGGGTTCGTAACAGAATCGAAAAAATCCAGGGCGAAACGAAAGTTGATGAGATTGCGACGCCAATAGCCAAAGAGTAGGTTGGCGGGATAATCAGTCCGGATCTGACAGGGGGTTGGATTCGGCAGGATTTAGTGACAGACCCCAGAGTACCCTATGTGGTGTAACTGCGTTACGCCATGCAGAGGGATGAATGTTATCGCGCGAGGATTAGTCAGCTTTGCAGTCAGCTACCGATACAAACTCGATGGTCGACCTTTGAGGCGTTATCCTATGGAACAACAGGCCCAAATCATTGCAGACCATTTTATTTTGAGTCACTACGGCTATGCAGTGTGGCTGACACTTAAGAAAAGAGGGGATATCACATTGGATGGTGATAAGAGCGAGGCTGTAATTCGACAAAAGTATAAGGAAACAATGAGTCACTTCCCATGGAGATAATGATGATTTATAAGAGTAAACGTTGCTCCATCTTACTGATTGCATCGATTTTTTTTCTGACTGGTTGCCCAGGATCAGGTGACAGGTTAACAGCAGACGAAACCACCACGGTGAGTCAGACTCGAGAAGATGTCTGTTTTGTAGTTAGTAACGCAGCAAACTACCAACCTTCTCTGATCTCGATTAATCCCAGGGGAACACCCCCACAAAAGTTGTCCGTTACGGATTCGCCTGATCTAAGGGTTAAAAACGGCAGGTTATGCATTCAACCCAACTTTTACCGATTCACAGATAAGGCGCAGTACGTCGTACAATACATACTTGAAGCGCCAGGTGGATTGCCACAAAGAAGCGTGGTGACGGGAATTGAGTTTTCTCAGGGGCAGGTGAAAAGTATACCGCTTAAGGATAGTGAGATAACGAGAGGATCAACGCACTAACGTGATGAATAGAGAAAGGCCAAACGTTGAGAAAACTCAAACAGGTTGCCACCTCTATAAAATCCACCGGCGCTGATAGAAGGGAACATCGAGTTGGGTAAGTGAGAGCATGAGCTAAGGAGTCTGCGGAATCAGCACATTCAATTTAACATAATATACATTATGCGCACCAAGGTAACGCTACGTGAAATCCTGAGATTTGTCGCCTCTACTAATGGTGATGATATTGATATTGTCGCCCCTGATAATTCTACAGGAGCGACTTTTACACATCTTACGGGATGTTTTTATCCACCACATTGCCTTCCAGCGCGGCTTTCACAACCCGGTAAACGTCCGTATTATCAATAAACTTGCCATCATTCAGTCCAACATATCTTGCATAACCTGCATCCGTACCTCGTACTCTGGCATTAAACGCCTCGGCCCCGACGCCTTTCGCCCATAAAGGAACCAGCGAGTTTGAATGATTTCCCGTAGGACGGAATGAGATACCAGGCATATGGCCTTTGCCCTTATTGATGACGGCCTGAAAGGCCGATTTTTGCGCATCAGGTCCCATAGGCATCCCGTTATCGTGGTCTGTCGTTACAACCAGCAGTGTTTCCTCCCAGCTGCTGTTTTTTTCCACCCAGTCAATGACCGCCGACACAGCATTGTTGAAATCTGCGGTCTCTTCAATCAGACGACCGTACTCCACGCCACTGCAGTTAGGATTGTAAGAATTGCCCCAGTCCCCCTTACCCGTACAGGCATTACTGGTGTGTGCTGCCCAGTCGGTTGCTCCTCCCTCAATCATCACAAAAAAGCCCTTATCGTTCTGGCTGAGATGTTTAATTGCGCCTTCGCTCATGGTTTTCAATGTCGGGACCGTGCGGATAAAGGCATCTCCTGACGGCGTTGCGGTATCTTTGCCGGTAATTGCGCCCTGACGCCCCTGCTGGAGCGTTCCGCTCGGGGCTACATTAGGTGAGCCAAGCAGCGGTCCGGTATAACTCAGGGAACCCTCTGCCAGAGAGGCAAACTCATCTTTAGTCCGCACTATCTTCCACGGTTGATGGGCATTGAAAGGAATAATTTTATTCGTTTGCAAAGCCCGCCACTCATCTTCAGCCAGAAAAGTGTGGGCATCTTTGCCGCAGCCCACTGCTGATTCACCCTCGGCCAGATGCTGACAGTCCGTTCCATTGACGTTAAACCCGGGCAGGCCCGTTCCCATAATTAGATCAATCTTGCCGGAGGTAAGCATTTGATGGGCGATCGCATGATAATCATTACGCGATGCACTCTGTGCAGCAAAGGCCGCAGGTGTCGCATGTGAAAAAGGAACGCTGGTGACAACACCTGTAGATTTGCCCTGCTCTTTAGCAATAAGCGTAACGAATTCTATGGGCTTGCCGTTATTATCATAGTTAATGGCATTATTATAGGTTTTAACCCCGGAGGCGAGAGCGGTACCTGCGGCAGCACTATCCGTGGGGTTGGTGGCTAAATATTTGTACCCTTTAAAGGGCAGGTCCTTATCTTCATCCGGAGTGATTTCCCATGCTTTGAGTGGATCATAATTGACTAAGGAATCCGCGGTAAAAGTCGCCTGCTTCGAGGGATTCAGCGGATAGGTGGTCATCGCATACTTGATCGGAAATCCGGCATAAGGCGTTTTTTCCCGACTGCCATATTGCCAGTATGCAGTTGCATCCCATGTGCCCCATCCTGCACCATCATTAATCATTATGATGACATTTTTGGCTTTCGTCATCGGTATTTCTGCTGCAGTCACAGATGATGTGGCCGCCAGCGCTAACGCTGAGAAGAGTAATGGGGTTAAGGTGCGTTTATAAAGCGAGGAACAGCACTGATAATTCATAAAAGCTCCAGAGGTCTGTATTTCAGGTTAACAATGTCATTAAAAAACAAGGTGTTTCTAAAGGTTTCTATTAGTATTATATTAATTCATGACATATTAATGACATTTAATGCAATATCAGCCATTACATTGCTCATTCCGCTCTTCCAGTGCGAATTCCGCCCCCCGCAACGCCCGCTTGCACGATGTAACATACCGCACCATTTACTTCACATTATGTCCTGATTACTGTAGTGAAATAGCATTCCCTAAGACCAGGAGTGAACTATGAATCGTCGTCATTTTCTCACCGGTGTTGCTGCTACATTCGTCGCCGTCCGGGCGGGCATTTTACAGGCCAGCCCGTCAGGACAAAACAGTGAAATTCCTTTGTGGGACGGTAATCCGCCCGGGGGTGGCGGCCCAGCCGGCAGCGCCGATCTGTCAGGCAAAGGCGCCCTGACCCACGTGAGCCATCCCCTGCTCACCCGCTTCACGCCTGCCGTTCCGAACGGTAAGGCCGTGCTGATTGCGGCCGGCGGCGGATATAAAAGAATCGAAATGGGCCCTGAAGCCTGGCCCGCCGCAAAGTGGCTTACCGCCCGTGGCTATACGGCCTGGGTGCTGACCTACAGGCTGCCTGCCGAAGGCTGGAAAGACGGAAGCGTGGTGGCCTTTCAGGATGCCCAGCGGGCGCTGAGGATTGTCCGGCAGCATGAAAAGCACGTTAGCGTTTTAGGCTTCTCCGCCGGGGGGCATTTGCTTGGGATGGCGGCGACGCGCACTGATTTTGCGTCCTACCCCGCGCGTGATGCGCTGGACAACACGCCTATCCATGCCGATCGTATTGCGCTGATTTACCCGGTTATCACCCTGGAAAAGCCCTATACTCATACCTCAACGCATAAAATTATGGTTGGGCCAGATGCTTCGGCCTCTGCAGAAGCGGCCTGGTCGGTGCAGAATTATGTTACCAGGCAAACCCCGCCGGCCTTTCTGGTTCAGGCCGAGGACGATCCCATTTCAGATCCGCATAATACGCTGATTATGGCGGCGGCCTGCGAGCATGCGCATGTGCCGGTCGAGATGCACCGTTATTCCAGCGGGGGTCACGGTTTCGGCATGGGTAAACCCGGTACGCCGACGGTAGCCTGGCCGGAAAAATATGAAAAATGGCTGCATCAGGGCTAGAGGAGTGTCATGCCTGAGCTGGATACGCAATCTGAAACAGATCCGCTGAATCGGTTTTCCGCTCCCGTTCAGGCCTGGTTTCGTTCCGCCTTCCCTGCCCCGACGCCCGTTCAGCGGGCCGCCTGGCAGGCTATTGCCTTGGGTAGTAGCTGCCTGGTCATCGCCCCTACCGGGTCGGGCAAAACGCTGGCCGCCTTTCTCTATGCCATAGATGCCCTTTTTGCAGAGCGTCAGATAGCCACAGAAGCTGGTAAAAAGGCGGGCAGGACGACCACGCGTATCCTTTATCTCTCCCCGGTTAAAGCCCTGGCTGCCGACGTCGAGCGTAATCTGCGTCTTCCGCTCGAGGGCGTCACCGGGCAGCGCAGTAGAATGGGCGCCCCTGAAATCAGCATTAGCGTAGGATTGCGATCCGGTGATACCTCCACTGCGGAGCGAGGCAAACTGCTGCGGCGTCCTCCGGATATCCTGATCACCACGCCGGAATCCCTTTTTTTAATGCTGACGTCGAAAGCGCGAGAGACGCTGCGCGGCGTCACCACCGTCATCCTTGATGAGGTCCACGCCGTGGCGGGCAGTAAACGGGGGTCACAGCTTGCCCTGAGTCTGGAAAGACTCGACGCGCTGCTCCCGGCGCCCGCTCAGCGGATCGGCCTCTCCGCCACGGTGCGCCCGGTTGGCCCCGTCGCCGCCTTCCTCGGCGGTTCGCAGCAGACCACCATCGTGAATCCCGCCTCTGACCGCCAGCTGAATATGAAAATTATCGTGCCGGTGGAAGATATGACGGATATCTCCAGCCGTCCGACGCGCCCGGACAGCGCGCAGGAGAGCGGTGCGGCGGGTTCGATATGGCCCCATGTGGAAGCCAGCATTCTCGACCGGGTGCTGGCATGCCGCGCGACGCTGGTTTTTACCAACTCCCGGGGGCTGGCTGAAAAACTCACCGCCCGCCTTAATGAGCGCTACGCCATGCGGCTCAGCCAGGCACCTGAAGCCTCAACGCAGGCCTTTCAGTATGGCTCGCGCAGCGGCGGCGCCACACAGAGCGAAGAGGAAACCGCGCCGGTCATCGCCCGTTCGCACCACGGTTCAGTTTCAAAAGAGCAGCGCAGGGTGATTGAATCGGCCCTGAAAGCGGGAGAACTCCGCTGCGTGGTAGCCACCTCCAGCCTGGAACTGGGCATTGACATGGGGCTGGTTGACCTGGTGATTCAGGTAGGGTCACCGCCCTCCGTCGCCAGCGCACTCCAGCGCGTGGGTCGGGCTGGCCACCAGGTGGGCGGCATCTCATCCGGGGTGATTTTCCCGCGTACCCGGCGCGATCTGGTGGATGCGACGGTAACAGTTAACTGCATGCTTTCCGGTCAGCTGGAGGCAATCGCGCCACCGCGTAATCCGCTGGATATTCTGGCCCAGCAGACTATTGCTGCCGTGGCCATGGATCCCCTGCACGTTGATGACTGGTACAGCACCGTACGCCGTGCGGATCCCTTTAAGACGCTGCCGCGCGGCGCATTTGATGCCACGCTGGATATGCTGTCCGGGAAATACCCTTCTGATGCGTTCGCCCAGTTTCGCCCGCGGATTGTCTGGGACCGCGACAGCGGTATGCTGACTCCCCGGCCGGGTGCGCAGCATCTGGCCGTCACCAGCGGTGGCACCATCCCGGATCGCGGCATGTTTAGCGTAGTCTTACCCGAAGGTGAGGAGCAGGCGGGTTCACGCCGCGTCGGTGAGCTGGATGAGGAGATGGTGTATGAATCCCGTCTTAATGACATCATCACGCTGGGGGCAAGCTCCTGGCGCATCCAGCAGATCACTCACGATCAGGTGGTAGTGGTCCCCGCCCCGGGCCGTTCTGCCCGCTTGCCCTTCTGGCGTGGTGAAGGCCCGGGGCGATCCGCCGAGCTGGGTGAATCGACCGGGGCTTTCCTGCGGTATATTGAAGAACAGATGGCCGCTAAGCATGGTCTGCGCGCGGTCGAAAAGGTGCTGTCCCGTAGCGGGCTGGATCGCTATGCGGTGCAAAATATTCTTGCGCTGGTCGATGAACAGCATCAGGCCACCGGGGTGATTCCCACTGACCGGACGCTACTGATTGAACGCTGCCGCGATGAGAGCGGCGACTGGCGGGTAATTCTCCACTCCCCCTGGGGAAAGCGGGTTAACAGTCCGTGGGGGCTGGCCGTGGCCGAGCGCATCCGCACGGATCTGAGACTGGAAGGCTCGGTGGTCGCCAGCGATGATGGCATCATTGCCCGCTTTCCTGATACGGCCGGCCGGGTTCCAGGCGCTGAGCTTTTCCTGTTTGAACCGGAGCAGCTTCAGCGCACCGTTGCCGATGCAGTCGGCAGCTCCGCTCTGTTTGCCGCCCGTTTTCGCGAGTGCGCCTCCCGCGCGCTGCTGCTGCCACGGCGCAACCCCGGCAAACGTTCGCCGCTCTGGCAGCAGCGTCTTCGCGCGGGTCAGCTGCTCGAGGTGGCGCGTGAATATGCTGATTTTCCGGTACTGATTGAGACCGCGCGTGAATGTCTGCAGGATGTCTACGACCTTCCGGCGCTGCACGGGGTGATGGGGAGGATCCAGCAGAACGAGATCCAGTTTGCCGAAGTGACCACGGAGGTGCCCTCGCCCTTTGCTGCGCCACTGCTGTTCGGCTACGTCGCCGAATTTATGTACGCCACCGATGCCCCCTCGGCAGAGCGGCGCGCCTCCCTCCTTGCCCTCGATAGCGGCCTGCTCGGTGAACTGCTGGGACAGGTGGATATGGCCGGGCTGCTTGATGCCGGTGTTGTCTCTGTCATTGAACAGCAGCTACAGCGACTGACGCCAGAGTACCGGGTCGCCAGCAGTGAAGGCCTGGCGGATCTGCTGCGCGAGCTGGGTCCGCTCTCGTCCGGGGAGATGAATCGGCGCTTTGAGGCAGAAGATCAGACGGCAGCGGAGTGCCTGCGGGTACTGGCAGATGCCCGGCGTATCATTCAGGTCACGATAGCCGGTAAGCCGTGCTGGGCATCCGTTGAGGATGCTGCCCGACTGCGTGATGCACTGGGCACCCTGCTGCCTGCGTCTGTCCCTGCGGCCTTTCTGGAACCGGTTTCGCATCCGCTGCGGGACCTGATTGGCCGCTACGCGCGCACCCATACGCTGTTCAGCAGCCAGGACGTTGCCTCAGGGTTCGGCCTGGGCGTCGCGGTAGCGGAGGCAGAGCTGGAACGCCTGCGGGAACAGGGAAAGGTGCTAAAGGGTAACTTTAACCTGTCGGAAGATGCATCCACCGCTGAACAGTGGGTGGCTCAGGAGGTGTTTCGACGAATGCGTGTGCGCTCCCTGCAGGCTGCCCGCGAGGCAACGCGCCCGGTTTCGCAGGAGGCCTGGGTCACGTCGCTGCTAATGCGGCAGGGGCTGATCGGCGAGGGGATCCCACACCAGGATGGCGTCGCGGAGGGCGTCTATACCGGGACCAACGGCGTTGCGCGCGTCATTGAGCAGCTGGCAGGCGTTGCACTTCCTGCTTCTCAGTGGGAGACGCAGATTTTACCCGCGCGCGTGCGGGACTATCAGCCTTCCATGCTGGATGAGCTGCTGGCCACCGGCGAGGTGGTCTGGACCGGAGAACAGGCTGTGGCCGCTCATGATGGTCTGGTTTCCCTGCATATCAGCGAATTTGCAGCCGAAACGCTACCCCTGTCCGTGGAAGCGGCAGAAGGAACCGGGATTCAGACGCCGCTTCAGCAGGCCATTATGAAGATACTGGCTAACGGCGGGGCGTATTTTATGCGTCAGATCCTGGTGCAGCTGGAAGAGAGCGACCCGGAAGAGGTTGCCGGGGCGATGTGGCAGCTGGTGTGGTCTGGCTACATTACCACCGATACCTGGGCTGCGCTGCGTGCGCTAACGAGCCCCTTGCCGACCCAGCGTGGACGCGCCCATCGGGTGCTACGCAGCCGTCGTGGACATACCCATCTGGCGGCAAAAGCGCCCTCACCGCGCGCAGGGCCGGGTATTAACAGTCTGACCGGACGCTGGTCTGCGGTGATTCGTGACACCGTAACGCCAACGCGGCGCGTACTGGCGTGGGTTGAGAACATGCAGGATCGATATGGCGTTATCGCCCGGGGCGCGGCGATATCCGAGCAGGTGCCGGGCGGTTTCCCTGCCCTACAACCGGTTCTGCGCGGCATTGAAGATGCCGGACGCATGCTGCGGGGTCGCTTTGTTCAGGGGCTGGGCGGCGCCCAGTTTGCCGATAATGCGACGATCGAAAAACTCCGCGCCGTGGCGGACAGGCGACCGGACCGGCTTCTCGCCGTGGCGTTATCGGCCATCGATCCCGCTAATCCTTTTGGGGCTACGCTCCCATGGCCAACATCGCTACAGGGGGTCCGCCCCACGCGCCGCAGTGGTTCGCTGATCGTTATCTGCCATGGACGGCTTCTGCTCTGTCTGGTTCAGGGCGGAAAAGAGCTACTGACCTTTACCCCCGAAAAGGACAGCGATGAGCGCGCGGCCATTGCTGCGCTGGCCGTGGCGCTTAAGCGCGACAGGCAGCTCAGATTTACCCTGGAACGGGTGGATGGCAAACCGGTCGGCGGCTCCCCGCTGGTTCCGGCGCTGCGAGCGGTGGGCTTCTCTCGCGTACCAAAGGGTTACAGCTGGTTCCCTTAAATCACGCCTTCCTGCCGCCTGACAGACGCGCCTTACCCCTGTTGCAAACTCAATCCAACCTAAACAACCGGTTCATCCACCTTGCCTTTGAGCAATCGCTCAAGTAACTTTCCGGCTTGAGCGGTTGCTCAAACGTTATTTCGCCGCCCTTCTGCGCGGTGCAAGAAGCGATCGAACCTGGAAACCCGCCTGCATTACCCTGATCCGGGACCAGGATACTTTCAATCTGAGGCAAAATCATGTACGTCAAAAATCGCTGGTTGATACTGGCGATCATCACCAGCACCCTTTTCCTTATTGTCATTGATATGTCTGTTCTTTATACCGCACTGCCGCGGCTTACCCAGGCACTGGACGCCACGGCTTCGCAAAAACTGTGGATTGTGAATGCCTATCCGCTGGTCGTGGCCTGCCTGCTGCCGGGCGCAGGAATGCTCAGCGATCGCATTGGCCATAAAACACTCTTTATGAGCGGCCTGCCCGTCTTTGCCACTGCATCACTCTGTGCGGCTTATTCACCCAGCGCAGAGATCCTGATTGCCTCCCGCGTATTTCTGGCGGTGGGCGCAGCAATGATGATGCCTGCGACACTCTCCATCGTACGCCATGTTTTTACCAATCCGCGCGAACGGGCGCTTGCCATCGGCATCTGGTCCGCTGTGGCTTCAGGCGCCGCCGCCCTTGGCCCGGTAATCGGAGGCGTATTGCTGGCGCATTTCTGGTGGGGATCGGTGTTTCTGATTAACGTACCGGTGGTGCTGGTGGCCATCGTATTCGCCGCGCTCTATATCCCCCGCATCGAGGGTGATGTAAAACGCCCCTGTGATGTGATCGGATCGCTGATGATCATGATCGGGCTGGTCGGCGTCATTTATGCGCTGAAAGAGCTGAGCAAAATGGATGCCTCGATGGCGGCCGTGGCGGTAAGCGGGCTGACCGGTATCCTGTTTATGGGGCTGTTTGTCAGACGCCAGAGGCGGTCAGCCCATCCTATGATCGACTTCTCCCTGTTCAAAAATGCGGGATTCAGCGCCGGGGTCGCCGTCGCCATTATCTCGATGATCGTGCTGATCGGTATCGAGCTGGTACTCACCCAGCGGCTACAGCTGGTTCAGGATCTGTCACCGCTGAGGGCCGCGCTGACCATTCTCCCTATTCCGATCGCTTCTGCGCTCTCCTCCACGCTGGCTGGCATGCTGCTACCGCGCCTCGGTGAACGGCGGATCATTATGGGTGGCCTGTGTCTGACCGCGCTGGGGATTATTTGCCTTGCGCTAAGTTTTGAAAACGGCCTGTTATATCAGATGATTGCACTGTTTATCCTCGGATTTGGCCTTGGCGGCCCGGTGACTGCGGCCTCAACGGCGATCATGCTCAATACGCCGGAGGAAAAAGCCGGAATGGTCGCCGCCATAGAGGATGTCTCGTGGGAACTGGGTGGCGTACTGGGGGTCACCCTGCTGGGCGGCCTGATGACGGCGGCCTACAGCACTATCCTTGTCCTGCCGGAAGGGTTAGTTAACGGCGTGAAGGCCTATGACAGCCTGGATGAAGCGCTGCTGATCGCCAGGGAAATGAGTCAGCCCTACGCCACTATACTAACCGAGCTGGCAAGAGAAGCTTTCGATCGCGCATTCAGACTGGTGCTGGTCGGCGCGACAGTTCTGGTTGCCTGTAGTCTGGTTGCGTTGAGATACATGTTAAGACAGCCTCAAATCCGGCAGCAGGTCGGGGCGAAAAGCTAAAACCAGTGATTCACTGCTGTTCAGCCGATCAAGATGTTGCAAAAGATATTGAATTAATAATGGAAATCCCGGAAAATGCCCCGGCGAGATGAAATATCAATATTTATAATGGAAATTTTTGTTATATCCAGGGAGGTATTATGAACAATAATCAAGTAGGTTTAAAATCTGGTCATCGGTTATATAATAATGATTCAAATAACATAAATCACAAAAGTAACATCAATAACATCAATAACATCAACAATAACTTATTGAAGATAGAAAGTGAGTTAAACGGCACAAATGAACCAGACAATAAAAGAAAACTTGAGCTGAACGATTTGATATTCGGTTTTATTAACCAAATAGAGGGTAGTCTGGAAGCAGATTATGGGTTGACAAATAGGATAAAGAAAGATTTGCAGGCATTGAAGATAAAATTCGGCATGGCTGCAATGAAATGCGGAGACACTAATTGGGAGAGCTTTAATTTATCAGGAGAGGTTCATGGTAATAATGAGTTGTTTATAAATCAAAATTCTTTTGCGCTGTCCCTTGACGAATTACAAACACAAGGGATAACAGAAGAGATAAGAACGTTTGCATGGAACTGTTGTCGATA
Source organism: Erwinia sp. HDF1-3R (assembly GCF_039621855.1). NCBI lineage: Bacteria > Pseudomonadati > Pseudomonadota > Gammaproteobacteria > Enterobacterales > Erwiniaceae > Erwinia > Erwinia sp. HDF1-3R. Next base: position 2,405,098 of record NZ_CP155071.1, on the reverse strand, counting down.
TAATTTTGCACATACCCTTATTTATACCGAGATGCCTGCCCCTGCGGATAAAGTTCAGGAAGAATTTTCAACTTTTTTTGAACAGTACAAAAAACAGGGTATTTCGGAAAATATTACAGTAGCCGCAGCAAATGCCAAAATTGCAGAAAAATTGTGCAAAAAAAGTTTTGACACAGAAGATGAAGCGCTAACATCTCCATTATTTATTGCCAGTAGAAAACTTAATAAATTTTATGATGATTTTATAAAGTGCGAAAAACCTGAAACGGACGCTAACCTCAGATTAGAGGGGGAAATTTTGTCTAAACATATGTCAGTGTTCATCCCTACGGAAGTTAAAGAAAGATTAAAAATAGGCTAAAACACGTAACTACTACCATAATTTTCAATATCCAAACTGACTCCTTATACAGGAAGAAAGATGAAAGAGATGGCTGACACGCTCAGAGGCAAAATCCTTGATGGGGCAATCGAACTGTTCATTGTCAGGGGCGTTGAGAAAGTAACAACGCGCGAGTTGACGGAACATCTGGGTATCTCGCGCAGTCATATCTATCACTACTTCCGCGACTGGCAGGCGCTCTGTATTGAGGCGCTGACGCATTTTATGCTGTCCGAGCTGGAGGAGGTCAAAGCCCGCATTGCGCACCTGCCGCCGGGAGAGAAGCTCAAAGCGCTGGTGGATAACTATCTTCCCGAGGGACAGGATGCAGTCTGGCAGCTCTATGTTTCCCTGTGGCAGCTGGCGGCGCATAACGCGGCATGGGCCGCGTTGGCCGACCGGCTGATGCATCAGTGGAAGCAGTTTCTGACCGAAATTATCATCACCGGCGAAGCGAGCGGCGCGTTCAGGGTGACTGACAGCCAGCGCATCACGCGCCAGCTGGCGGCACTGCTTAACGGCTACTCCGATAAGCTGGTGGTGGCACCTTCTGCCGCTGCACGTCAGCAGGCAATAGATGATATTGACGCCTTTATTGCGATGGTACTGTGACAGCGATATTCAGTTAATAGGGGTCTGAAGCCCAACCGTACGAAAACGTACAATTCTTTGTGTCTATTATATTGCGATATATCAGACAGTACTTCATTAACGTATGTTTTCGTTCCATTGGCTTCAGACCCCAAAATCCAGCTTTCATGCTGGATTTACTCTTAGAATGGTGATGCATTCAGATATATCGTAGTTAAGTAAGTCGCCCCGTTATTGAAGCTGTATACATCCCCTTTAACGGTTAGGTGAATAGCCAGGTCACTTATATCAATCTTCGCACTTCCGTCAGACGTTGATAAAAAGGCCCAGTATTTATCGCCTAAACCTTTTAGGAAATTGTTTCTGGTGACTGCTGAAGGGACCAAATAATATTGGTACACAAAACCTGTCGTAGCACCGGCGCTTCCCTCTGTGACGTATAGCGTGATCTGTGAGTTAACTTTCTCAACTTTGTAAATGGTCTGGTCTATAGGGGAATTAAGTACTTTCCACGCACTGTATAAAGCAACGATGGCAAAAATCACCACGGCCCACTTAAAAACCCGAACGTTTCGCATAATCTATCCCTGCCCTTATCCATGTCTGATCTTCTGGATCATCACCATAAGAGTTAGGGCCCTGATAATCAGCAAACTCAGGGCGGCTTGTACCTGCAAGAGTTTGCGCAGCACCTGCACCACGAAGCAGAATCTGATCAGGGATACCCGCTGCTGCCCCAACAGCGCCGTAGTTGAAGTTTCCAAAGGCTGCGTACTTCCTATCATCGTCTTTAAGCCATAGGTAAGCTGGGATAGCCATTTTTTCTTTATCCTTATGTTGTTATAAAGTCCACAACGAAAGTATAGGTAATCAGGAGTGGCGAGTAAACAATGATGAGGGATGGTTTGGGCGATAGTATACCTAATGCTCCCGATGTGGGTATAACCACAACCAGGAGCGTAGCGACCAGCGTCAGACCGTTGGTTTTTTTATTCTGATTTTGTGGGAGAATGTGCCAGACCATCAATCACACATCTCCGCAGCCACTGCCTTGAAACTCACTTTATCAGGTGCGTGATGCGTTCACGTGAGACGGGGCAGAGCCAGCATCTTTTCCGTGCTGGTTGGATACCACATGTGCCTGTTTATCGGGGTTTGAGGCCCAACCGTACGAAAACGTACGGTTGGGCCTCAAACCCCTAATATGACCGGACGCGCATAAATCCCCTACTGCGGGTGCACAATTCCTCACCGCCGTTACACTTACAGCAAATTTAGCGGCGGTACGCCTGTAAGAGGAATTACGATGCCCGATCTTAATAACATTATCCCCCTTTCCGCACCAACACGCGTAACAATTGCTCCCCCCCTCAGAAAACCTGCCACGTTATCCTGCGCTGCCCTGTTCAGTTCGCTGCTGATACTGACCGGCTGCGGCGGGGGCAATACGCCGCCTAAGGTTCACGCGCCAGGAAACCCAGAATCCACTAAGCTGGAGGTGCTGGATAAAGGCGCAGCGTTGATGCAGTCCCGCCCGCCCGTTGACGCGATCAATGCTTACCTTGACGGCTTTCATTTTTATAACGGCGACAAAAATGGTCAGATGGAAGCGCATCATTACGTCACCGTGCTCAATGACGATGTAATGCAGGCGGTTATCTACGACGGGAATACGCGTGATGCCCATTTGATGGGCGTGGAATACATTATCAGCGAAAAACTCTTTGCGGGCCTGCCGCCCGAGGAGAAAAAGCTGTGGCACAGTCATCGCTACGAGGTCAAATCCGGCAGTCTGATTGCACCCGGCCTGCCCGAGGCGGCTGAAAATTCACTGATGAAAAAGCTGGTAAATACCTACGGCAAAACCTGGCACACCTGGCATACCGATCGGGACAAAACGCTGCCGCTTGGCATTCCGTCCCTGATGATGGGCTTTACCGCCGACGGGCAGCTGGATCCTAAACTGCTTGCCGACAGGGATCGTCGCTTCGATACGGATACCCGGAAGATCCGCCAGCAGCGCAGTGATATTCAGGCTCATCCCATCGTCACTGGAGCCGATGCATGGGAAAAAGGGCAAACGATCCAGTTACAAAGGGTGTCCGGAGCCGGTGAGCATGCTCAGGGCACCACTGGCTTCTCCACCTCGGAACAGACCGAACACGGCAAGGTGGGAAACTGACCGGCGCCCTGCTCCTTGCGAAGCTGGCTGGGTGAGAAACAGATGGCGCCCTGCTCTTTTACTCGCGCCAGCCCAGCGCGGGTGCGACGTGCGTCAGAATGGCTTCCATCACGTGAGCACAGTAGTCAACGCCGAGCTGATTAGGGATAGTCAACAGCAGAGTATCCGACTCGGCAATCGCTTCATCCTTTGCCAGCTGGGCGATCAGTGCTTCCGGCTCGGCTGCATAGCTACGGCCAAAAATAGCCCGCGTATTCTCATCCAGATAGCCTATCTGATCGCCGCCCTCCCGGCTGGATCCAAAATAGGCGCGATCGGTGCTGTTTATCAGCGCAAAAATACTGCGGCTGACCGACACCCGCGGCTCGCGTTGATGACCCGCCTCTTTCCACGCTGCCCGGTAAGCGCGGATCTGCCTGGCCTGCTGAATATGGAACGGCTCACCGGTTTCATCGTCTTTCAGCGTGGAGCTTTGCAGATTCATCCCCAGCTTTGCGGCCCATACGGCGGTAGCATCGGAGCCGGATCCCCACCAGATACGTTCGCGCAGCCCGTCGGACCAGGGTTCCGGGCGCAGTAATCCGGGCGGATTAGGAAACATCGGCTGCGGATTGGGTTTGGCAAAGCCCTCTCCACGCAGCACCTCCAGCAGCTCCTCGGTGTGCCTGCGGCCCATCTGCGCGTCGTTTTCACCCTGCTGCGGCTCAAAACCGAAATAACGCCAGCCGTCGACAACCTGTTCCGGCGAACCGCGGCTCAGCCCCAGCTGCAACCGGCCTCCGCTGATCAGGTCAGCCACGCCCGCATCTTCCGCCATATAGAGCGGGTTTTCGTAGCGCATATCAATAACGCCGGTGCCAATCTCGATACGCTTCGTCCTGGCCGCCACCGCCGCAAGTAGCGGGAATGGCGCGCTAAGCTGGCGGGCAAAGTGATGCACGCGGAAATAAGCCCCGTCCGCGCCCAGCTCTTCGGCGGCCACGGCAAGGTCGATGGACTGGAGCAGCGCATCCGCTGCTGAACGCGTTGCCGACTGCGCCGAGGGCGTCCAGTGGCCGAATGACAAAAAGCCTATCTTTTTCATGGTCGGGCTACCTTTATCTCAGGTCAGATTCAGTACAGACTAGCATACATGCTGCATTCTCAGGCTGACAGCCCGCTTCGATAAGGGCGCACATAACGATCCATTTTAACCCTATGTGGGTGAAATCATTTCAGGCTATATTACAATTTACCCGTCCCGGAGATACCAGGTTATCTGGCGAGTGAATCGTCTGATTCGTTCGCAAAATGACCTGATTGAAATGGTCAAGTTGCTGGAGTCGAATAATATCGGCTTAAAAGCCTTCGGGGATCCATTGATATCACCTCCAGATCCGGTATGCTGACATTTCATCTTTTTGGGGCACTGGCTGAATTTGAGCGTAATTTGACACGGGAAAGAACCCAGGCCGGACTTCAGGCTGCGCGGGCCAGAGTGAAAAACGGCGGAAGACCAAAAGCGCTTATGGAATAAATTACACTTTTATTAAAAGGAAATTAATAGAATGGCAATACCAGCATATATGTGGTTGAAAGATGACGGCGGAGCTGATATCAGAGGTTCCGTTGACGTGAAGGACAGAGAAGGTAGCATCGAAATAAACGGATTTTCGCATAATCTCAGTTTACCAACAGATGCTATGACAGGGAAAGTGACCGGAACCAGAAAACATTCTTCAGTAATCCTTCAAAAAGAATTTGATTCATCTTCCCCTTATTTGTACAAAGCCGTTGCAACCGGTCAGACACTCATGTCAGCTGAAATTAGATGGTATAATATCAATGATGCCGGCCAGGAGGTTGAATATTTTAACATGCTGTTGGAAGGTGTTAAAATTGTTGGAATGTCACCCATAATGCACGACACCAAAGATCCAGCAAAAGAAAAACATAATCACCTG